>AP018281.1:1935000-2580000 GCA_002368355.1 Chondrocystis sp. NIES-4102 | reverse complement strand
GTTAAAAAAATTAATAAAAGTTCAACAATCATAATATTATGGCACTATTTGGTCTAGGTAAAAAAGCATCCATTCCCAGCCGTGAAGAAGCACTACCAGGACGTAGCCAAGCAATGGCTGTACCTGCAAAACACTATGTTAATGGTAATCCTATAAAAGCCCCTTTTCCTGCAACTATGGAACAAGCAATCTTTGGTTTAGGTTGTTTCTGGGGTGCAGAACGCAAATTTTGGCAACAAAAAGGAGTTTATAGTACTGCTGTAGGTTATGCTGCTGGTCATACACCTAACCCTACTTATCAAGAAGTATGCACTGGAATGACAGGACATAATGAGGTGGTGTTGGTTGTATATGATCCTGCTATCATTAGTTACCAAGATTTATTAAAAGTATTTTGGGAAAGCCATAACCCTACTCAAGGAATGCGCCAAGGTAACGATCGCGGTACACAATATCGTTCTGGTATTTATACTTTTACCGACGAACAAAAGCAATTGGCCCAGGCTTCTCAAAAGCTATATCAACAAGAGTTAAGTCAAGCAGGTTACGATAATATTACCACTGAAATTCTTGATGCCCCAGAGTTTTATTACGCTGAAGAATATCATCAACAATATTTGGCTAAAAATCCTAATGGTTATTGTGGACTTGGTGGCACTAATGTAACTTGTCCTGCGATCGCTTAAATAGTAATTATATTTAATTTAATTTTGAAGTTCTAAAATAATAGGACTTCTTTTTTTTTAAGTTTATTAGTTGTGTCAGGAGTTAGGAGTCAGATAGTAGGTAGTAGGTAGTAGGTAGGGGATAGGGAATAGTAGGGCTTGAATTAGAAGTCAGGAGAAGCTAAAAGCTAAAAGCTAACAAACTAAAAAAGTAACTTTTCCCATTAAAAAATAACTCCCTAATCTTTCCTGAGACTGTTGGTTAGCAAGAAAAAAATTGTTAAGATTCGTAGCATGAAAAATTCAAGGCTACAGAAACTAGGTAACTATCTTCGTCCTTACTGGCGAATTATTTTATTAGGGGTTATCGCCTTAATAATTGTCAATGGCTTGGGGGTATACATTCCCCTATTAATTAGAGATAGCATTGATCAGCTACAAGGAAAATTCAGTTTTAAACAATTATCCTACACTGCATTATGGCTGTTATTACTGTCGGCGGTGATGTGGGCATTTAGGATGATCTCGCGGGTATTAATTTTTGGTGTAGGCAGACAAGTAGAATTTAGTCTTAAACAAAGTATTTTTCAGCACCTACTAACTATCGAACCTGGATATTTCTCGGCTAATACATCAGGAGATTTAATCAATCGTGCCACCAGTGATGTCGATAATATACGTCGTTTAGTGGGGTTTGCAGTATTAAGCTTTGTAAATATTATTTTTGCTTATGGCTTTACTTTGCCTGCGATGCTGAATATTCATGTACGTCTAACTCTTTTGACGATCGCAGTGTATCCTGTGATGTTGATTAGTGTACAACTATTTAGTGGTAAATTACGGCAATATCAAGAAGAGATTCAAGAAGAATTATCGGATCTAAGTGAGCTAATTCAAGAAGACATGAGTGGGATGGCTCTAATTAGAATTTATGCCCAAGAAATCCCCGAAAGACAGGCATTTAAGCTAAAAAATCAGAAACTATTAGAGGCAAATCTGAGATTAGCTAAAACGAGAAATATTTTGTTTCCCGTAATTGAGGGCATTGCTTATATTAGTTTATTGATTCTGCTATGGTTAGGTACAGCAGCGATCGCTCGTGGAGAAATTACTGTCGGTGATTTTATTGCTTTAACTTTATTTGTTGAAAGATTAGTTTTCCCCACTGCTTTACTTGGGTTTACCATTACAGCATATCAACAGGGGGAAGTAAGTATTGATCGCGTTGAAGCAATTACTAAAGCTCAACCTAAAATTTACAATACTCCCCAGTCAATTGTTTTACCCTTAGATAACATTGAGGGAGAAATTACCGCCCGTCATCTTACCTTTACCTATCCAGATGCTGCTAACCCTGCCCTTTATGATCTTAATTTTACAATCAAGCCAGGGGAAACAGTAGCCATAGTCGGCACAATAGGTGCAGGAAAATCAACATTAGCTAATGCTATTCCGCGTTTACTAAATATTGCATCAGGAGAACTATTCTTAGATGGTCATGATATTACCAAACTAGATCTAGCAACCTTAAGAAAAGCGATCGCTTATGTTCCCCAGGATAGCTTTTTATTTAGTACTAGTATTAAAAATAATATTCGTTATGGTGAACCTTTAAGTGAAACTTATAATGTGGAACAAGCAGCTAAACAGGCGCAAATTCACCCAGAAATCATGACTTTTCCCCAAGAATACGAAACTTTAGTGGGGGAAAGAGGGATTACTCTCTCAGGTGGACAAAGACAACGGACTTCTCTGGCTAGAGCCTTATTAGTGGATGCGAAAGTGTTAATTTTAGATGATGCCCTTTCTAGTGTTGATAACGAAACTGCAACTAAAATTCTTAATAGTTTATCCCCAGCCACTACTAAAAAAACTGTCATTTTTATTTCCCATCAACTATCCGCAGCAGCTATTTGCGATCGCATTTTAGTTATGGATGAAGGTAAAATTGTGCAAAATGGTACTCATCAAAGTTTAGTGCAGCAACCTGGATTGTATCAAACCTTATGGCAACAGCATCAACTTAAGGAAGTTTTGACTTAAAGCTTATTAGCCTTTATGGGAGTCAGGAGACCAGAGGGGGGATAGGGGAAGGTAGTAAAAGGCAATTTTTTATCTTTCCAGCTAATACTTAAAAACTAATATTAACTGGAAATAAACAAAGCGATCGCTAATAAGTAATCACTTTTAAAAAGTAAAAGTAGTGCGGATAGTTGTCAAAATTAAATCATCATTGTTCTCATTGTTATCGGGTTTATTAATATAAACAACCCCAGGTGTAACAGCAATATTATCGTTGATTTGATACTGATAGAAAGCCTCAGCATGGAGGGATTGTTCTTGATCTGTGCCAAAACCTGGTGTATCAATGGTAGAATCTGCCACCCAGGGCTGCATCCCCACAATAATACCACCGAGGTTACCTTCCTTACCCAGATCTGGAAAAGCTAAAGTAGCAGCCCAATTCCAAATATCTTGTGTCCCTCTTTCAACTAGCTGTCCACCCGCGTTAAAACTAGAGAGGGTAGTAACCTTACTTAAGCCACCCCAACCACCAATAACAACGCGATCGCTTAAGGCAAAGGAAAACTGTGCGCCATAGGAATCACTTACCGTCGGCACTCCCTGGGCAAAAATATTCTCGTCTAATGGTTCACCCTCATCTGGTGTAGTTAAGGCTTGGATATTGGCAAGATCGCTACCTACCCCTGTATCACTCTGATCGCGACCATGTACATAAGTAAAGGCAAGGTTGAGTTTTTCAGAGGGAGTAAATAGTATTTGTCCCAAGGCACTATATGAACCACTAAATAATCCACTATCTTCTTCAGTTTGGCTAGCTTCCCCTGCTAAATAACCAGCACTTAATTCTAATTTATCCCCTAATCTATGAATAATTCCTAGTCCAGTTTCCCCTGGGGGTAGATATATCGGACTACGAGTACCAAAGGCGGATATTGCCCCAGAAGCACCATCTCCATCTAAGATACTAACAGTATTAGCGATATCATCAGCAGCTAGCCCTACTGCCCCAATTAAGATATTAGTGTCTTCGCCAATAGGGCGATCGTAAAATAGGACTTCTAACCCTAATTGGTTATCCGCAGGTTCAGCAAAAGCTAATTCTCCCTGAAAAGTGCCTGTTTGTTCCACAAATTCGGGGAAATTTCCCGTAGAAAGACGGGTAAATAGTAAATCTTCTCCACTAAAGCTGGTTTCTAATTCTAAGCGCGTACGATGACCTAAAACAGGAACTTGATCGATTTCGTCATTGGTGGCATCTACTCCATCATCGTTTGAACCTGCAACCACACTGGCAACCGCGACAATTGATTCTCCTGCTAACTTTGTAGTGGTGGAAAACTGTGTATCTTCTAATTTGGCTGTCTGAGTTTCTAAGTTGTCTAGTTTATCCCCCAATGAGATTAATTCTGCTTCAAATTCTTGATTTAAACGATTGATTGTATCTAAGTCTTCTTGGGTAACAGTCTGGGAGGAAGCAATTAGACGCTCAATTTGGTTTAAACAGGAATTTAAGCCCGCAGCAAATTCGTAACGTGATAGGGGCTGATCACCTCGGTATGTTTGATTAGGAAAGCCTGCAATACAACCATAACGATCTACCAAGCTACGCAAGGCTTCATATGCCCAGTCTGTGGGGGAAACATCTTTTAATTGATTGACATTGGTTACTTGATTTATTTGGTTTTCTTGCCCGTATTGTTCTATTTGATTGAGTATTGTTTGTCCTTGGGCTGGATTACTATATAAGCCTGCAATTATAGCGGTGAAAATGATTGGGGCGATTTTGCCCAAAGAAATCTTAGCCATTTATAACTCTCACACACAAAATAAATTAATATGATAATGATTCTAATTCTACTCAAGTTAACCTGATTTGTAGTCTCCACTATCACTGAGACTTTTGAGCATAAGATTAATTGCAAATCTTTGTCAAATAAACAGGGGGTATATCTTTAAAAGATAAAGTTTAGAGTTAAATCCCAGCAAGAATTTGAGGTACGCAGAATTTCTACTTGTTTAATGAATTCACGCAAATAAAAACGTCTTTCAGCTTCCGATAAATCTAGCCAAAATTGGGGAATGGAAACGGCACGGGCGATCGCTGGTAGATTATCTGGTGGTAATTGGGCAAGTTTTGTTTCTAATTGGGATATCTGGGTTTTTAGTTGATAGTTACGCAATGCAAATGTTTGCGAGTCTAGAATTTCTTGTTGTAAGAGGTTTGGCAACTGTTGGAGGATATCTTTCTTTTGAGCAATTTCTTCTTGTAGCACTTTTGTCGAAAGAAAACTTGCAGATATATTAAGTTTTGCCACAGCTTGAGGTAATTGTAGACAAATTTGATCAATGATTCGAGAAAAAACTTCTTCGTAAGCGATCGCTGAACATTTTGGTTGCTGTGGACAATTATGACAACGCAAATAAAGATATTCTTTTGATTGTCTGGGTTTGATCACAGAAGTAACTGTTAGGGTTTGTTGACAAGAGTTACAAATTACCAAACCTGCTAAAGATCGAGGCGCGCTAGCTGTACGATGAGGTATACGGCTATTTCGACGTAGAAGACGGTCTATTTGGGCTGCTTCTTCACGATTTATAATGGGGGTATGGGTATTAGAAATTAATTCTTGATTGTTATACTTTAAATCTCCACGATAGACGGGGTTAACTAACCAATTACGACCAGTGGTAGGAGATATTTTTTTACCATATCGTTTTTCTAGGTATCTAACCGCACCCCTTAACGACCCGAATAATAAAAATCTTTCAAAAAAATCTTTAACTACAGGAGCAGTACTTTTATCGATTATATATCTGTCTTGTCCACGACGATACCCATAGGGAGCTTTACCTGGAGGTGGTAGTATTTTCAAGCGATTACGAGCATGACCAAGTTTTAAGTGGGAACGCTGCTTGTTTGCTTGTATTTGGGCGAATAATTTGCTTAAATTATGATTAAGGTAACCATTATTTGTTACACCCGTAGTCCCCATACTGTACTCTTGTTCCGTTGTTACGATTATCATTCCCAAGGCTTCTAATTGTCTAAGGCGATCGCTAATAATCTCAAAATTCTCCCCCAACTCTTCTAGGCGACGTATTAATAGATAATTTGGTTTTTCGGTTTGACAATCAATAAGGAGCTTCTCTAACTGATAATAGTTACCAAAATCTTGATAAACTCTGTCTATTTCCCATCCCCAAATTTCTTGAGTTGGTGTAAATTCTAAAAGAGGCTCGGTATAAATATAAGCAAAAATTTTCATATTTTATTAACATTTTAAACACCCAATAGTATTGTGTAAATTTCATTTTATGAACTTACATTTATTCTTTAAGCACGCTATTTTTAAGTAACGCGACTACGGGATGTGAAATCCAGTAGCTTCCGTTACTCTTACACGAGTAAAAATTAAATTTGTTTGATTTTTGCTATTTACTGTTAAATTTTACTTTAAATATCAATATTGGCACTCATGGAGTTACATCAAAGGGCTTTGTTAGAAAAGAGAAGTTTTTTCCTATTACCAACTAAACTTAAACTTTATCTTAAAGATGCGGAAGGAGAATATGAAAATTATATTGCCTATGAAAGTCTTAAAAGTGAAACTCAAATATGTTGTCGTAAAAACCCACAATTACTTTTTCTCACGCTCTTGAGTGGTAGTTTAACTATCAGTCTAATAATTCATAGTTTAGTTACAAACCAAAGTTTTAAGCCAATTATTATTCCTGCTATAGTTACTGTAATTTTGGCGATTTTATATAACTTCAAGCAACAAGGTTATTTAATCTTAGAAACTTTTGATCGTAAAAAAGTAATTTTTCTCAAAGATCAACCCAACCGCCAAGCTTTAGAAAGTTTTCTAGCCCAACTATGGTTGAAACGTAAGCAATATTTGCGAGATAAATATTTTTATATCAATCCTAATCAAAATTTACAACAGCAAACAGAGAGACTGCGCTGGCTTCTAGAGCAAAACGTGATTACTAAAGTAGAATATCAATTTGCACAAGAAGATTGGATTATTGATCGAAGCTACCAATCAAAATAATTATTTAGGGTAATTTGATTTATGAAAGTGGCAATTATTGGCTGTGGGTATGTCGGTAGTCAAGTAGCCCGTTTATGGCACGCAGCAGGAGATGAAGTTACTGTCACCACCACCTCCCCCCACAAGCAAGAGCAACTACAAACAATTGCAACCACAGTAGTTATCTTAACAGGCGATAATTTAGCAAGTTTTAGGGAATTAGTGCAAGAGCAAGATGTAATCTTATTAAGTGTTGCTCCAAAACAGCGCGGAGGGGAAACCTATGCTAAAACCTACCTGGAAACGGCAGAGAATTTAGTTAAGGCAATTGATAGTGGATCGCAACTTAAGCAGTTGATTTATACTAGTAGTTATGGTATTATCAATGATATGAGTGGGGATGTTGTGGACGAAACTGTTGTAATTAATCCCGTTAGTGATAAAAGCAAGATACTCTACCAAACAGAGCAAGTATTAATGTCAGCTTCAACACCGCAATTAAAAACTTGTATTCTGCGACTATCAGGAATTTATGGCAAAGGTAGAGAATTAATCAAGATTTTCCATAAACGAGCAGGCACAACCCAACCAGGTACAGGAGACAATTATACTAACTGGGTTAATTTAGAGGACATTGTAAGAGCGATCGCTTTTGCGCGTCAACAGCAGTTAGATGGTATTTATAATGTAAATAGTGATCAGGTATTAACGAGTAAAGATTTTTTCGCTCAATTATTTCAAGCCCATAACCTTCCTGGAATTACTTGGGATAGTACTCAAACTCCAAGTCGCTCTTTGAATTTAAAATTATCCTCTTCAAAGTTAAAAGCTGCTGGTTTTGAATTCCAACATCCCTTAATTGAATTTATTTAAAGCAGTACTAGATAATTGAGGGATATTTTTCTATTAGTAACTTAATTCATAATATCTATTACTTTTTAGCTGTTAGCTTTTAGCTTTTTAATTAATAACTTAATTCATAACATCTACTACTCTTTAGCTCTTAGCTAGAAGGCGCAGCTAACCCATGCTTGATAACTTTTAGATATTCCCGCGTCGTTACTCGTTACTTTTTATTTACCACTCCTGACTCCTGACTCCTGACTCCTACCTACTATCTATTTGCTTCGCTTATCCTTATTTGGCTAACTACTTATAGCGGATATAATTACCCGAATTGTCTTAAACTAATCTTGTACGAATATAATTAACATTTAGAAATTATTCTGAGATCACGCCTTGTGCGTTTTTTGCTTAATAATTCAAAAAGGATCACTATAATATGTCTTCAAAACCCATAAATATTTTGGCATTAGACTTCGATGGGGTAATATGTGATGGTTTAATAGAATACTTCGTCAGCACCAAAAAGACTTATCAACAAATATGGCAAGAGACAGAAATAGATAATAATCTACAAGTCATTTTCTCTCGACTGCGCCCAATAATTGAGACTGGGTGGGAAATGCCAATTCTACTACGGGCTTTAATATTAGGTAATAGTGAAACAGAAATACTATCTAACTGGCAAGAGATCGCACAAAATATTTTAACTTCAGAAAACTTATCTAAGGCGATCGTAGCACAACAACTGGATGAGGTGAGGGATAAGTTTATTCAACAAGACTTGGATAGTTGGCTTGCATTACATCGTTTCTATCCTGGGATAGTTGACAGTTTAAGAAAAATATTAAATAGCTCAACGCAATTATATATTGTTACCACTAAAGAAGGACGTTTCGTACAACAACTGCTCAAACAGCAGGGTATTAGTTTATCTGCAGATCAAATAATTGGTAAACAAAGCAAACGCCCAAAATATGAAACTTTAAGAATATTGAAAGGGCAACATCAAATAAGTGCAACAGATCCACAGATCTTTTTTGTAGAAGATCGTTTACCAGCCTTAGAGCAAGTAGCACAACAGAACGACTTAGAAAATGTAAAATTATATTTAGCAGACTGGGGATATAATTTAGCTAGCGATCGCGACTTAGTAGCAATTTCTCAACGTATACAACTATTATCTTTACAACAGTTTGAGCAATTTTGTCAGCAAATAGATAATTAATTGTTAAGATGGCAATGCTTGCAAGTTAATAGATTATTGGGTGATTATCAAAAATTACTCTTATTTTTTTGCTGTGTTAAATAATATATATTAAAGTATTCATAAGAGAAATGTTAGCAACTTTTAAAAAAATATTAGGTGGATTTGGACTTATTAACGGTGCTACGTATCCATTTAAAGCTCTAAATCTTTTTATCAATAATCCGCAGTTAATCCAATATATTATTGTACCTATTATTGTCAATATAATAATCGCGATCGCTCTTTACAGTGGGTTACTTTACTTTGGATGGCAAATTGTCGATCAAGTACAAGGTGATATAACTATTTGGTTAAATCAAGTAATTACTAATCTGCCTCAGTGGTTAGGATTTTTAAGCTACTTTGTTGCAGGATTAATTATTATTCTACGTTTTTTATTAATAATTATACTGTTTATTGCTACTGGGTTTATCTTAACTCAGTTTGGAGTTTTATTAGGCGCGCCCTGGTATGGTAAACTATCTGAGCAAATAGAAAAAGTACGTACTGGCAAGGTAGAATTAATTGAATTAAACATTTTTAGTGATTTGGGTAGGGCGTTATTATACGAACTTAAAAAACTATTATTAATTGCTGTAGTAGGTATTCCCTTGTTATTAATTAATTTCATTCCAGGAGTGGGGACAGTAATTTTTACCATCGGATCGTTAACCTTAACTACTACAATTGTTTGCTTAGACTTCCTCGATTCATATTTAGAAAGAAGACGATTAAAATTTCGTAAAAAACTTAATACTGTCTTTAAAAATTTACCTGCCAGTGGTAGTTTTGGCTTAGTATGTTTAGGGTTAATTAGTATTCCTTTAGTTAATTTAGTTACTATTCCCTTGTGTGTCGCTTCAGGAACATTATTTATCTGCGATCGCTCCTCTTCAAATGTTAATTAATATATTAATAGATGGTTATGAGTTAGGTAGTGGGTAGTAGGTAAAAGTCAGGAGTATTAAATAAGGAGTAATCCCACAAGGGGACAATGAGAGTAACAAGTCAGGAGAAAGTGAAAAGCTAAAAGCTAAAAACTAACCTAATAACTCTATTAACTGACTCTTATTTAATTTACTATACCCAGATAATTTACGTTCTTTAGCGATTTTTTTCAAATCTGTAACAGTTAGTTTACTCAAATCATTATTATTATCCAATTTTACTTCTTCTTTAGGAGTAAGATAAAAAACTTGTTCTAATGCTTTAATTTTTTTACCTGCGGTAATACCACAATTTAATTTAATAATAGGGGTTAAATTTTGCCAATTATGACGAGGTGCTGCTTCAATACGATTAGTTACAACAGGTATTTTTATTCCTTTCAAAACTGTGGTAGGTTGTTCTACTAAATATTCTAATGCTGCTTTAATTTCATCCCTTGATGCAGTTGATAAATTTATTTTTGGTATTTCTTCCCCTGCTAAAATTTTAGTTATCTTGGCAGTTTTTTCACTATCATCGGCAATGATACACCAAACTTTTTCTAACCCTGCTGCTTCTGCCACTGCATAAATAAAAGAATTACCAATAACTTGATAGCGATCTTCACTAATTTCTTTTACTATTAAAGGTATCCAATTTCTAGCGTCGGTATTATTCAATTCTTTAGCAGTAGCATTAATTAAATAAGTAGAAACTTTAGTAAGTTCTCCTGGTTCAATTATCGCTATATCAAGATACATCAAATTGCCAACATCACTTAAATTACTCATTGTAAAAAATACTCCTTAGCTAATTGAGAATAATAATCATAAGCCACTTTACTTTTATAAACAGCAGGAATGTTTTCAAAACAAGAAGATGCTATAAAAGCTAGATTGGGTAATTCAAAGATAGAAGTGTTTTTGCTATGGAGAAAATTAGGATAAAAATAGGATATTAAATCAAAATTATATAGTTTGCATGCTTTATTAATAATTTCGTTAATTGCATTTTTTGCATTAACTTTAGTTGCTTCAGTAATCTTTTCTCCATTAAAAAAAATAGGTAAAGCGATCGCTCCTAATTCTAAACCTTGAGTTTTTGCTTGTCGAGCTTTTTGTATTTCTGGAATATATTGTCCAATAACTGTAGCTGCATTTTTTAATGAACCAATATTATTATGTTGCGTTGGTATTAAAACTACATCTGCTGCATAGACAGCACTAATACTAAAATATCTCCAGTTAGGAGGGGCATCAATTAAAATATAATCGTAATCAGATTTAAGGGTTTCTAGTTTTTTACGTAAGCTATAAAAACTTAATTCACTACGTAACTTATCCTCATCTATTTTAGTAAATTGTTCATCTACAGGAATTACATCAAAACTCAAGGAAATTCCATTTTTAAAAGTTTTAATATAAGGACAAATAACTTTATTGATATTTATTAAACCTTTTTTATCTTTTAAACAATCATATAACTTATATTTGCCTACATGAACATTTAAGTAATCGGTCAAATCCCTTTGATTAGGGTCAAAATCAATAACTAAAACTTTTTGCTTATGTAACGTTAGAGTAGCTGCTAAATTGATAACTGTTGTGGTTTTACCAACCCCACCTTTATTATTATAGATAGCTACCGTTAAAGCTCTTGATGTTTGTTCAATTTTACTTCTAATCTTTACAGTAATATCTCCAATATTATCAGGGGTGATTTCTAAAATAGGTGTTGCAGGATAAACAACTTTGCCATGTTTTCTAAATAATTGAATGTGTTTAGAATTAGTAATTATGCCCCATTGTGCGGATTGACAATAAGGTGCTAATAAATAACGTTTTATCTGTTTAACTATCGCTTTATAAGCAGGTGTTCCACTATTAAGATTAATATCTCTACCTTTTATTTCAACTAATACTTGAGGATTAGTTTTATCATGTAGAAAATTATTATCTTTTATATTCTTACGCAGGGCATAATCAACAGCCCCGTCACCCGTTTTAAATTCTGGAATACGCTCTGGTAAAGAAAAACCTAAAGCATCTAAAAATATTCTAGCAATGAAATTATTATCTACTATTGATTCTTGTGCATCTAAAGGTAACTTTTCTAATGCTACTTTTAATTCTTTTGCTAGTTTGGAAGAGGAAAATTCTGTTTCTTCTGCAACTATAGATACCATTTTCTCAAAATATTATATTAGTTATTTCTCCCATAATATTGTGAGGAACGATACAATTACATCGTCAGAAACTCTTAAATTAAGGCAAAATTAAACTGTTTTATTATTTTTAGTAATTATATAAAAACAATCGGCAAGGGAGATAGTAAACGAAGAGTAAGAACCCTCACCTATTTATAATCTAATAATTTTAATATCTAATCAAGCAAACAAAATATCTCATCAAAAGGCGATCGCTCTTTATAATTATATAGAAATACCCTACCAAGTTAGGCAGAGTATCAAGATTTATTAAGTAAAAACAAGTTACTTAAAGTACTACTTATACCTTACTATTTTGTTTCAGATTCGCCTTCAATATAAACGTGCAAAAGAGCCATAGATATTGCTGCGCCTACAATACCGACAAGCGGGACCATAGCAATGGGTAGCCAGGAAGCTGCATAACTGCCAATCATATTTTACCTTTCCTATTTTGGATTAAAACGTTGACAACATGGATATTACTGCGAACACAAACCCCATTAGGTCGAGTTATAAAGATTCTTAACAAAAAGCGAACTTAAACCAAGTTAAAGTAATGCTATTTAAAGGATACGTAAAACATAAACTTTAGGAGAAATCAAATCTTTATGAATGAATACACAGCTATTCAACCCGCAGGAGATCCTCAAATTGGCAATTTAGCTACTCCTCTTAATTCCTCAGACTTTAGTAAAAGCTTTATCCGTAACTTACCTGCATACCGTGATGGTTTAGCACCATTTCGTCGTGGGTTAGAAGTCGGCATGGCACATGGGTATTTTATCTATGGACCTTTCTTAATGTTGGGGCCATTACGTAATACAGACAATGCTGATATTGCTGCTTTATTATCATCTCTAGGGTTAATAGCAATTTTAACCGTCTGCTTATCCCTATATGCTAGTACTATGGGTGGTAAACCTACTGAAACTATTACTACAGGTCGTGTGCCTGCTGCTTTTTCTACCAAAGAAGGTTGGAGTGAGTTTGGCAGTGGTTTCTTCATGGGTGGTGCTGGAGGAGCATTCTTTGCTTATTTCTTGCTTTCCTCAGCCTATTTAGCAGGTATAAAAACCCTAATTGCTAATTAATTAGTAAATAAAAAAAGATTAAGCGAAGTACAAAACTTTTAGCTTAAAAGATTTAGAGTCTGGGGGGGTTCTCCAGGCTCTATTATTTATATAGATATTCAACAATTGTCGGTAGTTGTAATTTATTCCCTAAAATAAGTAATTATTTGAGAACAAAAAAGTATGAAAGAAAACCTAATATCCATAAAGCAGACTGTTTTGTGGTTAAAAAGCCTGATAGCCTCAACAATATTAATTGTATTAGTCACAATTTGCCTTACAGCACCTGCAATTGCCACAGGTTTATATGATTTACCCGACTTTAATGCAGATCAAGTTTGGGTGGTAGATACGGCGGATGCTATTAGTAATTCTAACCAAAGCAAGCTTACTAGTACTTTTAAAGAGTTAGCCAATTCCACAGGTCAACAAGTAAGAATGGTGGCAATTCGTCGTTTAGACTATGGACAGACCGTAGATAACCTAGCGGATGAAATCTTCCAAAACTGGTATCCTACCCCCGAAAAGCAGGATAAGCAAACGTTGATAGTATTAGATACCCTAACTAATAACGTAGCTATTCGCACAGGCAAATCTGCCCAAGCATTAGTTAATACAGATATCGCCCAAAGTCTGGTGGAAGACACAATTGGGTATAATATCCGCAAGGGAAACAAATATAACCAAGCCTTCTTAGATGCAGGCGATCGCTTGGTAGCAGTTTTATCTGGCGAAACCGATCCAGGACCCCCAGAGATGGAAGATGACATTCAAATAGAAGGTACATTTACCAAAGCTGAAGATACAGATCAAGGTAGTGCAACTATCTGGGTAATTGGCTTTTTAATTGTAGCTACAATTATTCCCATGGCAACCTACTATTGGTATGTCGGCTTGGGTGATTAATCTTGAATATATTCAGTTTCGTTAATTAAAGCATACTCAGCCCTTGTAAATTCCCGACCCAGATAGGCAGCGTGGTCTAACATGGTAATTGGACAGGGTTGAGATTCAATTACTTTAACACAAAGTTCTTTAGCAGTTCTGCCTGTATATAGTGTTTCGGCAAGACGTTCAACTTTTTTACCTCCACAAGCAATTACCTCGCCTGTATCTGGATCTACTGCTAAACCTTGCTCGTTGATAATATTGGTATAGTGTTTAGCGCAAATCAACCCTGCTTGTCGATCTAGGTAGATAATATAGTAACCACCAGGATCGAGGGCGATAGGGCGTTTAGAAAGCTCATCGTCTATCGCTTTTAAATGATTAGTATTAATCGTAGTTGGCATTAAAATCTAGAACGCATATAAAAATTACCAATAATTATAGTAAGGCGTTCTTAGAAATTTATAGCTAATTTAAATAAAGTCTAAATCTGGATGTTGTGCCATAATTTCGCTGATCTCTTCAGTTTCAGAAATATTGTGTCCTAAAACCTCTTTTACAAACCTAGAATACATAGTATAGACTTGGGTAGAACAGTCCTGCTCAACAATAAAGAAGGGTGCAGCATTAACTCCGTGCTTTCTTGCCAATTCCAACCCAGGACTAAAAAATTCTCGCTCATCAGCAAAGACGATACAATTAATGCGATCGCTTAAATTTAGGTTGGCTAATTTTTGGGATACTTCTGCTGATTTTCGGCACAAACTACCATCTGGTCGAATCTTTTTCACCATAATAATATTCATCTACTGCAATTACTCCTATAACTAAACTAAAAACCCTGATAAATTTTCCATGCTTGCCAAAAATTTAATGCCGACATGGCTGCTAAAAATAAAATAAAAATTTTGCTCACCAAGGAGCTTGGTAATTTAGGCAAAACTCTAGCCCCAATTTGTGTACCTGAAATTCCCCCCACACTTAAAATTAAACCTGGAATAAACAAAACGTTGCCTTGCAGTGCTTGAGATATACAAGCAGATATAGTTGTCACGATAATTACCGCTAAACTAGTCCGAATAGCTACTTTTATCTCTTCATTTAAAAGTAACATCTGCAATGGCACCATAATTGTCCCGCCACCCACTCCCAATAAACCTGCTAAAAATCCAGCCAAGCTACCTGTAACTAGTTTGGATAGCAAAGGATTAAAAAGGTTAGGAGTATTGCTTTTGGCTGCTGCTAATTTTTGACGCAACCTAATTAAAAAAATATTAACTAGTAAAAAACAAGCAAAGGTGGTTAATAAAATATATGGCGGTATATTTATGGCAAGATATACCCCCAGTTGGGCTGCAACTATAGCTGGTAAGGCTAAATAAACTACTCTTCTCCAGTCTAAATAACCCTGGCGCCAATTATAAAAACTGCCTGTACTAGAACTTAGGATAATCACCAAACTACTAGTAGCCACAGCTTGGATGGGAGGATAGCCCAAACTTACTAGTAAAGAGACAATAATAACACCTCCCCCAATTCCCAGTAATCCAGCTAAAACCCCCGATAATATGCCCCCAGCAGTTAAAATAAGCAGGTTTTCCATAGTTATTAATTAGATGATGTAACTATTAATAACTTTAGAAGTATATTGTTGGAAAAAGAAAATACAGCAATTGAAAATAAGTCCCCACTATTTCAACCTCTGATTATCCCTTTCCCCATTACCTACTTGCTAACTTGCAAATTTGCTTGATGGAAACCACATTCCTTCTGGGCTGCATTTTCCCACCACCAACGACCTTCTCTTTCATGTTGATTAGGGAGTACAGCTTTAGTACAGGGTTCACAACCAATACTAACGAAACCAAGCTCATGTAATTGATTGTATGGTACATCAAAATCTCTAATATATTGCCATACTTGCTGAGATGTCCAATTAGCTAAAGGATTAAATTTAACTAAATTATGATCTTCAGTGGAAAAGGCAGTATCTAATTGCATAACAGGAATACTAGCACGAGTATCAGGACTTTGATCTTTGCGTTGTCCAGTGATCCAGGCTTCTAGAGTATTTAATTTACGACGTAGAGGAACTACTTTACGAATTCCACAGCATTCAGAATGGGTGTCCTGGTAGAAACTAAATAAACCTTTTTCCTTAACTAAAGCTTCCACTTGTTGAGCATCTGGAAACAAGATTTCTAATTCAATATTATAATGTTGCCTAACCCTTTCAAAAAATTGATAAGTTTGGGAATGTAGACGACCAGTGTCTATAGAGAAAACTTGTACATTATCAGTAATTTTTTTCGCCATATCAATTAAGACAACATCCTCAGCACCACTAAAAGAAATAGCAATATTGTCAAATTTATCTAAGGCTAAAGTTAAAATTTCTTGAGGGGTTTTATGTTCGTATTCCGCTTGAATTTGGGCAAAATTTAAAGATGTTTTGGTAACAGTAGCTTGAGTCATAAATTAACCTGCTCGTTGCGAATAGGAAAGTGGATAATCAATTAAGCAAAGAATACTTTTATATGGCGTATTCAATCATTTCTGAGCGATTTAAAGCAGCTACTTGCTGAGCCAAAAGTCTCTGCTTGACCATATCTAAATAATCAGCACGGAATCTGCGTAATTGATAGTCACGGGGATCTTTACTTTTTAATTCAAACCATGCTTGTTCTTTTTTGGGCGCACTACGTTTTTTAGCGGACGCGATCGCTTCGGGAGTAACTTCAAAAGAGGCGGGGGTCATTTTTTCATACCCATAATGCTCCATATATTCACCTGCGATCGATTCGATAATTTCGATTTCTTCAGTACTCATTGTTTGCTTAAATTTATCAATATAAGCAGGAATAGGAGCAGAACTATTGGTTTCCCAAAGTGCAGATAAGACGGCGATGTTTTTAGCTTCTTTAGAACTACTAACATCCATCATGGAATCTAAAAATTCAATTCCCAAAAACTGACAAATCTTATATAAAACAACTTCTTGATTATTCAGAAAGTCTTCGTATCTAATTGTTAGTACACGATCTGGATATTTAGCGATTAAAGATTGAGCTTGCTTTTGTGCTTTTACCCAAGAAATAGTATTTAAAATTGTATCGTAGTCATGAATAATTGCGCGATTAATACTGTTAACTTGGGCGCGAGGATCACGCACTACATTTAAGAATAAAATATCATCGAAAAGCTCAACTAACTCATCCCCATAAAAAACATTATCTAAAGACTTATCCATCACCACTTTAGCTTGATGTTTTTGTCCCGCTTGAAATAACATTTCCCAAGCTACTCGATGTGGACTACGTGGCTCATTCTTAATAGCTTCAAAAATTTTAACAGGGTCTAATGCAACATTATCCCATTTAACCATTGTGGCACTTTGTAGTCCTACTAAGTCTACAATTAATTGAAAATAAGACCAATCATTATTTAAATCTCCATATAGTTGCACCAATGGCATAAAATCCACAATATGTAGAGGGTAGGGAGAATAAAAATCAGGTGATAAATTTAGTCTCAAACGTAAAGCGTGACTTCCACAACGTCTAATTGGAGTCATTAAAACTGGTCTGGGTCTATTAACTGTCTTAATATTTTGCATATTCATAGTATTTCAGAAAAAATGTTTTTTACTAGGTTTGATATTGGAAAATTGGCAAGACGCTACTGAGATAAACTTGCATATGTAAATCGTTTATCTAGTTTTGAATTTGATTATTCTCAATTCCTCTTGGTATTAACCTTTAATACTACGTGCTACTACTTAAGTGTTAGTGAGTAATTAAATTTTCTGTGGGGAGGAATGAAAGAATTTAAGTTGTATATAGAAAACTATTGATAGCATCTAGTGTGCAATCTTGAAAAAATATTTACCAGTGAAGTTTAGGAAGTTAAGCAGAAGATATGCAAAAATGTAAAAACGCTCACTATTTTTACCTAAAAATACTATGTAAAGTTGCTATTACTCATTTTTCAACTTATTTGCCCCTAAGTGTTCTTAACCAGAGACGTTATCTAAAGTTATAATTGCTGCCTTCGGCTGAATTGTAGAGTAGTGATTAAATAGCTAAATAAGAAAGTTATAAAAAAGCTAAATGATTAAAACATTACCAAATTTAGGTAATGTAAATGTAGTTATGGATAACTAATGAGAAAGCTAAAGCAAAGACGAAACCGTGGTGTAATTCTGACAAATGAAGGCTTAGAAGCAATCCAAAGCAAGCGATCGCTCTGGGAAATTCAAGATAATTTTGGGGAAAGATATACTTATGAAAAATTAAGTGAACTGGTTAATTTAGATATCAATACAATTAAAAAAATATTAGTTACTCAAGAAGCGGTTGATAGACGCTCAATTGAAAAATTATTTATAGCTTTTAAATTAGAAATTACAGAAAAATACTACACTAAAATCAACCATAATCTAAAACAAGATTGGGGAGAAGCGATCGCGGTTGATTATTTTTTTGGACGCACTATAGAATTAGACACAATTAAAACCTGGGTAGTAAAAGATCGCTGTCGTCTAATTACACTTTTAGGTATGGGGGGTATTGGCAAAACAACCTTATCTTTAAAACTGGCTCAAGAAATTAAGAGTAATTTTGATTATGTAATTTGGAGATCTTTGCGTGAAGCTCCTCCCCTAGAAGAAATTCTAATCAGTTTAATCGAGTTTTTATCCCAAGGACAGGAAACAGCAGCGAATTTACCTCTAAAAGTGGGACAAAAAATTACTCGTCTAATTGAGCATTTACGCTCCTATCGCTGTTTAATCTTGCTTGATAATGCCGAATCTCTATTAGATAAAGGTGGTCGTGTAGGAACTTATTTACCAGGATGTGAAGAATATGGTGAACTATTTAAACGAGTAGGACAAACTAGTCACATAAGCTGTTTGATGCTAACCTCACGGGAAAAACCTAAAGAAATAGCTGTCTTAGAAGGGGATAGATTAGCAGTGCGCTCAATGCAGTTAGAAGGATTGCGAGAAAAAGGACAAGAAATATGTAAAATTAAAGGATTATCAGGATCAGAGCCAGAATTAAAACTCTTGAGCGATCGCTATGCAGGGAATCCACTCGCTCTTAAGGTTGTGGCTACTACCATTCAAGATCTTTTTGAAGGTAATATTGCTAAATTTCTCAAGCAAGAAAAAATAGTATTTGGTGATGTCAGGGAAATTCTTGATCAGCAGTTTGATCGACTATCAGCCACCGAGAGAGAAATCATGTATTGGCTGGCGATCGCCCGTGAACCAATCGAAATTAAAGAATTACAAGAAGATGTAGTCTGGCAAATTTCCTCAATTAAATTATTAGAAACCTTGGAATCACTATCAAGACGCTCTTTGATTGAAAGTAATCTTAGTGGTTTTACTCAGCAACCCGTAGTTATGGAATATGTAACTAGTCGTTTGATTGAAGAAATAATACAAGAATTTGTTAACCAAAAACCGCAACTATTACGTACTCATGCTCTAATCAAAGCAACTGCTAAAGACTATATTCGAGAAAATCAAATTAGATTAATTCTTCAGCCTATTCTTAAGCGACTTACAGCTACTTTTGGTCAGCATACCACAGCACATTTAAATGAAATTCTCACAACCCAACGTCTGAGATTTCAAGGCGATCCGAACTATACAGCAGGTAATCTAATTAATTGTTTCTCTCAGCTAAAAACCGATCTTACAGGTTATGATTTCTCAAATCTCTGTGTATGGCAAGCAGATCTACGTACTTTACAATTACATCAGGTAAACTTCCAAAATGCCGACCTTTCAAAATCAGTCTTTGCGGAAAATTTCGGCGGTATTTGGTCAGTAGCTTTTAGTCCTGATGGTCAATATTTAGCCACAGGGGATACTAAAGGTAATATTTCCTGGCGAAGAGTGGTAGATGGTCAATTAATACGCAGATTTGAGGGACATCATGGGTGGGTGGTGTCCTTAGCCTTTACCCCCGACGGACAAACCTTAGCTAGCGGTAGTTGCGATTGTACAGTTAAACTTTGGAATGTTGCAACTGGTCAATGTCTCCATACTTTAGATGCACATTTACAAGAAGTCTGGTCGGTATGCTTTAGTCCCGATGGGGAATTACTCGCTACAGGATGTGACGATCATCAGGTGAGATTGTGGCAGGTTAGTACAGGTGAATGCCTACAAGTTTATTCAGATCATTTGAGTGAAGTTTTAGCGGTAATTTTTACCTCCGATGGACAACAATTAATTAGCGCAAGTCAAGATCAGACTATTAGATTTTGGGATCTTAAAACGGGGATATGCCAGAAAATTATACCAGGACATCAAGCTGGGATACGTTCCCTCGGATTAAGTCCCGATGGTCAGATGTTAGTAAGTGCCAGTAGCGATCGCACTATTAAACTTTGGGATCTTAATACTGCAGAATGTTTACAAGTTTTTCTTGGTCATGAAAATGTAGTACTAAATGTAACTTTTGCCCCCCAGGGGGAATGGGTGGTTAGTAGTAGCATCGATCAGACAGTGAGATTATGGGATATTAATACTGCCGAATGTTTAAAAGTTTTTTTTGGTCACACAAATGTAGTTAATGGAGTGGCGTTTAGTCCTCAAGGTTGTTTAATAGCTAGTGGGAGTTACGATCAAACAGTAAAACTGTGGAATCCTCTAACATCTCAATGCCTTAAAACCTGGCAGGGGTATAATAATCAAGCTTTATCCCTAGCTTTCAACCATAATGGGCAAATATTAGCAAGTGGTGGTCAAGATGCCAAAATTAGATTGTGGGATAGTCAGACGAGTAAAGTTATCAAGACTATTGAAGGACATTCAAATTGGGTATTATCGGTAGTTTTCAACCATAATCAGGATCTTATAGCTAGTGGAAGTTACGATCAAACAATAAAACTGTGGGATATCCCAACAGGGAAATGTCTTAACACCTTAAAAGGACATCGAGGTGCAGTGCGATCGATTACATTTGGAGTGGATGGTAAAACTTTAGTCAGTGCAGGGGATGATCAGACAATTAGATTTTGGGATCTGGCGACGGGGAAACCTAAAGAAATTCTTAAGGGACATTTGGCTGAGATCTGGGCAATTAGCTTTAATTCTACCTATCAATTGCTGGCTAGTGCTTCCTTCGATCAGACAATAAAACTGTGGGATATAAAAACCAATAAATGTTTAATAACTTTAAATGGACATACTAGTTGGGTCTGGGCGATCGCTTGGAGTAGAGATAATCAAAGTCTGGTTAGTACTAGTGCCGATCAAACTATTAGAATTTGGGATATTTCGACAGGAAAATGCGAAAAAATCTTACGCGATCGCACAGGACATTCCCAGGTGATAGCTTATAGTATCGATGGTCAGTTAATAGCTAGTTGTAGTCAAGACCATAATCTCAAACTCTGGCAAGTTAGTAGTGGCAAATGTATTAAAATACTATCTGGTCATCAAGCCTTGGTAAACTCCATTGCTTTTAGTCCTGATGGGTCTTGCTTGGTTAGTAGTAGTGAGGATGAAACAATTAAACTTTGGGATCTTACTACTGGTCAATGCGTTAAAACTTTACTAGTAGACCAACCCTACAAGTCCATGAATATTCAGGGAGTCAGTGGTTTAACCAAAGCCAACATTAGTAATCTTGAAGCTTTAGGCACAATTTTCTAATTATAAAGTGGTTTTTAGATAAAAAATTCCATTTAAACATTTAGAGGATTCTATAATTGATATGGTCACCAATAGCCAAGCTAAACTAGCGCGAGTTAATTAAGAAAGCATGAGTCCTAGAAAACTAACTGAAGACGATAAGCAAGAAATTCTACAATTGTATCGTAACTCTGAAGCCACCACCTCAACGTTGGCAAGTCAATATGAGGTGAGTAGTTCTACTATCAGTCGCTTTCTTAAAAATAAGTTATCTTCTACAGAATATGAAGATTTAATCCAACAAAAACGTTTAGCACGTACTCCCAGAGGTGAAAAATCCCTGAGTGAAGATATTTTTAGTTTAGCTGAAGAACTACCTCCAATTTCTCAACAACCAGAAGTAGTAGCCGAGAATATCCCTATTGCTGCTGATCTATTGTCTGAAACTACCGATACTGTATCCACCGAAAGCGAAAAACCAGCCCCCATAGGTCGCCGTCGTCGTCGTAGTAGCCGTTCTACCGTTGAGGGTGGGGAAGATCAATTGATAACAGCACCTAGCACAACCTCAGAAGTACCAATTATTAGTAGTACTAGTAGTATTGAGGATGAATTGGTAACAGCATCTAGCACCAATATAGAAAATTCTGATTTTATTGATACTGCTATTAATGAAGATAGACAAGAAGAAGTACCAGAAGAAGAAGCACCCAGCACTAACATAGAACCAGATTCCTCCGCCACTGAGCCACAAAAACTTGTAATTCCCAGCAAAAGCAATCGCTTAGTCTTAAAAACAGAGCGAGTTAATCTGGAAGAAGAAGACGTGCGTAACCAAGTTGATATGATTACTCTCAAGGAGATGTTGGGAGAAGATCTAGAAGATATTAATGATGAAGAGGATGACGAAGACGACGACGATGAGGACGATGACGATGAGGACGATGATGATGATTGGGATGCTGCTCGTCAAGAACTAATTAACTACTCTGGTAAAACCTCTAACTTAAGCAATGTTCCAATTCTTCCCTTGTCTCAAGCCTCTTTTCCTAGAACTTGCTATTTAGTCATCGATCGCAGTGCGGAGTTAATTGTTAAACCTCTGGCTGATTTTGCTGATCTAGGATCAATTCCCCAAACGGAAGTTAAACAAAAAACCCTACCTGTATTTGATAATCATCGTATTGCTAAACGCTTTTCCCATCGTCGGGAGCGAGTGATTAAAGTTCCAGATGGTCGGATGCTACAGAAAACATCCCAATATCTGCAGGAAAAAGGCATTACTAGGCTATTGATTGATGGGCGAATTTATTCTTTATAGTTGCTGACTTGTATAATCACAGGAAAGGACAATAAATTGATCATCATCGCCCTTATTATTCCGTCTAATTATAGGCGCGTGCAATATCTCAGTTAATGCTCAAAAACCTCTTTAGCTGCTCGATGTAGTAGAGAATGGCGGTAAACCAAAGCAGACATATTTTGACTGTAACCGCCACCAATAACGCAAGCTACAGGATATCCAGCAGCTTTACAGGTACTCAAAACCATTCGTTCTCGACGGTATATACCCCAGTCCGTTAAAGAAAGTTTGCCCAAGCGATCGCCGACGTGGGTATCAACTCCTGCATCAAATAGCACTAGATCTGGGTTTACTTGGGTCAATAGGTCGGATAAATGGCTGGCTAAAATCTGTAAATAACCATCATCATCTAAACCTATGGGTAAGGGAACATCTAAATCACTCTGTTGTTTCCTTCCTGGGAAATTGGCTTCACAGTGCATCGAGAAAGTAAATACACTATCATCCTTTTGAAAGATGTAGGCTGTACCATCTCCTTGATGAACATCCAGGTCGATAATTAAAATTTTTTTTACCTTACCTTGATGTTGTAAAACTCTGGCTGCGATCGCTAAATCATTAAAAATACAAAATCCTGAACCATAACTGGGAAAAGCGTGATGTGTTCCCCCTGCGGTATTACAAGCACAACCAAGTTCTAAAGCAAGTTTGGCTGTGAGGATTGTTCCCCCAACCGCAATACAGGTACGATTAACTAAAGCAGGACTCCAAGGTAAACCTATACGTCGTTGGGCTTTGGGGTCTAATGTTCCCTCACAGTAGGCTTGAACATATTCGGGTGTATGTACTAGTTTTATTAAATCTAAATTTGGTAATTCTGGTTGGTAAATTTGTTTCTCCTCAACCACTCCATCCTTAAGCAGTAAATCCCTTAGTATTTTAAACTTAGGCATGGGAAACCGATGAACATCAGGTAAGGGGGCGACGTAATCGGGATGATATACAATAGCAAAACCGTATTTATTCAAAATTGAGCAATAGCAACGTTGATAACCTATTAGCTTATAGCTTACAGTTTCTAGCTTTGATTTAACCGCAATGGGGGTAAGTAGTGGTTATACCAAGGGACTTAGGATAGTTTTTAGCTTCTTAGCTTTTAGCATAGCTATTAATTGATAATTAAGAATGGATAATTGATAATTACCCCTGCAGTCATAGGCAAGAGGTCAAACGACCAAATTAACTATCAATTGTCAATTGTCAATAACGCGACTACCTCAACCCTCATTACCTACTACCTACTACCTCCTACCTCAACCCCTACTACCTCCTAACAAATTTATTTTCAGCTATGGTGAGCATTAATAAAAAATTTAGCTAATAAAATTCCTAAATAAAGACTAAAAAAACCCCCAACTGCACTACCAAACCAATAGAAAAAAGCGATTTGCCAACCACTACCACGCCAGAGGTTTAAACTATCGAGTTCGTAACTAGAAAAGGTAGTATAAGAACCGAGAAAACCTACTACAAGTAATAAAATTATTTCTGGGGTAATAAAGCCAACTTGTTGAATAGCCAGGGTAGAAATAACGCCGATGGTAAATGAGCCAGTTAAATTAACTAGTAAAGTTGCATAGGGAAACCCTGTACCAAAAATTTGGGGTAACCATAAATTTAAATAATAGCGACATAAAGCCCCAGCGATCGCTCCTAAGCTAACAGCAATTGGATTACGAATTGAAAGGGTTGGAATCATTCTAGTTGTTGGTTAATAAAGGTGCAGCAGCGAGTAACTTTTGAGTATAGGGATGTTGGGCTTGGGTAAAGATCTTTTCAGTGGTGTCAATTTCGACAATTTTACCGCCATTCATTACCGCAATGCGATCGCAAAAGAATCTGGCTACCCAGAGATCGTGGGTGATAAATAGGTAAGTTAGGTCAAATTCGGCTTTTAATGCCAACATTAGTTCCAATACTTGAGTTTGCACAGTAGCATCTAACATACTGACAGGCTCATCACAGATAATTATTTTAGGTTTAGTAATTAAGGCTCTAGCGATCGCTACCCGTTGTTGTTGTCCACCAGATAATTCTTGGGGATAGCGTTGATAATAGTCCGTAGTCGGTGTTAAACCAACTTTTTCCAACATTAGATTTACCTGTTGTTTGGCTTCGCTAACAGTAGCTAATTGATGGATAAATAGTGGATCTGCAATACTATCGCCGATAGTCATTAAAGGATTAAGACAGGCGCGTGGATCTTGGAAAACCATTTGTAGCTGTCGCCGTTGACTACGCATTGCTTGAGGGGAAAGACTAGTTAGATCCTGTCCACCCAAGGTAACACTACCTCCAGTAGGTTTAAGCAACTGTAAAATAGTCCTTGAGAGGGTACTTTTACCACATCCAGATTCTCCCACCAGTCCTAATATTTCCCCAGGATACAATTCAAAACTTACATCATCTACAGCTTTAATTACAGAGGCTTTATTGGGCGAAAACAACTGCTGGATGAAATTGGTTTCTAGGGTAAAGTGCTGTTGAAGATTCTTGACTTGTAGAATAGGTGTTTGCGTGTGATTAATGGCTAGGGGTGGATTAAGATCGATCGCTTGAAGGTGTAGGGCTGCATCCAATAACGACTTAGTATATTCATGAGTTGGAGATTTAAAAATTGATTTAACATCCCCTGTTTCGACAATTTTACCCTGGTACATTACCGCCAGGCGATCGCAATATTCCCCCACCATTGCAAGATCATGAGAAATTAACAATAAAGCCATTTCCCTTTCACTACATAATCTAGTCAATTCTTTTAAAATTTCTGCCGAAACTGTAACATCAAGACTTGTAGTAGGTTCATCAGCCACAATAATCTTAGGATTAAGTAATAAAGCCAGAGCGATCGCCACACGCTGTCGCATTCCACCACTAAATTCATGGGGATATTGTCCCCAACGGCTTGCAGGTATTTTAACTGTTGCTAATGTCTCTAAGGCTAGTTGCTTGGCTGCGGATTTACTTAGCTTTGGTTGATGGGCTTTAATGGTTTCTAAACAATGATCACCAATAGTCATTAACGGGTCGAGGCGTGTCATGGGATCTTGAAAAACTAACGCCACAATTTCCCCACGTAACTGTTGTAATTCGCTTTTATTTAATTCAAAAACTGATTTATCTTTAAAAATTGCCTTTCCTTCCACTTGGCTACCTTCTGGTAAAAGACGCATAATTGCCCTTCCTAAGGTGGATTTACCACAACCAGACTCCCCCACCAACCCCATTTTTTCACCAGGCTGAAGACTAAAAGAAACATCATCCACCGCCCAAATTGTTTGTGATTGAGATTGACGAGGATAAGCAACTCTAAGATTGGCGACAGATAAGAGGGATGAGGTCATAATCTGAGTCATAAGTGATAGCCATAAAAATCATTTAGTTTACCGCATTGTAATCAGCTAATTGGTATTTAACAAATTATTGTTCAACATTGCACGATAAATAAGAATTATTGATTCTTTTAGCTTCTTAGCTTTGACGCGCAGTTAACCCGTGCGAGGGATGCTTTTAGCTTTTAGCTTCTTACCTTTTGACTATTACCTACTACCTACTACCCACATTGTCCCCTTGTGGGATTTGCGGTTGCGTAGCTGTCGTAGACATAGCTTATCCTTTAGGGCTACCTCCTACCTACTACCTCCTACCCAACAATCTCAACCCCCACTACCTAATTGATAATGAATCAAAGATTTTTGTGAATATTCAGGATAATTTAAAATCCCCAGTTTTTCCGCCACCAGCTTCCGCTCGAAATCTATTAGTGTCTGTTGGGAAGCCTGTGCAAAAGCAGTTAATTGTTGAGGATGAGTTTGGCAAAAACTTAAAGCATCTGCGATCGCCATTGCGCTTACTTCTGGTAAGATTAGTCCATTGATTTTATCTTTTACTACATTGGCACAATGTTTTGAACTAATTATTGGCAATTGCCATTCTTGGGCTTGTAATTGATTGATGCCGAAATTATCAGATAAACTTGGGAATAATAAGACATCTGCTTGTTGATAATATTGCTTTATTTTGTGGGGATGGGTTGTATTAAACCATTTTATTTTGGGATTTTTTTTCAGGGCTTTGGGTATTTTAATTCCTATTTTTCCCACCATCCATAATTCAATGGGTTTATTAGTTAGTAATTCCATCGCTTCAAAGATAGCAGCCACACCATGACGTAAGATTACATCGGCAACAAATGCAACTTTTAGAGGACGCTGCTGAGAAAAGTTTTGAGGATAGGTTCGGTTAAAATCCTTATTTTTAGCTGTTGCTTGATATGCTAAGGGAATAATCTTAATTTTATCACTAGCAACCCCAGTTTGTATAAGAGCCTGGGCTGACCAAGCTGAATTAACAATAATTTGATCAGCTAAGGTACATTCTTCTCGCCACTTTTGCCAATAGTCTAAGGGGGCTACTGATACTGCATTATGATATTGGGGATAAATTTGACTTTCTTTTATTAATAGTTTTTCCTCTATAATACCTGGATCTGTTTGTCCTAATACGGTTTTCCAGCCTCGATGTTTGGCATATTTAAATAATTCCGAAGCTGCATAACTTTGAGCATATAAAGTGATATTTGGCTCGCTAAATTTGGTTTTACTTAATATTTTTATTACCTGTGCTTGCCACCAACTGCTACGAGTAGTTTTGTATTCCCAGCCTCGAATATTATCGAATTTTTGGGATATTTCCCAAATGAGTAATGGATCGTTGAAAGCTTTTATTTTTGCTCTGCTTAATTCTGGATGTTCTAGAGATCTAGATGTGTTTAATAATATTTTGGGCAAGAAATTAAAGGGGGAGAAGTAAGATAACCAGGCATCGGTAATTAAGTATTTTAGTCTTTTGTTACTATGTAAAGCTTTAGCTATTTGATAATCCTGTGTATTTCCTATCTGGCAACAAATCCAATTATTAAGTTGTTTTGACATTATATTTTTTATTTAAAGTCTACTTGTTTTAGTAATGGCAGGTATGATATTTTTTAGCTTTCCAACTAATTAACAACCAATGGACGTTTAAAATGAGCCAGATTTTCCGCCAGATTAAATCCTAAAGTTTGGTACATTAAACGATAAATTTTTGAGACACAATTATTGGAGGGAATGAAACTATTTTGTGTTTGATGAATTTGGTTAATAATATTTTTAGACCACTGTTTATTAATTAACCAGATCATCCTGGCAAATTCAAATCTAGCCTGATTAATTGCCGTTTGCCGAATTTGATTTAATTGGTTGGTATTGAGTAAATATTGTTCAAGATTATCAATAATTTCTAGTTGCTGCTGATAAGTCTTTCCTTGCTCAATTTGAAGCTGATTATTTTGTCTTTCTATTAAACCTGCTTCATTGCAATAATTAAACTGTTTATTAGCTTTTAATAAACGTAAATATAACTCATATTCCTGACAATAAGATTGCTCTTCTTTCCAACCACCCACATCAATAATGGCTTGTTTGCGCAAAAGACAACTTGCTATTGGTGGTAAATACCATCTGGCTAACAAAATCCAGGGATCATGAGGTTGGGGAATAGGTAAAACTTCCTGGGTGATTGTATTGGGAGAGTCGAGGTTAAGGGTTTGATGTGCATTAATTATTGCTTGATCTTCTCTATTTTTTAATGCTGCCTCAACTAGATAGTTATAAGCTTGTAAAATACTCGGACTGTAAACTAGATCAGTATCAGGATTTTCTAATACAAATCTGGTTTGTTTAGTTATTTTATT
The DNA here is from genome assembly GCA_002368355.1 of Chondrocystis sp. NIES-4102. Classification (NCBI taxonomy): domain Bacteria; kingdom Bacillati; phylum Cyanobacteriota; class Cyanophyceae; order Chroococcales; family Chroococcaceae; genus Chondrocystis; species Chondrocystis sp. NIES-4102. The sequence goes on along the minus strand of AP018281.1, from coordinate 2,551,339 downwards.
GGGCAATAAATAATTATCAGCATCCAAATATTGCAACCATTCACCTCGACTCAAATCTAATAGATGATTGCGAGTATAATTAAGTCCGCGATGAGTGCTGGTGTACCAACTGATATGTTTACCAAAGCTTTTTACGATTTCTAAACTATTATCGCTCGAACCATCATCTAAGACTATAATCTCAATGTGGTCATAGGTTTGCTTAAGTGCGCATTTAATAGCTTGTTCGATCCAATGTTCACCATTGAAGCAAGGGATCAGGATACTAACTAGAGGGTTCATGGGGACTAGAGATAGATAAAAAAAATAGGACTCTAAACGGGGTGCGATTTCTGGGATAATTGCAGTAGAATCTACGCCATTGTTGGTTATTTGAAGCAGTTTTCAATTTTTATGATTAAGTGTGGTTTAACCCAACTGCATAAAGGAAGAATTTGGTATTCAAAACTGCTATTGTTTTACATAAGCTTTCTTTGGAGGTTATTTGATAACTTAATAGGGCATGATTTTATGATTCCCAAATTGAGATATAGATGATCATCTAAGAGCAAATTTAATTTTTATTTTGTTTAAACAAACAAGTCGATAGGTTTAATTATCACAAGCTAGCTATTTGATGGTTGCATTGCTAACTTTAATTAGAAGACATTGGGTATCCCTGACTATATTTATCTTGACACTAATAACTATCTTATCTCTGCGTCCGTTAGATAAATTACCTCCCTTTCCTGGTGGGGATAAACTGCATCATTTTATTGCTTATGGGGTGCTTATGTTACCGACAGCTTTGAGAAAACCCGATAATTGGCTGATCATTGCTTTGGGTTTTATTGCTTGGAGTGGCATGATTGAGTTACTACAACCATATATTAATCGCTACGGAGAGTTACAAGATCTACTGGCTAATGTTATGGGTTTATTAGTGGGATGGATCATGGCGGAATTATTACAAAGAATTTTCTTGAAAGGGAACAATTAACCTCAAAAGCTAAAAAATGGCAATTACCCGAAGGGCTACACTTCGCGAATAGCCAGAAGGGCTACACTTCGCGATCGCAGAACTCTAAAAAATATTAAAGTTCCGAAATCGCCAAGCGTAATTTAACTAATTACATTGAATGTGTTTCGCTATTTAAGAAAGCTAATTGACCACCTTGGACTAAATCAGCCTCGGCAATGATACCATCTTCTAAACTATGGGCTTGAACACCGAAGATAAATAGACTTCCAGGATCTTGATCAAATAAATTAGAAACATCAAGAATACCCGATGACTCCCAATTACCAAGATCATTAGGTTCAGGATCAGTTTGTCCTTGGGGTAAAGCTGAACGATCCATTTGAGCCACACGTGTTAATTGACCAGAAAGAGGGTCTATACGCCAAATAGAAGCTTCTTCGCCAGATGTACCACCAAATTGTTCATCTTCTGCTGTTGCACGGTCTTCTTGAACGTATATATACCCATCTTCTGCCCAATCTAAGTTATCGGGGCTACGTAAACCAAAGTCGGAATCTGGAAATTGACCTTTTCCTGCATCATCACCATCATAAAGAATATCGATTTTGCCAATTAAAGGATCGCCAGACTCACTAAATTCGGTATCAATTTTATAGGTATCACCCCAATTATCTTCTGCAAAGCGATTACCACGACCAGTAGAAGCTAGTACTGCTTGTGTACCATCTTCGGGATTAGTGGCTACATCTTCAGGGCGTGAGAATTGGAAACCACCAGCAGCGATAAATAATTCATCCTGTTGTGCTTGAGTTGCAAAACCCTGTTCATCGTAACCAAGTTCATCTTGAATGTCCCCATCATCGTTAGTATCTACCGCCGAAGCAGCCAAGTCAGGACGATAATAGTCTAATTCAACCCAGCTACCAGTTTGACTATTACCAGTACCATTAAAACCAGATGGATCTGGTGCGCTATCATCATCAACGATTTCGCCATCTTCGTTAGTAAAAGTAGGAGTATCTGCTAAAGCATTATCAGCAACCCAAGTATAGAGTTTACCGCCAACTAAACCGTTACGTTCTAGCAAGTTGGCATCACAACTACAATCTTTTTCACCGACATACATGAGTAAAGGTGCAGCCTCGCGATCATCTCCAATTAAAAATGCTACTTTATCGGTTGTACCTGTATCTAATTCAGTAACATTTTCCCAAGCAGCGCGACCCATCCAAGGCACAGCATGAAGAGTATTGGTAGCTGGGTCTAGTACAAATTCAGTACCACCATTGGTTTCTTCCCCAGTAAAAAACAAACTATCTTTTAAGCCACGACCTTCGCCAAATTGCTCCGCTTCAATATAATGAGCAGAACAAGTGCGATCGATACCTTCAAATTCGAGGTCTGATGCTTCGTTTACTTCTTCCCCAGCACGATTAATAATCTTGTCGTAAGCTAACCCAGAAGCTTCTAATTGTAGAGTTTCTTTATTGATATCAAAATAACTAACTCGCGCCCCAGTTAATTCTGCACCATTAGCCAATGTATAGCTATAACCTAAATCTGCACTAAATTCGTGGTTTGCTAATACTCTAATAGTATCGTCGTCTAGAGTAAATGCTCCCAAACCGTCTAGAATACCAGGAGGAGTATAGCCATTTACTTCTTCACCAACGGTAAAAATGGGATCTACTTGGTAACCATTTAAACCTTTCATTTGACTAGGTTGTTCGGTATCGCCAGTATTAGTAATGGGTGTTGATGTTATGGGATTACCTCCAAGATTAGGGTCAAGATTTAAGGGTTGTTCTAAATTGATTAAAACTGCTTCGGTATTGTCGATATCGCCTTCTCTACCTTGAGAAAAGGGATAATTGTTATCGTTGGCAACTAAGATGGTGTTTTCGTCAACGACCACGACATTTTCAATGGTTACAAAGGGCATATCATAGGTAGTCTGACCATCGCCATTTAAGTCTTCGGGGTCGTCAAGATTAAGTAGGTCAACAACTTCTTCTTTGGCTACAAAACCGTTTTCATCTACCTGAGATAGGTCGACTTTAAAGATTTTTTTAAATTGCGCTTCTTGTCCCTGGTTGTTATCCCGTTCGATCACTAGAAATTCGTGGTCGTTAATGGGGGTAAAGTCACCAATAGGATTACCATCGGTGGTGGGATAGTAACCAACCAAATCTGTATAACTGCCAGATGCCACATCAAATTCATAGATGCGTAGGGCATCTTCAGGATCACCAGCTACTTTGCCTTCGAGGAAAGGATATAAGGTCTGACGGTCTGGGCTATATGCCATTCCTTCAAAACCGCGTGATGTGTCTAAATTAGGTAATTCCTCGCCTAAATCAGGATTTTCTGGCGATCGCACTAGTTCTCCTGTTACCGAATCTACTACTGCTACTCCAGTGGCTGGAAAGTCTGTAAAAAATCCATCGACACCTATTTCTATCAGTTGTTCTAGTTCTTTCTCTGGGGTTTGGGGTGTGCCATCCGCCCCTAGGGTTAGATACCGTTCTTCGTTACGATGGGTGTAGGGATGAACTTGTAGCCCAGCAGCATGGGCATCATCGATAAATGGGCTTATTTCACCTGTTAACTGGGTGGTAATTTCAGCTTCACCATCACCATCGCCATCGACTGGGGTATCTATACTCTCACGTAATAAGATATTGTTTTTCCAGGGTCCTGCACCTTCGGCGTATTGATCACTGATAAGTTGTAAAAATTCGGCACTATCTAAATCTTTATAAGTAGTACTTGCTGATAAACCATTTTCTACCGCCTCAACGAAATCTTGACCGTAAATAGCAGCTAGATCATTACCTTGTTCGAGGTTGTAACGGATATCGTAGGGTACGGAAAAACCATCTTCAGGACTAGCATCTTTAGTTGTATCACCGTAAAGTTGCACTAAAGGGATATCCCCTAACCCCTCAGCATCCAGCATTGCTTGAAGTTCAATGAGGTTTTGAAATTCAAAGGATTGAATAAAAATGCGATTGCTATCGGTAAACCCTGTTTCTTTGAGGGTTTTAATTAGTGGTTCTTCTAAAGATAAGCCCTGTTGCTCAAAAAAGGTCGGATGTTTAGTTTCGGGATAAATACCAACTTTTACCCCTGTTTCGGCTTCGACTTGTTGAACTAATTCAATAACTTCGGCGAAGGTAGGAATTTCAAACGCACCATTAAATTCTTGATCGCGAAATTCCCGTGGTTGAACCGCTCTTAACTGTTTAATTTCTTCTAAAGTGAAATCTTCGGCGAAATATCCTGTTACCTCTTCTCCGTCTAGGATTTTGGTAGACATTCTTTCTTCACCAAATATCTCGGCGACATTAGTAGTGTCATCAAGAATGGGTTCGTGACGAGCTATTAACACCCCATCTTTAGTGCTAACTAAATCAGGTTCAATAAAATCTGCCCCTTGAGCGATCGCTACTTTATATGCTTCTAAGGTATGTTCGGGTAATATACCACTTGCACCACGATGAGCAATTACTAATGGATCTTGTCCTTCTAGGGTATTTAAATTGGTAATATTAGGAGTGGCAATAGGTGCTTCAAATAATTTACCTTCGGAGTCGAAATGCAATAGATAGGGCCCAAATTCATCACCAACCCAGATGTCGCCATTGGAATCGATACTTAAGGATTCTAGATCAAAGTCGCTCCCTGTTAGCAAGCGTTCTGGGCTATCTTGATTAGTAATATCAAAAGGAATTAAATTATCAGGATCGGCTAACTGAATAAAGTTTTCTATAGCTATATTACCGTCACCGTTTTCTACTCCCCGAAAATTGGGATCTGCTTGATAGATGCGTAATAGATAGTCACTACTATTTTCTTTTGTCCCAAAACCATTATCAGATAGAAACCAAAATGATCCTGTATTATCGGGAGCAAACTGTACACCACTAAAACCTTGAACAGGTTGTCCATCAAAAGGGCCCGTTCTACCATTGGCATCTATTGGCTTTCCTTCACCGTCATTACCTCCTGCGGGTGTACCATCTGCAAAAGTATCTGCTGGTAGAGAAGTAAAACCAATTATTTGGTTAGTCATGTTTAAATTTTTTTATTTGAATGAAATCAAACTATTTAGATTAGTAAAAACATATAATTGGAAGCTGTTATAACTATCTAATTAATGTTTTCTAGTTATTAGGATTTCATGGGTATATTAAGAATAGGTAATCGGTTTTTAAAGGTTTGCTGTGTTTGATGTTAATTACTGTTAATATTTTTTATTTAATATGTGCTGAATTATATATTTGTACCAGATTAGTTTATGAAAATTTAGATGATTATTAGCTATGAAAAGTAGTAGGTACTAGGTAATACAAGTCAGGAGTCAGGAGACAAAACAAGCTAAGATCTAATTGTATTAGGTATTAAGTAGCACATATTACTTTAAAAATAATAGCTAAGAGTTATCAAGCACGGATTAGTTGAGCGTTATAGCGTATTGATAAGATACCAAAGCTAAAAAGTAATAGATATTATGAACTAAGTTATTAATTAAGAAGCTAAAAGCCCAAACCCAAAGCTAATAGTTAGCAGCTAAAATATAAACCTAATATTATTACTATATATTCATTCAAAAAAAAGTAGAGATAAAGATGATTTACCCCTACATACCCTAGAATATTTAATATTTATTTAATTTATTTATTTTTAATTTGTGTCTTAGCTTGTTCCAGAGCGATCGCTTTCATGGCTTCAAAAGAGTTACGATTTGATGTACCTTCGATGGCTTTGACTGCTAAATTTTGTACCTGTTGCAGGGAAGTATCTAATTGTTGTGAGAGTTTATTAATTCTACTTTCTTGTTGTTGAATTATTTGTTGTAGATCTTCAATTCTTAGTTGATAATTTTGGGTTTCACCGATAATTTCTCTATTTCTTAATTCGGTTTTGATTTTGGTTTGGTAATTACCTATACCTGTTCCTTCTTCTTTTCCTTGTTTTATTTTTGCTTTTAATTGTTCTTCAAAAGCTGAGACTTTTATTTGCGCCTCACTGTAATCTTGTTCTTGTTTTGCGATCGCTGCTTCTCTTTCTTGCCATTGTTTTTCTATTGTTGTACGGGTTAATTTTAATTCTTCTTGTTTAATCTTTTGTTCTTGTTCGTATTCTTCTTGATTGAGATTTCTTTCTAAGTTTAAATTGTATTCATATTCTAGTTGTTGTCTTTGTTGCGTTTTTCGATATTCGTCGTCTCTAGTTTTAACTAATCTATTGTGGGTTTCTTGTTCTTTTGTCCAAGCTTCCAGCAAGGTTTCTATTTCCTGCTGTGATTCTTCCTGTTTTTGATTGAGTTGTTCGGTAAACCTTTTGACGTTAGCTTGATATTGTTGAATTAAAGTATCAATTGTTGTATCTTCAATATCTGTAAGTTTATGTAGTTGTTCTAATTGCGATTTTTCCTGGGCGATCGCGTTTCTAATAGTTGTAAGTTTTGTTGATTCGCTAATTAGTCTTTCTGATAAGTTACTTACTGCTGAACCGAAATTATTCTGTATTTGTTCTAATGATTTAATCGTTGCGGAGATATCATTATTGTAATTTTTTACAGTCACTACTTCTTTTTTTTCTACAATTACTTGATTAGTAGTTTTAGAAGTTAAACCGCCTTTTCTTACTTCAGCTTCTAAACTTTTATTTTGCTTTTCTATTTCTTTGTATGCTGCTAAGATTTCTGTTTTTGTGCTTTTGGAATTGATTGTCATAGTAATTGTTCCTCCTATATTAATGTAATTGGTATTAGTTATCCCAAAGGATTAATAAATTAACGGTTCGCGTTGCTCAAAAAATGTAATTTTAATTCATTACTTAATCGCCAGAGAGATATCCGTAACTAAGGATTCCATAAAATTAAAAAATTGAATTGGTTTATTGAAATGCTTGTCTTGCCAAATTTTGTGCTTGAGTATTAACTTCTTGCAATCTATTAGTTATTTCAGTAATTTGTTGGTTCTGTCTTTCTATTGTTGCGCTTAAAGACTCAATTTTTAACTGATAACCTTCCTTAGTTGCCGACCAGTCTTTTTCTTTTAATTCAGCTTCAAACTTATATCTACTTTCCGCATCTTTAATAGCATTTCCCTTAGCTTGATTATATTCTTCTGTCAGCTTGGCATCAAAAGTATTAATTTTCTCTTGGTTTTTTAAAAATTCTTCCCGATGATCTGCTAAATACTTTTCCCTCTCTTGCCAATCAAGATTTTTTGCTGCTTGCTGTTCGCTTAATTCCCTGGCTTGTAAACGTTTATTTTCCTCATATTCGTCCTGTTCAATAGTTCTTTGACGCTCTAATTGATATTGATAATCTGCTGCTGCTGCTTCTCTTTGTCTGGTGGTTAATTCTGCTGCTGCTGCTACTTTATATTCAAATTGAATTTGTTCCTTTTCCCATACTTTTCTTACCTGAACCATTTCTTGCTCAATCATTTCTTTTTCTGATTGAGTTTCCATCTCTAAAGAAGCAATTTTTTCTTGATGTTCCTGTTCAAAAATGTGTAAAGCATCGGCAACTAAACGGACTTGATTTAATTGTTCCAAATACTTAGATTCAACTGCGATCGCTTTCTTTAATTCTTCTAATTTATCGCTTTCTGTAGTTAAGTTATTGGTCAATTGATTGATTACACCACCAAAATTTAACTGCAAAGCAGCCAGATCATTAACAATATTATTAACTGTATAATTCCTAGTTTTTTCTAATAACTCCTTGTTCTTTTCCTTTTCTGCTTCTTCCTCTTTTGTGGCAATTTTATATTCATTCTGTTGATACTGATCTAACAATTGCTTAAAAGCGATCGCGATCGCATCCTTGGCTGTAGACGGTGTAACTTGTTGATTGTTTGTTAGATAATTCATATTTTTTTCCTCCTTAGTAATTGATTTTTAAATCAACATGAAAAATATCATACCGATATTTGATTTTTAAGTCAACTAGGTAAACAGGATAAATTTATTGTTTTTAGCCGACAATAGAAGACAAGGTTGTAGACTCAAGTCTGCTGATAGATTTTCAGATAATTTATGATGTTGAAGATCGATCACATTGCACCTTAAACGTAGAAAACCTAAACTAGTGTTGCTTAGGTTCAATTTTTTTATTTGTCTACCTTTTACTACGTTGGTAAACGGTACTTCTAGTCTCTCAACTATTGCAAATTCTAAGTGTGATGAAGTAAGCCTCCGCTACTGTATCTCGATCACCATACCCATTTAAGCTAATTACCCTACTTCTGGCTTTAATATCCAAGTAATAATACTTCTTCTATTTATCAATTTCTATCTAACTGCGGAAAACCATTTGCTCTGGTTTATAATTCAATTTAATTTTGTCTCCTTGCAACTCCAAAGCACTAGAAAAATTAATATAGCGTTGATCCCGAATAGTAAATAAAGCATCGTTTCCTTGTGCCAAAAATGCGAGAAACTGATCCGCAGTTTTATCTTGATTTGATAAACGACGGTAAAAACTTTCTAGTCTGCGCCATAGTTTAGGAAAAATAGGGCTTAATTCCCTTAAATCTACTGGTGGTTGAATAATAAATCCTTTATTTGATACATCTGCTTGCCATAACCCCAGATTTTGTTCCCTAGCAGCTTCTACTGCTGTTACCATCTCGTCTCTTAATTCTTTGTAGAGTTTGTCATAAAACAGAGGATATACAAAACCTTCTGCTAGTAATTGATAATTGACACTATTTCTAACTGCTGTGGGTGTAAGAATTATTTCTGTGCCGTCTAAATTGGGCGTATCCCCGATAAACACAAAACAAACAGGTCTACCATTATTATCCGTGTGGCTAGATAAAATATATCCTGGCAAACCATTTTCATTACCGCCTAATAATTTCAAGTTGCGTTTTGTAGCATTGGCAGCAAAAGGTTGTCTGGCTGCCTTTTCTATAGCATCTATTGCTTCATATCGTAGTTGAACTTCGCCATTAGGCTTAAATTTGAGTCTTCCTTGCAATTGATCAAATAAAGCATCATCATCCGCCAGAAATCTAACTGAGTCGCCATCAAGAATACCACTTTGAGGATTAAATACACCTTTGATCGTTAGAAATGGCATTGTTTAAATTTAAAGTTAGTTCAACAGTTATCTCAAGCTGATGATTAATATCCCAGTAGCAAGTAAATATAAGTTAAATAAATAATTAAAATTCGCTTAAGTTAACTGTTGTAATACAATTAAAAAAACTATCTAGGTCTACCGAATACTTGAGTCCAATAATTATCTTCATACCCGACTCCAATCTCTGTAAAACTAGGATTAAGTATATTTTCGCGATGTCCATCACTATTAATCCAGGAGTTTAAGACTTCGGTGGGACTTGTTTGACCTTGAGCGACATTTTCGCCTAAATTTAAATAGGAATATTCCGCTTTTTCAGCGCGAGTAGCTAAACTAGAGCCATCAGAGCCAGTATGGCTTATTTCTCCCATAGAAATCATATCAAGGGTGTGGGCTTGAGCAGCTTGAGATAATTTGCAATTAGTCTTGAGACGATTTAAGCCATGTTCTGTCCGTATTTTATTAGTTAGATCAATAACTTCTTTTGCTGTTGATGAAACTTGACAATTAGCTAAAGCTGATTTGACTGGAAACAACCAATTGACAATAATTATAGTAGGTGTAACCGCTATTAAACCTAAGAAAAATTGTTTAGTCTTATTTTTAACAAGCATAGGGTGAACATTGATAAATAGTGATCGCTATTTAATGGTATAGATTAAAAGTTAATCAAGTTATATTAATTTTTAAGCATTAGCTGCAAAGATCAACAATACCAATTAAGTTTATGAACAGGCTAAAATATCCATAGAAGCGGTGCATTGCGATCGTGAGCTTAAAAATGTCACAAGTCTGTCGTGGTTTTCGAGAATTATTATATAGTACTTGATACAAGAATAACTATACTTTAATCATTTTCAAGGCTGGAAGGCAAACTTTAACTACCAACACCAGGCTTTTAAGTCCTTCACTTAATTTTATTTAAACTACTGTAAAATATAATTTATAGCGATCGCTATATTTTCTCTCCCCAATTTTTCTTTAGATTAATGTTATTTTGATATTTTATTTACCTTAAGAAAAGATTGAGATAAACCTACAATAAATTGCTCCACTTTCTCACAATTATTAATCGATAGGCAGATCAATAGCTCATAGTGTTATTGAGTGATGATTAGCATCAATAATAAAATGCACTATATAGATATGTAATTTTTAACTCAAATATTAAATTATTAATGACAAATTGAGAACAAGGGTAGCAAATCAATTTTGTGAAAATGCTTTATCTCTATAGGTAATTCCTCGGGTATAACTACTATCTAATAATCACTTAATTTATTTATATTGATATATTTAACTTACTCTTGGGTAATGAATAGATAAATATGTTTTTTTAAGAACAATAACTAATCTTTCAAGCTCCTGAATGCAAATCACAGATAATATTTATTCTAAAAGATACTATTTAATTAAAGTCTTTGTAACAATAAATATGTCTACTAAATTTTTATTCTTAGTACCTTTACTAACTTACAATTTTCCCATATCTACGGTTAATGCACAATCAGTTTACAATTGTTCTTTAACAATAAATAAAGTTATAGAAGAAGCATATAGCCACGGTACTTCTGTCAATGTTTCAGTTAACAATTCAGCAAATAACTATCGTATAGGTAATCCTACTCCAAGAGATGGGTCTTTATCATTTACTTTTGGACAAATGAATTACTCTCCTAATAACGATTACTATATTTCTCTAAATAACTATAATTCAAAAAACAATAACATAGCATATAATATTTTAAATTCTACGCAACTTCAACATAATTGGGCTGATAATTTAGTTAAAAATTGTGGTAATTTAGCAGAAGTTTCCTTCGGACTTGCTCATACTGATTGGATAATCGATCATGCAATTCAAAAAGATGGAACTACAAAAAAAAGAGAGTGTCTAAATATGAGCATGGGGGACAGTTCGGGTAGCTTACCCTGGAATTATCAATTTTGCTAATATTATATGATGCTTTAAGTATTGACTCAAATGAATTTTATTGTTCAGATTCCAGATATATATAACTGTTGTTCTAGCTTTTTACTATTTATTTTAATATCAATATTATATTTTTTAGCTGTTGTTTTTTCTCCTGCTGCTTTTATTCTTTCTAATAATACCGATGCAGGTTGAACATCAGGATGTTGGGCTACTAATTTGCCTCGGAATGCTTTAGCTAAGATGGATTTGTTGAGGGTTTCTAGTTAGGTTTCTGTTTATTGATATTGTTGTTCAATATTGTTTGCTAGTTTAAAGAGAGATTCGATACTGCGGATTATTGATTTTTGTGCTTGAAGGGATGCCAGAGAAATAATTAATTTCTTTGTTTAATCGTTATTAATCTTGTCTATTCCACTTGTTTAACGTAGAATAATTTCTCTATATAATCTAATATCCTAATTATAAAACTATAAATTTAAATATTTTGGAGCAAGCAAATTTTTACTATGTTTTAATCTAATTAAATATCCAGTATAGGCAAAATTACGCTCACGTTTATTAATAATAGCTGTTCTACCAACTGAAGATATACTGCTATTTGACATAATCATCAATATATCCCCAGGGAGCAGTCTTAATATGTCAAAATTTTTATTAGGTAGTTCTGCATATTTTAAATTTAAATAGCATATAGCTCCATTAACAACACAGGTATTCCTTTTATTTCATCGGTATATTTTTTGGCTGTTCAATATTTCAAATTTTCAACCACATCTTTTACTAAAGCTTCACACCAACTGATAGGTAATTTATTTGAGGCTTTATAATTAGATGTAATTAATTTTGAAGCAGGTTCAACATTTGTGTTTTGTTCGCACCAGTCTTTAGTTAAATCACCACGAAAAGCAGGAGCTAAAACAGATTGACGGAATTGATCTAGTAGAAGTTTAATTGGTTGTAGTTGTTCTTTTACTAGGTTTCTTCTTGTTTGTAGGGCTTCTATTTTGGCTACGATGCGTTTGTGTTGTTTGAGAGATAGTAGCAAAAGATCTATATTGCTAACAATAGCAATGTTTAAATTAATTTGTATTACTCCTTGTTTATATTTATCAATTATTTTAGGACTAATAAAACAGAAAAATTAATAAAGATAAAAGATAGCCAACATCTACAGCTAATATTTTGGGTACGCAAACAGTTGCACTATTTGAAAGAATAAGTGTTGCTTTTTTGTACGCCAGCATCAGTAGCCGTGTCTGTTGTTTGAGAAATATACTTATTTAGAGATTTGTTAAGGTCTGCAATCATAATCCAAGGAATGTTGCCTCTAAAACATTTTGCATCGTCTTTTGAATCTGGAGAACCGCCACGAAAAACATCTGCAATTTTTCTAATTTCCAATGCCGGGAGGCAGACTTGAACTGCCGACACGAGGATTTTCAGTCCTCTGCTCTACCACCTGAGCTATCCTGGCTCACTTCCTGAGTGCTTAACTAATGTAGCAAACTTTATAGTAATTTTGCAACCTTTGGTGAAAAAAAAATTTCTGCTTATTTGTTAAGATGAGTTAAACTTACACAAACTGCCTCTCCTAACTCTATTCGTCTAGGTTTTGAGAGAAAAAATAGTACCTAGATTTGACAATATGGTCTTTACAATTACAGAAGCTCAATCAGTTGATCTAACTAAAATCCGTTTACAAATACGTAATCTACAATCTAATTTAGTAGAATGGCGACGTCAGCTTCATCAAAAACCAGAACTAGGTTTCCAAGAACAAATAACCGCCGAATTTATCAAGCAAAAACTGCAACAATGGCAGATTCCCCATCAAGTAGAGATTGCTCAAACAGGAATTGTCGCCACCATCAATAGTAATTATCCAGGTAAAGTTTTAGCCATTCGGGCAGATATGGATGCTTTACCAATTCAGGAAGCTAACGAAGTATCCTATCGCTCTGTGCATGAAGGAAAAATGCACGCCTGCGGACATGATGGTCATGTAGCGATCGCTTTAGGCACAGCATATTATTTATCCCAGCATAAAGATAATTGGCAAGGTACGGTAAAAATTATCTTCCAACCAGCAGAAGAAGGCCCTGGGGGGGCAAAACCGATGATTGAAGCTGGGGTATTGGAAAATCCTGATGTTGATGCCATCATTGGGTTACATCTTTGGAATAATCTACCTGTAGGTACAGTAGGGGTGCGTAGTGGCGCATTAATGGCAGCAGTTGAATGTTTTCGCTGTGAGATTTTAGGTAAAGGGGGTCATGGTGCAATGCCTGATCAAACCGTAGATTCTATCGTAGTTGCCAGTCAAATAGTCAATGCTTTGCAAACTATTGTTTCGCGTAATGTTAATCCTTTAGATGCTGCGGTGGTTACTGTGGGTGAATTTCAAGCAGGTACGGCTCTAAATGTCATCGCTGATAGTGCCAAATTAAGTGGTACAATTCGCTATTTTAATCCTCAACTGCAAACCTTAATTGCCCAAAGATTAAAATCAATTATTGCAGGTGTTTGTCAAATGTATGGTGCAGACTATCGACTTGAACATTGGCAATTATATCCTCCGACAATTAATGACCCTGCGATCGCTCGTTTGGTAAGTTCTATTGCACAGGAGGTGGTAGAAACTCCATTAGGTGTTGTGCCAGAATGTCAAACTATGGGAGGAGAGGATATGTCTTTCTTTCTAGAGCAAGTTCCAGGTTGCTATTTTTTCTTGGGTTCAGCAAATCCTAGTAAAGGTCTAGCATATCCTCATCATCATCCTCGCTTTGATTTTGATGAAACTGTTTTGGGTATGGGAGTAGAAATATTTGTTCGTTTTGTTGAACAGTTTTTACGAGATAACTCACGGGACATGGTTTAGAGTTTAGCCTTTAACTGATCTCTAATACCTACTATCCAAACCCCCACTACCTGACTCCTACTCTATAATCTATCCGAATTGTCAAGCAACTAATCTTTTAAGCTATATTTGATATACTCATAGCCAACTCTTGAAACAAATCAGCAACTCCATCTCCTGTTTTAGCAGAGGTTTGATAGGTTTTAATAACTTGTTGATAGTTACAACAACCATAAATTTCTAATAGCTTAGTTAATTTTTCTGTGGGTATTAAATCTGCTTTATTCAAGGCAATTTTAATAATAGCCTGGGGGTTAATTTTCAAAAATAATTCAATATGCTGATTCAAATTATTTAAAGTATTAGAACGAGTTAGATCGGCAACAATAATTGAACCACTAGCACCCTTAAGATAACTAGGTGTAATAGATTTAAATTTTGTTTGACCTTCTAAATCCCAAACTAAAAGATTAACTTGATCGATATCTTGATTGTTGGGTAAATCTACCAATTTGCGAGATACTTTAACTCCTACGGTTGATAAATATTGGTCACTAAATTTATCTTCTACAAAACGTCTGATTAAGCTAGTTTTTCCAACATTAAAATCACCTAGTAAACAAATTTTTTTGGTAATTACAGGCATGGGCTAATACCGCTTAGCGGAATCAATGAAATATAATAATTTACGTGCTTCTTAAAATATAAGCAACTGGTCTATTAGTTTCTAATTAAATTGATTCTTGGGAATGAACGGCTCAAATTTGACATAGCGTTGAGCTTCTATAAGTGGGGTATCATTTTGACCAAGGGTTATATTAGATAGACCAGTTGGAGTGGGGAGTGATTGCTGAGTATTATTAACAACATCATTAGCACAATCATGTGTAAGCCTCCTAGCATCGACACCTTGATTCACCAAGGCTGTTTTTACGCCATTACAACGTTCCTCAGCTAATTTCTGATTAATAGAAAGCGAACCTTGTCGATCCCAATTAGCGACTAATTTTAAGTTTAGCTGGGGATATTGCTTCAAAAACTGACTAATTAGTTTAATTTTATGCTGATTTGCCTTTAAATCAACTTTAGTATTATTGAGAGGAAAGATAATCTGCTGATCTATAGAGGGTAGGCGATCGCTGGTTTGCCAAATTATTTGTTTAACTTCAGGTATTTGTTGTAGGGCTTTGCTGATAGTCTGTTGTTGTGTTGGGTTTAAAATAAATCCTCTGACCGTAACTACTGATGCTTGATAATCAGTATCAATTAGGGTGTCGCTTTGCTGATTAAATAAACGGGTAAGCCTCTGTATTTCAGCACGAGTCATTTTAGGATCAGTGGGGACATTAACGGCTAAAATCTGATTATCTAATTTTAAATTGTTTTTCGTAGCAATTGCTTGGATAATTGTGGTTGCTTGCTGCTGAAGATCTTGACTTGGCACTCTTCCTTTTACCGTGAGTATACCTTTACGCACAAATGGTTCTAAACGATATACAGATAATTCGGGTGCAGCATCAAGTTGAGTAGTAACGGTAGATTCTACTTGTTGTGCCAACCTAGCACGGTGATTAACTAAACCCCAAGGAACTAAAATCATACTTAAGATAAAAGCTAATAACCACAAAAGAGTTGCAGGAGAGGCGGATTTATGTGGTTTATTGGTTTCAACTCCAATCAATTCTTCCAACATAAATTTAATTTCCAAGGGAACAGTTGCCATATTCCCTTCATAATCCTGGATAATTTGACCATGCTTGAGGACAATATCCCCCAAAACATCACGAATTTTGGTTCTAAACTTCTTAGAAGGTTCACCCCGCACCACCACAGCCAGATAACAATACCCTGCGACTTCAATCGGAATTTGCCAATCACCATAATCAATAGCGTCTAACTCCGAACCTGAAGCAATACAATCGTTAGCAAAACTGCGTATTGCGGTTAACATCCCTGCAATCAGATCGGAATTGAGATGCTTTTCTTCGTCCTTTTGTACCTCTTGAATTACTACCCCAGAATCCTTATTAATTAAAAATACAGCCAATACCTGATAACCTACAGATTCATGAAAAATTAATTCCGCTTCAGAAACCCCCTGCATTTTGGCTTTAATTTTGCGTTGAACTCCTTCAAAACTCAGCGCATTTTCCACCTTGCTATTGATATCTTGAACTACTTCCACCATATATTTAGAAATGGTGCTACCAATTACAGGGTAAAGTGCATCTACCATTGCATCCCGTTCCAACTGTATTTGTGTTTTGATAGATTTACCCATTTGAGGCCCTAGGGTAGTAGCAATAGCATCCTCATCCAAACGAATTTGTTCTTTAATAGCAAGAGCAATTTCAGGCGCGATCGCCTTGGCTATAGCTTCAGGATCTAAATTAATCTTTTCAGTAATAGCAGAGGGAAGAATAGGCGCGATCGCTTTAGCCATTTTTGGGGCATCTTTAACAAAATGCTGTTCAATCAGTTGAGATATTTGAGGATTAAGGGCTTGAATAATTGCTTCTTGAGAGTCTGTAATTTTACATTGAACAAGCTCAACCAATAAAGGAATTAAAGTATTGACTAACTCTATTAACTCTAAGTTATCGGCATAAGCCTCAGCATCAGTAGGATTATTTGACTGATTTACTGATGTATCTAGACTAGTCTGTAAGTTTTCAAATTTAGATATGGTTTCTTCCATTGGTATAGTTCCCTCGAACAAAAAAGTCTCAGATTCTAGTTTTTCAGGCACAATGGGAGCTTTTTCGTGGTTAACCACCTCAACTTTTGGTTTTTGATCGTTATCAACTTGATTAGTTGAGTTATCATCCTGAACTTCTTCAGATTCAGCGATCGTCGCTTCTTCGCTGATAGTCTTCTCAGTTTCTTCCTCAAATTCTGAAGTTAAAATAAGATTCAATAAATTATTAATTGCATCTGAATCGGGGTCAGGGGAGCTAAAATTCTTAGGCAAAGATGCAAAATTTTCAGCAAATAAACTCATATGTAATTTTACTGTATCTCTCTTTAACAATAGTAGAAGATTCAAATTATTGTAAAGATATAGATGAAAAAGTATATGGTTTATAGATTTAACTCAAAATCCCTAATTTATATGCTTTAGCAATATTTTTATCTACCAACAATTGCGTCGGGGTTAGATAATACCCTTAAATAATAGAGATATAATTTGTTACTAAAGCCTTAAAAATTTTTTCTTATGAATAATCCTGTTACCAACGCCTTCTTTTTAGGTAGAGCCTTAGCGCAAGTCTTTAGTGAAAAGCTAGAAGAGTCATTCACCAATATTATGAGTGATTTGGGTAAATTCGATGCTGAACAAAGGGAAAACTTAAGACAATTTATTGAAGAAGTACAGTTACGAGCCGAACAAGCAGCTAATAGCAGCACTTCTACTACTACTTCTTATACCTATACTACTCCAACCCCCAGTAGACCCAGCACTTCTACCACTGTTAAGATTGATATCAATAGTGCTAATTCAGCAGATCTACAGGCAATGCTCGATCAATTAAGGGCTGAAATAGCTACTTTAAGATCCGAATTAAAAAAACACCGTAATTAGAATCAGTTGCATTAATTCTTCCATCGGTTATAAATTAATTTGGCAGTAGTTAAGGAAATGCGACTTTTTTTAGCCATAAGTCGCTAATATTAAAATTAGTTAATTTTACTTAACCGAATAACATCACAGTTAAAATTTCGTTAAAAACCCAGTGTCTGCCGTTTTGCCCCAGCCAAATTCCCTAAACAACAATTCAAACCAGTCTGTTTCAGCCATGACTTCCCCTGGGAAAGAAACTAGACCAATGTTATCTGCCAAATCTTACCGTTGGAATCGCCCTAAATACTCTGTTAATCGTCGTCGATTGGATATTTGGGTATTTGTCTTAAGTTTCCTATTTAAAATTTGGCGCAATAATCGTAAGTGGACTTATCTTAACGGTTTTACAGAAAGCAAATTAGCAGCTAGACGTAAAGCACAAGCTATTTGGATTCGCGAAAGCTTTTTAGAATTAGGGCCAACTTTTATTAAAGTCGGTCAATTATTTTCTACCCGCGCTGATCTTTTTCCTGCTGAGTATGTCGAAGAACTCACTAAATTACAAGATAGAGTGCCTGCTTTTGCTTATGAGCTTGTAGAAGAGATTATAGCCGAAGACTTAGGTAAACCAATTGACAAATTATTTGCCAGTTTTGATCCTACCCCTCTAGCTGCTGCCAGTTTAGGACAGGTACATAAAGCTAAACTACATAGTGGTGAAGAGGTAGTGGTAAAAGTCCAAAGACCAGGCTTAAAACAGTTATTTACCGTAGATTTAGCTATTTTACGTCAGATTGCTCGCTATTTTCAAAATCATCCCAAGTGGGGCGAAAACCGCGACTGGTTAGGAATTTATGACGAGTGTTGTCGCATTTTGTGGGAAGAAACGGAGTATATCAACGAAGGGCGTAATGCAGATACTTTTCGCCGTAACTTTCGGGGAGAAGACTGGGTTTGTGTTCCCCGTGTATACTGGAAATATGCCTCTCCTAGAGTTTTAACTTTAGAATATCTACCTGGAATCAAAATTAGTCACTATGAAGCAATAGAAGCTGCTGGGTTGGATCGCAAAGTGTTAGCAAGATTAGGGGCAAAAGCTTATCTTCAGCAAATTCTTAATGGTGGTTTTTTCCATGCAGATCCTCATCCAGGTAATTTGGCAGTAAATTCCGATGGAGCTTTAATTTTTTATGATTTTGGGATGATGGGGCAGATCGAAAGTAATATTCGTGAAGGCTTAATGGATACATTGATGGGGATAGCCCAAAAAAATTCGGATGCCGTAGTAAACTCATTAATCAACCTGGGTGCATTAGTTCCAACAGGTGATATGGCTTCAGTGCGTCGTTCAATTCAGTTTATGCTGGATAATTTTATGGACAAGCCCTTTGAAGAGCAATCAGTAGACGCTATTAGCGAAGATTTATATGAAATTGCCTATGGTCAACCCTTTCGCTTCCCTGCTACCTTTACTTTTGTGATGCGCGCTTTTTCTACTTTAGAGGGTGTGGGTAAGGGTTTAGATCCCGAATTTAATTTTATGGAAGTTGCTCAACCTTATGCAATGAAACTTATGACTAGTAATAATGGTTCAAACCGTAGTACTATTTTTGATGAAATAGGTAGACAAGCAGCCCAGGTAGGGTCAACTGCCTTGGGTTTACCTAGACGAATCGACGATACTATAGATAAATTGGAAAGGGGCGATTTACGTGTACGTGTTCGTTCAATAGAATCGGAACGGGTGATGCGTCGCTTAAGTGCCATTCAACTCGGTACAAACTATACTGTACTGTTAAGCGCATTGTTAATTTGTGCAACTATGCTGTTGGTTGGAGGATATGAGATTTTGGCTGGTGTAGCTGCTACTGTGTCTTTATTACCTGGTTGGGCATTATTGCGATTATTAAATCGTCTTGATCGTATTGACCGTATGTATTAAAAAAGATATATTAGGCTGTCACGTAGTTTTTTAGGTTTTCAATCCTATCTTTGGTGTTACCAGTATACTGATTAACTGTTTATGAAGCGTCACTTTATAGGTCTTACGGATACAGGGGTTGTAAGAACAGCCAACCAAGATAGTTATTATGTTGATAACGATAATGGTCGTTACTTCATAGTAGCTGATGGTATGGGAGGACACGCTGGTGGACAGGAGGCTAGTAGGATAGCAACAGAAGTAATTCAAGCTTATCTAAACCAACATTGGGATTCCCCCATGCCCTCACAATTACTCTTAGAAGAGGCAATAAAAGCTGCAAACATAGGTATTGTAAAAGACCAACAAGTTCATCCCGAAAGAAGGGATATGGGGACAACTGTAGTAGTTTTAATATTTCGAGAAGAACAACCTTGGTGCGCTCATGTCGGGGATTCTCGTTTATATCGTTTCCGTAGCTCAACATTAGAGCAGATTACTGATGATCATACCTGGGTGGGAATGGCTCTTAAAAAGGGTGAAATTGCTGTAGAACAAGCGAAGATACATCCTTGGAGACACGTATTATCTCAGTGTTTGGGTAGGGAAGATTTGCAGCAGATCGACATTCAAGAATTGGAGATGAAGTCTGGGGATCGTATATTGATTTGTAGTGATGGTTTAACAGAAGAAGTTTCTGATACTGAGATCGAATCTGCTTTAGCTAATTACCAGTCTTGTCAGACCACTGCTGAAGAATTAATTAAAGCTGCCAAAGCTGCTGGTGGATCTGATAACATTACTGTAGTTATAGTAGACCAAGAATAAAATTTAAAAAAGATAGTTAAATCTAGAAGTTGGATTTTTTTTAAACTAACTATTGGCTAATTATTAAATCAGTAGATAAATAGTAGTACTTGAGTATCTATTGGAGTCTGAGATTACTCTAACTTCTAAGAAACAAGTACGATATCGCCTTTTTAATTAAATGCTCTCTGAAATAAAAAATATTGCTCAAAATTTTGCTCCACGACTAATTGAAATCCGTCGTCATCTTCATGCTCACCCAGAATTAAGTGGGGAAGAATATCAGACTTCTGCCTATATTGCAGGGGTACTATCTTCCTATGGACTTAGCGTTAAAGAAGCAGTTGGTAAAACAGGTGTAGTTGGAGAATTAACAGGGTCACAGAGCGATCGCCGTACTTTAGCCATTCGTACGGATATGGATGCACTGCCAATTCAAGAATTAATCTCATTAGATTTTGCTTCACGTAATCCTGGGGTGATGCACGCCTGCGGTCATGATGTCCATTCTACCCTTGGTTTGGGGACAGCAATGGTTTTATCTCAGTTATCCCAACCTTTGCCTGGTAGGGTAAGGTTTTTATTCCAACCAGCCGAAGAAATAGCCCAAGGTGCTAGATGGATGGTTAAAGATGGAGCAATTGAAGAAGTGGATGCGATTTATGGTGTTCATGTATTTCCTTCTATTCCTGCTCGTCAGATTGGTATTCGCTATGGGGCGTTGACTTCTGCTGCTGATGAATTAGAAATTATTATTGAGGGAGAATCAGGACATGGCGCACGTCCTCATCAGGCGATCGATGCTATATGGATTGCTGCGCAAGTAATTACAACCCTCCAGCAGTCAATTAGTCGCACTCAAAATCCTCTACATCCCATTGTCTTATCCATTGGCAAAATCGAAGGTGGTAGGGCGCATAACGTTATTGCAGATCGTGTACGGATGTTGGGCACAGTGCGATCGCTTCATCCCCAAAGCCATGCTAATTTACCACAATGGATTGAGGATATTGTTAAAGGTATTTGTCAAACCTTTGGAGCAAAATATAAAGTAGACTATCGTCGCGGTGTTCCTTCAGTACAGAATGATCCTAAGTTAACCCAAATAGTGGAAGCAGCAACTCGTGAGGCTTGGGGTGATGAAAGTGTGCAAATCTTACCTGAGCCTTCTTTGGGGGCTGAAGATTTTTCAGTATATTTAGAAAAAGCTCCTGGTTGTATGTTTCGCTTGGGAGTGGGATATGAGAATAAAAATAATTATCCTCTACACCATCCAAAGTTTGAAGTGGATGAGGAAGCTATCATTACAGGGGTGGTTACTATGGCTTACACTGCTTATAAATATTGGCAAAGTTAAGCAATCTTAGTTTGATAGGTGACAATTTTAAATTGCTAGAAGCAGTTAAAAAACTTTGTCTTGATAGAAAACCTGATACATAGTCTGAGTAAAGATAACGGCGTTGGTAATTAAAAGTATGAGGGTAAAAAATAATTCTGTTATGAACTCTTAGCTTTTTTATCTAAGAAGGTATAAATATTTCAAAAATCATACATCAATTAGGCAACGCCAGCTTAATACTAAGTCTATTTCTGCTCTTTACAGCGAAACCGTCCTACTAAAAATTCCCTTTGGACTAGGTGCTTGGTTTTACGACCTGTAACTCGCTCACGCCACATTTTAAAGCTCGATGGCTTCATTTCTCTACGCATTAATGTAATAACTTCTTTCTCTTTTAAACCGAATTGAGTTTCGATCGCTGCAAAGGGAGTGCGATCTTCCCAAGCCATTTCTACTACGCGGTCAATAGTTTGAGTATCTAAGTCTGGCAACTTCATAATAATTAATATTTATTCATATATCTTTATTATAAAGGTTTTGGCAAGAAGGAGGAGAAGTTAAAAACTACGAACAGTTTTGCGCTCATCTTGATAATTTAAATTAGTATTCTGGGCTTCTGGTATGGAAGTATTCAAAGAAGAAAGGCTGTTAACGGGAGTTATATTAACTGCACAAGCTTTTAATTCAGGTTGTAGAGAGATAGGACAGGATTGAGGATGAGTGAGGGAATTTGCTTCACCGTTATCTGTCCATAATGCGCCCCAGTGCATGGGTACAAAGACCGTTCCAGGGACAATAGCAGTGGTGATTTTAGCAGCAAAACAGGCTCGACCTCGGCGCGATCGCACTTCTACCATCATTTCTGGTTCAATCCCTAATCTAGAGGCATCTTTAGGGTGAATTTCTATAAATGGTTGAGGTTGTTTTTTCATAATTTTATCAATCCGCCCAGTCCGCGTCATAGTATGCCAATGTTCGTAGAGACGACCAACAGTTAGAACTAAGGGATAGTCTGGATCAAGAGGTTCTGCCAATCCGCGAGAATGGAAAGCTGCAAACTTGGCTCTACCATCTGGAGTATTAAACACACCATCGGTATACAATCTTTTAGCTACGGGGGTTTGCTCCTTCCTAAATAAGTTAGAAAAAAAACCTACTTTAGATTCCTCTATCTGATCCGTATTGCCGTCAGTTTGACAAACTAAAGCTGTTTCATTTAATTCTAGCTGGTCTGGGGATTCCAAGGGGCAGGGCCATTGAATTGGGCCTTGTTGGCGTAATCTACCATGAGTTAAACCACTAAGATCGCAAGGGCGACCTACGGTTAACTGGACAAATTCCTGATACACTTCGGCAGAATTGGCAAAATCAAACTCTTTAGTAAAACCCAAACGACGACCAACTTCAGCAAAGATAGCCCAGTCAGGTCGAGCCTCACCTACAGGGGGACGAAATTGCTGACAAAGAGTAACCACCCGTTCAGAATTAGTCATAGTTCCTGTTTTTTCTCCCCATTGGGCTGCGGGTAAGAGGATGTGGGCATAGGTGGCGGTTTCCATCGGGTAATAAGCATCTTGCACAATCGTCAAAGGCGATCGCAACAAGGCTTTTTTAGTTCTTTCTAAATCAGGCATACTCACCGCAGGATTGGTAGCAGCCACCCAAAGTAAGCCCACTTCCCCCGTTTCCAAACCAGTAATCATACTCCAAGCATCTTTACCAGGATAAGGGCTAATACTACCCCTTGGCAGTTGCCAGGCTTGTTCTACCTCCGCTCGGTGTTGAGGGTTACTAATCACTCGATAACCAGGGAGAATATGGGCTAATCCTCCTGCTTCCCTACCTCCCATTGCATTGGGTTGTCCTGTGAGGGAAAATGGGCCCGCCCCTGGTTTGCCGATATTGCCAGTCATTAAGTGAAGATTAATCAAAGTACGTACTTTGGCTGTCCCTTCGGAAGATTGGTTAACCCCCATCGACCATAGAGACAAAACTCTATCCGCTTGCGCCCAATAGCGGGCTGCAGTTTCCAATTGTTCGACGCTGATGCCACAACGACGGGCAACTAATTCGGGAGGGTAATCTTGTATTAATTGGGCAAATTTCCCAAAACCTTGGGTACATTCATCTATAAAGTAGGTATCTAAAGATCCCCAACGCAATAATAGATGAGCTATACCATTGAGCAGATCCATATCTGTACCAGGTTGAATAGCTAAGTGTAAATCTGCATCCTTAGCGGTTTTAGTTTCCCGAGGATCGACAACAATCATTTTTACTTTGCGGTTTTTCTTGTGGTGCATCCGCAAACGGTTATAAACAATGGGGTGACACTCAGCAGTGTTTGTGCCAATTAAAAAAGCACAATCAGTTAATTCCAAATCATCATAACAAGCAGGGGGGCCATCTGAGCCAAAACTTTGTATATAACCAGCTACAGCAGATGACATACATAGACGAGAATTAGCGTCAAAATTATTAGTCCCTAAACAACCTTTGAGTAGCTTTTGGGCAATATAATAATCTTCAGTCTGAAACTGTCCTGATCCATACATACATATGCCATCAGACCCTTGTATTTCTCTAACTTCTTGAATACGAGTTACTATCCGATCTAAAGCCTCATCCCAACTAACACGTTGAAACTCTTGATCTAAAGCAGAGCGCATCATCGGATATTTTAGGCGGTTTTTATCGATCGATTCTGTGATAGTACCACCTTTGACACATACTTTACCCAAACTAGAAGGATGAGAGCGATCGCCCCGCACTTGCCAGAGAAGATTTCCTTGACTATCTCGATTGGTTGCTTTTCCCGACTGGGCTGGAGGTAGAACTTCTAAACCACAGCCAACCCCGCAATAGGGACACAAGGTTTTAATCGCTTCGCTCACAGTATATATCTCCTGGTTATATGATTTATCGTTATTTATTTATGTGTATTACTGTTAGAGAGTTAAATAGATTTAAGTTTAGTTTTTCACCTTTATATCTACTAATCTTGGGCAATTACTGTTATGTAGAATACTAGATAGGCTGGTAGCTAATTGCTGATCTTTGCTACTGGGTAAAAGATAAAAATGTTGAGACAAGCCTCATTCTCTCAACACCCAAAAGCTAACTGAGTTTTTAATTATTAGGTTTAACTACAACATACCTGCGGAAATAAAAATAATTAATCCTGCCTTATATATTGCTGAAATTAGACTAAATATTTTCAGGTTCTAAAACTGATTGATTAGCTGTTTCTTGTTCTTCCTCTTCCTCTCCGTGATGGGCATTGCCAAAGGAGTTTTTAGGTTCTTTTAAAACTACAAAACATAAACCTGCAACTATAAGGGCTGCTACTCCCATTACTTGGAAAAAGGAAGTATTTGCTTGGGCTTCGATCGCAGGATTTGGATCTATTCCACCCCCAAGCCATGTTGGTAATAAACTGAAGATAGTTAGATAAGCCACAGCCCCAACGTTACCATAAGCCCCAACATTACCTGCAATCTGTCCAGTAACTCGACGTTTAATTAAGGGTACAATTGCAAAGGTAGAACCTTCCCCAGCTTGGACAAAGAAGGAACAAGCCATTGTTAAAATGATTGCAGCAGGTAAAAACCAACCATTAGTTACCATACTCATTAGCAGATAACCAATACCCATACAACCAGTTAAGACAGTCATAGTTAGTTTACGACTACCTAATTTATCAGAAATCAAGCCCCCACCAGGACGTGCAGCTAAATTCATAAAGGCATAGCAAGAAGCAATCATCCCTGCTGCTGCTTTAGATAAGTCAAATGTATTTTCAAAAAAGGCAGGAAGCATAGAAACCACCGCCAATTCTGAACCAAAATTAACAAAGTAAGTAAGTTCTAAAATAGCTACTTGCAAAAAGTTATAGCGATCTTCGGCAGGATAACGTTTTTTCCCTGCTATCAAGTCTTTGTTAACCACCCAGCAGTTATAAGCTTGAAATAAATATAAACCGAGTAAGGCTAACCAAATAACATACATTACCCCTGTGCCATATAACTTAAGCTTCATTAAACGCCAGGCTACCACCATCAAAATACCTGTTAAAGGTATATTCATCAGTAGCAAAAATCCAAAGTCTTTTTTAGTGGTAACTTCCAAACCCCTAGCACTTTTTGGGCGACGATAAACCTTACCTGGGGGCGTATCTTTAGCATTCATAGAATAAAATACACCATAAACGGCAGCAATAATTCCTGTTATAGCGATCGCAGCCCGCCAATTTAATGCTGAACCTGGTGCGCCAAACGATAACCATCCAGCAAACATTGCTAAGGTAAAGGCGGAAAAAGCAGAACCAAAGTTACCCCAACCACCATATATCCCTTCTGCTAAACCGATTTCTTTGGGGGGAAACCACTCTGCCACCATGCGAATACCAATTACAAAACCAGCCCCCACAATACCCATTAGTAAACGAGAAATTACTAAATGACTAAAGTTTTGAGCAGAGGCAAACATCATACAGGGTATTGCTGCATACATTAATAGTAGTGAATAGGTTAATCTTGGGCCAAATTTATCTAACAGCATCCCAATAATAATTCTTGCTGGCACTGTTAGGGCAACGTTGCATATTGCTAAGGTTTTTATTTGTTCCCCTGTTAACCCCATATCCTCTTGCACTGTAGTAGCCAAGGGAGGCAAATTAAACCAAACTACAAACGTTAAAAAGAATGCAAACCAAGTTATATGCAGAATTTTATATCTACCTTGGAATTGCCACATTTCTCCAAGCATTATTTACCTTCCTTATCTATTTATATTGTGCATTTTTTGGCAAACTTAAAAAACAAGTCTTTAAATTTTTATCTAACTATAAATATTTGCTATTAAAGCGTTATGAATTTGCCTAATAACTAAATCTATAATTTTTACTTAAATTCTTGTATTGTTTTTGATTTATGTGCAATAAATAAATTACTTTTCTTCTGTAATATCTGTTTATCCTGAGTCATAGTTACATTTAAAAAATAGTTATATCGTATATTTCGTTACAAAATTATCTATGAACTAGGAAAATAATGTATTTTTTACATAAATTCAATACTTTTATTGCATATATAGCAATTGCGATTTAAGTGGTTATGGGAAAAGTCTTATTTATTCCATGAATATTTATAAGCTTGGGAGATAATAGTAGGTAGGAGGTAGTAAATAAAGATAAAAGCTATCAAGCAGGAATTATCTGCGTGTCAGAGCGTATTGCTAAGATCTTAAAATTGCCCAATATTGCCATAACTCCCAATGATCAATTAAGTAAAAGTTCGCCTTCTTGCCCCAACTGTGGATAGGGTTTACCTTGGCGACGATAAATTGCAGCTACTTCAGGATAACTCCACTCAAAAAGTACAGTATTATAGGTTTGAGGATCTAAACGCACTCTTTGATACATACCAGCAGCTAATCTTTGCCGTTGGGCTTCATATAAAATAATCGCATTAGCAACGGAGACATTGAGGGATTGAACCATTCCTTGCATGGGTATGATAATATGTCCATCTACTAAATTGGCTGCTTCCTTGCTTACCCCCCACTTTTCTGTACCTAAAAGAATAGCTGTGGGTTTGGTATAATCTACCTGCCGATAGTCCATAGCTGTATCGCTGAGATGAGCAGCATAGACTCGATGATTTTGCTGTTGAAGATACTCTATGCCAGCTTGAATATTAAAATGGGTATGAAGCTTAACCCACTTTTCGCTCCCCTGGGTAACTTGGGAATAAATAGGGAGGGTACTA
This sequence comes from Chondrocystis sp. NIES-4102, assembly GCA_002368355.1. Classification (NCBI taxonomy): domain Bacteria; kingdom Bacillati; phylum Cyanobacteriota; class Cyanophyceae; order Chroococcales; family Chroococcaceae; genus Chondrocystis; species Chondrocystis sp. NIES-4102. The sequence goes on along the minus strand of AP018281.1, from coordinate 2,524,081 downwards.
TGATTATTGACTGCGTGTAGGGCGAAAACTCCCACCGCATCGCAAGTACGAATAATAGCTGAAATATTATGAGCCTTATGGACATTTTCAGTTAAAACCGTTAAGTCGGGTTGTCTTAGATCGAGAACTTGTTTTAATTTGGCGTATCTTCTAGGAATCATCGAACACTTGCGAAATTAACAATAATCATTAATCTAATTTTATGTGAGTGTGGGTGAACTAATCTAGAGTGAATAATTATATATGGGGTTTCACGTTACAGTATTAGGCAGGGGGTTAGGTAGATGAAAAAAGCAAGAGAAATTCTAATTATTGGTGGTGGAGTAATGGGGCTAGCGATCGCTGTTGAATTAAAACAACGGGATCAAAGCCTTAAGGTAACTGTGATCAGTCAAGATTTTATGCAGGCAGCATCCCACGCAGCAGCAGGAATGTTAGCACCAATGGCAGAAAAAATTTCCTCGTCTCCCATGCTTGATCTGTGTTTAAGATCTCGTTGGCTATATCCTCAATGGACACAAAAGTTGGAAGAGTTGACGGGAGTTGAAACTGGGTATTTACCTTGTGGTATTCTTGCCCCTGTTACTCGCCCCATAGAATCAATACCTGTTAACACTCATGATGCTGTCTGGTTGGATAAGCTTGCTATTAGTTTATATCAACCTGGGTTAGGAAGTAACATTGTAGGTGGTTGGTGGTATGCAGAAGATGGTCAAGTAGATAATCGTTGTTTAATGCGATCGCTCTTACAAGCTGCCCAAACTTTGCAGGTGGAGATTAAAGAAGGGGTTAAGGTTAGGGCAATTCAACAGCGACAAGGACGGGTTGACGGGGTTTTAACTGATTTCGGTAATTTAACTGCCGATAGTTATGTTTTAGCAGCAGGATCATGGGCAAATCAACTGTTACCCTTGCCTGTGCGTCCTGTTAAAGGACAGATGTTAGCTCTTAAAATGCCCCAAAAGCTTCATCAGCCCTATCCTCTGCAACGGGTATTGTATGGAGATAATATTTATCTTGTACCTCGACAAGATGGCAGATTAGTTATTGGTGCAACAGTAGAAGAGGTTGGCTTTTCTCCTTTTAATACACCTCAAGGTATTCAAAATCTACTTGCTAAAGCTATTGAATTGTATCCTGAAGTAGCTAATTGGCAAATTGAAGAGTTATGGTGGGGTTTTCGTCCTGGCACTCCTGATGAGTTACCAATATTGGGACAGAGTGCTTGTGAGAACTTATTTTTGGCAACAGGACATTATCGCAATGGGATTTTACTTGCCCCGATCACGGCTACCCTTATTAGTGATTTAATCTTGAACCAGCAATTTGATCCTCTATTAACTGCTTTTAGTTATCAACGTTTTAATCATCAACCCAGTAATATGAATTCTACTAGTAATACGCAAAAATTATCATTACCCAAATCCAACTCTCAGACTTCTTTAACCGCCTCAGCTACTATAATTGCCGATCCTAAAAAATTAACGATCGCAGGACGTACTTTTAATTCTCGTTTGATGACTGGCACAGGTAAATATCCGAGTTTGGAAGCCATGCAGCAAAGCGTAATTGCTAGTGGTTGTGAGATCATTACAGTTGCAGTTAGAAGAGTCCAAACTAAAGCCCCAGGGCATGAAGGATTAGCAGAAGCAATAGACTGGAGTAAAATTTGGATGTTACCTAACACCGCAGGGTGTCAAACGGCGGAAGAAGCGGTAAGGGTTGCCCGTTTGGGTCGCGAAATGGCAAAGTTGTTAGGACAGGAGGATAATAATTTTATTAAACTCGAAGTTATTCCCGATGCGAAATATCTTCTTCCCGATCCCATTGGCACATTACAAGCAGCCGAACAATTAGTTAAGGAAGGGTTTGCCGTTTTACCCTATATCAATGCTGATCCTCTACTAGCCAAACGTTTAGAAGAAGTTGGGTGTGCGACGGTGATGCCTTTGGGTTCACCTATAGGTTCGGGACAAGGGATTAATAATGCAGCTAATATTGCTATTATCATCGAAGAAGCCAATGTGCCAGTGGTGGTGGATGCTGGGATAGGTACACCAAGTGAGGCTGCTTTAGCTATGGAGATGGGGGCGGATGCTTTACTGGTTAATAGTGCGATCGCTCTGGCTCAAAATCCTGTAGCAATGGCACGGGCGATCGGTTTGGCTACAGAAGCAGGCAGACTCGCTTATTTGGCTGGTAGAATTCCTGTTAAGCAATATGCTAGTGCAAGTTCACCTCTTACAGGCACAATTAATTAGTTAATGTATCTGTTTTGTAGTGACACTATCTAAATTTAAATTCATTGATTTATTTGCAGGAATTGGTGGATTTCATTTAGCAATGCACGCTTTGGGGGGAGAGTGTGTTTTTGCTTCTGAAATTGATCAATATGCGAGGCAAACTTACATTCATAATTTTAAAAATCTTTCCCCTCAATTATTTCAAGCAGGTTTATTTAATAGTGATATCAGGGGAATTGTTCCTGATGAAATCCCTGATTTTGATGTTTTATGTGCTGGTTTTCCCTGCCAACCTTTTAGTCAAGCTGGTTATAAAAGAGGCTTTGATGATTTACATGATTCTGAACGAGGTAATTTATTTTTTAATATTGCGGATATTTTAGAAGTTAAACGACCAAAGGCTTATTTTTTAGAAAATGTTCAGGGATTAGTTAATCATGATCATGGTCAAACTTTTAAGTTAATTCGTAAGGTTTTAGAATCTGATTTGGGTTATTCTTTTTACTATCAAATTGTTAAAGCTTCTGATTATGGATTACCACAATTAAGACCTAGAATTTTTATTATTGGTTTTCGTGACGAAGGTATTAATAAAAGTTTTAAATTTCCCGATAAATTACCTCTAAAATTTAACATGAGTGATGTTTGGGGTGGTGTTTGTAGTCGAGAAATTGGCTTTACTTTAAGAGTAGGTGGGCGTGGTTCTAATATTAATGATCGTCGTAATTGGGATTCCTATTTAGTTGATGGTGAAGTTAAACAATTAACTTATATTCAAGGGAGAAAGATGCAAGGTTTTCCCGACAATTTTGAATTTCCCGTAAGTGCTACTCAAGCTATTAAACAGTTAGGAAATAGTGTAGCGGTTAATGCAATTGAGGCTGTGGGAAGGAATCTTATTGCCTATATGGATAATTTGGAATGTCAGCAACCAGAGATGAAAAAGACGAAAAATAAGGGTGAGTGGTCGGAGTTATTAACGTTTATTAGAATTTTATCTGAGCAGCATCTTTTATTAGCTGATCAATATTTAAATCCTACAAGTAATTATTTAAAGGTCACAAAAGTTACTGGTAATAAGATTAATCGTGATTTTAGGTTAATTGGTAAAAGTGAAGTGGAGATTATTAACAAGGATGTAGGAAGTGTAGAAAAGATAAATATTGCTCAACTAATTAATAGTGAAGTTATCAATAATTTAATTAAGCAAATAAAAGCAGGTAAGGGGACTTTTACAATTCCTGAATTTGAAGTTCTCCAAAATAATTTGGGATTAACTCTAATAAAAGGGGGAACAAGTACTCAGAAATCAGATATTTGCTTGGATATCGAGCATCAACTTTACGTCAAGGAAAATGAGGGATTTGGCATAAAATCTTATTTAGGAAGTAAACCTACGTTACTTAATGCTTCAGGAAATACTAATTTTATTTTTGAAATAGAAAATTTACCTAAAGAGCAAGTAGATATAATTAATGCTATTAACACTAAAACAAAATTAACCGATAGAATTAAAGCTATAGAAAAAAATGGTGGGACTTTTAAGTATCTTGCGCCAGAAAAAAAAGCAATGGAATATAACTTAAAAATGGTAGATTTTTTGATGCCTAATCTTATCGGCTGTATTCTTTTGATTTTTTATAAACATAGAATTTCATCTCTAACTAAAATTATCGATTACCTTGATGAAAATACTAATGTGATTAGTGAACTGGGGTATGAAGATAAAAACTTTTTAATTAGTAAAGTCAAAAAACTTTTAATAGATAATTTATTAGGATTTTTCCCAGGCAGTAAATGGGATGGCTGTTATGAAGCTAACGGTATAATCGTAGTTAAAAATTCTGGAGAACAAGTTGCATTTCATATTATAGATATAGAAACTTTAAAGTCATATTTATTTAATAATATTAAACTCGATACACCTTCTACAACAAGACATAGATACGGGAAAATAATTCAAGAAAATGATAGAAAAATGTATTTTAAACTTAATCTACAGTTGAGATTTTAGTATTTATATGATGGCTGTATTTAAAATTGGGGCTTTTAGCTTGAGTTTTTAGCTTTACTCATTACCTGACTCCTGACTCCTGACTCCTGATTTGCGGTTGCGTAGCTGTCGTAGACATAGCTTATCCTTTAGGACTCCTGTCTCAACCAATAACTTAAATGCGTAACAGCTTATTAGTAATATTAAAGATAGTAAGTAATAAAAAATAGAGCAAATATCTTAATAAAAATACATATTGCTATTGCGCGATCGCAAAATTATTAACTTAACATTATTACTATGACTAACCCCCAACCCTTCGATCAATTAAAGACAAGACTATATAATCATCTCACCCAAATAGTAAGAGAAAGAGATCCCTATATAGCTTCTGGGGGACATTTCTTTGTTAGAGAATATATTCGTTACTCTTTAAGTCAGTGGGGTGTAGTGACCAATCATGAATTTAAATTTAAAGATAAAATACATCAAAATCTAATTTTAGACATCAAGGGTACTAACACCTCAAGCCGACCGCCTATTTTAATCGGGGCGCATTATGATGGTGTCATAGGTAGTCCTGGAGCAGACGACAATGCTACGGGAGTCGCAGTACTATTAGAATTGGCTGAGGTTTTTACCAATAATCCTATAAAATATCCTGTAAGATTAGTTGCTTTTGATTTAGAAGAATATGGCTTAGTTGGAAGTAGTGCTTATGCTAAAGAGTTAAAACAAAGCCAGGCAAAATTACGACTAATGTTATCCTTAGAAATGCTGGGATATTGTAAACAAGAACGATATACCCAAACCTATCCAGATTTAATTAAACCATTGTATAGCGATCGCGCTAATTTTATTGCTTTAGTTGGTAACCTATCCGCCCTGGGTGATTTATTCCATTTGAGTCGGAAAATGAAGCAACATGGTACTCCTTGTGAAATATTACCCGATCCTAGTAGTGGTAAATTAGTACCTGTTACAGGATTTAGTGATCATTATTCCTTTTGGCAAGAAAAATATCGCGCTATTATGGTCACAGATACGGCAATGCTGCGAAATCCTCACTATCATCAAGCTAGCGACACTATTGATACTTTAGACTTGGATTTTCTAGTCAATACTTGTCAAAGTTTGATTGCAGCCCTTAAAAGTCTTAGATAAATTTTCAACTGCAAAGAATTTTAGCTCTTTAACTTAAGAAATATTAAATTTATTCAATAAATCAGCAAACAACGACCGCCAGTTGTAACAGAATTTAAAGTTATCTGGTCTTTTGCCGAGTGAGAATATTCCTATAGGGTAAACTAGCCCTTGATTATATTTAGAATACGATCAAAGAACATTCGCAGTTGGAGCTTATATTGTAATGTCCCATAGCGTCAAAATTTATGATACTTGCATTGGATGTACTCAATGCGTTCGAGCGTGTCCTACTGACGTATTGGAGATGGTACCTTGGGATGGCTGTAAAGCTGGTCAAATTGCCTCTTCTCCCCGTACAGAAGACTGTGTAGGTTGCAAACGTTGTGAAACGGCTTGTCCTACCGACTTTTTAAGTATCCGTGTTTATTTAGGCGCGGAAACTACTCGCAGTATGGGTCTTGCTTATTAAGACAAAATCAGATATATAAATAGCGGTATTTACCAATATTTATTTAACAGACTAATAAGGTGTCGCCCGACATTTATGGTTACGCACTTTAACAGTGGATCATAGAGTTGGACGACACTATTTTTTGGTTTTATGTAAGTTATTAGTAGTAGATAATTACGGGATGTTTTTAGCTTTTAGCTTTTAGCTTTTAGCTCTTAGCTTTGACGCGCAGCTAACCCTTTAGGGTAGCTTTTAGCTTTGGGCTTTAACTACTACTCCTACTACCAGACTCGTTACTCTCATTGTCCCCTTGTGGGATTACTCCTTCCCCACTACCCACTACCTACTACCTATCCATAAAAGAGCCGAGCATCACCTGAATTATCCCAAACTAATCTTGTATCGCGATATTAAAAACTAGCGCATAGTTACAAATTCTTCCGCCGAACTAGGATGAATACCAACTGTGGCATCAAAATCAGCTTTAGTCGCGCCCATTTTAACAGCGATCGCTACACCCTGGATAATTTCGGCTGCATGATCTCCTACCATATGCGCCCCAACGACTTTATTGCTATTGGTATCAACAATTAGTTTCATTAGGGTTTTTTCCTGTTTATCGGGCAAGGTATAGTACATGGGACGGAATTTACTACGATAAACCTTAACTGCATCACCATATTTTTCTTTGGCTTCTTCTTCAGTTAAACCCACAGTAGCTGCTTCGGGGGTGGTAAATACCGCAGTTGGGATATTTTCATAGCTCATTTTACGCGATTGTCCGCCAAAGTGAGTATCTGCAAAGGCTCTACCTTCATTAATAGCCACAGGAGTTAGGTTAATGCGATCTGTACAGTCACCCAAAGCATAAATATGATCTTCTGCGGTTTTATTATATTCATCAACTGCCACAGCACCATCTACTACTTCTACCTGAGTATTTTCTAAACCTAAATTCTTTAAATCAGGTTTTCTACCTGTAGCAGCCAAACTTGCAGCATCGGCAATAATAACAGTTTCTTGATCATCCTTAGTTGGGATAGTAACTTTTAAACCTGTATCGGTTTTCTCAAACTTCAGGCGATCGCTATCACAGTTTGTAATAATTTTAATACCATGATTTTGCATTGCTGTTTGAATTTCATCACGGATATCTTCATCAAATCCTTTAAGGATCTTTTCACCGCGAATTACTACTGTAACTTCTGAACCTAAACCGTTGAGAATACAGGCAAATTCTACCGCGATATAACCCCCACCAATAATTACAATACGTTTGGGTTGTTCTGTAAGATGGAAAATTTCCCTAGAAGTGATGGCGTGTTCTATTCCAGTAAGATCTGGTTTTACAGGTTTACCACCCACCGCAATTAAAATCTTTTCGGCAGTAACTTTTTGATCGCCAATTTCTATTGTATGGGAATCTATAAACTTACCAGTACCTTCGTAAATTGTAACTTTAGAATCATCCAACATCTTTTTATAGATGCCATTGAGACGGTCAACTTCATTATTAACCGCAGTAATCATTTTATGCCAATCAAAGCTGCTTTCTCCCACAGTCCAACCATATCCTGCCGACTCTTCAAAAGCATCAGGAAAATGGGAAGCATACACCATTAACTTTTTAGGCACACAACCACGGTTAACACAAGTTCCACCTAAACGATCATTTTCCACAATTCCTACTTTTGCGCCATGTTGGGCTGCACGTCTGGCGGTGGCTATACCTCCTGAACCTGCACCAATGACAAATAAATCATAATCGTAACTCATTATTTTCTATACTCCTGGTTGAATAGCTATTTTATTTATGCCCATAGAATAAATTAGAGGCAGAGAAAGCACCATTAACTTTTTCCCAAATTTATATTACTAATAAGACTAATTTGAGGGATTGAGAAAGTCCACAGATATATACAGATGATTACTGTTGCGATCGTAGTAGCTGAAGCTTTATTTTTTAGTTTAAAGGGTTTTAGAGTGAGTGGAAATAAATTGAAACAAAGATTTCTAATTACCTCAAACTATAATATTCAACTATTTAACCAAAGTCGATCTTTAAGGACATCTGGGAATTAATTTTTAAACTTTGTTCCTCCTACTCCAATTTTAAATGAAGATAGAAGGACTAAAAGTTGATAAATTATACATTTTAAGACACAAGAATAAATACTACCCAAAGTTTAATATCTATTTCTTATGTTGCAGTTAATTTTCAATTATTTTCCGCCATAATAAAAGGCAATTTCTTTATCCTTTAAAGCAGGAAAATCCGCATCCAATAACATTTGGTTTAATTCCTCTTGAGGTAGATGTTTTGCCCCAATTCTGACAATGCGCGATCGCATGGTATTAGTTACCCCACTTCTTTGTCTTCCTGCTTCAAAACCCATCACTTTGTTATATAGTGCTAATTTATTTTCAGCAATAGGAGAACCATCTAAATCTAAACCTTGAGCGATCGCTTGATCTACTGCATCTGCACCTTTTGTATCTGTCATAATTGCTTATATGTAAAATGCCTACCTTACAGTTTAAGCGGAATGTTACCTAAAGGTTCGATAGACACCATTACTTATACCGAAGATAGGCTATTTACTTTCTTCTTACGACTTGATATGTGGGATTTATTATACTAAGTGTGCTTCCAAGAACCATAAACGCTTATCTATAGTACGGGATATCTCAGTATAAAGATCGGCGGTATCCGCATCACCTAATTCATCTGTTTGATCAATTGCTTCACGCACGTGTTTAGCATATATACCAAAGCGATCGGCTAGGGCAGTCACATGATCTTTCCCTGATACAGCATCCAAAATGTATTCTGGTAAAACAGACTCCGCAGCAGCAATACGGGCTGTTCCCATTGCCACACCACCTAGGGCTGTTACTCTTTCGGCAACCATATCAACATATTCTTCTAATTCTGTTGCCATCTCGTCAAATAGTTGATGTAACTGATAAAAGTCCATGCCTTTGACGTTCCAATGTGCCTGTTTGGTTTGGGTTTTTAGATCTAAAGTGGCTGCAAGAGTTTTGTTTAGAATTTCAACAATTTTAGACCGAATATCTTCAGGTAAATCGATACGACTATTACGCAGTTGTTGTTTGGAAATGGTTGATACCATGATATATCTCTCCTTAATTGGTTTTTTAGTTGGGAAGTTTAATCTTGATCAATAAAATTAATAATATTGAGATTTAAGCTGACAAGTGATAATTAATAAGCAGAGGTAGTGTACTTTTAATACACCCTCCACTTGCAATTTATGAGTTTCTTACAGTAACCCTAGAGGCTTTATTCTTTACCTTTTAAGTATGCCAACATGGTATCAGCATCAGAAACTTCAAAAGGATCTGTGGGGCAGTTATCGCCAAAATCAGCTTCAGTAAAGATTTTTTCGATCTTCATGTCGTTTACAAACATGGAATAACGCCAAGAACGCATTCCAAAACCTAGGTTATCTTTCTTAACTAACATCCCCATTTCTTTGGTGAATTCACCATTACCATCGGGAAGCAAGAAGACGTTTTTAACTCCCTGTTGTTTACCCCACTGGAACATTACAAACGCATCATTAACTGATACACAGACGATTGAATCTACACCTAATTCTTTAAATTCTTCGTAGTGTTGTTCGTATCCTGGTAGGTGAGTGGAAGAACAAGTAGGAGTGAACGCGCCAGGAAGAGAAAATACGATAACTTTTTTACCTTTAAAAATGTCTTCTGTTGTTAGATCATGCCAACGGAAAGGGTTGGGTCCTTCAACAGCTTCGTCTCGTACTCTAGTTTTAAATACTACGCTTGGTACTGTGTCTCTCATTTAGTTTTATTTACTCCTTACTTTATGGTTTCGTACTCATGATAAGTAACGTTATGTAAATCATACTCATAACGACTATGACTTGTCAAGTAAAAAAACTTATATTGATAGTAGATAGTGGTAGGAGATTTTTAGTTATTAGCAATACGCTCTTAGCTCTGACGCGCAGCTAATCCGTGTTTGATAGCTTTTAGCTTCTCCAGACTCCCCCTTTCCAGACTTATACCTCCTACCTCCCCCTGTCTGACTCCTGTCTATTATTTAACTAACTAAAAACGGCTTTAATATATTCCCGACGCATAGAAGCGATCGCATCTAAAGAAATACCTTTAGGACAAACAGCAGTACATTCACCATGATTAGAACAGTCTCCGAAGCCTTCTAATGCCATTTGGGCAGTCATATTGAGTACTCGTTGCTGACGTTCAGGATGTCCTTGGGGGAGTAGAGATAGGTGGGATACTTTAGCTGCGGTAAAGAGGGAAGCGGAGGCATTAGGACAAGCTGCTACACAAGCACCACAACCGATACAAGCAGCATAATCAAAAGCGCGATCGCTATTGTCTTTTATTACAGGGAGAGAATTTGCATCGGGGGCTGCACCTGTATTGACGGAAATATAACCACCAGCAGCCATTATGCGATCAAATGCCGAGCGATCGACAACTAAATCTTTAATTAGAGGAAAGGCTTTAGCACGCCAAGGTTCTACAGTAATTGTATCCCCATCTTTAAAACTTCTTAGATGTAGCTGACAAACAGCAGTTTGTTTTTGTTCTCCATGTGCCACACCGTTAATCATTAAACCACAAGAGCCACAAATTCCTTCACCACAGTCGCTATCAAACGCTACAGGATCTTGATTATTTTTAATTAGTTGTTCGTTTAAAACGTCTAATAATTCAAGAAAAGACATACTTGGATGGGCATTATCTACAGTATATTCTTCTAGTTTGCCTGGGGTTTGGGGATTAGGTTGTCGCCAAATTTTTAGTTTAAGTTTCATATAATTAAGTAATAGTTTGAGTTGGTGATTTTATACTGAGGGCGCAAAAATAAAGAGAGACTTAGGACTGATTTAGCTTTTAGATGGGTATTTTAGTATTTTTATCTTTCCAGGCAATGTTTGAGATATGGCATTACCATATTTAATTTTAGGCTAATGTTTGCTTAGTTAATTGAGGATCGCCCCTATAGATAGATTGTTGAAAAGTATTAGACTAGCTCAACTAATTTTTAATTATCCATTGATAACTTAAATTTAGTATTAGTCAAGCAGTTAATTGTTAATTAATTCTGTTTAAGCTCTAGGGATATTTATAGAGTTTATAGATAAGAATAGCAGAGATAATGATTAATCCTTGAACTTACTTTATAAGTAAATCATTAGCTAAATCTGCTAAAAATTGCTGACGATTGAACTGATAATTATTACCTAAAAATTCGATAATTTTGCTTGTGTCATCTAAGGCATTTTGTAAACAAGTAGATGCCCCAGGAGAAGGAGTAATATTAAAAATAATGCGATCGCCAGTGATTTTTGCTTCGCCCATTTCCAAAGCTTGAGTATTAAGATTGACTACTTGAGGACGAATTCCACCATAACCTTTAGCATAGGTAAGATCTTTTAATTTAATTGAAGGGATAATTTTTTTTACTTCTTGAATAAATAATAGTTTGCCTATTAGGGGGAAATCATAACAAAAATTGAGAAGAATATATTTCAAGATAATCGGATCAGATAAAATCTTGAGAAAACTAACAATTGCTTTTACGCTTAAACCTGCGGTTTTAAAATACTCCAAAACAGTATAATAATTATGGCGTTCTAACATAGGTAAGACTTTAGCAGTTGGACCGAAACGAGCGATCGCTTGATTATGAACTTCAGGATCGCCATGAATAGCTGCAAAAGGTAATTTTTCCCGTTGAACTGTATATACCTTACCATTGAGTAATTGAGGAGCGAAATAAAAACTACCAGCAACACTTAGTAGAGCATAATTTAAACCATAACCTAAGGATTTAGCAAATAGTAAACTGTGCGCGCCTGTGGCAACTATCACTACTTTTGCTTTTATTATTTTATTATTAGTTGCAATTGTATATATATCATTTTCTTGAGATATTTGCTTAACTTTAGTATTAAACAAACAATCTATTTCTATCTTTGAATTTTCTATTGCTTTACTTAAAAAAGATTTAGCAAGCTGATTAAAATCTATAGTATATCCTTCTTCTGTAAACAAAGCAATAATAGGTTCAGTCGTTGCCCTACCCTCCCAAACCTTTGGTTCTTTGGCTGCTATTTCCTTATCATTTAGAAGTTTTAAATCAGGAAAAAGTTGTTTAAATTCTTGATATCTTTTAGTCAATTGTTCGACTTGCTTTTTACCAACACCTAAGACTAATTTATGATATTTAGTATGTATTTTGTGAGAGCGATCGTAAGTTAAAAGATAATTTTTTACTAAGTTAGCCCCAGCCTTTACTTTAGTAGCTTTAGCTAAAGTATAATTAGTTTCTATATCACCAAAATGTAGAGTTTGACTGTTACTATTTGTAGAGGAATTAATTAAAGCTACATCAGCTTCCTTTTCAATTAAAGCAATTTTACGAATATTACTATATTTACTCAGGGTATATAGTAAAGCTGTGCCACAAACCCCAGCACCAATAATAACAACTTCATAGGTATTTTTATTCATAAAAAAGGAAAGAGTGTGAATTCAAAAATTATTTGATTCCTTCTTTAGCTTTGGGCTATTAGATTTATATATAATAACTCTGAATTTAGTTAAGAAAATCTTTATTTTAGCTTCTCCTGACTTCTTGATGCAGTCCAATACGAGGGAAACCCCCTTTTCTGCGCGCTGCATCGCTCCTGACTCCTGACTCCTACCTACTACCTAATTCCTAACTTGTAACTAATCCCCGATAAATAGTTTTAGCCACTACAACTGTACCGATAACTTTTATCTCATGCTGACGTAAAACTTTAGCAGCTTCGTTAACAGTATTGCCCAAGGTATAGATATCATCTAATAGTAGAACAGGATATTTAGGTAACTTTTTGCCTAATTTAAATGCACCTTGTATATTAATAGTTCTAGCTTCAGGACTTAAATTAAACATAGCTTGAGTATCTTTAATTCGCAACAAAGTTTTATAAGTTAACTTATAGCCAGTTAAATCACAAAAACTTCGAGCAATTATTTCTGCTTGGTTAAAACCTCGACTTTTCCTTTTTTGAGATGATAAAGGTATGGGAATTACGCTAATTTTCTGGGATGGATCAATTAAACCATAAGTTAACCAAGCTTGAGCTAATAATTCTGCCAGTATTTTACCAATGTCTGGTTGTTGATTATATTTCATCAAAGCGATCGCTCTTTTTAGTTGTCCATCGTATTTTCCCCAAGCAAACAATGGTAGATCTCCTCGCCAAGTTTGATTTGCATTTACTGTAAATTGATGACTAATAAGTTTTTTTCTACAGTAGTTACAAAGCAACTCTGGTGTAGCGCGCTGACAAAAAGGACAATGAGATTCTAAAAAGACTGAGAGTAGTTGTTTTAGCATATACCTAGTTTGCCCAAAATTCCCAGAGTCTCTAAACTTAGATGATTGATTTTTTTACTGAAGGTAATAAATGGAAATTAAAATTTTAAAACTTGATGATTCTGCAATAATTCCTAGTTATAGTCATGCGGAAGATGCAGGCTTAGATTTATTTGCGATCGCCTCTACTACTATTTTACCAGGGGAAACTAAATTAATTCCTACTGGCATTGCGATCGCTCTACCTCTTGGTACAGAAGCTCAAATTCGTCCTCGAAGTGGACTTGCATTAAAGTATTCTATCACTGTTTTAAATTCTCCTGGAACAATTGATGCTGGCTATCGTGGGGAAATCGGTATTATTTTGATTAATCTTGGTAAACAACCATTTCAAGTTATTCCTGGGATGAAAATTGCCCAAATGGTTATCGCCTCTATCATTCAGCCAAAACTAACAATAGTTCAGCAATTAGATAATACTACTAGAGGTATTGGTGGTTTCGGTTCTACAGGTATATAAAATGATAATCAGCATTATTTTTTGATAAGTGTTGAATGTTCCTAATCGTAGTTTTTTCGGCGTAAGATGAACTATTAAAAGTGTTGGCTGATACTCTTAGTTTTTATAACATATTATTAATAGGGTAAGCTGCTGATGGTTATTTTATTTTGTTAAATATAAGATATAAATCCATGAATTATAGAATTTAATTTATTTAAAAGTTTTATAATTAATTTTTATATATATGTAAAAATAATTAATTTTATATATTTTTCGCAAACCAAATAATTTTACAGATTTATTAATATAATATTATGATTAACAACAGAATTTAAACTGCGAAATATTTGATTGAACTTGTTTAGCAAACTGATAAGTAATCTATAGTATTCTTATCCTTTAACAATACAGAATATAATTCAAGAAGAAGGGGTTTATAAAATATTATATTAACTAAGCTTTCAGCAAAAAATTATTTTTATGAGATTTGAGTAGATAGTATATATATGGTCTTTAAAATAATTAGTTACTTATATTAATATTTAAAATATATCATTGAAGCAATGTAATATAATATAAATTAAATTTAGGCAATTAGTTTAAATTACTAGGCAAATGAGATTTTGTTTTGTAATAGAATCTTTTTACTGTAATACTGGTAGTTTACTGAGCAATCGTCTTAGTAATAATAGTCTTGTAGAAATGACTAGCAATTCAAATTTAAACGATATAGATATATTTATTGGCTCTTTCTTGTCTTTTAATCAATTATCTTTAGATTCCCAATTTGTTGACGCTTTATTTATTAAAGGTGAATTAGCTTTAGCAGGAGGATTATTATTTAAAACTAATGATGTTTCTATTGGTGCATCTTGTTGTGCTGATTTTCAAGATTGGATTAATATAGTTAAAGATGTCAAACGTAAAATTTCTCCTTGGATGGGACATGATCCATCTCCTTGGTTTGAGTTTAAAGATGAAAATATAATTCTTTGGAGTAATGAAGGAAAATTAAATCATCATAATACTATTATGTTTACACAACAAGAATTTGATTATGAATTATTAGAAGCAAAAAAAGAATTGTATTGTTTTTTAAATATATTTAAGTTATGGGCAAAAAAAAATTATGATATTAACCCTGAAAGATTATTTGCTGGTATACAGAATTACTTATTAATATAATATTTATTTAAATAAAAAAAGCCTAACCATAATCAGTTAAGCCTTAAGATCTTTTGTTATTTAATAACTAATTTTAACTACGCAATGTTACATCAAACTTTTTAATTAAGGTATCGCGAACTTTTTGGTGTACAGGCTCAACATCCTGATCCGTTAGAGTGCGATCGCTTGCCTGATATACTAAATTAAAAGCTAAACTGCGTTGTCCTTGGGGAACATTTTTACCCTTATACTCATCAAAGATTTCTACTTTTTGTAATAGTTTACCCCCTGCTTTAGTCATAGCTTTAGTAATTTCAGCAACGGATAAATCTAAAGGTGCAAAGAAAGCTAAATCTCGATCTGAACCTGGATAGGTAGAATAGGCTTGGAATTTGGGAGTAACTATCGCATCACGATCTAAGGCTTTTTGTAGCAGACTAAAATCTAGTTCAAATAAATAAACTTGATTACTCAAGTCACGCTGTTGTGCAAGTTGTGGATGAATTTGTCCGAAAATACCCAAAGATTTACCTTGCAACCATAGTTCGGCTGTGCGCCCTGGATGCAGTCTTGTTTCCTCACTGGTGGGGCGATATTCAACGGCTATCCCTAAATTACTAAAGACATTTTCCAAGATACCTTTAGCATCATACCAAGTCATTGGTGTACCTTTGCCACCATTAACCCACATCCCCTCAGAGGTGATATTACCCCCCATAATACCTGCAACAGCATCCCTTTCTTGTAATTGTTCGCCATCTTGGTAAAACACCCGTTCAATTTCAAAGGCGTTAAGTGCGCCATTACCCTGAGACTGATTATACACAAAAGCTTCGAGTAAACCTGAGAATAAATCGGCACGCAAGGCAGAATATTCCGCAAATAGGGGATTAGCTAGCTTAATCTCTTTACCTGTCGGTTTTACTAAAGAATACTGCACAACTTCCGTTAAGCCGACACCCCGTAAGACAGCACGAAGTTTATTTTTAATTGCATATTCAGGGGAAAGATAACCAGGTTCAGTTTTATCAGGTAGAGTATCACAGAAGCGATCATAACCATAGAGACGGGCGACTTCTTCAATAAGGTCAATTTCACGCTCTAAATCGCGATAACGGTAGGGAGGAACTTTGACAACCCAGGTATTCTCTTTTTCTGGGCTTTGCTCTAAATTACAGCCTAATGCGCCTAAAATTGATTCAACATCGCCAGCTTCAATATAACCTACACCATTATCTTGATTAACTGTACCCAAAATCTGATGTATGCGACTCAAACGCAATTCAATACCCTTACCGCTAGTATGATCTACACGCTGATCTGCAATAGCTTGAGAGACAGGAATACCGCCAGCCAATTCTTGCAATAGGGCGATCGCTCTTGAACTTGCAGATTCTAATTCAACTTGATTTACACCCCTTTCATAACGGGTAGATGCTTCACTGCGTAGGCTTTGGGCGCGAGATGAACGACGAATAGCCACAGGTTCAAATAATGCTGCTTCCAAAACAATATTAGTGGTATTGTCATCAACTTCTGTCTCTTCACCCCCCATGACTCCCCCTAAAGCTATGGGTTGATCATTAACAGTAATTAAAAGATTATCTTTGGCTAAATCTCGCTGTTGTTGATCGAGAGTTTTTAACTTTTCCTCGGACGTTGCAAAACGCACTCCGATATTTAAATTATCACTACCTGCAACTTGTTTTAACTTTTCGCGATCGAAAGCATGAAGAGGTTGTCCCCATTCCAATAAAATATAGTTAGTAATATCCACCACATTATTAATTGGACGTATCCCAGCAGCTTCTAGTCGCCACTTTAACCAGTCTGGGGAAGGTGCAATCTTTACTCCCTCCACTACTGTACCAATGTATGCCATACAGGCGGTGGATTGAATATCTATAGTCAAAGAGCGATCGCCCTGAGGATTCTGTTGCTTAACTTGAGGTAATCTAACTTTAGCACCAGTTAAGGCTGCAACCTCCCTAGCAATACCTACCATACTCAAAGCATCCGCACGGTTGGCTGTTGTCGCCAAATCTAAAATAACATCATTTAAACCCAATAAAGGGCGTACATCATCCCCAGGTTTTAGATCATCCTTTGAGAATATATGTATCCCTTCAGACTCCTTTTCTAAACCCAATTCAGTTAAAGAACAAATCATCCCTTCCGAAGGTTCACCGCGCAGTTTAGTCGGCTTGAGTTTCAAATCAATAGCAGGTAAATAAGTTCCAACTGTAGCAACAGGTACAAAAATATCCGATCGCACATTTGCTGCGCCACAGACAATATTTAAAGGCTGATCTGCACCCACATCAACTTTACAGACACTCAGTTTATCCGCATTAGGATGTTGCGATCGCTCTAATACCTTCCCAACTACTACCCCCTCTGCATTTGCACCTAAATCTACTAATTCTTCTAATTCAAATCCTGCTATAGTTAAAATTCTCCCCAACTCTTCAGGAGACATATTGATATCGACTAATTCTTTTAACCAGTTTAGAGAGACGCGCATTACTGCCTTTTGTTTATGATTTTATTTATAATTACCCCATCGAGTATTTTAGCGTCAAATTGTTGCTTGCTGATGGTTGAGATGAAGCGTAATCACAAAGTAATGGCATTTTTGTTGAGTTGAAATTTAGTGATCACAATCATACACAGTATTGTCTGTAATAAGGTGTAATTAGCTATAAAACAAGTTTAAAATACAGTATTTATGACAATTATGATTGGAAGTTCCAAAGGATATCCCACAAAATGGTCAAATTATTGCGAATATTATTGCAATAATCAAACAGAATTATCTGGATTTGTAGGTGAACACGGAAATATAAACCGTTTTGCAGCGCGTTTCAGGGCAGCAAATTGCTTCAAAGAAGTATGTTTTGACGGTTATTCAGAAGTTACTAATAACGGATATAGTGCCTTGTGCCGTGTAATGTTAACTTGGTCAGCATTTGAGACATTTATGATAATTACAGGTATTCAACAAAATAATCTTAGAGAAATATTAGATGCTCGAAGAGCAAATGACATACTAAATCAAATAAGAGCCATTGATAGAGAATCTCGTTTTTATAACTTTATATATAAACGAGTAAACTCTATTCATAAATCAGAACTTAATAATTATCTCAATCAAGATCCTTGTAATATTACATATTTGGCATCTGCAATTAGACATATTTTTGCTCATGGTTGGCTTTCTCCTAATGCTAATCAAGTTAATCCAAATATAGTAGTTGAAATATGTGATTTACTCCATCAATTTCTTTTGTCGTTTATGGACATAGAATTTAGTACCTATTTGGATAAAGCTTTAAAAGAATTTACTAGAAGCGAATAACTATTACCTCAAGTTATTGTACTAGATCACAGTATTTTTATATATTCAAAAATAATATAAGAATTAAATAATGCTATGTATGTAAAACAATTTTAATATTATGATTTCTAAGAAATCTACAATTTTGTCTAAAAGTGTAGGCTTGGCTTTAATAGGCGCGATTAATTCCTTTTCGACTTCTTCAGCTTTTTCACAACAAACAGGTTGCAGTAATTATTGGGTTAATCCAAACACAGGTAAAACAGAATGTTTTGGTATAAATGCTGATGGTAATTTTAGAGTTATACCTGAAAATTCAGGTAGTAGTAGCTATGACGATCCTTTTCAAAAAGCTAAAGAATCATTAGATGAATCTTGTTTATCTATTTGGCTGAAGATTAGCCATAATTTAAAATATGGCTCTTATAAATATAATAGACTTGAAGAAAGTTACGAGCAATGCAATGTTGCTCAAAGTAAACTGAGAGATACCCAGTGGGAGCAAGAAAGAAAAGAAATTAACGCTCGCCAGGAACGCCTAGAACAAAAATGGGAAAAAGAAAGAGAAGAAACTAATCCAAAGGGTTTTTGTATTTCTCCTCAGTCTAATAGTTCTATTACTGACTTGTTATATTCAACTTGTAATCTTTTAACAATAACTTTAGGCAGAGCAAACACACAGAAAATTTTTGACACTTCTACTCCAGCTTCAAATGATAAGGTAAATAACCTCAAACAACTATGTGAAGAAGGTGGGATTAGACCATCGTTAAAATCTCCTTCAACTGCTGTATTTAGTAGTAGTAGTACAATAAAGGTTACGAATGGGATTTACTATGTTACGGGCAATGTAGATGCTCAGAATTCTTATGGTGCAATGTTAAGAAATAGATACGCTTGTATTCTTAATCATAGTAGTGACAGGTTTAATCTTGTGTACCATTATCTTAATGATTGAAGTGCGATCGCGCGTTCGTAGGGTAAATAAAAATTTAAGAGATAAAAAATGTTTCAGTAAGAGCTATATTGCCTATTAAATATCACTTTCCAACTTTTATTTCTAATTTATCAATAATTCCGCCAAGAGTATAAAGAGCGTTAAATAGTTAATGCCCCAAAGAAAGTAGGTTATTTGATTGTTTTCAATATTGGAGGAAATAAATATCGGATCATTGCCTCTGTTCACTTTAACCGCAGCCAAATTTACATTCGCTATATATTAACCCATCAAGAATACGACAGAGGAGACTGGAAATCTTGAGTATAATTACACCAGAAATCAAACAACAGTGGGTAGAAATTGCCCCATATCTAATTATTAGTAATGATTTGGAATACGATCAAGCAGTTGAAAGGTTAAATAACTTAATCGATGAAATCGGCACAAATACCGCGCATCCTCTTTATAGTTTTCTAGATACATTAGGCATTTTAATTGAAGCTTATGAACAACAACATTATCCAATTCCAGATTGTAGCGGTGTAGATATGCTACTTCATTTTATGGATGAATATTCTTTATCTCAATCTGATTTACCAGAAATTGGATCACAGGGAGTTGTATCGGAAATAATTAACGGGAAACGAGAATTAAATATTAGACAAATTAAGGCTTTAGCGAAGAAGTTTAATGTCACTCCTGCGGTTTTTTTATAAGTCTATTCATATCATAAAGTTACTAATTAAAAATAAAAAAATACATTAAAAAAGTTACATACAATGTCAGCTTTAAATCAAGTTTTAGATGAGGAGAATAACCAATCCTGCTCTAGTTAAAATTCTCCGCAACTAACCAGTTTAGAGAGAAGCGCATCGAGCTTTAATTTATGATTTTTATTTATAATTGCTGCAAAGAGTAATATTATCGTTAAATTGTTGATTACTCCAGTCCAGATGTTTACGGTAAGCTAGGTATTTACTATAACGATATTAAAATAAAAATGTCAAAATTCAATCGAGTTTTAAATAAGATAGTAAGTTTAAATGTAGGATAAATTACCTATCAAGTAAAAATAAAGATTAAAACTATAAAATTAAAGCCAATATCAAAAACGAGCAAGATTATTATTTACTATAAACTTAACTATAGTTTTAAGTAATATTGTATAAAAATTAAACTTATTTCTTAATATGTAATTATTATATTAACTTTGGATCAATACAGTGAATAAAATTGTGTGCTGGCTTATGTTATGCTATT
Organism: Chondrocystis sp. NIES-4102; assembly: GCA_002368355.1. Lineage (NCBI taxonomy): Bacteria > Bacillati > Cyanobacteriota > Cyanophyceae > Chroococcales > Chroococcaceae > Chondrocystis > Chondrocystis sp. NIES-4102. The sequence continues at coordinate 2,503,649 of AP018281.1, read as the reverse complement.
TTTACGAGCTTAAACTATAGTCCAATGCGAAGTTATTAAATCTAGACTGTAAGTTAACAAGTTATCAACATATTTTTTTTTATTATTCACCAAACAATAGACTTCTCCACCACTAATATATATTGTTGATGGTTCTATATATAGTGCTTTATGCCTACTAATCCATCCAGGCGCAGATCCAGTCGTTGCAACTTTTTCTATTTTGAATGATTGAATATGTAATCGGTAAACTGGAGTTTCATTGAAAATTCTTTGATTGTAATAACCTATACTACCAATAATATAAATGTATTCCCCAACTAACGTGGCAGAGTGAAAGTCGGTAGGAGGAAAAACATCTTCGGGATAACCAAATATCTGAAAATTACCCTTGCCATCATAAACTACTACATCGTTATATATACAAAAATCTTCATCATAGGAATCTTCATGATCACCAGCAATTTCAACAATTCTTCCATCTGGTAATTGTGTAATCGTTCTACCCATGCGAGCAGAACACCATATGGGTTTATCTATAATATTGATATCATCAAAACGATCTTTAGCACCCCATGCGGAAAAACCGCAGCGAATCATTGCTTTCCAAAAATCAATTTCCATAATTTCTGGATTCTTTTTGCCAAACTGGCGATATTTGCCGATGAAATATTGTTCTCGAGATACTTCCAGTTCATTGTCGCTTATTCCTGTTAGTAATCTTCGCATTTCATAATTAATCTTACTTAAATCTTCCCCTGCATCAACTAGCATTTTTACAATTGCAAGGTTGTTAGCTTCTTTAATAGCATTACTGTCATAACAATTTACTTTAGCTGGATTTGCACCAGCTTCTAAAAGCAGACGTACACAATCAGTAGCACTATATTCTGCTGCTTCTATTAAGGGCGTTGTACCATAATCATCTGTAGCTTCAAAATCGAATCCTTCTTTAATTAACCATTGTAAAACTTCTACTCTATTATTTCTAATGGCATATATTAAGGCAGTATATCCTCCAAGTCCGCGATCGCTTTTATCGGCATCTGATGCTAAAATTAGTTTTACTTTGTTTAAATCCCCAACCTGAATACTTAGAAGCAATGGAGTTCTTTGACAATGATCAAGAACTTGAAGATCAACTCCTGAAATAAGCAAGCTTTTAACTGCTTTTACACTGTTAAATACTATAGCCTGCATTAATTTTGTCCATTTTAATTGTTGGTAATCTGCACCAGCAGCTAATAATAAGCTAACAGCATCGAATCTTCCAACCCTCGACACTGTTTTAAGTGCTGTCTCTCCATAAGAGGAGATACCATTGGTTTTTGCACCCTTGTTTATTAATAACTTTAAGATTGCTAGTAAATTTTCATCGTTAACAATATCTCTACCATGTGTAGCATCGATTAGCGCATCATAGCCAGCATCTCTTTGATAATTAATATTAGCTCCTGCATCCAAAAGATATTTTATTTTATTTATGTTTCCTGACTGTACAGCTAAACTCAGGACATTTGTTTGGCTTCGATACTCGTCTTCCCCAATATAATTAACATTCGCACCATTTTCTACTAAAAATTGCACCAGATCTATATCAGCATTGGAACTATCTACTGCATACATTAATGGTGTATAAGCTCTATGCTTATCTATACAATCGACATTAACCCCATTAGCTAGCTCTAAGGCAACTCCTGCAATATTTCCTTGTTTGGCATAAATATGAATTTGCATCAAGTAATCTCGTCTTTCTAAAGTGGGTATAATATCAATTCGTCATTACATAAAAAGATAATATTTTCACTATATACTACAAATTAACGACGTTGCCACCATAAGACTCCAGCCGTAAATAAAGCAAGTAAAGGCATAATTACCACAGCAATCAGTTTAATCATTGTTCCCTGTGCTGAACTTAAATTAAGACGACGGTTAGCAGCATCCTTGGGACGAATTGTTAGGGTTTGTTTGTCTTCGGTAACTAACCAACTAACGGCATTGAGAAAAATATCACCATTTAACTGTTGTTCAAACCAACCATTAGTAATAAAAGTGGAACTACCAAAAATAACTAGACGAGCAGGTGATGGTGATGTACGATCAAGAGCGATCGCTATATTAAATGGGCCCGATAAATCTTGATTGGGATCGAAAGTTATTTCTTCACTGCTTAAATCGTTTTCTGCCCAAGTTTGCTGGTTGGTAATAGCTAGAGGAGTGGTTTGCACCCCTTGAATTATTTTGTTTTTAATCGGTCGAGATTCGGGGAAAAGGGAGATTCCATTAGCAAAATTAGCTGTAATTGGATGTTTGCCATAATTAGTAACTATTGCCACCCCAGCCCCAAAACCCATAATTTTACCTGCACCAGATCCATCTACGATTAGACGATCATCTAATTCTATGCCCCATGTTTGCAATAAACTATCGATTCCCAAATCGGTATTAGGAGAAAGTAGAAGTAATAAATGACCACCTGTATCTAAATAGTTTTGTATGCTTGTAACTTCCGCCGTTAGTAGTTTCCTAGTCGCCCCAGCAATAATAATTAAGTTGGCATCACTGGGAATTGTGCCACTGGTTACTATATTTAATGGTTGTATTTTATTGCCTTTATTTTCTAGGTTGGTTATTGCTTGTGCTACTCCACCTTCTACTAGTTCTAAAGATGCTTCTCCATGTCCTTGCAGAAAATAGATATTAATAATGCGATCGCGTTGGATTTTTTCGATGCCATTGGTTAGTTCGGTTTCAGATAAGGGTTGTTCTAATAAGAGTTTTTCTTTTTTTTCACCATATTGTAAATATATTTCCCCTAAAGATTGCACTCCAAATTGTTGAGCCAGACTAATTTCTTGTTGAGGATTGATAAATTGGAATTGGAATTGTTGGTTATAGCGACGGTAATTTTGAAGTAATTGTTCTATTTCTGGGTTAATATTGCTGTCGAATATTAGTACTTTTAGTGGTTGTTTTAATTGGGTAACAATTGTTTGGGATTGTTTGGATAAGGTGAAGATTTGGTTTTCTGTGGCATCCCAACGAATATTATAGCGACTGGCTAAAATGTTGATTATTCCTAAAATCAGTATTACTAAAATAATAGTTGATATCGTTTCGCTTTTTATTGTTGCTCTTTTGCCCCACGACCAAAAATTAATAGTTAAAATTATCATGCCTAAAAAGATAAAAATTAACGGAATGATTGACCATTTTGCAGTAATGATTAGTATTACTATGCCAGCGACTAATAAAGTAATAGCAATTAGTAATAAAAGTATTTTGTTCATGGTTAAATATTATTGAACATCTAGTTAAGCTAAGAGCGTATTTAAATTGCATACTATTCTTTTATAAAATCAGGTTTACCCCCTTATCCTTTCTACCCTCTCCTGACTCCTTTCTCAACCAGTAATTTAAATGCGTAACAGCTTATAATTTTATTGACGATTGGAACGTAATAAATCAATGGATTGGGCAGTTAAAAATATACCTAAAAATATATAACTTAAAAATAAGATGATGTCGCTAGTATTAATTATTCCTTGAACTAAGTTATTGTAACTATCGAGTAAAGAAATATCTTGTAAATATTCCCTAAAATTACCAGATAAATTATTAGCAATTATTTCAAACATCCAGAAAAATAAAATTAATCCGAAAGTTAAAATAGCTGCCAAAATAGTACTAGTAGTTAGGGAAGAAATAAACATACCCAAAGAAAGCAAAGCAGCAGCGAGTAAAAACAAGCCCAAATGAGCCAAAAGAGGAACAGCAGGGGCAATAGGGGGTTGAGCAGCACTAAAGGCGATCGCTTCACAAATTAATGACGGTAAAATCATAAAGATAAATAAACATAAAACCGCCAGCAACTTACCTGATGCTACTACCCAATTTGTAATAGGTGAGGTAGCTAATAGTTCTAATGTTCCCCTTTTCCTTTCCTCGGTATAAAGCCCCATCGATAAAATGGGTAAAATAAAGAGAGATAAAGAACTTAAAATAGCCAAAAAAGAAGTTAAAAATTCCGTTGCAACATCCACTGCACCTATAGCTATTCCCGTTTGCTCACTTATGGCTACCTGTTGAATAATTCCCTGTTGACTAAGAAGAATGTAGACTAAAAACAAACCAGAAATAAACCAAAAAACCGTAGCTACTAAATAAGCTAGAGGGGAAGCAAAATAAGTATGTAATTCTTTTTGAATGATGGCAATAATATTAGAAATTATCATTTAAAGCTTCTTCTGTGGTCAACTCCAAAAAAATATCTTCCAAACTAGGACGAGTGCGACGTAATTCGTGTAAACTCAAACCTTGATTAATAATTAGGGATGCGAGATCTTTACCTGGTTCAGTATTAGGTTGACAAGTAACATTAATTAAATAGCGTGAGCCATTATCTAAGATAGTGTTGTTAACGTATTCTACTCCCACAACCTTAGATAGTAAGGGTAAGATCGGCTCTATTTCCCCAGAAACTTCAATTTCATAAATACAATTACCCATCAATTGAGCTTGCAAATCCTTAGGGGTATTAGTTGTAATAACTTCGCCACGATTAATAATAATAACGCGATCGCAAATCATACTCGCTTCGGGCAAAATATGGGTAGAAAGAATAATAGTATGTTCCCCAGCCAAACTTTTAATCAAATTCCTTACTTCAATAATTTGTAGTGGATCTAAACCCACAGTCGGCTCATCTAAAATAATTACAGGGGGTTCATGAACAATTGCTTGAGCAATACCAACCCTTTGGCGATACCCTTTAGAAAGCTTACGGATGGCTATATCAGCTTTTTCTAGCAACTGACAACGAGCCATTGCCTTTTCCACCTGGCGACGGCGATCGCTAGATCTAATACCTTTAATTTTTGCTACAAAGTTCAAAAACCCCTTAACAGTCATATCTGGATACAAAGGTGGAGTTTCAGGTAAATATCCAATTTGACGACGCACCTGCATAGAGTGACGATGAACATCATAACCTGCAATTTTGGCTGTACCTGTAGTGGCTGGTAAATACCCTGCCAAAATCCTCATTGTCGTCGTTTTACCTGCGCCGTTTGAGCCTAAAAAGCCGATAACTTCTCCTGGGGCTACGGTAAAATGAATATCCTTGATAGCTATAGTTGAACCATAAATTTTACTCAAATGTTCAACTTCGATCATCAGTTGGGACATAATGGCAGTTATCAGTTAGCAGTTACCCCTTAAAAGGTTTAACAAGTTTACGAGCAATTGCCAAATCTAAAATAAAACGTGCGATCGCAAAACAAATAATACTTTGCATTACTAAAACAACTAATGATAATAACCCAGCCAAATAAAAATTGCTTTCAACTAAGGCTAATCCTCGCACCAAGCCAAAAGCTAGCACTGCACCATCATTGAGATGAAAATTTTGATCATCACGAATAATATAACGATAGGTAACTCCAAACAAAAAACCACCAATAGCACCAATAGCTAACTGCAATAGACATTCAAGACTATCTATAGCTATGATTTCCTGATTATGATTGATTACCAAAGGGATAATTAAACTGCGGGCTAAAATTACCAGAAATTCAGCGATCGCACTTCCAACCGCGCCAATTAATCCTGCTTTTACCGATTCAATTCTTTCCGTAACTAAACTAGGCATAGACCCACCACAAAAGACCACTAAAGAAGTATGATAGGGTTTATGTTGCTTGCATTAAATACATATTTCAAAACAAAAATACTAATATGGATATTTTGACATTAGGCTGGGTTACTATGCTAGCTTTATTCACATGGTCGATTGCTATGGTTGTCTGGGGTCGTAACGGATTCTAAATTGTGGAAACAAACGCATTACTCAATACACTGTTTTTAGTTGCTATTGGCATTTTAGGACTATTGAGTTTAGGAATATTCTATCTCTCTGTAGTTCAATGGCGCGATCGTCGTCGTCAAAGCCGAGATAAAAGCGGTGGAGTTTAAAAGAAAGATTCAGTTATCAGCTATCAGTCTTGTTTAGTCGTGATAACTGGTAACTGATTGTCTTAGGGAATACTAATTAGAAACTTCGGCTATTTCAATAGTACGGTTATCAAAATCCTTAACCAAAAAATTCAAAGGGCGATCGCGTCGAATTTTATATTTTAAACGTCGTGACTGAATACGCAACAATAACATTTCTAAACAATCGCGATCAAAACAAACATGACGCTGACGATCCTTATAACCACCGCTAGCACCAGCGATCACATGAATTTGGGTATTTTTTTTAAGTTGATACCATAATCCTTCTGTAGCAGTTAAAGCTGCATTAGTAGTAGTAGACATATAAAGCGGATCAAGTCCTCCTGCACCCATTGCCTGTTCGTAATTATAGTAGTAATGTAAAGGCACATCGGCTGCGGGTAGCTCTAATAAACCCTCATAAAACTGCTGGGCATTACTTAAATTAGACACCATAATTGTATAAACTTTAGGCGCACTACTAAGAAACATCCACATAGCCCCTGCATATGCAACCAAAAGCATCACCATAACCCCTTGAGTAGAGAATAAACTATCAAAGGCAATGGGAGGTAAAAATGCTCCTAAATAATTTGTCATAATACCTAAACAAAGATTTTTTAAAATTTAATTTTATCTGACTTAGTATAACTATTGAAAACTCAATGTGGTTATATATTGTCAGGAGTCAGGAGAGGGGAGTCAGGAGTCAGGAGAGGGGAGTCAAATAAGGATAAGCGGAGCTAATCCCACAAGGGGACAATGTAGGTAGTAGGTAGCAGGTAGTAGGTAGTAGGTAGTAGGTACGAGTAATAAGTAACTAAAAGTTAATATTCAGTAGTCAGGAGGTAGTAAATAAAGAGTAACAAGCTAAAAGCTAAAAGCTAAAAACTACCCCAACACAACACAGCCGAATTATGACAAAATAATCTATTGCGTCAAACCATGTTGTAGAGCAAAACGTACTAATTCCGTACGACTATTAGTGCCTGTCTTACCAAACAAACGACTAACATATTTTTCAACATTTCTCACGCTTGTCGTTAATTCGCGAGCTATTTCCTTGTTCATTAAACCCTGAGCAACTAAATCTAAAACACTTTGTTCTCTGGGGGTCAAATCAATTTTAATCGGCGAAGGAGTAACACTAATACCACCACTACCAGTTAATTTATCATCTAACTTAGCTTTAATTTCTACCAATTCCCGAGCAATCTTTTCCAATTCTGTACTACTATCATTGCTACTGCCTGCAGGTTTATTTTTAGACAATAAATTCCTAACAATAGCTTCCAACTCTTCAGGGTCAAAAGGCTTAGACAAATAAGCATCACAACCAGCTTCATAACCTTGAATGCGATCGCTAGTCATCCCTCTAGCGGTTAAAAAAACTACAGGAATAGAACGATAGCGTGGATCTTCGCGCAGCTTGTGCAAAAACTGATATCCGTTTACTTGGGGCATCATAATATCAGAGATAATTAAATCAGGTATTTGTGCCTCAATTGTCTGTAAAGCTTCCTCGGCATTACTGGCGACAGTAACAGTCCATCCTTCATTATCTTCTAAATATGCTTGCACAGATTCTCTGATACCAGGCTCATCGTCTACTAATAATAACTGTTGTTTTTCTGACATAAGGTTTTGTAAATAAGTTTACTAGCCACAAAGACTCTTAAATATATACATAATAAGACCTATCAGCCAAGTACAACTCAATGACTCAACATACTGGAGAAAAGACTGATAACCTGATAACCTATTGTATGCTTTGCTAAATTAATTATCACCGTTAACTATTTGATGTTAACAGCTATGATCACGACTACCTGGACAAGACGACATATCCTTTCTTTGGTTGATTTTACCGTTGCCGAATATCAAACGGTGTTACAGACGGCTGTTAGTTTCCAAAAGGTGCTAGCTGGTAGAACTAAAAAAGTCCCAGCACTTCAGGGTAGAGTTGTAACTAATATGTTTTTTGAACCCTCAACCCGTACTCGTAGTAGTTTTGAATTAGCAGCTAAAAGGCTTTCTGCTGATATTTTAAATTTTGCCCCAGGAACTTCTTCTTTAACAAAAGGCGAAACTATTCTCGATACAGCTAAGACTTATTTAGCGATGGGGACAGATATTATGGTCATTCGCCATCAACAAGCAGGAGTCCCACAAGCGATCGCTCTTGAAATGGATAGGTTAAATTCAGGAGTCACTATTTTAAATGCAGGGGACGGTTTACATCAACATCCTTCCCAAGCACTATTGGATTTATTAACTATTACTTCGGTTTTAGATCCTGATAATCCCCGTATAGAATTACTACAGGGGAAAAAGATAGCTATTGTTGGGGATATTCTACATTCTCGCGTTGCTCGTTCTAATATTTATAGTCTGATCGCCTGTGGGGCAGAAGTTCATTTAGCAGCACCTGCTACATTACTACCTCAAGAGTTTCTAGCAATGGTTGATAAAAGTCATCAGGGGCAATTATATCTTCATTGGGAACTTAAGCCCGCCTTAGAAAATGCCGATTTTGTCATGACCCTACGGCTGCAAAAAGAACGTATGACTGGTAATTTTATTCCGAGTTTACGGGAATACCATCAAATGTTTGGCATTACGCGCGATCGCTTGCAACTTTGTCAACCCCATGTTAAAGTTCTTCACCCAGGCCCTACTAATCGTGGTGTGGAAATTACTTCTGATTTGATGGACGATCCTGACTTAAGTTTGATTTCTCAGCAAGTAACTAGTGGTGTAGCAGTGAGAATGGCATTGTTATATTTAATCGGCATTAGCAATTAATAATACTTAAAATTCTGGGGATATCGTCAAATTGCCCCACTATGCGCTTGATTGGTTTTGGTTCTATTCTAACTAGAGTCGGAGTTAATGCTATTTGATGAATTATTGCCTGTTCGGGATTGTTTTTGATATCAATTACTTTTAATGTGTAGGGATGGTCTAAACCTTGTTCTAAAAGCTGATGAACGTTACCTAGGGTTTTTTCCGCAGTGAGATTATCGCTAGAGATAAATAGGCGAAAAACATAATTTCCTACAGGATCACAATGTGGGGAAATGGTTATTTGAGAAACTGCAAGCGGATCGTGGCGAATAATTAAATCTCGTTGTTCCCATAATTGAGGAAATTTTGCTCGATAAGTTTCAATGATGGCACGATTACAATGTTCTTCAAGCCAAGGTGCAAGATGCCAAGTAGTTGTAGGTTCTAAGTTAAATAATACCTGCAACAAAGGAATATAACGTTGTACACTCGGATAAATTTCAGCGATCGTCTTAATCTGTTGGGTTTGAGGATCTAGCCAACGTTCTACGGTTGCTGTGTATCCAGGTACTAAAAAATGAGGCGAATCTACTAAACCCCAATTTTCTTGTAACCCTAAACATAAATGACTATGCCACTGAGTATTTTTACTTGGGTCGATGCCGTAGATTAAATCGCCCCCTGGGGTAAATAAAGCAATACCTTTAAAGATATTGGGTATAACATTAGTCATCATAACATTTGGCAGTATTTCCCTAATGGATTAGAGCTTATACCAAATGATAGTCTGTCAAGCTGGGTTTGGATAATAACTCTTCAATTGAGCCTGGTTATATCCGTACTCCTCGACAGACTATATATTATCTTTTAAATTCTGCCTCGAAGCATCATCGCCATTTCATTGGCAGTAGGAGACATTTCTAAGGCTGTTTCTTCGGTAATGCGACCGTCTTCATAAAGGCTAAATAAAGCCTGGTTAGTGGTGATCATACCGTCGAACTCCCCATTTTGCATCAGTGTATGAATCTCGTCATACTTACCCTGTTTAATATAGTCTCTAACAGTTTCGGTATTAACCATAATGTCATGATAAGCTGCTCTTTTACCGTCAGTAGTTCTACATAATCCTTGAGAGATTACAGCTACTAATGATTCAGAAATAGCAACACGCATGGCATCTTGTTCTTCCGCGTTATAAAGAGTTAAAATCCTTTCAATGGTTTTAATTGCACTATTGGTGTGTAATGTTCCCATTACTAAGTGACCTGTCTGCGCAGCTTTGAGGGCTGTATTTACAGTTTCGCGATCGCGCATCTCCCCCACTAAGATGATATCAGGATCTTCCCTTAATGCAGCTTTTAACGCATTATCGAATTTGCGAGTATTAATACCTACTTCCCTATGTTTGATTAGGGAACGTTTACTTTGATGTACAAATTCAATGGGGTCTTCAATGGTGATAATGTGCTTGGCGTGTGTTTTATTGATGTAGTCTACCATCGCTGCCATTGTGGTAGATTTACCTGAACCCGTCGGCCCAGTCACTAAAATCAAGCCTTTATGAGCATCAGAAATGTCTTGGAATACAGGGGGTAAACCCAATTGTTCCATAGTCAAAATCTTTAAGGGAATTAAACGCATTACTAAAGCAGGGCCCTGCAAAGCGTCAAAGATATTAATCCTTACCCTGGCAAATTCGTATTGAGTCGCCCCATCAAATTCTAATTCTCGCTGAAACTGCGCTACTTCTTCATCGGTTAATACTTCATGTATCCAACTCATAAAAGTATTGAGATCGGTCTTGGGATAGTCTGCTAAAGCCATTTCTCCGCGATCGCGCATCCTTGGTACTTCCCCTACCCCTAAATGGATATCGGAATATCCTTGATCATAAGCTTTTCTAATTATGTGTTCTAGAGAAGGTTGTCCCGCAGACCTTTGAGGGCGATTACTTTTGACCTGCATATTACTAGTAGCAGGGGGTCTTGGCACACTAGGATTTTGGATTTCTGTGGTTTTAGGAGCGGTTATATGACTATTACTATTGGTTCTACCTAAAGTGCTTGATGGTGGTGGTGGTGGTGGTGGTAATGGTTGTGAACCTATTCTTTGATTCATTTTAATCTCGTTATTTGAAAATGTAATCTTGATTAGATTTAGTATGCCCACCCCTATTCGATTTATTACAATTTGGCTTTTGTCAACTATCTAATATTCTTAAATCTTCGGGGATTATTAACTGTTGATCGGGATTTAGCTAATTATTTTATGACTAAAACAAACGTATTAATATATATTTAATTGCAGCTAAAAAATTAGGGTATTTTGATGCTTAACATTGAGTAATATATTATTTAAGTATATATACCTGTTCGGTATAGAATGTAGCAAAATTTTCGTGGGTTAGAATTATCTAGTAATTTAAAGTATTCACCTAGGATATTGAGAAAAAGAGCTAAAAGATGTGATAAGGGGATAGGGATCGACAAGTTAAACAGTAGTAAGTAGTACTTAAAATTAAACTAAAGATCAAGGAAATGTAAAATTATATTTATAAAATGAATTTTTATCCTTACTTATTCTTATACTGAACTGTAACGATACGAAAAGCTAAGATTTTAGCTCAAAGATATCAGATTATATTGTTGTTGTTGGGTTATCTAAAAAAATGGAATTAGTACAAAAGAATAGCTATTTTGCTTTGATGAAGAGCTTTTTACTATGGAGTTTTACTCTAACAGTATGCTTGTTGGTAGTTGGTTTTCCTGTTGGTGCGTTGATAGTTACAGTTGGTATTTTAGCAACAATTATTTTACAGACAGTTATTCCTGCTAGTGCAGTTTTAGTGGTCACAGGTAGCATTTTTACCCTCAATATGGCGATCGTTTTATTTGGGGCTGCCGTACTAGCTTTTAAAGGAATTCACCCAGAACAAGTAAGTTGGTTAAACTGGCTACATGAGAAAAGTGATTTAGCTAATAGTCCTATATATGCCTCCTGTCCTTTAACTTGTCAGATAGATAACAATTAGATATAAATAGCTAAAGAAAGAGATTGCGACTTAGTATTCAATGGAAATAATCAAAAGGTCGCTTTTTAGTTATCAATAGTCAATGCTTAAGACTGAAGCCCAGTGTATACTGGGTTTTTCTCTGTTTAACTGCTGTAAATACAGTTAATTTATATGACGACATCAACTCAATTCGCGATCGCCGTAATTTTAGGAACTCGTCCTGAAGCAATTAAGTTAGCTCCAGTCATTAAGCAATTTAGTTATCTTGATCAGATAAAAACCCATTTAATTCTCACAGGACAACACAGAGAAATGGTAGATCGAGTCATGGAGTTATTTGACTTGAAAGCCGACTACGATTTAGCCATAATGAGACCGCAACAAACTCTAACTAATATTACTTGTGACAGTTTACAAGGGTTAGAAAAGATTTTTACCACCATTCAACCGCAGTTAATTTTAGTTCAGGGAGATACAACAACAGCTTTTTCCGCAGCCCTAGCAGCCTTCTATCAGCAAATTCCTATAGGTCACGTGGAAGCAGGTTTACGTACTGATAATTTATATAATCCTTATCCAGAAGAAGCAAATCGTCGCTTAATTTCCCAAATTGCCCAATTTCACTTTGCACCCACTACATTAGCTGTCAAAAATTTAGAAAAATCGGGAGTTACAGGGGAAGTTCACCATACAGGAAATACAGTAATTGATGCACTCTTAACAGTAGCAGAAAGTAAACCCGAATGTCCCATACCTAATTTAAACTGGAATGAATATCGAGTATTACTGGCTACCGTACATCGTCGGGAAAATTGGGGTGAACCACTAACGGATATCTTAATAGGGTTTAAAACTATTTTAGAACGTTTTCCTGATACTGCCATACTATTACCATTACATCGTAATCCTACAGTGCGTCAACCAATTCAAGCAGCATTAGGTAGTCACCCTAGAGTCTTTTTAACCGAACCTTTAGATTATCCAGAACTTGTGGGCGCGATCGCTCGTTGTCATTTATTATTAACAGATTCGGGAGGTTTGCAGGAGGAAGCACCTAGTTTAGGTAAACCTGTTTTAGTATTAAGGGAGACGACAGAAAGACCTGAAGCAGTTGCAGCAGGTACAGCTAAGTTAATTGGTACTAGTTGCGACTCGATAGTTAAGGAGACTAGCCAATTGTTAGAAGATCCAGCAATTTATCAACAAATGGCAACAGCAATTAATCCCTTTGGAGATGGTCAGGCTGCTATTAGAATTGCCCAAATTGTGCAAGATTTTTTATTAAGTTGATTGCATCTTATAATTTTATAGATGGTTGAAGTTATCCGCATTAATGACATTAATAAGATTGTCACAGCTTTAGAAGCGAATCTATTTTCTTACTGGAGTAATTACGGTCGCTCAAATTTAGCACAATTATATACAGCTTCCAATCTTGTTTATTTTGTCACAGGGATTAATTCAGTTTTATATAATCAGGTTGTATACGCTCAACTAACAGTTGATCAAGTAGAATCAGCGATCGCTCAGGTTTTTGAACATTTTATCCCTAAAAGAATACCTTTTTGCTGGTGGACAAGTCCTAGTACGCAGCCTACGGATCTTGGTTTGTATTTGGAAGCTAAAGGATTGATGTATTTGGGTGAGTTTCCAGGTATGGCAATTGATTTATCTAATTTGGATAGTCAGCAACAGCTTAAAGATATAAAAATTATCCGAGTTAATGATCTAAATACGCTAAAAAGTTGGCTAGAGATTGCTGCGGTTGGTTTTAATGTCCCTTTAACATTACTGGATGAAATTTTACCATTGGAGGCTAGTTTAGCTATGGAGTCGCCAGGATATATCCGTTATCTGGCTTTGTGGCAAAATACCCCTGTTGCTATCTCTGCTTTATATTTAAATGCGGGAGTTGCAGGAATTTACTTTGTTACAACCTTACCCGCAGCAAGAGGAAAAGGAATTGCGACAAACATAACTCAAACTGCTTTAAAAGATGCTCAAAAGTTAGGATATAAAGTTGCTATATTACAAGCTTCTGTTATGGGTAAAAACATTTATCAAAGATTGGGCTTTCAAGAGTGTTGTCAACTAGGAATGTACGCTTGGCTACCTGCTAATTATTAAATAAAGAGAGAAAGATAATCTGGTATAAGTTTAAATCCTAACTTCAGTCTATTTTTTGCTACCATCTACTAGTCAAGTACCCGACGCTAACCGTTACTGCCATAATTAAGGCTTGCAGTCGGGATAGTTAAACTAGAAGATCAATAGCTGTATTGTTATCTAAAATATGCTGATTTAAATATCTATTTATAACAACCGAAGAATAGATATAGACATCGAGCGAAATCTCTTTGCATCAAACAAATATCAATTGCCATAGCTTATATCTCTGGCATAACTATTAAACTTAAGCCAAAGCAGCCACAGAAACCTTAGCAGCAATCTGTTGAGCGATCGCAAATAAAGCCTTAGCAGAAGCCGAGTCTGGGTGGGAAAGAACAATAGGAACACCGCGATCGCCCCCTTCCCTTAGAGCAATTTCTAATGGCACACAACCTAATAAAGGAACATTCAATTCTTGTGCGGTTTTTTCTCCCCCACCTGAACCAAATAAATCATAAGTTTTATCAGGCATATCTGGTGGAATAAAATAACTCATATTTTCCACAATGCCGAGTAAATTAACTCCCAACTGTTGAAACATCTTTAAACCACGTCGAGCATCAATTAAAGATACAGTCTGGGGAGTGGTTACAATTACAGCCCCAGCCATAGGAACAGCTTGAGCCATAGTTAATTGAGCATCACCTGTACCAGGGGGCATATCAACAATTAAATAATCCAGTTCTCCCCACTCCACCTGATAAAGAAACTGACGAATAATACCATTAAGCATCGGCCCACGCCAAATTACAGGTTGATCTGGATCGATCAAAAATGCCATAGAAACCAATTTAACACCATGATTAAATGCAGGTTCTAAAATTTCTCCTTGACTACCTTGTTTAACGGCAATTTTGGCATCAGCTAAACCAAACATATTAGGAGCATTCGGCCCATAAATATCAGCATCCAATAGTCCCACTTTCGACCCTTTAGCAGCTAAAGCAACCGCCACATTAACTGCAACAGAACTTTTACCAACACCACCTTTACCACTAGAAATAGCAATAATGTTTTTAATTCCAGTAACAGAAGTGCGATCGGGTAAAGACTTTTGTTGTGGAGTTTCGGCAGTTACTTCAACATTTACTTGCTCAACTCCTGGTAATTTTTTCACTGCAATTTGACAGTCTTCAACAATAAATTCCCTCAATGGGCAAGCAGGAGTAGTTAAAACCAAAGTAAAACTAACTTGTCCCCCTTCTACGGTGACATTGCGGATCATGTTTAATTCCACGAGGCTTTTTTGCAGTTCAGGATCTTGTACAGGACGCAAAGCCTCTAAAACTGATTTGGTATCCAACATTATTTTTTTCACTCCCAAGCAATATGGCAATTTGTATAATTGACAACCAAGTATTGTTACCTACTTATAATTATCAAGGTAAAGGGTTAATGTCCGCAATTTTGATGATCTGATGCTTAAGTGATCACAGTAATTTTATATTAAGTGGCATAGGATACACCTTGTCTTGTTTCCAGGGTAAGCAGGAAATGATTAACAATATTAGAAAGGGTTTATTTTCTTTTTTACTAGCTTTTCACTGATCATTACTACCTATTATCAGACTCTTTAGCTTTTAGCTTTGGGCTTTTAGATTTTTAATTAGTAACTCAACCCCTACTACCTACTACCTACTACCTACTACCTACCACCTACCACCTACTACCTACTACCTACTACCCAAATCCCTAATACTTCCTCACATAATTAAGTCCTGTTGCTAATCTTAGAGGGGAAATTGGGTAATTTAAGATTATTGATCTTGCCAGATTAATTATATTGTCTCTTTATTACTAAACTTCTAAGTTAGGGCGTGATGTCTCCATTTAATAATGATTTTAACTCTGATGAGCAGTTGCAAACGGCAATGTTCGCAGATTGTCTTGCTAACAGTAAAGAGATTTTTCATCTAATAGATACAGTATTTCCTATAGATTCCTGTCGGCATTACCAAGTTTTACCCATACAGCTACAAGGTAGTAATTTAACTTTAGGAATGCTAGATCCTAGGAATGAGGAGTCATTAAAATTTGTTAATTCGATCGCCAAGGTTTTTAAGTATCAACTAAATCTAAAATTAATTGATCTTGCAACCCATCAGATTATTTTGGCTAATTATCCTCAGAATTTTCAACACCCAGCCAAAGCCCAAAGAATTGATGAGAATAAAACTGTAATTGAATCTGAGCCTGCGCCCACACCTATAAATTCTAGAAGATTACAAGACTCTGCCCCAACTATTATTACAACCGATGAGAATAAAACTGTAATTGAATCTGAGTTAGGGTCTACACCTATAAATTCTAGAAGATTACAAGACTCTGCCCCAACTATTATTACAACTGAGGAAGTTAGTGTTAATCAACCTCAGCAAAAATTACCTGATTTACCTGCGGACTTGGATTTTCTGAGGGATTTAGATTTAACCCCACACCCATCAGGAAAACGAAATCAGGATGCTACCCCAACTGTCTATGAAATCCCACAAGAAGCAACTCGTCCTCAAAGTCGTAATTTCAATTTAGATGATAAGCCTACGGTTATTGGTGGTGATCCTGCTCAATTATTGGCGCAAGAAACCTCACAACCAGAGCAAGTATTGGATTTATTGGCAATTATTAATGAGGTGGAGGAAAATCAGGAAGAAGTAATCATCGAACTAGAACCTCAAACCAAGGATTTTTTACCAGAATTATTACCCCAGTTATCGTGGCATAAGCTTTTAGAACAGACTTTCAAATATCATACAGAACAATTACAGCTTACTCGCTATAGCGATCGCGGTAGTATTTTTGCCTATCGAAATCAGGTAGTTCAATCTTCTTTAGATCAAATCCCTCTACCTCTTTTTTGCTCTTTAATTGACGAAATTAAGAGAATGTCACGAGTTAGCGGAGAAATTACTGCTCAACCTCACAAAGTTGTTATAGAAAGGTTTTACGAGCTTGAGAGAATTTTATTACGCTTGGAGTTTAAATTACAAAATCAACAGGAAAAGGTAATTATTCAAATTTTGCGCGCCGAGTCTTTAAAAGATTATGAACAGCAACAATTGAATAAAATCGGTGAACAGGCTTTGCATCTTGCTCAACAATTAGAAAAAACCCTAAGAAGAATTAACGCCTGCTTTGATAGTGGTAAATTAAATAATTTAAGAGAATTACAAACAGTCCAAACTCGAATTAATCAGCAACTAAAGTTGTTGGATAAGTAATTGAGTACTAACTATAAACTATTTAATCTTTGCTCGTAGGGCATCGCTTTTTGCTGCCATAATAAAGTCATTCTGATGAAGTCCATTAACGGCGTGAGTCCACCAAGTTAAAGTCACTTTGCCCCATTCTGTTAATAAGGCTGGATGATGTCCTTGTTCTTCGGCAATTTCCCCTACTGAGTTAGTAAAAGCTAAGGCTGTTTGGAAATCAGGAAATTCATAAACCCTTTGTAGATGTAATTCTCCATTTTCAGTAATTACTTCCCACTCAGGTATCTGCTGTTTATAGGTATTGATTTCTGCTTCTGTGGCTGGTGGTAAACTACCCGTGCAGGGAACGCATTTTTGCTCTAAAAGTTCTGTCATTATTCTTAGATATACATACTGTGGTTATTCTTACTGTATCAATAAATAACTCTAAGGGATAAATTTAAACTTAAACCGTATTAATAATAGAGTTTTTTTATACCCAGTCCACAATAATTTGTGCAATAAATCTGATATAAGCATCCAAGTTATTTTAATTCAATGAATTGTTAACCAAAGGTTAGGGGGGACGCGACCGCAATAAAAATCGAGATTTAGTTTCTTAATCAGGTAAAATGCTTGATGACGATGATATTAAGCATCAAAAACTTAATAAATCATTATCCTCACAGAAGTATGATCACTCTTGAGTATAAATTTCTTACTTTTAAGTTAACAGATTAAGATTCGGAGAATTTCATGGATTTATCCCTTATCCCAGCACAGCCAAAACCTGGTGTAATTAATGTTTTAATTGAAATTCCTGGTGGAAGTAAAAATAAATACGAATTCGATAAAGACATGAACGCTTTTGCTTTAGATCGTGTTCTTTTTGCGTCAGTCAAGTATCCTTATGACTATGGTTTTGTTCCCAATACTTTAGCTGATGATGGCGATCCTTTAGATGGAATGGTGTTGATGGATGAACCAACTTTTGCTGGCTGTGTTATTGCTGCAAGACCTATTGGGATGTTAGAGATGATTGACGGTGGCGATCGCGATGAGAAAATTCTCTGTGTACCAGTCGAAGATCCTCGTTACAATGAGGTTAAATCTATTAAAGATATTGCTCCTCACCGTTTAGAAGAGATTGCCGAGTTTTTCAGAACTTATAAAAATTTAGAGAAGAAAGTTACAGAAATTTTGGGCTGGAAAGACGTTGATGCAGTTAACCCCTTGGTTGAGGAATGCGTCAAAGCTTATAAATAAATTAGCATGATTATATTTGGTAGGCGAGTTTTAACAATTTTCCCTACCAATACCAAGGTAAAAAATAATCTTTGAATCAGTTTTATTATGCTTGTAAAATCCACTACCCGTCATATCCGCATTTATAGTGCCGAAGTAAAAGATAATGAATTAGTTCCTAGCGATAAGGTTCTGACTCTAGATGTTGACCCTGATAATGAGTTTAACTGGAGTGAAGAAGCACTACAAAAAGTGTATAGAAAATTTGATGAATATGTAGAAGAAAATAACGACCAAGATTTGAGTGAGTATAATCTCCGTCGTATAGGTTCAGACCTAGAACACTTTATTCGTTCTTTGTTAATGAAGGGTGAAATTAATTATAACCTAGGTGCTAGGGTACGCAACTATAGTATGGGTCTACCACGTATGGAAAGCCCAGATACTGAAGGTAAATATTTTTAAGGATCAATTGCTAAATCTTTAGCTTAATTCCTGATTTACTCAGCCAGACTTAACAGTATGATGGGAAAATATCGGTTCTAATGGGAAACAATCATTAGAAGTAATGGGGAAAGTTTGGTGTAAATCCAACACTGTCCCGCAACTGTGATGAGATGCTGTTAATTACATCTCTTAGTCAGAATGCCCACCGATGAATAAAAACCGAATTTACAGATCTGCGAGGTACAGATGGTTATTACTCATTCTACTGGTTCGTTTGCTCAATCAAATTTTAATTCACTCACCCTTCCTGCTTTACCCTACACTCGACCCTTACTTGCTATAGGTCACGGGACGCGCAATGATCGAGGTAGACAAACTTTTATCGATTTTGTAACAGAATATCAAAAGTTAGATCCTTCTCGTCCTGTAATTCCCTGTTTTTTAGAATTGACAGAGCCATCTATTCAGGAAGGAGTAGCAGCTTGTGTCGAACAAGGTTATACAGAAATTACAGCTTTACCGATTTTATTGTTTGCTGCAAGACATAATAAGTTTGACGTTACCAATGAATTAGATCGATCGCGTTTATTATATCCCCAGCTAAAGTTTAATTATGGTCGTCATTTCGGTATTACCCCTAAAATTATCGATCTATGGCGCGATCGCTTGGCACAATTGGATCAGCCAGAATATAATCCTCATAATATTTCTCGTGCTGATACTGTATTATTATTCGTTGGTCGTGGCTCTAGCGATCCTGATGCCAATGGCGATGTTTATAAACTAGCTCGTATTATTTGGGAAGGTAGTGGGTATAAGACTGTAGAAACCTGTTTTATTGGTATTACTCACCCTCGTCTTGATATTGGCTTTGAGCGAGCTTATCTTTATCAACCCAAACGTGTCATTGTTTTGCCTTATTTCTTGTTTACAGGTACTTTGATGGAAAAGATTTTTCAAATTACCGCCCAACAAGCAGCAAAATTTCCTCAAATTGATTTTAATTGTTTACCTGAAATGGGTATTGCTCCTGAATTGTTACAGATAATTAGAGAAAGGGAAATTGAGGCGCAATTGGGTCAAGTTAGTATGAATTGTGAGATGTGTAAGTTTCGTCTGGCTGCTTTGGATGGACACGGACACGATCATCATCATGGACATGGACACGGACACGGACACGATCATCATCACCATGATCATAGCTCTAATGATCCTTATGCCAAATTAGAAGATTATCATCAACGCATCTGGAATACACCATAATATATTGGTGTCGTTGTGTTTAGGATGTCTTATATTTTAGCTATTAGACTATTAGCTTCTTGGTGCATTCGCTCATGAGGGAAACCACAGGGCGTATAAACATCTGAGGAGACCTCAGATGACAGCCCCTCCCCAAGACCATTTTTTGCCGTCTCACGGCAAATGTTGCGATGCACCGCTTTGACGCACAGCTAAATAGTTAGGGTGGCTCTTAGCTCTTAGCTGTTAATTCCTCCAGACTCCAAACTCGTTACTTTTTATTGATTAACTTCTGTCTCAACCCCTACTACCTACTACCTAACTTTTGTCTTCGAGTTTTGAAAAAAGTAACCAATTAAATACAAAGACCCACACAAAACTACTGTTTTAGACTCTGATGAAGCTAGGGTACTATCGAGAGCCATAAAAATATCGTCGTAGGTTTGGCACTTACTTAAAAGGGGACAAACTTCTTGAGCTAAGGTTGCTAACTCTTGTGGATCAGCAGTACTATGTCCAGGAACTGGGACTAAATGTAATTCATCTTGGGGTCTGAGTAAAGCCTGAAAAATATCTTGATGATCTTTAGTAGATAACATTCCCATCACCCAAACTATAGGCTGAGGGAGGGTATCAACATATTTTCTTAAAGCGATCGCTGCTGCGGGGTTATGCGCGCCATCAATTAAGAAAGAAGTATTTTTCCAGTTAGTCCATTGTAGTCTTCCTAACCAACGAGTCTTATTCATTCCCGTTTGAATAGCTAAGTCAGGTATAGACCATCCCTGCTGTTGTAGCAGTTTAATAGTAGCGATCGCACTTGCCGAATTATTTAGCTGAACATCCCCTAATAAAGGTAAAGGGTATTCTAAATCCTGGTATTTTGCCCAGTTTACATCACTATTAAAAGCCAGATTAACTGGTTTAGCTGATTCTACCCAAGTAATAGGAGCGTTTAATTCTTGCGCTCTAGCTGCGACAACTTCATGGGCTGCGGGGGGTATTTGACCGACAATAACGGGACAATCAGGTTTAATGATACCTGCCTTTTCCCAAGCAATATCAGCCAGGGTGGGGCCCAAACGTTGCCAATGTTCCATACTTAGAGAAGTAATAATACTAGCCAAAGGGCGTGAGCAAACGTTAGTAGCATCTAATCTACCACCTAACCCCACTTCTATAACTGCCACATCTACTTGCTCACGAGCAAAATAAACCCAAGCTGCTGCGGTAATTACTTCAAACTGAGTGGGACTTTCGCTATCTGGATCAATAACAGCCTGAATATCTTGGATAATGCTAACTAAAGTAGAAGGAGCGATCGCTCTACCATTTAATTGAATTCTTTCCGTCCAATCTACTAAATGAGGGGATGTGTAGCGTCCAACCCGATACCCTGCCTCAGTCAATATAGATGCTAAATAAGCACAGACAGAACCTTTGCCATTACTACCTGCGACATGAATAATTGGGACTTGTTCTTGAGGATTACCAAGGGCTGCTAGTAGCTTTTTAATTCTTTCTAAACCTAGATTTACCCCGAAACGTTGAAAGGGTTCTAAAAGAGAAGTGACTCTATCTTCAATAACTACCATTGCCCTGATGCACGCTTAAAGATTTTCATCAATTATCATAATAGAAACTTGGTACAGAATCTTTAACAATCATTAACTTTCTTATAAATTGCTTGTAAATTTTAAACTTAACCGAGCAAAACAAGCGATTAATCAGGGAAGTTTTGACCTAGGAGTGCGTATCAGGTTCAGAAACTCGATAAGATAGATAACTAATAGTAGCAGGGAAAATAAATTTCTTAATCAAAGAAATATTGCTGATTTATGGCACAGATAGAAACTAGAACCGAACCCATGATCCTGAACATGGGGCCGCACCATCCCTCAATGCACGGCGTTTTACGTCTGATTGTAACTTTAGATGGGGAAGATGTAATCGATTGCGAACCCGTAATTGGTTATCTTCATCGCGGAATGGAAAAAATTGCAGAAAGTCGCACCAGCGTTATGTATGTTCCTTATGTAAGTCGTTGGGACTATGCTGCTGGAATGTTTAATGAAGCAATTACTGTAAATGCACCTGAAAAACTGGCAGGTATTGAAGTACCAAAACGCGCTCAGTATATTCGGGTGATTATGCTAGAGTTAAACCGCATTGCTAATCATTTATTGTGGTTAGGGCCGTTTATGGCAGATGTTGGAGCGCAAACTCCCTTTTTCTACATTTTCCGTGAACGTGAGTTAATCTACGATCTATGGGAAGCTGCTACTGGTCAAAGATTAGTTAATAATAACTATTTCCGTATTGGTGGTGTCTCGGTAGATTTACCCTACGGGTGGATTGATAAATGTGAAGATTTTTGTGATTATTTTGATCCTAAAGTCGATGAATATGAAAAATTAATTACTAATAACCCAATTTTCCGCCGTCGTGTAGAAGGAGTAGGTACTATTAGTCGTGATCAAGCAATTAACTGGGGTTTATCAGGGCCGATGTTAAGAGCTTCTGGCGTTAAATGGGACTTGCGTAAAGTAGACCACTATGAATGTTACGATGATTTTGATTGGGATGTTCAGTGGGAAACAGCAGGGGATTGTTTTGCTCGCTACTTAGTTCGAGTCCGTGAAATGCGAGAATCAGTTAAGATTATTCGTCAAGCACTAAAAGCTATTCCTGGTGGTGCTTATGAAAACTTAGAGGCAAAACGCCTAGCGGATGGTCGTAAGTCGCAGTGGAATGACTTTGAATATCAGTATGTAGCTAAAAAAGTTGCACCTACTTTTAAAATTCCTGCAGGAGAACATTATGTTCGTCTTGAAAGTGGCAAAGGCGAATTAGGGATATTTATTGTTGGTAATGATAATGTCTTTCCTTGGCGTTGGAAAATTCGCGCTCCTGACTTTAATAATTTGCAAATATTACCAGAATTGCTCAAAGGAGTGAAATTAGCTGATATTATGCCGATTCTTGGTAGTGTTGATATTATTATGGGTTCAGTTGATCGTTAAGTAATCGCATTTGAGCTTATTTTTATGAGGTGGGATCTACCCGCCTTTTTTTATTGAATTAAGTATTATGTCAGTAATATAAATGTACAAAATTAGATTAGGACAGTTAGGGTGATTGGGTAGTAGGTAGTAGGTAGTAGGCGCGGAAAGCGTCCCTGAGCGCACGCTTGCTTTGGCGACCAAAGCGCGAACGTGACGATAGTAGGTAGTAGTTAGTAGTTAGTAGATATCAGTAAAAAAATGTCCTAACTTTATCTGGTATTGCCATAAATAATTAAGGAACGTTTTTTATTTGATTAATTAATAATTTAATCGATAATATCTATTATTTTTTAGCTTTTAGCTTCTCCTGACTCGTTACTCAATCCTTAGTAGCCCCTAGGATCTACCTACTACCTACATTGTCCCCTTGTGGGATTTGCGGTTGCGTAGCTGTCGTAGACATAGCTTATCCTTTAGGGCTACCTCCTGACTCCTACCTACTACCACCAATAACCGATAATCACCCAAATTGTCCGTTATTGCAGGCGACAACCTAAAGAAGTCATGGAGTTGAAAATCACCTCAGAGTTGGGGATGATTTTACGGGATTGACGATAAGTGTCACAAGCTTCATTGTATTGAGCGTTTTGGGTATAGATTGCTCCTTTTTGACTCCAAATATCTACATTGCTCGGATCAAGTTTGAGGGCGCGATCTAAGGCGAAGAGAGCTTGTTTATCTTGGTCTAGTATTTCCCAAACTGTCGCTAAATTAACCCAAGTTGGCAGATCCCAAGAAGTAATTTTGTTGGCTTGAGTGAAAGATTTGATCGCTTGATTATAATTACCTTGTTGCTTGAGTGCTATTCCTCGATCGCGCCATAAAGGAGCGTAATTAGGATTGATTTTTACGGCTTGATCAAAAAGAGCGATCGCGCTGCTTAAATTGCCTTGATTTTGATAAATTAAACCCTTGGCTTGTAGTGCTAAATAGGACTGGGGACGGATTTGTAAAGCTTGATTGAGCGCGGTTAATGCGGATTCCTCTTGGTTTAATTGGGTTAAAACTTTTCCTTTCCCTAACCATGCTTGATAGAAATCTGGTTTAAGTTTAATTACTTGCTTATAGGAATTAAGTGCTGGCTGATATATTTTATTGGTAGCTAGAAAGTTGGCAAAATCTAACCAGACTTTACTATCTAGCTTTTGCTTTTGCAGTATTGACTGGTAAGCTTGAATTACCTCTTGTATAACTGTTGCTGCTTCTTGAGGGCGATTTAAAGCGGTCAACACTAAAGATTTATCTTCCCATAGTTGAACATTTAATGGTTTGATCGCTCTTAAACGGTTAAATTCACTCAAAGCCTCACTATAGCGTTTTAATGCCAGTAAATTTTTAGCGCGATCGCTCATAAATTGAGGGTTATGCTGATCAAATTTTAAAGCAGACTCTTGCATTTCTAAAGCTTTTGGATAGTTCTCTAGCTGATACAAGGCTCTTCCTTTAGAATTATATAATTCTCCTTGATTAGGTTCTAATTCTAGGGCGCGATTATAAACGGCGATCGCTTCGGTATATCTTTCTAACTGATATAAAGTATCTCCTTGTTTTTGCCAATATCTAAATTCAGACTCTTTTAGGCGTGTTGCTTCAGAATAAGCTGCTAAAGCTTCGGGATATCTTTCTAACTTATATAACGCCTCCCCACGTCCAAACCAACCTAAAACACTTGTCGGTTTTAAATCTATGGCTAAGGTAAAGATATTCAAAGCGGAATCTGGGTGTTTAATTAAGTTTTTTTTACCTTGATACCAGTAATATATAGGTCTGAGGGTAGGAAAAGCAAATTCAATACTGCATAGTAAAAAAATTATCCCCAATAATCCAATAATTAATGGTGTGACTCGTAATTTTATCTGGGCTAAATTTAAACTTTTAACTTTGTTAGGTTGAGCTATTTTAGACGGACTAAGAAGATTAATCTTTTGTAAATCACTAATAACTTGTTCTGCCGATTGATAACGCTTTCCTAAATCAAGCTCAATCATCCTATTGATAATTTTACTCAAACGACGATCCACATCGATTTTTGATTGCCAATTTAGTTTACCTGTCTCAATATCTCTCTTAAATTGACTCGGTTTAACTTTAGTTATAGCTTCAATAATTATCATCCCCAAAGCATACAAATCACTGCTAAGAGTAGGTCTACCAGCAATTTGTTCGGGAGAAGCATAATTATCCTGTCTTTGACTGGAATCTATTTGCTTATAAGATAAAGTTTTAATATCTTTTAAAATCCCAAAGTCGGTTAATATTACTTGTTGATCTTCTTGACGAATTAAGATGTTTTCAGGTTGCAGATTACGATGAATAATACGGTTTTGGTGACTATAACCTAAAACTACTAGGGTGCTAATTAAAATTTTAATTATTTGTTGTATTGATAAATCTTGCTCTTGAATAATATTCGCCAGACTTTCCCCAGGAATATAGGCTTGAACTAAATAAAATTCGTCGTTTTCTTCCCCATGATCCCATAATTGAGGGATTTGATCGTGATAACCTAATTTTTCTAAAATCGATAACTCTTCCCCAAAACGCCTTTCTATTTTTATTTTGCTATCGCTATGATTACTCGCAAGTTCTATTAGTTTTATTAAACAGGGAGATTGATATTGACGACGTAAATTATCAGCCAAATATGTATCAACACCCTCATTTTGCCCCAAATAATGGGTGATCCTGTAA
Organism: Chondrocystis sp. NIES-4102; assembly: GCA_002368355.1. Taxonomy (NCBI): domain Bacteria; kingdom Bacillati; phylum Cyanobacteriota; class Cyanophyceae; order Chroococcales; family Chroococcaceae; genus Chondrocystis; species Chondrocystis sp. NIES-4102. Next base: position 2,477,826 of record AP018281.1, on the reverse strand, counting down.
CGTCCTCCCACTAACTGACGAATCCTTAATAAAGGTCGTAACTCTGTCAATACATCCAAAGCAGACCCATAACGAGCTTCTATACTAGAAGACATCATTTTAGTTAAGATTGTCTCTAGTTTTTTACTAATTTGACACTGTTGCTGCCACTGTTGATTATTTTGTGACCACGCCTGGAGCGATCGCCCTGTTAAAGCGTATACAGCAGTGTTAGCTAAAGCATATAAATCACTTGTTAAATTAACTTGTCCAATTTTTTGTTCAGGCGCAATATATGCCCAATTGCCCAAAGACTTGGGAGCTATGGCATCTTGATTTACATCAACGCTAGTGTTTGCAAGTTCACGTATTGTGCCAAAATTTACTAATACAAAACTTTGATCTTGCTTACGCCTAACTATATTGATTGGTTGTATATCACGATGAACTACATTAATTTTATGAATAAAATCTAAAATTATTAAAATATCTTGAATTAAAAAGATAACATCTGCTTCTTCAAAAATTCTCCTTTCAACTTCTTGTTCTAAATTATCGCCATCAATATATTCTCTTGCTAGATAAAATTGTTGGTTTTCAAAGAAATAATTATAAAATTGAGGGATTTGAGGATGATCGCCCAACCTTTCTAATACTTTCACCTCTTCCACTAAACGTTGCTCAATTAATTCCCAATCACCTTGATTATCTGAGTTTAGACTTAATTGCTCTATCACGCAGCGAGCATCACCTGTAGCCTGTAAATCTTTGACTAGGTAGGTTTTTCCCATTTCCTTCCTACCTAACCTCTGAATAATTTGATAGCGATTACCAATCACAGACCCTGGAGCGTGCATGATTCTCTCAAAATTGGTTATTGGACGGGCAGAATCTAGTAGATCCCGATGGGGAGTAGGCATAGTTAATGATCTTGCTTCAAAAATTTAGGCAATAGTAATAGACCCAGATTTATTTTGATTACTAATTTAATAAAGAATCTTAATTATTGACACCCCGCCAGAAATATAAAAATAAATAATATAGACTGACATCTAACCTGTTCTAGTTAGATGCCCTATTGTATGACAATTTTTTCATTCCTGGTTAAAGTCTGCTAGGGGAAGAAATTGCCTGCATATTAATTATTTTGGCTGTGTTACTTTCTCGGGCTACTCTTACCAATAAACCTGCAAGTAGCAATGAAGCAATTACAGAATTAATCCCGTAGCTAAAAAAAGGCAAAGGTAAACCCGTGGTTGGTAACGACCCTGTTGCTACACCAATATTAATCAATGATTGCCCCACAATAAAGACCATTGCACCCACTGCTACCAATCTAGAAACACTGTGTTGACACTTAATTGTCACTCTTAAAGCTAAAGTTCCATAAAACATAATTAATAGCAGTAGTAGCACACAGCCAATAAAGCCAAATTCTTCAGCATAAACGGCAAAGATAAAATCTGTAGATCTAATTGGCAGATATGATAATTTTTGTTGCGAAAGTCCAAACCCAGAACCAGATAATTGCCCAGATGCGATCGCCAGTAGACTTTGAATTAACTGATATCCCTCACTATGGTACTTCTCCCAAGGATTTATAAAGGAAGTAATTCGTTTTAGCTGATAGGAATGAATACTGACACTCAAGCAAGCTACACTCAACCCACTTACAGCCACTATAATTAATTGACTCAAAGGTAATTCCCCAGCTAAAGCTATCAACCATAAACTTATTCCACATAATGCAGTAGTACTCAAGTTAGGTTGCATTAAAATTCCTGCCAATACCAATACAAATACAACTAACCAAACTATCCGCACCCTATTTGGCAATTTATCCCAGCGAGAAAATATATAAGCTGCTTGTAGCATCAAAAACGGTTTAATAAGCTCTGAAGGTTGTAAAGAAAATGGGCCGATAGCAATCCAGCGACTTGCTCCCATAGTGGTTTTACCCAACCCAGGCACTAAAGTAATGAAAATTAATAACAATAGAAATAACACCATTACAGGTGCAATTTTTAAGGTTTTAGACAACGGCTGACGCGCCATCCAGTTAAATCCAATAATACCTACTACAACCCCAATTAATTGTCGCTTGAGAATATATAATCCATCATTATTATTAACAATCCCTTCTGGATAGGATGCCGAAACGAGAGTGACTAAACCAATAATTAACCAAATACCCGTTAACCAATTTAATAAGCGAGCTTCCCATGTCCAAGACTTAATCTGAGGATCGACAAAAGGAATAAAATATCTAAGATATTGCCTCACGATTTTAGTTTCTACCAATTGTTATTTTTTCTGTTTCAAAGGTAGCAGTTAATTAAAAAAAAAGAGGCTTTTAAACCTCTTTGTGACTTTTATTTTACAGTAAATATCTAAAATATCTTTATGATAAGCCTGTGTTTACACCTTGCTTACCTGTAGCTAACTCAACTTTAATAATTCTGCCTCCCATTTTCATGATTCTTTGTTGCTCACGAAACCAATTATCGTAAGGCACTAACTTAGTAAAAAAAGTATTTTGTAATTCTCTTTGAGTCCGAATTCTAGTTTGACTAGGGACACAAGCAGTCACCTTGAACATACGCATAAGCTCAATTCTCCTAATTTAATAAAAAAAAGTTTAATTTTCTTGTAATCTGATTACCAAACTATAGCCAATAGGTTTGTGTAGCGTATCTAGGCATAGCGATTTTAATGCTCTTTAAATGTCAAAATTCGGGAGTCAGGAGTCAATACTAGATCATCTAAACTTATCTTTCTTTCGCGCTCGAAAAATTAAGCTTTATTAGAACTAGCACTCACTCTAGACTTCCCGAATCTTTACGCTTACTATTCTACGATAAACTCAGGTTGCCAAGGAATTAGCTTAAGCCAGAGCAGATATAGTCGAAATAAACGCCCATTTCTTTACCAGCATCAGCACCAGTTAAGCTTGCAGTTACTTCTTTCATAGCTTGAATAGCTTGAACTGTAGAAGAAACAGGAACACCCAGAGAATTATAAGTTTCTTTCAAACCGTTAAGTACGCGCTCATCTAAGATCGAAGGATCTCCAGCTAGCATAGCGTAAGTGGAATAACGGAGATAATAGTCTAAGTCGCGAATACAAGCTGCATAACGACGAGTAGTATACATGTTACCACCAGGACGAGTAACATCAGAATATAGCAAAGATTTTGCTACTGCTTCTTTAACGATACTAGCTGCATTAGCACTGATTACGCTAGCTGCACGAACTCTTAATTGACCAGTTTGAAAATAGTTTTTGAGCTTATCCATAGCAGCACCATCGAGGTATCTGCCTTGAACATCAGCCGAATTAATTACAGAGGTAATTGCGTCTTGCATAGTTTTGTTTCCTTATCTTACCTAGTCTTAAATTGTTTAACACTGATAAGTTAGTGTATTTTTGAAAAAATTTGTTACTGGTATATTGACAGTGGATTATACAGTATAGTCCTACTGCATAGCTCCGATAACGTAATCGAAGTAAGAAGCTGCTTCTGTGCTGTCATCGGCAGACATCATAGAAGTTGCTATGTTTTTCATTTCACGGATGCTTTGAGCCATAGCACCTACGTCAGTACCTAAAGATTTGTACATTTCTTTAGCACCAACTAAACCAATCTCTTCGATTGGAGTTACATCACCAGCTACTACACCGTAAGTAATTAGGCGTAGATAGTAGTCCATGTCACGTAGACAAGTTGCAGTCATTTCTTCACCGTAAGCGTTACCGCCAGGAGAAACAACATCAGGACGTTTTTGGAATAACTGGTCTCCAGCTTGTTTAACGATGCGCTCGCGGGACTCTGTTAGAGTTTGAGCAATACGTAGACGGCTTTCACCTGTCGTTACGAAGGATTTAATTCTATCTAATTCGCCAGGACTCAAATAACGAGCCTCTGCATCGGCGTTCACGATAGATTTCGTGACAATACTCATCGATGGATTCCTCCCAATACAATGAAATCAAATAAATGAATAAGCTATCTTTAAAATGATAGTGTTACTTAAACAAGACCCATCAGCCACCTGTCAGTTTCCTAGCTTTAATAACTCAGCAATGTAGTCGAGGTATCAAATCAATGGTTATTAAACATCCTTGTTACTGATTAAATCTCTCTGGAAACAGATTACTCTATTTTGTTACCCAGATTTTAAGTTTTAGCTACAAATTAGTATTGCAGTTTGCCCAAACTAATGTGCAAAAAGTAGCTGCTGCCTTAACAAACTTTTACATAAAGTCAATACTTAAAACAATAAATATTGATCTATGTTTATTCTTGCTTTTAAAATGCTCCCAAGTCAACAATTTAGCTGATCTTTAGGAATCTTTTTTTATTGGAGTGATAACCCAACTTACTTATCATCTGATATTTCGTTGCAGTTAATTACTTTTCCTTAACAGAATTTAATGTACGGCGTAAATACTTAATTGAAATTTGTTGCCCACAGTTTTGCAACCAATACCCTTCTGTTTATTGCCATTTGCCCAACTAAAAGTAGCTAGGCATTTGAGACAAAATTAAGGATATTGATTACAAAATAGCCTTGTTTACAAAGACATCTTTAAACGTTCAGTTTTCTAGGCTCAAAACTTGGAATTACGATATCGTCATTCTGTTTAGTCAACTGATTATAAAGTTTCTCAGTATTGGGGAAATTGGCAGCAGGGAGAGTTGGGAAACGGCGGAAAGGCACAGTGTCTTCACCGAAAATTTGAACATACTCCATACTATTGACCATAGCACCAATAAAGGCTCGAATACCTTGAGCAGCGAGAATTTGATTATATTTCTGAATTTCTCGTTGATTTAGAGGCGCACGTCCTAAGAAGTGTTTTGTACCTAATTCGATCGCTTTGGTATTGGGGTAAGGGGTATAGAATTCTTTGATATATAATTCCGAAGATCCTAAACCTTCAATAAATTCTTTAACGTTTATTTCACCGTTACTCAAGCGACTTTCTAGTACAGAAAACTGAGTTTGAACTACATAAGGATCGATATCGCGCTCAAACACCTGACGGTAGGCTGCTTTAATTACGTTTTGAACCCCTAGTTTATCGACAGTGCTAGTAAGTTTAAACACTTTGTTTTGTTGACGCTGTGCAGAAACTCCTTGAGCGATTCTTTGCTGAACTTCTGGGGTGGTACGAGAGTTGCTAACTTGACCTAATTCTACGAAACGAGGTGTTTCAGTTTTAATAACCTTCGCCCCAATTCCTTCACCAATTGAACCTGGACGAGCTTTTCTAAGCTGTAACCCAGCAGGAGTTAGATAACGTTCATAAGGAACAGTATCTGAACCAAAAGCTGCGGTATATTCTTCTGAATCGATAATCGCGTCAACTAAAGCATAAAAACCCTGTTTGGCACAGATATCAAAATACTTGTTAGTTTCTTGACGACCATAGGTAGGACGACCTAGAAGACGACGGTGGATGTATTCTACAGCTTTAACTACATACAAAGATGTCCAATACAAGCTACGGAAAGTATCAGATTTTGCTAAAGCTTTGATAAAGTCACGAACAGTAATCTCACCGTTTTCTAATTTGATTTCTGCTACTTTTAATTCTTGACCTTGATATACATCTCGACCAAAAACCTGACGGTAACAAGCTCTAATTACTGCTTGAGTAGAATTTTCGGAAAACTTAACGCTTGACCCATTACTAGCACCAGGTAGTTCGTTGTTTAAACGAATGACTTTCGCCCCTAAAGAACCAGGAAATTCACTTCTAGCTTTAGGATTACTATTTTGGTTATTAATCGCTGCACCGCGATGAATCAATAAACGTTTAGTATCTTTATTAAAAGGAGCAGGGCTAGAGCTTGGGTTACGAGTTTCTTTGGGGAAAATCGCACCAAATTGGATTTCTAAAGGATCATTACCCGAACCGTATACGTGTTGATCTGGTAGAGGACGATTATAACGAGCAAAAGTAGTTAAAAACTGAGGAACTTTGCGGAATGGCGCACTATAGTTAAGCAGTTCTTGCTGCATCCCCCAATTACGACATTCTTGTGCTTCTTGACCTAATCCTCTTAGGTATGGAACAGTTTCTTCTCCAAAGTAATCTGAATATTCTTGAGAATCTACTAAGGCATCAACTAAACCTGCTAGTCCTTTTTCTGAAACAATTGAGAAATAGTCTTGAACTTCTTCACGAGAGGAAGGTCCACGTCCTAAGATATGACGAAAAGCAAGTTCTAAAGCACGACTATTTATAAAAGGTTCAAAAAATTGTTTGCGATATAGTTCGGATTTACATATACGACGTACAAATTCCTTCATGGAAATATCGCCGTTTTTAACCTGTGATTCTAAATAAGAAATTGACTGACCATAAGCACGAGTAATATCTCGTTCAAAGATTTGTCTATAAGCTGCTTTAATTACCGCTTGTTTTTCTACGGTAGATAACCCAGGCTTCATCACAAACTTTTGACGTTTTTCAGAAGCATTAAAGTAACTTTGAGGTAACTGTAAGCCTTGGGTAGTGGAGGAAGTACCTTGACGTAATTTGTCCGAGGGAGTGGGAGCTTTGAACTCACTAATGGCAACATCAAAATACTGAGTAACAATCTCGGCTGCTGCTTGATCTTTACGGAAGTAATCTCTAGATGCTGCTCGCATTTCTTGTAAGGCTACAATAGTTGCTGCGCTAGAACAAGCTCTTTCAATGATTTCTCGCAAACCTCTGATGTTTACGACCAAAATATTAGGATTGCCCGCTACAATTGCATAGCTTATGTAACGTAGAAACCAAGACATATCTCGCAAAGACTTCTGCATATTTGCAGGTCCATATTGAGAAACACTTATTGGTCTAAAACCAGCAGGAGCAGGGCCTGATCCACCACTAAATAAAGATCTAAATGCTCCGAAAAGACCGCTTCCAGCATTTTCATCATCTTGTTGTACCAATAATTCTTGAGGTACGTTTGTATTGCCACCTGCCGTAGCTATTGCTACTTCTTGTATGGCTGGTGGTTTTTCTAGATAGGACATTGGTGAACCACCAGTAAAAATGCGGTTCGCTGCTCGCGAGACAATGATATCCGCATTGTTGGTAATGGTTTGTGCAATATTTAAACGTTGAATTCCAGATGTATAATATGCTGTTAATTCTTTTAGTTCGCCTCCTTCTAAAAAGCGGTCTTGCTGCTCAGCTTGTAAGATTGCTGACACCGCTGCGGTTTGATAAAGTTGAGGACGGGCTAATGAACTGCCACCACTTGCCGTTACACTCATGTTTAATTTATTTAGATTTTTTACTTATAGTTCAGCTTTTAGATTAAAACTTTTCGCGCTGTCTCAGGGGCTTTGTTAAGAACTATATACTAAGTTCGTTAGTTTAATACAAGCGATCGCTCTGGTGGTTGGATAACTATAAAGTCTTGTTTTGGGACGGTTTTAGACCTTAATTTTAATTTTCCAATGATGATAATCTTTGCTCCTCGAGTTGATAATATTTTAAGTTTTGTTAAATTAACTGAGATCATCGAGAGAACATCAGAGAAATTATGCAGGGGTTGCGATCGCTATTTTAATTACAAACCTTTAATGTTTTATTTTCTGTTTCCTCGAATTTGTGGCGATATTATTGGGCTTACTTGCGTAGCCTGACAGTTGGCAACAGCAGCTAAGTTTAGGAAGTTACCATCTACTCCTGAATCTATAAATATATAAGCTAAATCTATCCCCCCATTATTAACCTTAACTTGCCAAAAATCTTGATAGTCTACTGTTTCAATCCCTAAACGTTCTATTGTCATTGGTTGTGGTATTTTGTCCCCGCACGGTTCGCAAAATGAGTAAATAGTTTGGTCTAAATTTAATCTTGATACTGCTGTTTGCGCTTGTTCTTTTGTTATATAGGCGCATTGGTCAGCCAAGGCAGAAGTACAAAGTATTGTTGTCAAATAACTTAAAGTGATACCAAAAATTGATAGTTGAGATTTAGTATTTTTCATTTTTAATTATTATTTTAAATTCTAGATAATTATCAGTTCTAGGCTAAAAAGTCCTTATCTATCTATTATCTTCTTACTTGACAAAACATCGGAATATCTTAAAGCTACTAATTATTTTTGATGAAATAACAATATAATTAAACTAATAAATATCAATAGAAACATCAAATAGTTATATTTTTATCCAATCTAAGCAATGTTAGGATATTCTGACATAGAATAGCTTTTCGAGACATTCAAATCTAGGTTTTTTCGTAGCTTGACAATTAATAAATATACTTCAGCATTGGGAGATTCAATAATATTAAGTAAGGTCATTATTTAAAGGATTATATTCTATTCCTTTTGTTCTTTTTCTGAATTAAATAAATTGCGTAAATAATTGCTATTATTTGAATTGGGACAATTGCTATATAACCTTTTAGAAAAATATTAATATTTAAATTGGAAAAAGCATTTAAATATGCCATCCCTAAAATAGCGAAGATAAATTTTTTATATTCACTCTTTGCTTTAAGCATCAATAACTAAAACCAACCTTTTTTTGCAGCAATATAAGTACTATTAAATTCCTCATCAGATTTGGTCAAATATATAATTCCTTCAATCAAACCAATTATTCCCATTACTGGTGCAGCAATAAAGCAAGTTAAAATACTCACTAGCAACATAACTAAGCCTTCTGTGTTATACCCCAAAATAAACTTGTGAATTCCCAAACATCCTATAAGAATGCCACAGATACCACAAGCAATTTTTTTGCTATTAGCATTACTATTTTGTGTATTAGTCATAGCTTCGTCTTGGTAAAACTAAATAGATCAACATTATATTCAAATATTTTTTATTCTTCAAGTATTTTTTATTTTTAGTAGTGCTAAATCTTTATGAAAATGCCTTAAATCAAACTTGCTACCTTTACGTCTTTGTGCGAGACTTACAATAAAAATATTGAGTGTAAATTTAAAAAGAAATGGTATAAATAATATTATATATCTTGTATGTTTTCTAAGAAAAATCAATTAATTATCTTATATTTTTGCATAACATTAGCAACTGTAACTTTATATAGCTTTGACCCAGCTGATTCTGATAATTTTTATCCACCAAGCTTATCTAGAACCTGGGGCGGTTTTTATTGTATAGGATGTGGCGGATTTAGAAGTTTACATCAACTACTTCATGGCAATTGGCAATCTGCCTTAGAACTTAATCCTTTATTAATCATTAGCCTACCTTATTTTATTTACTGGATTCTCCCTAGTTTTTTAAGGTACTTCTATAACATAAATTTGTATACAATCCAGCATAAAAACAAGCAAATAATCATTATTATTAGCGTCTGTCTGCTATATGGACTATTGAGAAATATTCCTATACCAATTTTTTATTGGCTAATTCCTCCTAGTTGATTGACGAATAGATAACCTAAAGATAATCGTTAAGCAGGCGTGAGCAACTTTGATTAATAATAACTTAACAAATCATTCAACCAGCAAAAATAAAAGATGCACAGACTTTGTATAATCTGGTTTAGTAATTGGAATATTCCTCAATAAAAATAGAATAAATATTCGTCTAAGTTTACTAAGCATATACATACATAAATATTATTAAATTCATATTGTGCGTTACGATTTTATGACATTTAAGAAGTTAAAAAGAAAATTCAACGTAACATTTCATAGTAATATGATCAGGTTATAAGTCGATATCTAAAGATACTATTAAGTCGATTACAAGTTAATTAACTGTTTCATCTACCTATCGTAAAAAATTATTATGGCTGAACCAATTCGCATTTTAATGTGCGCTCCCGATCACTACGATGTAGATTATGTGATTAATCCTTGGATGGAGGGAAACATACACAAATCATCTCGCGATCGCGCTGTTGAACAGTGGTCGAAACTAAATTTTGTCCTTAATGATTTGGCGCAAGTAGATTTAGTTCAAGGACAGCCAGGAGTACCAGACATGGTATTTACTGCCAATGCAGGTTTAGTCTTGGGAGAGAATGTGGTTTTAAGTCGCTTCTATCATCCCGAACGTCAGGGAGAAGAACCATATTTTAAGCAGTGGTTTGAGGAAAACGGGTTTAAGGTTTTTGAATTGCCAAAAGACTTGCCTTTTGAGGGTGCAGGGGATGCTTTATTAGACCGTGAAGGACGCTGGTTATGGGCAGGTTATGGCTTTCGTTCCGAATTAGATTCTCATCCTTTTATAGCCAAATGGTTAGATATTGAAGTTTTATCCCTGCGTTTAATTGACGAACGCTTTTACCATTTAGACACTTGTTTTTGTCCCTTAGCAGGAGGATATCTACTTTACTATCCAGCAGCTTTTGATTCCTACTCCAATCATATTATAGAAAAACGTGTACCTGTAGAGAAAAGAATAGCGATCGCTGAAGCGGATGCCATCAACTTTGCTTGTAATGCCGTCAATGTGGGACAGTCGGTAGTTATGAACAAAGCCAGTGAGAGTTTAAAGCAGCGTTTAGGCGATGTAGGTTTTACAGTTATCGAAACCCCTTTGACTGAATTTCTCAAGGCTGGGGGGGCTGCTAAATGCCTAACCTTAAGAATTAATGAGCCTGTCTTACCATTCGTTCACGCAAGTACTCCAGTCGAAAGCCGTGTGATCAATATGGAGGGACATCTGCTAGATGCAGGAATTATGAATCGTGCTTTAGATTTAGTAGTCGATAATGGAGGTAGTTTTAAGGTTCTCAACTTTCAATTAGGTGTAGAAAGACAAAGTACCTCGGCTGCTGACGTGCGAATTTCAGCCCCAGACCATGATGTAATGGAAAAGATCATGAATGGGTTAATAGAAATTGGGGTAGTATCTCCTACTGAAGATGTAGCCAATGCTCAAATAGAAGTGTGTGAGCTTGAGGGAGTAGCCCCTGATGACTTTTATGTTACTAATATTTATCCAACCGAAGTATTGATTAATAACCAATGGGTTAAAGTTCAAAAACAAAGAATGGATGGCGCAATTGTAATTACTGATAGCCCCGCAGGTATAACTGCTCAATGTAAAATATTGCGAGATTTAAATCAAGGCGATCGCGTTGTAGTAGGAATAGAGGGCATACGCACCATACGCAAAAAAACTAATCGTGACTCCAAAGCCAAAGAAGAATTTAGCTTTATGGGGGCTGGGGTATCAAGTGAAAGAAGAGTAGAACTTGTTGTCGAGCAAATAGCCTGGGAATTAAGACAAATACGCGATCGCGGTGGTAAAGTGGTAGTTACCGCAGGGCCAGTTGTAATTCATACAGGTGGGGCTAAACATCTTTCTACACTCATTCGTGATGGCTATATTCAGGGCTTACTTGGGGGAAATGCGATCGCAGTTCATGATATTGAACAAGCATTGATGGGAACTTCCCTAGGGGTTGATATGCAGAAAGGTACACCTGTAACAGGTGGGCATCGCCATCATCTTAAAGTTATTAATACTGTACGTCGTTGCGGTAGTATCGCCCAAGCAGTAGAACAAGGCATCATTACCCAAGGGATTATGTATGAATGTGTTAAACATGATATTCCCTTCGCTTTAGCAGGTTCAATACGCGATGATGGGCCCCTACCTGATACCCAAATGGATTTAATTAAAGCACAGACTGAATATGCCCAACTTTTAGAAGGGACAGATATGATTTTGATGCTTTCAACTATGCTTCATTCAATTGGTGTAGGCAATATGACACCTGCGGGGGTAAAAATGGTGTGTGTTGATATTAATCCTGCTGTCGTTACTAAGTTAAGCGATCGCGGATCCGTTGAGTCGGTTGGGGTGGTTACTGATGTAGGTTTATTCCTCAGCTTATTAGTAAATCAACTAGAAAAATTAACTAGTCCCTATAGGGAAGGATAAATCAATATTGCAGGTAGAGTCTAGATAATTAAGTATCAAGTATCAGTTTATAGCCTTCTAGTTCTGAAGCTTTAAACTGATCAGGAGGCAATTTTAAGTTATGGTTTAAACAGCGTTTATCTTGCTTTCGGTCGTCTCTCCCAAATCGCGATCGCTATTCATGGAAAAAGTAAAATCCTGCGGTATAATTTGCTTCACCCACACCCAACAACCATCATTTCTATTAATGAAGCGATCGCATCGTTATGATTTGCCAAAAGGTCATATCGAACCAGGAGAAACTGAATTGCAGTGCGCTTTGAGAGAATTATTTGAGGAAACAGGTATTAGTAGGCAACAGGTATGTTTGGAATTAGATTTCCGTTTTAGAACTATCTATTATCCTCGTTATCGCAGCATGAATGGTCAAAAGGTTGAGAAATCTTTAGTAATTTTTTTTGCCTGGGTAAGTGAAGAATTGGAAATTGTTATGACTGAACATAGTGCTTCTGAGTGGATAAAATGGAATCCTCCCCATTATTTTCATAATCGTATTATTGATGATTTACTTACAGCAGTTGGGCGACAATTGAAGATTAAAAGTAATGCTTAGTTTTATTAGGAGTTAGGAGAGGGGAGACAGGAGACAGGAGAGGGGAGTCAGTATTATTTAGAAGCTAAGAAGCTAAGAAGATCACAGTTATAAAGCCTTAATTATCTTGCTATAAAATACTGAATATTAGATATAGACAACAAAAAAGCAAGAGTTTTCATGTAACCCTTGCCAGTCGTAATTAATAATAAGTATTTATTTATTGATTTATTTATTTAAGATTAATTTTTAGTGTGGTAGATATTGATTGATATCAAGTTGACTTTGGCTATTAGTTTGATCCGCGTTTTGATTAATCAAGTTGTGAGTACCAATTCCAGCAGCAGAATTACCATTTAACTGTACTGAAGTTTGAGGGCTGGGAACGCTAGGAACACCGTAGGCATCCAAATTTACTTGTTGTTGCCCACTGGCTTGATGGGCATTTTGTAGTATAGCGTTAGCAGATCCCACCGCAGCAGCCGAATTAGTATTAGATTGAATATTAGTTTGAGCATCTTGGGCAAAAGCAGTTAAAGGAGAAAGAGCGATCGCTGCTGTTAGAATGGATAGTAGTGATTTTTTCATGTTTCTAGACCTCGTTATTGCTAATTTCTAGTGTGTATCTTGCTTACATTTATTAGTTACGATGGGTCTATTTTTTTTATGCAGTTTTCAATCAATCAAATATTAAATGGGTGTTTTAACAGGGTGATGAACACAACTGTACAAAATTAGGTAGTGGGTAGTGGGTAGTAGGTAGTAGGTAGTAGGTAGTAGGTAGTAGGTAGTAGGTAGTGGGTAGTGGGTAGTGGGTAGTGGGTAGTGGGGAGTAGCTAAAAGTTAAAGAATAATAGATGTTATGGGTTAAGTTAATAACCAAGAAGCTAAGAAGCTCACAGCTAAAAAGTAATAAAATATCTTAACTGTGTTTCTTTGATTGCTATAACTTTTATTATCTTATAAAATTACTTACACTCTCAATAACCTGCATCCAAATAATTAATTTAACGCCATAATTTCCCCTTACTGCTAAGATTACCAACCCATAATTTATAATTAGTTAATTAACTATAAAACCTTTGATGAGCGCGTAAAGAAGATAACCAAGTGTATTGTAAAAGCAAACCATAAATAAATATTATTTACTTTAATTATGATCATCAAGTAAGAGGTAATTATTAACTAATAAACTATTTATTACTAATAAATATAAAAATATCCTAATCACCCTAAAAAATCTTTGAACTCATAACATCAGTGAATCAACCAAACACTTGGCAGCAAGAAGAAAAAGTAAAATTTCAGATTGGCAAAGCCTTTTATAATCCTCAAAGCAAGTTCGTTCGTGATTTAGGTGTTTTAGCTGCTACTACTTATAAACAAGATTATGGCAACCTAAGAGTTTTAGACGCTTTAGCTGGTTCTGGAGTGCGTAGTTTGCGCTATTGGCAAGAAAGCCAAGCTGATTATCTATGGATAAATGAAGGGAATGGCGATAATAATTTCATTTTACAACAAAATTGCCACTCAACTATTCCCAGCGACTGTTATCGACTTACTCATCAAGATGCTCATCGGGTATTTTTCAATTGCTATCAACAACGAGACTATTATGATTTAGTTGATGTAGATTGTTTTGGCGATGCTGTTCCCTATCTCAATACTATGCTGTGGGCAACCAAAATTAAAGGGTTAATGTACCTAACTTCCACAGATGCTCGAACCTTAACAGGACATCCTCCAGAAAAAAGCACCCAGGTATATGGCGCGATCGCTCGATCTCACCCCGCAGCCCACGAACAAGCTTTAAGAATTTTAATTGGCGCAACCAGTCAACAGGCAGCCACTAAAGGTTTAGGAATTGAACCAGTATTTTCCTTATTTACTGGCAAAACTTATCGTCTGATGCTGCGTTTACTACCCTCAGCTTGTTTAAATGAACATAACTATGGTTTTCTTGCCTACTGTCATAATTGCGGAAACTATCAAACTATTGCTTGGCGCAAATTAAATCAAATTCGTTGTAATTGTGCCGACTCCGCAATAACTGTCAGTGGGGCAATGTGGTTAGGTAGATTACACGATCCACAACAACTAAAACGTTTTATTCCTATCGCTCAAACTTGGCAGTGGGACAAATTAGTTAAATTACTAAACCTAATGCTCGAAGAAATAGACCTACCACCTTACTTTTATACTTTAAAAGAAATTGGTCGCCGAGGTAAACTAGACCTGCCCAAAAAATCCCATCTAATTGCAGCCTTACAAAATCAAGGTTATCAAGCAGCAGCAACCCCTATTAATCTTGAGGGAATAAAAACCAATGCCAATATCTCAACCTGTATAGCGATCGCTTCTAAAATTAACTGTAAATAAGCCTTATTCTGCCTTTTCGTATTTATCTAAAATTTCTCTAATGATTGAAGCTACTCTAGTGGGAAACTCAATCATGCCTAGATGACCACAATTAGGAATTAAATGTACATTGCTGTCTTGAGATGCGAATAAATAATGAAAACTGGCTAAATGATGAACATATTTAATTTCCATCACCTGGTCTTTTTCCCCAGCTACAAAATAAACGGGTTGTTGTAAACGAGAAACTAACTGTGGTAACAAATGTACTTCTGTTTCGGTAGTAGATTCTAATAATGCCCCTAAAGCAGCCTTTTCATCTGCTAAAACAAAATCACGTACTCTCTGACGACCCCATTTTAATTCTAAGGGACGAGCTACCATCATGCGGGAAAATAACCAACCTAAAAACGGCACACAAAGCAACCAGCGAGGACGAAACTTAACTAGTTGTTGTCCTGCATTACGAAAACGTTCAAATTCTTCTTTAAGGTAAATTCCACCACCTGCATTAAGACAAATCACACCTTTTATAGCTTCAGGATATCGATATGCAGCCCAAAGAGCTACACTACCCCCTAAAGAATGTCCAACTACCCAAGCCTGCTTAATTTCTAAATTTTTTAGTAAACACTCAAGATCATGAGCATAGGCATTGAGACTATAACTTTGATCATGGTTTAAATCACTACTGTTATTAGCCGACTCTCCAAAACCTCTAGCATCGTAAATTAAGCATTGATACTCAGATTTTAAAAGTTCTACTAAAGGTTGCCAATATTGACGGCTTAAAAGCCAACCATGAACAAAAACTAATACAGGTGAATTGGGTTTATCAACAGGAGCAGTAAGCTCATAAACATGAGTGGTTTCTAGTATATCGATCAATGGCATTTTTTTATCGTATCATCAGATTCTAAAAGAAGCCTAGATTTATAATTGTGTCAATTTTTACTAAAAAATTCCAACCATCACTCAAGTAGTTAGAGAATGTAAAATTTATCTAATGACAAATTCATCCAGACTTTTTTAATTCAAAGATGTTTTTGGGTTAAAAATAGACTAATATAACAAGGATATATAAAAATCAATAAAGCCATACTCACATGGTCTTTTGGAAGAAAATATTTAGCAATTCAGATACGGTAGATCCCTCAGAAAATACAGAGTTTGGCGAAGAGTTATTAAATTTAGATAATCAAGACACTTCTCAACCTCAAATAGTTTTTAGCACAGAGCGTGATATAGATTTGTATGAGTTAGAAGAATTATGCGATCGCGTTGGTTGGGCGCGTCGTCCTCTACGTAAAGTCAAAAAAGCAATTCAGCATAGCTTTCTGGTAGTTTCTATGTGGGAAGTTGTAGGTAAAAAGCGTCGCTTGATAGGCTTTGCCCGTGCTACCTCAGATCATGCTTTTAATGCGACCATTTGGGATGTGGTGGTAGATCCGAAATTTCAAGGTCGTGGTTTGGGTAAGGCAATGATGAAATATACTATCTCGCAACTACGAAGTTCTGATATTAGTAATATTACTCTTTTTGCCGATCCTCAAGTGATCAATTTTTATCAAAGACTAGGATTTATGTTAGATCCTGAAGGCATTAAAGGTATGTTTTGGTATCCTGATTAATTATTGCTTGTTGCTTGCCAAAATTAATAGCTCAAGATCCCTTAAACTTAAGTTGCGTTACAATTCTTAATGAAAATAGCAATAGCTACAAATTATGAAAACGGCTTTAGTTACGGGTGCATCGTCAGGAATTGGTGAAACATTTGCCAGGCAACTAGCAAGTAAGAAAATAGATTTAGTCTTAGTAGCGCGATCGCAAGATAAATTAGAGCAGTTAGCCACAGAATTAGCAGCCCAACATCAAATAAAAACCAAAGTAATAGTTAAAGATTTAACCGAAAAAGAAGCAGGAAAAGCAGTACTAGAGGAAATACAAGCCGAAGGTTTAACCATCGATCTCCTAATCAACAATGCAGGTTTTGGAGACTATGGGGCATTTAGCGATCGCCCTTTGTCTAAGCAATTAGCAATGGTGAGCCTCAATATTAGCGTCTTGGTAGAATTAACAGGCTTATTTTTGCCCCTGATGCAGCAAAGAAAATCTGGCACAATTATTAACATCTCTTCTATTGCTGGATTTCAACCCCTACCCTATCTATCTGTGTATGCAGCCACTAAAGCTTTTGTACTAAACTTTACAGAAGCACTATGGGCAGAAAATAAAGATACTGGGGTTAATATTCTTGTCGTTTGTCCAGGGCCTACGGAGTCGGAATTTTTTGACAGAGCCGATTTTCCTGATAGCCTAAAAGGTGCAAATACTAGTATTTTAACTTCCACTGAAACAGTAGTTAAAGAAACCCTAAAAGCAATGGATAAAAAACAGTCTACCATTGTAACAGGTGGCATTGGTAATCAGCTTATAGTTAACCTGCCTCGATTTGTGCCTCGCGACTTTTTAGTAAGTGCTGTAGGAAAACAGTTCAAGAAATAAGCAATAATAAGCAATAGGTACAATAATGTATTTAATTACAGGTGCAACGGGATCGTTAGGACGCAGAATTGTTCGACAATTAAGAACAAATGAGCAGCCAGTTAGAGCATTTGTCCGTTTAACTTCTCATTTTGGTGAATTAGAAGATCGTGGCGCAGAAATCTTAATAGGTGATCTCAAACAAGAACGGGATATTATTAAAGCTTGCCGTAATGTTCAATATATTATTAGTAGTCATGGATCTGGTAATGATGCTTTAGCCTTAGACTATCGGGCAAATATAGATCTCATAGATCAAGCTGTAGCTAATGATGTTAAACATTTTGTCTTTATCTCTGTTATAGGGGTCGATCGCGGTTATCAAGATTCTGCTACTTTTAAAGCTAAACGAGAAGTAGAAAAATATTTAATGCGTAGTGGCTTAAATTATACAATTCTTCGTCCTTCAGGATTTGCTAATAATATTATTCCTCTAGCAGAAAGGTTTCGTGATACAGGTATCTATTTCTCAATTGGAGATCAGAAAAATCGTTCTTCCATAGTTAGTACTGATGACCTAGCAAAAATTGCGATCGCAAGTACTCAAAATGAAGCAGCCATCAATCAAGTATTTGCTGTGGGGGGTCCTGATATTCTTAAGCGAGAAGATATTGCTCGTATTTTCTCCCGTTTATTTAATCGAGATCCAATTATTATTAATCCACCCCTAGAATTACTCGACGGGTTAAGAATGGGTGTTGGTTTACTTAATCCCCAGTTAAATAAATCTTTAGGTACATTACGTACTCTTTTAGCCAATGAATTTTTCTGCACCCAAGGGGAAATAACCCGTTTAGAATCGGTGTTTGGAATTAAAATGGAATCTTTAGAAAGCTTTCTACGTCGTTACGTTGGACAGTAAATAAGTACCCGTGCAATAGTATAAGTTAAGCAACAGCAAGTTTAATAACTTAATGAACCCTAACTTAATTATTCCCGTAGGTACACAGATTGTTAGTCGTATTGAAGTTAGAAATAAACAACAGGAAGTTATTTGTCCTAAAAATGGAGTAGGAGTAATTATTTATGCTCCTACAGATAATTCTCATATTTATAAGATTCGTTTAACCAATGATTTAGAAATCAATTTAAATCGCCATGAGTTTAGTATTCGTAAGCAATATCAAAAGCAAGGAATACACCCTGCTGATGATCCGTTAGCGGAATTTGCTTTGGATGATTATATTATTTATCGTTGTATAGTTGGTTCAAAAGCTTTTGGTTTAGATAATCAAGATTCCGATACAGATTTAAGGGGAATTTATCTACCTCCTGCGGATTTACATTGGTCTTTATATGGTATTCCCCAGCAATTGGAAAATCATGAGAATCAGGAATGCTATTGGGAATTACAGAAGTTTATCATTATGGCATTAAAAGCCAATCCTAATATTTTAGAGTGTTTATATACCCCCTTAATTGAGAAAACAACGCCAATTGCAGAGAAATTGTTGGCGAAAAAAGAGATATTTTTATCACAATTAGTTTATCAGACCTATAACGGTTATGTAATCTCCCAATTCAAAAAAATGGAACAAGATTTACGTAATCAAGGCAAGATAAAACCCAAACACGCTATGCACCTAATCCGACTCTTGTTATCTGGAATTACAATTTTGCAATCAGGATTTGTGCAAGTAAAAGTAAGTAAACATCGAGAAGAATTATTAGCAATTCGTAATGGTAATATGCCCTGGTCAGAAATTAATAAATGGCGACTAGATTTACATAAAAAGTTTGATAATAGTTTGAGCAATACCTCGCTACCAGAACGACCAGACTATGAGCAAGCCAATAATTTATTAATAGAAGCTAGGAAATCTATGGTTAGTAAGTGAGTAAATAATTATCAATGAATATCCAGCAAGAATTATTAATTAAAATTGCCGAATCACAACCTTATCCCTTAATATTTGCTAGTATCAGTGGCTCACATTTATACGGATTTTCTTCTCCAGATTCCGATTATGATTTGCGTGGGATTCATATTTTACCTGCTCAGGAAGTAGTAGGGTTATATTCAATAAAAGAGACGATCGAAGTATCAGAAATAAAAGAAGACGTGCAAATTGATCTGGTAACTCATGATTTAAAAAAATTCTTCAATTTGTTACTTACTAGAAATGGTTATGTTTTAGAGCAATTACATTCTCCTTTAATAGTTAAAACTACCCCAGAGCATCAATTATTACAACTAATAGCGGAAAAATGCTTAACTCGCTATCATTATTACCATTATTTAGGTTTTGCTAAAACTCAGTGGCGATTATTTACTAAAGAAAACGTTCATCAAATCAAACCGCTACTATACGTTTACCGTGTTTTGCTAACAGGAATATATTTAATGAATACAGGAAAAATTGAGGCTAATTTAATTAATTTAAATCAGATATTTCAATTACCTTATATCCCTGATTTAATTGCACAAAAATCTCAATCCTCAGAAAAATCATTACTAAACCAAACAGATATTGCATTTCATCAACAGGAATATCAAAAATTACAAAATCAATTAGAAATAGCATTTGAAAATACCCATTTACCCAATGAAGCAACAGCCAAATCGGAGTTAAATGATCTATTAATCAAGTTAAGATTACCCAATGGTGATCTATAGCAATGTTAGACAATTAAGGGATGTTTTTTAGTTTTTGGCTTTTAGCTGAGTTGTTACCTACTACCTACTACCGTTCCTCCCACCACATAATAAATAGCTATTTAATTTTAGATCTTGTCATGAATGATAAAAGACGACGGTACAAACGGTAAACACCACGAATTCCATCCAAAACCCAGTACGGTACTGGTGGATGATACCAAGAAAATAAAGGTTGATATAACCAATAATAAGCTTTTTTAAGATCTTTCCAAGCATGACAGGGGGAATGATCTAAAAAGTCGGAAATATCAACTACTAACCCTTTTCCCTCCGACATCATCACATTACGTCCATGAACATCATGGGGGGTTAAACCTTTTAATTTTGCATAGTCCAAAGCCAGATCGATATCTTCGATAACTTGCGGTGGAATTTTTAAACCTAAATGCAAACAATCATAGAGAGTAACGCCGTGCAATCTTTTCAAAACTAACCAATTGTCTTTGGCATAAAAACATTGCGAAAAAGCCTGATGAACACCAAGACGCTTATATACTTCTACTTCCTCTGTCCATCCAAGTCGCCCGAGTGCATAAATTTTAATCACCGTCTCTGGATGATTGGGATGGGTAAATACAGCAGCATAATTACCCGTTCCTAAGATTTGCCAAGGTTGAGGAAGATAATTAACTACGACGGGGTTATAAGGCTTGATACTCTCGATTTTGACTTTGTTTGTTAGTTCGTAAACTAAATTAAGCGGTGGTAAGTTAGAACAGTGTTGGTTTAAAGCTTGGGAAGACATACATATAGTAGTGTAAGATTTAATACCTAGATCATTATGATAATCATTTTAAAATAACGAGTTACATAAGAATGGAAAGCTAAATATCTACAGTAGCCCCTGCACAAAATACATATTGACATATATCCTGTAATTATTTGCGCTAAAAATCTTAATTTAAGTTAATGTCCCAACCAGCCATTTATCTTGCTGTAACCAGTCATGGTTTTGGTCATGCTGTACGCACAGCCACAGTCGCAGCACAATTACAACAATTACGACCTGATATAACTTTAATTTTTGTAACTGTTGCCCCTGAGTGGTTGCTAAAATCCTATGTAGAGGGAGATTTCATTTATCGTCAGCGTGTGTTTGATGTGGGTGTAATTCAAAGTGATAGCTTAACAATGGATAAACAAGCTACTTTGGATAAAATGCAGCAGATTATTAATATTCAAGAAAAGATAATCGCTGAAGAAGCCGAATATATCCGTAAACATAATGTCGGACTAATATTAGCGGATATACCAGCCTTGGCTGTAGCGATCGCTCGTGCTGCTAAAATTCCCTGTTGGATGATGAGTAATTTTGGTTGGGACTTTATTTATCGCGATTGGGGTAAGGAGTTTACTGGGGTGGTAGAGTGGATCGAGAATTATTATAGTCAATGCGATCGCTTGTTTCGTTTACCTTTAGCCGAGGAGATGGCTATTTTTCCTCATGTTACCGATGTCGGGCTGACGGGGGCGAGTCTTCGCTATAGCGAATCAGAAATACGTCAAAAATTTGCCATAAATACCCCCAAGGATAAAACTATCTTACTTACTTTTGGGGGTTTAGGATTACAAGCAATTCCCTATCAAAATTTAAATTCTTTTCCCGACTGGCAATTTATCACTTTTGATCGCCATGCACCAGAGTTACCCAATTTAATTAAAGTCGTGGATACAACCCTACGTCCCCTCGATTTTATGCCAATTTGTGGCAGAGTAGTTTCTAAACCTGGTTATAGCACCTTTTCCGAAGCTTTATCTTACGATGTTCCTCTTGTTTCCCTAACTCGTGAAGGTTTTGCCGAATCACCCATTTTACTAAATAGCATTCAAGACTATTCCCCACATCAAATTATCTCCCATAGTGACTTTTTTGAGGGAGACTGGAATTTCTTAACACAAGCACTTATTCCCCCTCGCCAAAGTACAAAACTAAAAAAAGATGGTGCAAAAGCGATCGCCAAAGAAATCTCACAATATTTTAAGTAAAATTCACACTAACAACACACAAACTATTACTATGAAAGAGTGAGAGTACAATCAATTCCTTTAACGTCACTAATCGAGGGTAGCTGGTTCAAATTGATTTGCGGAGCTAGCTATCAACATCTCCCCGCCGTACGTAATTTAGCTCTAATTTACAGTTTAGCTGGTGCTGATTGTATAGACGTGGCTGCTGATCCTGCGGTAATTGCTGCTGCTCAAGAAGGAATAAATATAGCTGCAAAATTGAGCAAAAATACCATCTCTTCCCCCTGGTTAATGGTCAGTATTAATGATGCTGAAGATCCACATTTTCGCAAGGCAGAGTTTGACATAACTCAATGTCCTTCAGACTGTCCTCAACCCTGTGTACAAGTATGTCCTGCTGAGGCAATAAATTTAAATTCTTTGGGAGTTATCGACAGCCTCTGTTATGGATGTGGTCGGTGTATACCCATTTGTCCTCAAGGGTTAATTAATACTCGTTCTCATATATCCAGTCCTAGTGTGATTTTACCAGCCATCGAGTTAATGGGGATTGATGCGATAGAAATTCATACCCAGGTGGGACATGAAGCTGATTTCCAACGGCTATGGTTAGATATTATGCCTGTAATAGGTAGATTAAAGTTACTAGCTATTAGTTGTACGGATCATCCACAGGTTATAGAATACCTGCGATCGCTCTATGAAATAATTAATCCACTTCCCTGTCCCTTGATCTGGCAAACAGACGGACGATCAATGAGTGGTGATATCGGTAAGGGAACTACCCATGCTGCGGTGGCTTTTGCTCAGAAAGTTTTGCAGGCTAAATTACCAGGATATGTTCAGCTAGCAGGAGGCACAAATGATTATACAGTTAAGAAACTTAAAACCGCAGGGATGTTACGGCAAGCAAAAACCTATTCTATATGTAACACTATTTCTGGGGTGGCTTATGGAAGTTATGCCCGTGCTATCCTCTCACCAATTTTAAACCAGTTAGAAACAACCCAACTGCAAAATATTAAATTTAATTTAAACGATAACAAACCAATGAATCAGCTTAACCTCAAGCTAGAAGATCATCAGCAATTACTAGAAGCAGCCGTAAATACTGCCAGTGGGCTGGTTAAGCCAATTAAAAATAGCAGCATTGCTCAGTAATTTAAATAATTTAACAACATAAAAATATATATTAAATGCAGTCAGAATTACCCTCTCATCGGATGCAAGTTACCGATAACCTGGATAAATTACTTACCATTTTTCCCGACACAATTCGTTCTAATTTAGAAAAGCATTTTAAACCTGATACTGATAACCTAATTGAAGTAGTCTTAGATTTAGGCAGACTACCTGAAGCCCGTTTTAGCGATCGCGTTGAGTATATTCGTGATCAACCTGTAACTCAAGCCGAAATTCAACACTGTATTGAAGGTGTGGGTATGTTTAGCAGTGATAATCGTGCTGGCATAGAAAGAACTTTACACCGTATTAGTGCAATTCGTAACCGTACTGGCGATATTATTGGTTTAACCTGTCGTATTGGTCGGGCAATTTTTGGCACAATTGTCATGATTCGCGACTTAGTGGAAACAGGACAGTCTATCTTACTTTTGGGTCGTCCTGGAGTTGGTAAAACCACAGCATTACGGGAAATTGCCAGGGTTTTAGCGGATGACTTAGGTAAACGTGTTGTAATTATCGATACTTCAAATGAGATTGCAGGTGATGGAGATATTCCCCACCCTGCCATTGGTCGCGCTAGAAGGATGCAGGTGGCTCGCCCAGAGTTGCAACACCAAGTGATGATTGAGGCGGTGGAAAACCATATGCCCGAAGTAATTGTCATTGATGAAATTGGGACGGAATTAGAAGCCCTAGCAGCCAGAACAATTGCCGAAAGAGGGGTACAGTTAGTGGGGACAGCCCACGGTAACAGCGTTGCCAACTTAATTAAAAATCCTACCTTGTCAGATTTAATAGGTGGAATTCAAAGCGTAACCCTGGGAGATGATGAAGCTCGTCGTCGTCGAACCCAAAAAACCGTTTTAGAAAGAAAAGCACCTCCAACTTTTGCGATCGCCGTTGAAATGTTAGAACGTCAACGCTGGGTTGTCCATGATGATGTGGCAACTACTATTGATACTTTGTTGCGAGGTATGGAAGCACCATCTCAAATTAGAACTGTAGATGATCAAGGAGAAGTAACTATTGTTGAACCTGAGTTACCATTAATTCAGCCTTTAACTAGTAGTAGGACGACAGCTATTTCACCCCTATATTCTCAAGGTCTTAGATCATCGGGGAAAATGACCCCTGTGGCGTTGAATACTAACATCTCTAAAACTAGTAACTTTGATTTAGATGGGATGTTAGAACATTCTTGGCAAACTCAAGATCCTTATAGTCAAAAAATTCGTACTCCAGGACCCAACGGTGAGGATTTACCTGTATATATCTATGCCTATGGTATTGGTCGATCCCAAATTGAGCAAGTAATTGAGATCCTCAATTTACCAATTGTCTTTACCAAAGATGTTATGGAAGCAGACGCAGTAATTGCCTTGCGATCGCAAATTAAACATCATTCTAAATTGCGTACCCTGGCTCAAGAACGTCATATTCCTATCTATACAGTCAAATCTAATACTATTCCCCAAATTACACGCATTTTTCGTCAGATTCTCAATCTTGATGACCCTAATATTCCTGAACCAACAGATCTACGTCTTTTTAGTAAAGCAGGTAGTGATGATGAATTGGAAGCTTTAGAAGAAGCTAGGCTAGCTGTAGAGCAAATTGTAATTCCCAAGGGGCAACCTGTAGAATTATTACCGCGATCGGCAAAAGTTAGAAAAATGCAGCACGAATTGATTGAACATTACCGTTTACAGTCTGATAGTTTTGGTGATGAACCTAATCGTCGTCTGAGAATTTATCCTGCTTAATTTTGTTATTGTTGCTTAATATTTGCAGGATTAAGTAATAGAAATTTAAATCAAATACAATTTTCAAAGGGTGCTATTAATGTGATTGTTATAATTAGCACCACTTTTATTTTTTACTGCTTATTTATTGCTCTTTCAATTTATAATCTCCATCCAACCAACAAACAGGAAGTTCTTCACCTGAAGGAAAAACTAAGTTTGCTTTTTCAAAAGCTTCTGGTGGTTGTTCATTTTGTCCTGATTGCATCTGACCCATAATTTCTTCTTTAAAAGGGTTGATTAAATCTGTAACATCTGAAACTTCAATGAGGTCTTCGGAATCTCTACTTTTTAATAGCATTAATAACTCCTGATTTATGTTAGTGTCTGCAATTACATATTTGCTTGCATTAATTAAAATATGCTCTTTTAAATACCTTTTTCATCTAACAAAAGGCTTAGTTTTAATAATTAAATATAAAATGACTGTGGCAAGAATAGGTAGTAGGGAGTAGGTATTCGTCAAGCAAATGCGATCCTCAAAGCAAAGAGACGAGGCAAACATTCTTAATCATTTTTATAGCAACCGAATAATTCGCCAATCTTTTCGTGTCTTTGTCCCATCCGTCCCCATTTTAGGATATAAGAATACAAGTTATAGAGTGAAACAAATATCAATTGCCTTAACTTGTACTTCGTGTGGGTATAGCCCAATCCCTATTTATATTATAAAAATATAACTTTTAGCCAGAATCAGCAAAAAAACACTACTGAGATTCATAGCAATACTAAATAATGTTGAGACGTTTCTTAGCTCTGGAGTATTAGTTTTGAAATAACACTGTCTCCTGTCTGCTGATACTAAATCCGATTGATAATCATCCAAATATCCTAAACTAATCATGTACGGATAGATATTTAATTTTCTACTTCAAGTCCTGTCAATTCCACGCTCTGGAGATGTAACAAAAGTACAGAAGCTATCGAGACATAGTAAGATCAATACCTTGATGAGCAACGACGACAACAGGCAGAATTTACAAGGTGAAATCACTGTATGTTGAACGATTCTTAGGCTACAGCTTCACAACTAGACTCAAGTGGCAAAAATACCGCAGGAGATAGCTTAAAAAATTGAGCCAATTCTCGAATATGACGCACGGTTAATTGTCTTTTTCCACTTAAAATATCAGAGACAATGGACTCCGTTTTAAATATAGGTACGAGATCTTTTTGAAGTAAATTTCTTTGTGCTATTAAAACTTTTAGTAGTTCTACACCATAAATATCAGGTAATAGCTCACTTTTTTGTTCGTAATCCAAAACTAATATTGCTAAAACATTGAGATAATCTGATTCTTCCGAGGTTAAAGAACCACGATCTAGTAACTTATCTATAACTGCAACTGTTTTATCTAATTGTTCGTCTGAATTGATGGTGCGAGGAGGGAATGTCTGTAATAATTGAAGATATTTGTCAGTCATAAAAAGAATTTTGTTAAGAAAAAGCTAGAAGAAATTAAGCACCGAATTAGAAAAAAAGAGCTTATCTTAATTACTATTAATATAGACTAGGGGTTACTGATACCAATCATCTTTTTTCCAATTTTCTTGATCATATTCGGCATGAGTTAAAACATCTCGGATAAACACTTTACTTTGACCGTAATCAATATAAGCAATTAAACGATAATTATTCCCTTCAATGTTAAATACAACAAAGTTTTTTACCTTATCCGATGAAGGAAAAGTTTGGACAAGATCGTGAAAACACTGCCATTTATGGGCAACAGTCAATTTATACCAATACCGTAAGCTAACCTGCGCATTAGGATGGGACTGCCAAAATTGCTTTAACTTCGAGAGCGAGATGACGTGCATTCAGTTTCCTTATTTTATGAGTTTAAAAGTTGCTTCATCTCTTCTAACTACTTTAAGCTCATGTCCCTAACTTATCAAATTGCGAAGTAGTCGTCAATGGAGTTATCCATCCGCATAATTAATGCTTAACTACAGAGTTTTTCTTTCCTTATTTCTACTAAACTTTACCAAAACGGCGATCGCGCTGTTGAAACTCTAATAAAGCCTTGTGAAATTCCAGACGATCAAAATCTGGCCATAAGGTAGAGGTTACATAAATTTCAGCGTAAGCCATCTGCCATAATAAAAAATTACTAATTCGCATCTCGCCACTAGTACGAATCAAAAGATCTGGATGGGGAATACCATGAGTATATAAATGATCCTCAAACAGTCCCTCATCAATCTGATCCACTTCTAAATGTCCTTGTGCTACTTCAAGTGCGATCGCTCTACAAGCTTGAAGAATTTCATGTCTACCTCCATAATTTGTGGCTACAGTAAACTGAATTCCCTGATTATCTTTCGTATCTTCCATTGAGCGAGCAATTTCTTGGCGCAGAGAGTTAGGTAAATCATCTAAATTACCCACGAAGCGAATTCTCACATTCTCTTGCTTCATTTCTTGTAACTCTCGCCGTAGCACTCGCTCAAATAAAGTCATTAAAAACTGTACTTCCGCATGGGGTCGTCCCCAATTCTCCGTCGAAAAAGCATAGGCGGTTAAGGCTGGAATTCCCCAGTCTTTACAACAGCGCAATAAGTCTTTTAAAGCATCTACACCCTTTTGATGACCGACAATACGGGGTTTGCCTTGATTTTTAGCCCAACGACCATTGCCATCCATAATCACTGCTACGTGTTTTGGTAGGGGCTTGAGGCTTAAATCGGCAGGTAGTTTATGCAATGCGACTGGCTCTAGGCTCATCTTTTAAAGTTTTTTATTTGACAAGTCAACCTAATTTTTCTTACGAAAGTTGGATGGTCTAAGACGCAATAAGCGTTCTAGCAAAATTTTGCCTTGAAAACCAATTGTACGACTAAGACGTACTGCATCTCGTTCGACTATGGGAGTAAACCTCGCCTGTAATAACTCTTTTAGTTTACTACTGGTTAGGGGTCTATTTAACGTTCCTTTTTCGGCTAAAGAGATTGACCCTGTTTCTTCTGATACTACAATACACAAACATTTATCTACTCTTTCAGTAATACCCATTGCTGCCCGATGGCGAGTACCTAACTGACGGGAGGCTGTACGTTCTGAAAGGGGTAAAATTACCGCAGCAGCTAAGATTCTCGATCCACTAATTAAGACCGCCCCATCATGCAATAAAGTACTAGTTTGAAATATAGTTTGCAAAAGTTCTTTAGACACCTCGGCATTTAAACCAACTCCTGGAGATACAAAATCTTCCTCCTCTAAAGACCCTGTAGTTTCCATTAGTACTAATGCACCCGTGCGGTTTTGTGAAAGTTCTTTAACAGCTTCAACAATGCGATCTATAACGCTGTCTGATTGAATCTTTGGTCGGCTAGAACTTTGGAAAAACTTTAAAATTTCCCCTTTCCCAATTTGTTCTAGAAAACGGCGAAATTGAGATTGAAAAATCACTGCCATCGCCACAGCAGAACCTAATACTAGTTTTTCTAGTAAAAATTTCAGTAATTTTAACTCTAGTTGTCCACTGACTACCGTTGCCAACATGAGAACAATAAAGCCTCTGACCATCCATAAGCTACGTCGCTCACCTTCTCCAATAATTAAAAGAAGAGCATAACTAAGAGTTAGAACTAAGCCCAAATCGATGATGTTAATTAAATTTGGCAACCAGGGAATTACCTGATTTAAGTCAGGAACAATACCCGACAATGACATTATTTTATTTACTCAGCTCGTGAATGGTTAGGGGAAATACCTGTAAATTCAAAACTTAAAATTATACAGGAAAATTATAATTAATATGCTGGCTTCTATCCTAAGTCTAGTTTTCTGGTTTTACCAGTCTTTCTGGTAGGCGATCGCGTTCGATTAAATTATGATAAGTTTCACGTTCAATAATTAAATTGGCTTCACCTTCATAAACCACTACTGCTGCAGGTCTACCAATACGATTATAGTTAGATGCCATGCTGTAATTGTACGCGCCTGTATCCATTACCACTAAAATATCTCCAGGTTCAGTTTTAGGCAAGGAAGCATCTTTAATAACTACATCACCCGATTCACAATGTTTTCCAGCCACTGTTACCTGCTCGCTTAAAGGCTCGGACATCCGATTAGCCACCACGGCTCGATACACTGATTGATAAGTAATTGGGCGAGGATTATCAGACATTCCACCATCTACAGCGATATAAGTACGCATTTGAGGAATTTCTTTACGGCTACCGACAGTATAGGCTGTAACACAAGCAGAACCAATTAAAGATCGTCCAGGTTCAGCGATTAATTTAGGTAGGGGCATAGAAGCCTTAGTACAAGCATCTTCAACTGCGCCACATACAGCTTTAACCCATTGGGAAATACTTGGAGGATCATCAGATTCGGTATACTGAATTCCCAACCCACCACCAACATTAAGAGTTGTTACAGGCAAATTATATCGCTGAGCTTTAACAAACCAATCAACCAATACTTCTCCTAAATCCTGATGAGGTTGACGCTCAAAAATTTGCGAACCGATATGGGCGTGTAACCCTATACAATGTAAGCTCTCTTGTTGGCTAAGATAGGTAAATACTTCATCTAGTTGATTAGGGTCAAAACCAAACTTACTATCTAAATGCCCTGTACGGATATATTCGTGGGTATGACACTCAATACCAGGAGTGAGGCGCACCATAACTGGGACTGGTTTAGGACTTTGTTCGGCAGCTATACGGGTTAAATTTTTTAACTCCAACCAATTATCAATAATAATCGTACAACCTGTTGCTACGGCATATTCTAATTCTGCTATAGACTTATTATTACCATGAAAATAAATCTTCTCTTTACTTACGCCTGCTTGTAGGGTTGTATATAGTTCCCCTCCAGATACCACATCAAAACCTAAACCTTCGCTGGCAATTATACTACAAACAGCTAGACAACTCCAGGCTTTAGAAGCATAAATAACTTGCGACTCTCCACCATAATAACTAGCAAAACTATCACGATATTGCCGACAAGCAGTTCTTAAAGTAAATTCATCCAGAACATATAGAGGAGAGCCATATTTGGCAACCAATTCTGTAAGATCGCAACCACCTATTTCCAAATGATTTTGGGTATTGACCTTAGCAGTTAAGGGTAATAGCTCTTGGTTAGGAGCAGAAGGAATATTTAAATCTGTAATTTGAGGAATATAACGATGTCCAGTATTTGGTAAACTGCGATCGGTCGAAAGCATAATTTTTGTTTTTTTGAGTTGACTAGTGAAGTTTTGTAATTACCTATTTTCTAGTCTACAGTTAGGTGCTGTCAAAAAATAGGTAATAGCTATGGTGGTTAACTAGCTAAATAAACTAAGTGTTACTAGCCTCAATTTATTTAAGGGATTTTTCCTAAGTAACTCAGTTAAATATTTAAGTATTTTTTAATTTTTAAAGTGAAGACAATCACAATCAAACCTATAAGTTTATCTCAAGTACCAACTATAGTTTCTTTAGACCAATTATGTCTTGGTGGTATTTGGACAAGCGAAGGATATATAAGCGAGATAGAAAGCCCGAATAGTAATCTATTGGGGTTACATATTTTGGATGAGAATTACACAAATTCAGAAATAATCGGCATGGGGTGCTTATGGGTGATCGCGGATGAGGCTCATATAACATTGTTGGCAATACATCCAGATTATCGTCGTCAAGGGTTGGGACAACTATTACTATTAACCCTGCTAGAAAGTGCGGTCGCTCGTAATTTAAACTGGGCAACCTTGGAAGTTAATGCCCACAATGATGGAGCGATAAATCTATATGAAAAATTAGGATTTAACATAATTGGGAAACGCAAAAAATACTACAAATCCACAGGGGATGATGCTCTAGTTCTCTGGCTCAAAAATTTACAAACGCCAAATTTTAGATCTACTTTAAATCAATATCAACAGGAAACAAAGCTACGCTTAAGCTATTATCAATACTGCCTCAACTAACCAGCAAAATGTTACCAAAAATACCGTATTTTCCTCCCCTATCAGCAGAGTCAGGAAATCAAAAGGCTGTGCTAAAATCACCATAACAAGGGCAAGCAGCAGGTGGATGGAAAAGAGACATGTTTGAACGCTTCACAGAGAAGGCAATAAAAGTAATTATGTTAGCCCAGGAGGAAGCACGCCGCCTGGGTCATAACTTCGTAGGTACAGAACAAATCCTCTTAGGTTTAATCGGAGAGGGTACTGGAGTCGCTGCCAAAGTTCTTAAATCGATGGGAGTTAATCTTAAAGATGCTCGAATCGAAGTTGAGAAAATTATCGGGCGCGGATCTGGGTTTGTTGCAGTAGAAATTCCTTTTACTCCAAGAGCCAAAAGAGTTCTAGAACTATCCCTAGAAGAAGCACGCCAATTAGGTCATAACTATATTGGGACTGAGCATCTACTTTTAGGCTTAATTAGAGAAGGGGAAGGAGTGGCTGCTAGGGTACTCGAAAACCTGGGCGTAGACTTGTCCAAAGTCCGCACTCAAGTAATTAGAATGTTGGGAGAAACTGCCGAAGTGGCTGCTGGATCTAGCGGTACTCAGGGCAGAAATAAAACTCCTACTTTAGATGAATTTGGGTCAAATCTGACTCAGATGGCAGGGGAAGGTAAATTAGATCCTGTAGTCGGCAGACAAAAAGAAATTGAGCGGGTAATTCAAATTCTCGGTAGACGTACTAAAAACAATCCAGTTTTAATTGGTGAACCTGGAGTTGGTAAAACTGCGATCGCTGAAGGACTTGCCCAACGTATTGCTAATAAAGATATTCCCGATATCCTAGAAGACAAACGAGTAGTTACCCTAGATATTGGCTTATTAGTAGCAGGTACTAAGTATCGTGGTGAATTTGAGGAACGTCTCAAAAAAATCATGGATGAAATTCGTCAAGCTGGTAATGTAATTCTGGTAATTGACGAGGTACACACCCTAATTGGTGCAGGTGCAGCAGAAGGTGCAATTGATGCTGCCAATATTCTCAAACCAGCTTTGGCTAGGGGAGAACTCCAGTGTATTGGTGCAACTACCCTAGATGAATACCGCAAGCACATCGAACGTGATGCAGCCCTAGAACGCCGTTTTCAACCTGTACAGGTAGGAGAACCATCAGTAGATGAGACTATCGAGATTCTCTACGGTTTGCGTGAGCGTTACGAACAACATCACAAATTAAAAATATTAGACGAGGCTTTAGAAGCAGCAGCAAAACTATCTGATCGTTATATTAGTGATCGCTTTTTACCAGATAAGGCGATTGATTTAATTGACGAAGCAGGATCGAGAGTTCGTTTAATTAATTCTCAACTTCCTCCAGCAGCTAAAGAGTTGGATAAGGAATTACGAGAAATTCTCAAACAAAAAGACGATGCTGTAAGATCCCAAGATTTCGATCAAGCTGGGGAATTACGCGATCGCGAGATGGAAATTAAAGAACAAATTCGCAACATAGCCTCGACTAAGAAAAATGAATCCGATACAGGTGAAGATTCTCCTGTGGTAGATTCCGAGGAAATCGCTCACATTGTAGCTTCTTGGACTGGTGTACCAGTTAATAAAATTACCGAGTCTGAATCTGAAAAACTGATGCACATGGAAGATACTCTCCATCAGCGTATCATCGGTCAAGAAGACGCAGTAAAAGCTATCTCACGGGCAATTAGACGGGCTAGAGTCGGTCTAAAAAATCCTAACCGTCCGATCGCCAGCTTCATCTTTTCTGGGCCTACAGGGGTAGGTAAAACAGAATTGACCAAGGCTCTTGCAACCTATTTCTTTGGTTCGGAAGATGCCATGATTCGTCTCGATATGTCTGAATACATGGAACGTCATACAGTTTCTAAACTGATTGGTTCACCTCCAGGGTATGTCGGTTATAACGAAGGTGGTCAGCTAACAGAAGCAGTACGTCGTCGTCCTTATACTGTGGTTCTATTTGATGAAATTGAAAAGGCACACCCCGATATCTTTAATATGCTGTTGCAGATTTTAGAAGACGGTCGCCTAACTGATGCCAAAGGTAGAACTGTAGACTTTAAAAATACCTTGTTAATTTTGACTTCTAACATTGGTTCTAAAGTGATTGAAAAAGGTGGTGGCGGTCTCGGTTTTGAATTTGCTGATGACCAAGCAGAAGCGAAATATAACCGTATTCGTTCTTTGGTAAATGAAGAGCTAAAAAGCTACTTCCGTCCAGAGTTCCTCAACCGTTTGGATGAGATTATTGTCTTCCGTCAATTGAATAAAGACGAAGTTAAAGAAATCAGCGAAATCCTACTCAAGGAAGTATTCCAACGTTTGACCGAGCAAGAAATTAGTCTGGAAGTCACCGATAAATTTAAAGATCGTTTAGTCGATGAAGGGTATAATCCTGCTTACGGTGCGCGTCCTTTACGTCGGGCAATTATGCGTCTTTTAGAAGATGTCTTGGCAGAAGAAATTCTTTCAGGTCGTTTAGGCGAAGGAGATACTGCTGTAGTAGATATTGACGAAGAGAATAAAGTTACTGTTGTACCTCAAAAAGAGAAAGTAGAGTTACTTCCTTCTTCTTAGTCTAAATCTCAATAATTTCAATCAATAGTAAATAAGTAAATACATGTCAAGTAGAGGCAATTTTGTCTCTATTTTTTTTTGATTAATATCTAAATCGCGTGATTATAAGATGCACCTGTGGGTAGTAGATAGTAGTTAAAAGCTAGAAAATAAAAGCTAAAGGCAAGACCTGTCCTAAGTCTCTTGTTATTGTAGAAAATTGGTATAAACTATCTGCAACAGGGTCAAACTAAACTTAAATATCAACTAAAAACTACAGTTTTGTTATCGTAAACCAAAACACGATGTTGTAGATGCAATCTCACAGCGCGAGATAACACCAAGCGTTCCAAATCTTTACCCTTGCGAATCAAATCCGCTACAGTATCCTGATGATAAACTCGTGATACTTCCTGTTCAATAATTGGGCCCTCGTCCAAATCTTGCGTCACATAATGGGCTGTTGCACCAATAATTTTTACACCTCTAGTATGAGCGCGATGATAAGGTTTCGCCCCAGGAAAAGCTGGAAGAAAAGAATGATGAATATTAATAATCTGAGGAAACTGAGAAATAAGTTGAGGACTGACAATCTGCATATATTTTGCCAAAACCACTAGATCAATCTCATATTTTGCCAATAATTCCAACTGTTTAGCTTCTTGCTCAACTTTATTCGTCTTATCAATTGGAAGATAGTAAAAATCAATACCAAATTGCTGGGCGATCGCTTCTAAGTGAGGATGATTACTAATAATTAAAGCAACAGTACCTGGTAATTCCTTAGACTGGCTACGCCAAAGTAAATCCCAAAGACAATGATCTTGTTTAGTTACCCAAATAGCAATTTTTGGGACAACATCAGAAAAGTGTAATTGCCAAACTGCATTTAAGGGTTTAGCGATCGCGCTAAAAGCAGTTGCTATCGTTTCACGAGGTAAGTTAAAACCCTCAAGTTGCCACTCAATACGAATCAGAAATAAACTTGTAGCAACATCAGTATGTTGATCCGCATGAATAATATTGCCACCATTAGCATAGATAAAATTAGCAATTTTGGCGACTAATCCAGGGGCATCTGGACAGGAAATTAGTAAAGTTGCAGTTTGCTCATTCATAGGTATCTAATCGGTAACATTCTTAATTACTAGAGAATCACTAAATATAACAGATCATTTACAAAGTATCTGTATTTTTTTTTGTGAAACTTAACTTAACACCATGATTTTGGGCAAACTAAAACTATATCGTCAACTATATAATTCAAGTACATAAGTAATAGTTTTGTGTTTTAAAATGTGTAATCTAACACTAGAAATTTTTGGTTAACTATGTTGGACATTTGATTACGATTAGTAAAGTAAAACTCATTATTCTAGATTCAGCAATATTCGGTCAACAATATATATATTATGAACAGTCAAGATAAGCCTTTAGAAGCAAATGGGAATTTTGATGATTTAGCAGCTTCTGAGACACTAAAACAACAACAAAACAATGATTTAGGAGATCTATGGACAGAAGCAGAAGATCTTGAATCTGTAACTGAATTTATATCTGTTGAAACCGCAGCTAAAAATGAGATTGAAGCTCTAGAAGAAACGACTTCCAATATTAATATTAAATCTCCTGGCAAGGGGAAGAAAACTTTAGATATAGACTGGGATGATTTGGATTTTCGTAATCCTCCCCAAGTTGAAAATATAGATCAATCGGAGTCTAATGATTTTATTGCTGCCGATGCTGAATTGGAAGAATTACAACCAGAGTTATCTGAGTTTGAATTAGCTCAGTTATCGGAATTGGAATCATCACCAATAGTTAGTGCAGATAATAGTATTGAAAGTCTCAAAGTTGACGGATATACTATTTATGAGATGGAATCATTACCTATAGTAGACAGTCTGGAATTTGATAATTCATCTATTGAAGAATTGGAATCATTACCAGTAGTTGCTCCAGATATAGATAGTATTGAAAGTCTGGAATTTGATAATTCATCTATTGAAGAATTGGAATCATTACCTATAGTTGATCCAGATATAGATAGTATTGAAAGTCTGGAATTTGATAATTCATCTATTGAAGAATTGCAATCATTACCAGTAGTTGATCCAGATATAGATAATATTGACAGTCTAGAATTTGATAATTCATCTATTGGAGATTTAGAGTCATTATCAGTAGTTGATCCAGATATAGATAATCTTGACAGTCTAGAATTTGATAATTCATCTATTGGAGATTTAGAGTCATTATCAGTAGTTGATCCAGATATAGATAATCTTGAAAGTCTAGAATTTGATAATTCATCTATTGGAGATTTAGAGTCATTATCTTTAGACAATACAGAAGATATTTTAGATAATTTTGATGGTTTAGAACTAGACAATTCATCTGTTGAAGATTTAGAGTTACTATCTTTAGACAATACAGAAGATAGTTTAGAATTAGACAATTCATCTATTGGAGATTTAGAGTTACTATCTTTAGACAATACAGAAGATAGTTTAGAATTAGAAAATTCATCTATTGGAGATTTAGAGTTACTATCTTTAGACAATACAGAAGATAGTTTAGAATTAGAAAATTCATCTATTGGAGATTTAGAGTTACTATCTTTAGACAACACAGAAGATAGTTTAGATAATCTTGATAGTTTAGAATTAGAAAATTCATCTGTTGAAGATTTAGAGTCATTATCTTTAGGAGAATTAGACAATTTAGAGCATAGCGATCTCGATGATTTAATCAACTCAAATACAGAATCTTTAGACTCACTAATTTTAGATTCAACAACAGATTTAGACACAATAGAAAACTCGCTAAATTCCGATTTAGAGATATCAGATTTAGACTCATTACTAGAAGATGAGACTACTAATTCATTACCCAATCTGGAAGAATTTCAAGAAATATCAGAAATACAGCCAATAAAGGCAAAAAACTATGACAGTTCATCTGATTTATCCCCAGTTAATAAAGCTCAAGCTTTTGAGCAAACAATGCGGGTTTCGGTGCGTAAATTAGATGATTTAAATAACTTAATTGGAGAACTTGTAGTAAAACGTAATCGCTTAGAAGATGACCAAGAAAGATTGCGTCGCTTTTTAGACAATTTGCTCGGTCATGTACAATCTTTAGGAGAAGCAGGAGCAAAAATGCATGATATGTATGAGCGATCGCTTTTAGAAGGAGCGTTACTTGCTAGTCGTCAGTCTCGTGCTAGTGCTGCGGTGGGGGGCGGAAATTCTGCTACTGTTCGTACTGCTGAACCTCAAGAAGAAGGTTTAGATGCTCTAGAAATGGATCGTTTTACAGGTTTTCATTTACTGTCGCAAGATATTATTGAACTAATTGTGCGAGTTAGAGAGGCAGCATCAGATATTCAGTTTGTAGTGGATGAAACCGATAAAGTTGCTCAAACCTTCAGACAAGTAACTAGTCAATTGCAAGATGGGATGAACTCCTCGCGGATGGTTGCATTTGGTCAGACAGCAGACCGTTTACCAAGGGCAGTTAGGGATATTTCTCGCAAACAGAAAAAACAGACTACACTTCATGTTGAAGGGAAAGATGTTCTAATCGATAAAATGATTGTTGAGCATCTTTATAATCCTATGACGCACTTGGTTAATAATGCTATTTCTCATGGGATTGAAAGACCAGAAGAAAGACTTAAAAAAGGAAAGCCAGAAGCTGGAAATGTTCATATTAGGGCGTTTATTCAAGGTAATCAAACGGTAATCACTGTTTCTGATGATGGAGCAGGTATTAATCCAGCAATAGTTAAACAAAAAGCGATCGAAAAGAACTTAATAAGTTGGGCAACAGCACAAAATTTATCTGAGCCACAGGTCTACGATTTATTATTCCATCCAGGGTTTAGTACTAAGGATCAGGCTGATGATTTTGCAGGTCGGGGTGTTGGGATGGACGTAGTTAACACCGACTTGAAAAAAATTCGTGGTTCAGTCAGTATTGAATCAGAAGTAGGTAAGGGTACAACCTTTACTATTCGTCTACCCTTAGTCTTAAGTATTTGTAAAGCTCTTACTTGTGTAGATAATAATTCCAGTATTGCTTTCCCTATAGACGGTGTTGAAGATACTAAAGAATATTTACCCAGCGATATAAAAACTAATGCCAATGGTGTTCGTTGTATCCCTTGGAAAAATGCTTTACTACCCCTAAGACCCCTCAATACCTTACTCAATTACAATCGTCAAATTCGGCGAGCAGGTGTTTATAATGCTAACCAAAATAATGATGACACCATCTCTGTAGTAATCCTTCGTAGCTTAGATAACCTATTAGCTATTCAGGTAGACGAGGTGAGAGCCGAACAAGAAATTGTAATTAAACAAATTGATGGCCCAATTCCTAAACCACCTGGTATTGCAGGGGCGACTGTATTGGGAGATGGAACGATTATGCCCATTGGTGACGTATTAGAGTTGATCGAAATTGCTCAAGGTAAGAGAACAATTGAAATTGGCTTTAATATTCTCAATGCTCAAGGAATGATCAAACAGTCCCAAGCAGAAAATATTCAACAAGACCCTATGGTATTAGTGGTGGATGACTCTATTACTGTTCGAGAACTGTTATCTATGAGTTTTAATAAGCTCGGATACCGTGTTGAACAGGCAAGGGATGGTCAGGAAGCATGGGATAAATTACGGGGCGGTTTGGCTTGCGATATGATCTTTAGTGATATTGAAATGCCACGGATGAATGGTTTAGAACTGTTATCCAATTTGCATAGGGATGACAAGCTAAAATCTATACCTGTGGCTATGTTGACTTCTCGCGGTGCAGATAAGCATAAGCAAATAGCTAGCGATTTGGGGGCAAAGGCATATTTAACTAAGCCATATACCGAAAAAGATTTGATGGATGTGGCACAACATTTGATTGAAATTAATCGGGCAAATAAAGAAGCTGAATCAGTTATTGTTAACGTTAGAAAAATTAAAAATAATCAGTCCCAAGGAACAGTTGCAAATGCACCTTTGGTACTAATTATTGATGATTCTGTCACCGTTAGAGAGTTGCTATCCATGACTTTTAAAAAGGCTGGTTATCGGGTTGAGCAAGCAAGAGACGGGCAGGAAGCTTGGGAAAAACTAAGTGATGGTTTGGAATGCGATATTGCTTTTTGTGATATTGAAATGCCACGGATGAACGGGTTAGAACTTCTGTCTCAATTGCAAACAGATAAAAAGCTGGCTACTATGCCGATCGCTATGCTAACTTCTCGTGGAGCGCAAAAAATGCGTAATATTGCAGCTTCTCGTGGGGCAAAAGGTTATTTTGTTAAACCTTATGTTGAAGATGAACTGTTAAAAGCAGCCGAGCGAATGCTTAAAGGGGAAATATTGATTGATAAAACCGATGAGGAAACATAAAAATTGAATCCCAGTCTGATTGATTAATCACTAATGTTACTGCACCTGATGATTTTTTGAGGGTTAAAACTTTTTACTCTGTCTTAATCCTCATAACCCAGCGATATCGCATAACATTGGTCAAAATAAATAGTTAATATTAATGACTGAAGCTCAATAAAGTCGGAAATGATGAAGACAAGAATTTGCCTTGGTGTTTTCTGGGTGATTAGCTGTTGGGGAATGCAGAGTGCGATCGCCACTACTGATAAAATTTCAGAAATTAATTTGAAAATCGGCATTATCCAGCGATTAGGTGCTGCACCTATGGATGAAAAAGAGTCTGAAATTAAACAAGTTACAATTAATAGTACAGAGAATGATTCTTTAAAGGTTAGTTTTCCAAAACTTGCACCAATTACTACTAAAGAGGTGGTATTAAGAGTAGATTCTGTCCCCCTCCCTCAATCTAAATTAGATGAGAAATTAGTTTTAAGCGATCGCTCTACCTTTGAAACGGCGGAAGATACTGCCAAATTTTGGCAAAAACTAGGTATTGCGGTAGAAGTAGCTCAACCAGGACGCTGGCAAGTATGGGCGAAAAGAGAGGTTTATCCTACTCCCTTGGTTCGTCGTTGGTTACTTCACAGTCTAGAAGCCAATGGGTATACAACCCCTTATTTAGATACGGAAATTCTTAACCAGCAACCTAAAATTACTTTAATTATTGATGGTAAGCAATATAACCACCAGCAAGTAGAAATTACTAGCAGCAAAAATTTAGTTAAGGTCAATACTACTAATAATCCCCAAGAAACTCGTCTTTATGGCGGTAGTTTGAAGCTACAACCTAATGCTCATGGTGAATACACTTTAGTTAATGATGTTCCTTTAGAAACCTATTTACGAGGCGTAGTTCCCTATGAAATTGGTGCTAATGCCCCCCCTCAAGCGGTAGCAGCCCAAACAATTATTGCTCGTACCTATGCCTTACGCAATCTCAGGCGTTTTGCTGTGGATGATTATCAGCTTTGTGCTACAGTTCACTGTCAGGTATATAAGGGCTTGAATGATGCTAATCCCATCAGCGATCGCGCGATCGCCAATACCGCAGGCTTGGTTCTAACTTATGAAAATGAATTGATCGATGCTCTTTATTCTTCTACCACTGGTGGTGTTACCGCACGTTTTGAAGATGCTTGGAATGGTGAGGCTCGTCCTTATCTTCAGTCAGTCATTGATGCACCAATACCTCTTTGGGATTTGGCTAAATATCCTCTCGATAATGAGCAAACTTTTCGTCAATTTATCAACATGACTAAAGGATTTAATGAAACAGTGAGAGAAGGGGTGTTTCGTTGGCACAAAAAGCGTAGTATTGCCGATCTTAATCAAGATTTACGCAAATATCTCCAGAAAACCCGTCATCCTTTGGCAGACTTTCAAACTATTTATTCAATGCAGGTTCAAGAGCGATCGCCTTCTGGCAGAATTTTAACTCTTAATATCGAAACTGATAAAGGTACAATAGAGTTACATAAAAATGAAATTCGCAGTGCGTTGCAACCCCCTCGCAGTACTTTCTTCTATCTACAACCACTTTATAAGAATAATCAACTCGATGGTTATGCTTTTATTGGCGGTGGTTTTGGTCATGGTGTTGGTTTGAGCCAATATGGTTC
Source organism: Chondrocystis sp. NIES-4102 (assembly GCA_002368355.1). Taxonomy (NCBI): domain Bacteria; kingdom Bacillati; phylum Cyanobacteriota; class Cyanophyceae; order Chroococcales; family Chroococcaceae; genus Chondrocystis; species Chondrocystis sp. NIES-4102. Next base: position 2,437,289 of record AP018281.1, on the reverse strand, counting down.
TTATAATTTAGCTAATTTAGGTTGGTCAGCAGAGCGAATTTTGGCTTTTTATTATCCTCAAACTGAACTTAAACCCCTAAATAATACGATTGTTTTTTGGGATGATCAGACAGCCTCTTCTTATATTAAATTTGTTTCTACCCAAACCGCATACAGCAAGGGCTTTACAGCTTTAAGGAATATTAAGGAAGGGTTATTTTCCTTGAACATTCCTTATTAGTTCATAAGTACCAGGCTAATTAACCGCTTTAATAGGGGCTTTTAGTCCTTAGTCATTCCTTATATTTATTTCGGTGATTTTCTAATTCTACACAAAGTTCTGTCTTAGATACCCCTTCTATTTCTTCGTGGTACAACGCGCTCATAATCCCCTTGTTAAAGATAACAATCAAAGTCTCCTGTAAAGACATCCCCTTGAGGCTTGCTAGCTTCTCTATGGCATCCCAGGCGGTAGCAGGGATGGGCAACTGAATCACTTTGAGCGGTCTAAATAACGACATATTCCTTTAGTACCTATATTCTGTTTATTTGTTTAGTCAGAGTAGGCATATATAAAATAGTAATACTTTAAAGTATTACTATTTAGGTAGCGTCCCCTACTTCTGTACATACTTCCGTCTAGACGAATTGGTATATACAAATTACTAAGCAGCTCTATTAATTCCCTACCAGTCCCCAGGGGTTCATATCGCCTAAATTCGGTGGTCTTTATATAAGCTATTTCCACTACCCCCTCCCCAGCCCTAGGGGCTACCAGGGAATGCCACCCGATAACCCCTACTTAACTATCTGTTAGGTTCAGTTAGCTAGAGCTTTTAGGGCTAATTCAATCTTTTTGATTTCATGCTGACGCTCTGTCAGTAATGCTAGCCTTTCGTCCTTATCGCCAGGGTCAGCAATCATTGAAACCATCTTTATCTGTAGGTCGTTATTTTTTTGGTATTGCTCACAGGCGGACAAGATATAGGTGTTGTCTAAATTAGCCAGAGATGATTAAGAAATAACGTTGAAGATAACGAGTAGATATATAAGTAGGTATCTCAAGTACTATAGGTTGAGAACGTAAATACTCATGTAAGTCTTTCTACTGTTCATTAAAAAGAAGTAATCTAGAATGAGCTTTATATCGCTAGTAGAGACAGTCTAATATCTTTTATGACTCTTCAAATAAACAAAAAGGTTAGACGCTTATTTTTCACATCTGTTATTGACTAAAACACATCCTACCAAAAACCAATTAAATACTACTGCTATGTATCTATCGACAATTAGTAAAGACGATAGATGTTATATACCCCTACATTTAGTCATTTCTAATTAACGTCCATTACTTACAAAAGCAATAAAACTAACCCTTACTCTTAACGAAATAACCATAGACTCAGAAGATATACAAATAAAGCTCAAACCCTCAACCAACCAAAACAGATAGAATAAATAACCGCATGGCTTAATATCCAACAGATACAAAATAGTCCCATGTTCCAATTGTTTTAAAAGAAGGTTAGTTTATTACAACTAACCCGTAATCTGAACCTACTCATAGATATATTAGTCAGCTACCAATAAAACCAACAAAAGCAATATCTCTAAGTACACTTACTATGAATTCATAGCTGGTCAATTAACGAGCATCTAGATGCTTAATGTAAGCTCAATAGTACTTAATTAACCTTACAGACTGTAGGTTATATTCACCCTAATCAAGATAAATTACAGCTAGATAAAGACTGGCAATAATGTTTATTCAAGTTGCCAGTACTTAATACCTGTATACCCTTCAAACAATGCTTAATGTATCCTTATAGTCATCTTTAACCCTCAAGATAAATTAATTATTATCAAGTAGCTGATTATCAATAGTTACTAATACCTTATCTATAAAATCTTGCCAGAAAAATAACCTATCAGTTCTTTTCTTGGTCATATTCTTCTGACTGCTAATATTATCTTTATTCCTAAAGTCTATGCTAGATAAAGCAGCTTCAGCTAAGACTATAGCAAAACTTACAATTAAATCATTAGCTAGAGTCTTATCCACTTCTAAGTTAGCTATTTGATTAAATAACCCTTGGGCTTTTTGCCTTTTCAATTCAGCTTCATATCTGACAAAATCTTTACCCTTGGTGTAGATTCTGATAAATAAACTTGAACGTCTAGAACCTATGGCTAAAGTACCTTCAAACTGATTATCAGTGATTTTGAAATAGCTATCATCTATTACCGAAAACCCAAAATTGTAACCAAGCTTAAAAGCTTTTTTCATCTCAATAACAGGTATAAGCTTATGTGAATAATCATCTATGGCTACATCAATCCGATGGCATTTAAACGTCCAATTAATGTTTAGGTAGCTAATAACCTTTTGCTGTTTTAGTAGGCTTAATTTGGCAAAATAAGCCCCTGATAGGTCAAGCATTATGTCATAGACGTGTCTAATGTTTTTACCTCGATTTTTGGCTTTCTTTGTATAACCTAAAGTTATTCCTGAACTTGATGTAATTATGTTTTGATATTTCTTACTTTGGGGCATCTTAGGGTCAGGATGCCAAGGCTTGTTTATTGTTTTTGTTTCCTGCTTATCAAACACAAAATCTACTAGTGAGTCAAAAGATTTCTTAGTTAAATTATTACTACTTAAACGTAGATAATCTAAGTGAATAAAATTCTTGAGAAATTTAAATTGGGAGTAAGTTTTAGTAGGTAAAAGATAGTTAAAGCTATTAGTAGTAAGAGAAAGAGTATTATGAAGGGATAGCGTGGTATTACTAGAACAATTTTCTACAACTAATAACTGCTTGTTGCTGCTTTGGATATTTGGTTTTATCATGATGCTTAGTGATTAAAAGTGAGTTCTCTTGACAGGGCTTATTTTTTTTTGTCTGTTTACCCTAACCTAGTATTCCTGTACTGTTATAGCTGCTTAACTTTAAGCTGTCGAATTAGGATACAAGTACTCGTAGAAATTGGAACTAAGCTTTACTTACAGTTACCCTATACCCGTTACCTAAAACGTAATATAAAAACGTATTACGTTTTTAGATACCCTCCCTTACTCACTAATTACCTTAGTTAGATTCTCTTGGGTATGTATAAAAAAATACTTATTTACTTTGTAGATTAACCACTAGTGTACCCGTTACCTAAATAGTGACACTTTAAAGTGACACTATTTTATATATGCCCCCTTACATTGACTTGAGATGAATTTAAGCTTTTTGTTAGGTTACAGACTGTAGGTATTTCAGATAACATTCTTTAGGGGCTTGTTATTGGTTATTTTACGTCTTCGCTCTCGTTCGTCCAGTATCTCCGTTTCACTTCGACTCTACGAGCTAGTACTTGACTAACTATCGCTTAGACTATTTTTTTATTTAGGCAGCCCTCAAGGAATATTATCACTCATTATATATGCGACCTATAGGACGTAATTTGATTAGAACGTACTTTAGCAGTCACAACTATTAGCATCAGTATAATGATTATTGATTATCTGATGTATTTTAGTATTATCGTTTGTTACTAGCTTGAGATGATTGAGCAACTAATAATTGAAACTAAAAAAGAACTTAGTACTGTTTTGGGTGAGTTGGTAGGCGTATCTAAAATAGTTGCACGTTTTTGTGCAACTATTTAGGTAATGGGTAATGCTCGTAAATAATCTTATAAAAATAACTCTCTATTACTCAAGCTTTGCTGTTGACGCAGCCCTAGTATATATATCCTGCCGAGGGTAGCTAATTTAAAATTATTAGTTGTGCTTTATGTTTATAGTAGCTATTAGTGTAATGTTTACTATTGTCAGAAAAAAATCAAAGACTCTTATAAGGAATCTTTGATTAGCTTGGTTACTTGTATTTAAGATTTGATTACTTTATTTGTTTATATTCGTTTTGATATATCTCTATCGTTCTCGTGTAAGCTATCTGACAGCAAACGGCTATTAGTTCTTATTTCTGTTTCCTGCTATCTTCTATCGCTTCATACATTTTTAGTTTAGTCTTAAGTAGCTCTAATTCATTTTTAAGGTGGGTTACTTCGTCTTTTAAAGCCTTGTTTTCAGCATTAACTCTATCTAGTTCAGAACGGCTTTCTTTGTCCTTATTAATACTGTCTAGCATTCCCTGTAGCTTTACTTCGGCACTCATATGTCTTAGATAATTGTCACTGTTCATTTGTAGTGAATGCCCTAAGCTATCCGCTAAGACTTTGGGGTTATAGCCTAGTAGATGCCCTCTGTGGTTATAAGCATGGCGTAGAGCGTGAGCGGTAAATCCGTATTTGTGATCTCTGAACCATCGACAGGACTGGCTAGTGCAGTTATAGCTACCTCGCCCCTGATTCTGGATCTTTAAAGGGTCTTTAATATCAGGTAAATTTAAAGGCTGTAAAAGATTAAATTCCTGTATCCAGTTAGAACCCTCTGGAGAAAGAGGCATAGCCATTCTGTAGCCAGTTTTAGTGGTGTGCTTGATACACAGTATATGGTCTTTATTATCTGGATCTAGGATTGCAGGGATTACCACGTCACCTGATGTGTGTTGAGTAGCCGTTTCATTATCATTACCATCATCTACTATGACCCAATCCCCACTCTTAAGAGTCACTGGTTTATCCCAGTTGGCTATATTCCACGCTTCATGTATTCGTAGTCCGTAAGTAGCCAATAAACCGTAAAGAAACTGCCATTGAGAATATCTATGCAAATAATCTTTTCTACCTAGCCTTGGAACTTCAAACCCAGTTCTATAAACCTCGGCTATACGTTTATCACTAGGTACGCTTTTATTTCTAGCTTCGGGTTTATTGTTGGCTTTGTATTCCTTAACAATTGTCTTGTAGTCGCTGTTATCAAAGTACTTGAAAAACGCTACTAGCCCGTTAAGAGTTTTTGTCCTAACAAGACTGTTGTTCTCTGTTAAATCTACAATCTGTCTAATCACAGATAAGGATATAGGTTTGTCCAATTCAGATATAATCGCTTCAATCTGTCTATACCCCTCGTACCAACTTTTTTGCGGAGTTTTGTTACCCTTTCTCTGCTTAAAGTAATGAGCCTTATATTCCTCTAGCATCTCTTTACAGGTAAGTGCTTTAGCCTTCTCAGATGTGTCTTTACCTATTAAGGCGTTATACCAGTCCCAAGTGAACTGATTAGCTGCTAATTGACCAGTAACTAGTGAAGCTATTCTTTCAGCTTCATCTATTCCTTTAGGGTTTAAAACGATACCGCCTAAACCGACATTCTTCTGAGGGCTACCGTTACCATCATTAAAATTAAACTGTACCGTTAGTGAATTACGTTTAGCTACTATTTTTGCTCTCTTACCTCGTCTCCCTATTTGCTCTAAACGGCTGTTCGCCTCGTCTACTAAGCGTTTGACGTGATACCCGCCATCATTAGGTAGCTGTTCTGATACTAGTCTAACCATTCCTTATTTGTTCCTTAAAACTATAACTGTAGTATGTTTGTATAAGACTCTAGTTTTTATGTAGAGAGTATATCATATTAATAACCATCCATTTTTTACATTCAAGTTAATATTATGCAGTAAATGGGTATTGCTGATTGAGGATAATTAAGTTTAATTGCTTAAGGAACTTAGTTATACAGACAATTGTCAGTATATAAAAAACCATTTTTGGTGGAGAAAAACCCATGAAAACATCGTCGATATTCGAGCGTTTTCCACAACTCTTCGCTGGACTAGCTGCACTGTCTTTTTCCTTGGTTATGAGTTCATTAATTTTTGCCCAAGCACTTAAGGAATTTAAACAAGCTAATGATGTACTAACTGTAACTGGTTCAGCTAAAAAAGCAATTTTGTCAGACTATATTATTGTACGTTTTTCCGTATCTAGCCAAGAACCAACTGCTCAAGCTGCTTATCAAAACCTGAAGAATCAGACAGAGAAATTACAATCCTATTTACAACAAAGACAAGTACCCAAAGATGCTATTACCTTGGGGGCAATTAATACTCAATCTATCCCAGAGGTTACATATAATGGTGGTGAAACTGGACAAATATTAGCTTATCGCTTAACTCAACAATTAGAAATTCGTTCAGATCAAGTAGCCAAGTATAGAGAACTATCTCAGCAAGCAAACGAACTTATCTCACAAGGAATTAATTTAGTTTCCGAACCTCCAGAATATTTATATACTAAACTCGGTCAATTGCGGGTGGAAATGGTTGCAGAAGCAACAAAGGATGCTAAAGATCGGGCTTCTGCGATCGCCCAAAGTACAGGAAGTAAAGTAGGCGCAATTACCAGTGCTAAAACTGGCGTGTTTCAAATTACCCCCCGTAATTCGACAGATGTAAGTGATTACGGGATTTATGATACTTCTTCTTTGGAAAAGGATATTACTGCGGTGGTATCTGTTGAGTTTGGTATGAAGTAAGTTTTTAGTTTATTTATTTTTATAGGTTGATAGGCATATAACGCGAGTTCGGGAATGGAAAGGCGCGATAATCATCTTAGGAAAGTGCATAAAAAAAATAGACCCTACGTAACTAATAAATGTAAGCAAGATACACACACACAAAATTAGCAATAACGAGGTCTAGAAACATGAAAAAATCACTACTATCCATTCTAACAGCAGCGATCGCTCTTTCTCCTTTAACTGCTTTTGCCCAAGATGCTCAAACTAATATTCAATCTAATACTAATTCGGCTGCTGCGGTGGGAGATGCTGACGCCATACTACAAAATGCCCATCAAGCAAGTGGGCAACAACAAATAAACCTTGATGCCTACGGTGTTCCTAGCGTTCCCAGCCCTCAAACTTCCGTACAAAAAAATGGTAATTCTGCTGCTGGAATTGGGACTCACAATTTAATTAATCAAAACGCGGATCAAATTAATAGTCAAAGTCAACTTGATATCAATCAATATTTACCACACTAAAAATTAATCTTAAATAAATCAATCAATAAATAAATACTTATTATTAATTATTACTAGCAAGGGTTAAATTACAACTCTTGCTTTTTTATTGTCTATATAACACTCGAATGAGCAATTCAAAAACCTCTTTGCGCCTTAGTCCCCATTCGAGGATAAACGTCTCTGCGAGAGATTTATATCAACTGCCTAAAATCTGAATATATAGCCAGAAAAAACTAAAAATCAACTAATCTTCTTCCTTCTTTAATATTTTATTGATTGAAAACTGCATAAAAAAAATAGACCCATCGTAACTAATAAATATAAGCAAGATACACACTAGAAATTAGCAATAACGAGGTCTAGAAACATGAAAAAATCACTACTATCCATTCTAACAGCAGCGATCGCTCTTTCTCCTTTAACTGCTTTTGCCCAAGATGCTCAAACTAATATTCAATCTAATACTAATTCGGCTGCTGCGGTGGGATCTGCTAACACTCTACTACAAAACGCTCATCAAGCAAGTGGGCAACAACAAATAAACCTTGATGCCTACGGTATTCCTAGTACTCCCAGCCCTCAAACTTCCGTACAAAAAAATGGTAATTCTGCTGCTGGAATTGGTACTCACAATTTAATTAATCAAAACGCGGATCAAACTAATAGCCAAAGTCAACTTGATATCAATCAATATTTACCACACTAAAAATTAACATTAACAACTTACCAAAACTAGACTGGGGCAGCGTTGCCCCTTTTTTGATCTTAAAAATTAATTTAAACTAGCAGCAACAGGATAACGTTTTAATACCTGTTTTAAATACTTCCCTGTATAAGACTTTTCATTTTGCGCCACTTCTTCGGGTGTACCTGTAGCAATAATTTCTCCTCCCTTATCTCCACCTTCAGGACCCAAATCAATTACCCAATCAGAACAGCGAATTACATCTAAATTATGCTCAATTACAATTAAAGAATTACCTTTATCAACTAATCGTTGTAGGACGTTTAACAAATGGTGGATATCATAAAAAGACAAACCTGTAGTGGGTTCATCAATTAAATAAAGAGTTTTACCTGTAGCGCGACGGGATAATTCCGCAGCCAGTTTAACCCTTTGGGCTTCGCCTCCTGATAGAGTTGGGGCTGGTTGTCCGAGTTTGATGTAACCCAAACCAACATCTACTAAGGTTTGAAGTTTACTTGCAGCACGGGGAATATTTTTAAAAATTTCCAAAGCCTCCTCAACGGTCATATCCAAAACATCAGCGATCGAATAGTTTTTATATTTAGCTTGTAGAGTCTCACGGTTATATCTTGCCCCTTTGCAAACATCACATTGAACATAAACATCGGGTAAAAAATTCATTTCAATCACGTTTACTCCCTGTCCGCCACAAGCTTCGCATCTTCCGCCTTTAACATTAAAAGAAAAACGTCCTGCTTGATATCCCCTGGCTTTAGCCTCGATAGTTTCGGCGAAAACACTACGAATTGCGTCAAATACCCCTGTGTAGGTAGCAGTATTGGAACGAGGAGTACGCCCAATAGGAGATTGATCAATAGTAATTACTTTATCGATCGCGTCTAACCCTTTTACTTCGCCGAGGTTTTTGGGGAAGGGGACTTTACGACTAAGATGATGTTTTAAGGCAGGATGCAGTAGTTCATTAATTAGGGTAGATTTGCCTGATCCTGATACGCCAGTAATACAGACAAAGTTACCTAAAGGAATGGTAATATCAAAATTCTTCAGGTTGTTTAGATGGCAGTTATGCAGAGTTAAACCAAAGGATTTACCTTTTCTTCTGGCTTCTGGGGTGGCAATTACTCTTTTTCCTGAGAGATATGCCCCCGTTAAAGAAGTGGAGGAATTCAACAGGGCGTTAATATCACCTTGGGCGACAATTTCCCCTCCGTGTAGTCCTGCTTTGGGCCCAATATCTACTACACTATCAGCAGCCCTAATAGTATCTTCGTCATGTTCTACTACAATCAAGGTATTACCAAGATCTCTTAGTCTTTTGAGGGTGGTTAATAATTTATCATTATCTCGTTGATGCAGACCAATACTAGGTTCATCTAAAACATAGAGTACACCCGTTAAACCTGCACCGATCTGAGTGGCTAATCTAATTCTTTGTGCTTCCCCTCCCGAAAGAGTCATAGCAGCGCGATCTAGGGTTAAATAGTCTAAACCTACATCAAGTAGAAATTGTAAACGGGCTTTTATTTCCTTGAGGGCTAGTTCTCCAATTAACGCCTGGCGGTGAGTTAGGTTTAAATTATTGACTCGTTCTAAACAATCACGAATTGGCACACCTACTAAATCATTGATACGATATTGCCCTAAATTAACAGATAAGGATTCAGGTTTAAGACGTTGACCGACACAAGTCTGACAAGGTTGGTTAATTAAATATTGCTCAAGTTTATTTTTAATCGTATCGGAATTACTTTCTTGATAACTGCGCTGCAACATCTTGATCACGCCTGCATAGTGACGATGATAACCTTTGTTAGAATTGCCCAAAGAATCCGACTCAAAATAAATAGCTTCCTCCGCGCCATAAAGAAGAACGTGCTGTTGTTGAGGAGTTAAATCTTCCCATCTACTTTGAATAGTAAAGCCCAAAGCTTGCCCCACACCATGCAACAGGGAAAGATAATAAGAATTATCCTTATCCGACCAAGGAGCGATCGCGCTATATACTGGTTGTTTAGGATCGGGGACAACTAATTCTTCTGCAAAGGTTTGATGACTACCTAACCCATGACAGTCGGGACAAGCACCATAGGGGGAATTGAAAGAAAATAAACGGGGGGATAATTCCTCAATTACTGCACCATGTTCAGGACAAGCGAAATTCTCAGAAAAGACTAGCCTGGGTAAAGGTTGGTTGTCTGCTTCTGTGGGAATGATTTCAATTTCAGCAATTCCTTCTGCTAAACGTAGACAGGTAGCCAAAGAATCTGCTAGACGTTCTTGTACCCCTGGTTTATTAATCAGGCGATCAATAACTACTTCAATATCGTGTTTATAATTTTTATCTAATTTAATTTGTTCGTCTAACTGCTTAACTTCCCCATTTATTTTGACCCTGACAAACCCTTGATTTGCCAAACTAGATAACAATTGCTTGTGTGTTCCTTTCTTACTGCGTACTACAGGGGCAAGGATCATAAACTTAGTCTGTTGAGGCAATTCTGTAATGCGATCGCACATCTGGTCAATGGTTTGTGGCACTATCGAGCGATCGCACTTGGGGCAATGGGGTTCTCCAGCCCTACCAAACAGCAGTCTTAAATAGTCATATATTTCGGTAACTGTCCCCACAGTTGAACGGGGGTTATGGGAGGTGGATTTTTGATCAATTGAGATAGCAGGACTTAGCCCTTCAATAGCATCGACATCGGGCTTATCTAACTGTCCTAAAAACTGTCTTGCATAAGCACTGAGGGATTCTACATAACGTCTTTGTCCCTCAGCAAAAATTGTATCAAATGCCAAAGATGATTTACCCGAACCAGAAACCCCTGTAAACACAATCAACTGATTACGCGGTAACTCTAAATTGACATTTTTTAAGTTATGTTGCCTTGCCCCTTTTATACGAATAACATTGGTTTCTAGGGAAGATATTTGATGATGGTTATGTTTGCCGTTGGCTTGAGTACTTTTGCCAGAAAGAGACATATAGACAATGCTTAAGAGTTTTTAATCATCTTAGCGTTATCTACTTCTGGTTTCATATATTGGCAAATAGAATATTGATTCTTTTTTTCCCGACTCTATATATTAAGTTACTCCTATTTTTGCCTACAAGCTGATATTTTTTAGGCTATCGCGGGGATTTTCGCTTCTTACCTCTCGGATTTTTTCATAATATTCTCTTTCTTTCGGGCTTATCTCCTTCGGTGTGGCGATAATAATGCGCACAAGTTGATCAGATCGACCACCTTTAGGGGAAGACCATCCTTTACCCTTAAGACGTAATACCTGACCTGAACGAATACCTGGGGGAACTTTCATGTTGACTGCGCCATCGGGGGTAGGGATACTAATTGCTGAACCTAATACTGCTTCGTCTGGGGTAATAGGTACTTCACAAACTAGATTTTCTCCTTCAAAATCGAAAAAAGAATGAGGACTTAATTGAACATTAAGATATAAATCGCCTCGCTGTTGATTATAAGCATTTTGTTGTCCTTTACCTGCTAAACGAATACGAGTACCTGGTTTTACACCTGCGGGAATAGTAACTTTTACTGTTCCTGAACCCAAGTTCAAATGTTTTACCGTACCTCTAAATGCTTCGGCGAAAGTTAGGGTAATCGATGCCTCACTAGATTTAGTAGTCCCAGCACTATAATTATTAAAGTCTTGAAAATTAGTATTAAAATTACTGTTGGTGTAAGAGTTTTTATTACTAGTTTGATAGGAATAACTCGGACTATTACCAGTACCTGGGGTAGAAAAACGTCCTAATAACTCATTAATAAATTCTTCAAAGTTACCATATTGGCTAAAATCGGTAGTATTAAAATCAACTTTACTATTAGTATTGCTACTGGTGTAACTTGTTTTTGCCCCTTGTTCCCAATATTGCCCAAAACGATCATATTTCGTTCTTTTTTCAGTATCAGAAAGTACTTCATAGGCTTCGCTGATCTCTTTAAATTTAGCTTCAGCAGCTTGATCGCCAGGATTGCGATCGGGATGATATTTTAAAGCGAGTTTGCGAAATTGTTTTTTGATTTCGTCTGCACTTGCGGTTTTGCCGACTCCTAAAATAGCGTAATAATCTTTAAATTCAGTGGAAGACATTGAGGATTATCTCCTAGAAAAAATTGCTAAGTTTGAATATGAGTAAGTTATATAAACAGGCGCGAAAATTTTAATAATCTTATTTAAAGTTTAACTTTATAATTGTAAACTAATCTAAGTTTAGCTGGCTTTTGTAGCTAATAAGACATTAGTTATTTTCATGAATTTTTATAAATTAATGTCGGGCTTTCGTCTCATGTGCCTTGTGCCTTTTTTATGAAAGCCCGCTACCGCAACAACAAAACATCACGGAGCGATACCTTGTAATTCTATTAACTTTGTTCTACCGTAAAAATTATCATAAATACAGATTAACAATAAATGCTGCAAGTAGTCAAAGTACGAATTTACCCAACCGAACAACAGAAAGTATCATTAGCCAACGCTTTCGGTACAACTCGTTGGGTTTGGAATTACTTTTTGGCTTTGACTAACCAAACCTATAAAGAAACAGGCAAGGGCATTGCTAAATACGATCTAATTAAGCAATTACCCAAGTTAAAAAAGCAAGAAGATACAGAGTGGCTGAGGCAAACCTATTCTCAGTCTCTTCAGTTTGTATGCCTGAATTTAAGCAGAGCATTTATTAATTTCTTTGAAAAACGAGCTAAATATCCTCGGTTCAAATCTAAGCATGGGAAGCAATCTTTAACCTATCCTCAAAATGTCAAGCTAGGACAAAATAAAATCTATTTTCCAAAACTTGACTGGATAGATGCGGTCATCCATCGTCCAATTGAAGGCAAGATTAGAACAGTCACTATAACTAAAAATAGTTGTGACCAGTATTTTGCAAGTCTAATGTTTGAAGATGGGCAAGAATTACCAAAGCCAAGTAGTAAAGGTAAAGCAGTAGGATTAGATTTAGGCTTGACTCATTTTTGTATTACATCAAGCTCTCAAAAGTTTGACAATCCTAGATGGCTCAAAAAACATGAAAAAAACCTTAAACTTAAGCAACAGCAGCTATCTAGAAAACAGAAAGGAAGTAACAACAGAAATAAATCACGGGTTAAAGTAGCTAAGGTACATAACAAAATTAATCGCTGTCGTGAAGATTTCCATCACAAGCTATCGCGAAGGATAGTGAATGAGAATCAAGTTTTGGTGTTGGAAAATCTCGCAATTAAGAACATGGTCAAAAACCACCAGCTTGCCAAAGCCATTAGTCAAGTTGGCTGGGGTCAATTTTGTACCATGCTCAAATATAAAGCAGAACAGTCAGGAAAAATATATTTAGAAGTAGATAGATTTTTCCCATCGAGTAAAACTTGCCATGTGTGCTTGAATCTAGCTGGTAGCTTGCCTCTTGATGTCAGATTCTGGACTTGTTCTAGTTGCAATACACATCACGATAGAGATATCAACGCGGCAATTTCCCTCAGAGACGAGGGTCTTCGATTACTGACCTGCGGAACGCGGGATAAAGCCTATTGTCCAGATGTTAGACCCAGTAGTGGAGGACGCAAGAAGTCTACTACTCGGCAGTCTGTTGGATAGGAAGCTGCATCCTATGAGTAGGTGCAGTAGTTCACATTATTCAATATATCAAGTTGAGATTAAGGATAAGAGGACGAAGAGCGCAAAGGGCTACTAGTTTACTTATATTTTAGATTTGAAATTAAAAAAAGGGCATAGTCGAAATTGCTATACCCAGATTCCTAATTGGAATATTTAATCAATTGAATTTACTTAAAATTAACTGTTAATAGATAGTACCAAAGTAAAATTGCCGACCCTAAATAATTGTATTATGAGCGATGGTGGCGTTTTTCAAAATTACGACAATACCACTGCGAATATAAAAACCTTCATCCTCTCTTTGGCTTTCTTCCACTCGATCCTTGTTAACAATTTGAACATTGCGACCAATACGAGCATTTTTATCCACAATTGCCTTACGTACTGTTGAACCCTCTCCAATACCTACGGGAACTTTAGTATTTTCATGATCAAAATCTCCTTCAATAAAAGGCTCATAGAAATCCGCACCCATAATTAAAGAGTCTTCAATGGTACAGTTAGCTTCTATACGAGTTCTCAAGCCAATTACAGAATGATTGATCTGACATTGCTTAATAATACAACCTTCACCAATCATAGATTCATTAACTTGACAGTCTAGAAGCTTAGTTGGTGGTAGATAACGCGATCGCGTATAGATAGGAGCTTTTTCATCATAGAAACTAAATTCTGGATCAGGTTGCTTAGTTAGGGCGAGATTGGCTTCATAGAAGGATTCCATTGTTCCTATATCTTCCCAATACCCCTTGAATAAGTAGGCTTGCAGATTGTAATCTTTGGCTGCTCCTGGGATAATTTCATTACCGAAGTCAGTTTGATCTAAATTACTTTCTAATAGATGGATTAAAATATCTTTTTTGAAGACATAAATTCCCATAGAAGCTATATAAGGACTTTGACGTGCTTCTTCTGGTGTCAGACCTAATTTAGAGGTGTCTACCTGCATTTTTTTAAGGTCTTCACCTTTAGGTTTTTCGGCAAAATCTATAATTCTTCCTTGATCATCTATTTTCATTAACCCAAAACTAGAAGCCCTGCGGTCATCAATGGGTACTACAGATAAAGTAATATCTGCCTTTGTTTCTCGATGATGTTCCACAAACAAACTATAGTCCATGCGATATAAATGATCACCTGAAAGAATCAGACATTCATCTACATCCCATTCCTTGATTAGATCCATATATTGGCGTACCGCGTCCGCAGTACCCTGAAACCAACCAGGATTATCTTTAGTCTGTTGTGCTGATAAAACCTCTACAAATCCTTCTCTAAATCCAGAAAAATTATAACTGCGATTTAGATGTCGATTAAGAGAGGCTGAGTTAAATTGAGTCAGAACGTAAATTTTGAGAATCTCTGAATTTATGCAGTTACTGACGGGAATATCTATTAAACGATATTTACTGGCTAGAGGTACTGCTGGTTTTGCCCTTAATTTGGTTAAGGGATACAAACGAGTACCTGCACCGCCTCCGAGAATAATACCTAATACTCTTTTCACTTTTTTTTAAACCTCGTGACTGCCTGTGCCTCTCAAGATAAAGTTTATCTGAATGGGGGACAGATTCAGCAAAATAAAGAGGAAAAGCAGAGGTTTTGCTAAAGTATTAAGTGAATGTAATATAAGCGATCGCCTGAAATATAATTGAGGTTGTCGTTTAAACTTAAGTTTTTAGTACTTATTTATTAGCTATGTCATCTACAGAAACATCTCTACCTCCTAGTTTGGCTAAAATTGTTGATCGCTTTCAAAGTCGTCCAAACCCTAAGCAAAAGTATGAGCAATTACTCTGGTATGCGAAAAAATTACCCCCTATTGATGAAGCGGATAAAATTGAAGCTAATAAGGTCAAGGGATGTGTTTCTAAGGTTTATATTTCTGCTAAACTGGAAGACGGCAAGGTGTGTTATCAGGGCGACTCTGATGCCCAATTGGTCAAGGGTTTAGTAGCATTTCTGATTGAAGGTTTGAATCAATTACCTCCAGAAACCATTATGCAGGTAGAACCTGATTTTATTGAAGATACAGGGTTAAAAGTTAGTTTAACTCCTTCTCGTGCTAATGGATTTTTTAATATTTTTCAGATGATGAAACAAAAAGCTTTAGATCTTAATTCTCAATCAGCTAATTAAGTCTTTTTTGGTTTGCTAGCTATTAGTGGCTTTGGTATTAGTAGTAATTTTGATCTACAGATAAGTTGAAGTGGATTAAGCGATAAATAGACTTACGGGCATTAATCTAAAATTAATTATTTTTCCCTTAGCCTCTTCTATATTCAGTCCACAATGATTTAGACAAAAATATAATTCTAGTTAGCTAACTTTTTCCTCTGTAACTAAGGTACAACTTACCCAATTACCTTTTTCATTATAGCTGCGCATAATTCGTTGTCTAAGCTGAGGTTTAATTAACCATCCCATTTCTAAGACATAATTATGACCTAGTTTTACGTATTTAGGGCAATTACAAGATGCACCATCGGGTAAGAGTAATACTTGAATGGGTAAATTACTGTTTTCAAATAATAATTTATTACCGTCAATTCTAGCGATTGAACTAATAGTTTGATTGGCAAAAGTTAATGTCTGAATTAAATGATTACTATCCTGCTGTTTTATTTCCAACTGGGTATTGAAGGTATCCCCTTGGCTTAAATCTGCATAAAGAGTTGTGGCTTTCCCTTTCCATGTTCCTAACAAATCTTCTACTGTAAGTCTAGGTCTTTCGGGAATATTGCTATGGGGAAGTTTTTCTCTAATTAAGACTATTTTTTCCAATTGTGCAGCACTATTATAAAGTTCTACCATTCTTAATCGACGAGTTCCATCACCAAAATCATTATCAATTAAGCCAAATTCACCCCCAAAAGTGGTATAAGGGCCCCATTGCATACTTCCTTGGGAAAAAGCACCATTATCGAAAAATACAATACTGCGGTTAAGAAATTCGTAGTCAATTACAACATCGCGGGGTGGTTCATTGGGAGGTAGATAACGTACAACCTGGTGGACATTTTTGTTATTATTTCTACCTTCTAAAGTTACTAAGGTGGGAGTATCATTAATTTCTTCTCCCGAAGGCGCAAAGCGAGTAAAAGAACCTTGCCACTCTCCCAAATTTTTGAGAAAACACTCCCATTGAGTTGGCATAATTTAACCTCAATTCCTAATTTTATATAAGGATCAAGGCGCAGTATCGGGATGACAGGATTTGAACCTGCGACATCCTGCTCCCAAAGCAGGCGCGCTACCAAGCTGCGCTACATCCCGTGATTTACGTAATGTTTTACGTCCTGAATTAATATAGCATAAAACTTTGTCGATCTGATAAAAAGGACTTGATATTAAAATCGGCTTAATTTCTATATTCCCTCGCTTGTTGTTCTAATCTGGCAATATCTTGTTTCCAGTACTCTAATTTGCGATTGCAAAGCATAGCTCTACGAGCTTATCGCGTTTGATTAGGTTTTCGTTGGAAGGTTTGGATAGCCCCATCTGAGGATCGTATTTATTGTATTTATCAGACAAGCCCTTAAAATTTCTAATTCCTTGGTTGGGTAGTATATTTCTTTCTTTTAACCATTGTACACAGAAGTATTGCTAACAAACTACATGATCGTGAATCGGATTATTTAAGCCTAGGTAACGAAGTTTTTTAATTGACAGTTGAGAGTGAAATAATTGTTGTTCTGTTTGGGTATTTTTTTCAAAGATCCGAGTTTCGCTACCATTACCTCGGAAAAACTCGACTAAAAAGTAATTACCAAAATCAAAAATACACACTTCTGTAGTTTCGCTACCATCTTCTAATAAGATGCTAATATCTTGATTATTAAGATAGTTACCCAAAATATCCACTGAACTTTGAGGCAATAATATACGAATGCGTTCAAAGCGATTAACCCCAAGGGTTACGCTTCGCTATCGCTATAGTTTGACCAAAAACCACTACGACTTTCTAATCTATTTCTTTCCCAAGTCGTTAAGTTTACTTTATATAAATTAGTAGCAAATTCTTGTAGACGAATTAAAGTATCCTGTTGGAAAGTTTGAATAGTAGTTACTGCGCCAGCTAAACTCTGACTAATACCCCCTAATTCATTTTTTAAATTGCTGACTGCTACTGATGCTTCTTTAGTTAATTCTGCACTTTGATCTAATCTAGTAACGACAGGCTCAATTAACTCGTTACGCAATTGTTTAACTAAACTTTCTACAGTTTGCCCTTGGCTTTGTTGAAATTGTCTAAGTTGTTTTATTTCTTCAGAAATTGGATTAATTAAAAGCGTAAATTTATCTGTTGTTGCAGACGCTATCGCATTTGGAGTTAAATTAGATAAACCTAATGTATTATCTATAATTTGTTTTAATTCTGAAACTAAAGGACTATCTGGTGATGCAAGCGCACTTTTAACAGCACTAGCAATAACATCAGCATTTAAACAAGATATGTTATCTGCAACAGCTTGTAGGGTTTTGACAACTTCTCTATCTTCCTGGTTATCTAAACGGGATAAAAGACGGTTGGGATTTTCTAAAAAAGCAATGTTGCTTAATTCTCTACGTAATTTATTACGAATCTTAGTACGCTCCTGTTCTCCCCAAGATAAATATAAAATGAAAAAAATAGCAGCACCCATTCCAAATAAAGAAGTTACAAATGCTGTTTTCATTCCTGCTAATAGCTTTTGACTAGCTAAAATAAGTTGTTGAGTTTCACTTATATTTCCTAAATCTATTCCTTGTAAGCCTAGGAAAATGCCAGTAAAGTGCCTAAAATACCAATTGCAGTTAATAAAGCAGGAGCAAAATTAACAGGACTTCGAGGTACTGGTTTTCCTAAAAAAGACGGGTAAGAAAATAAAATAAAATCGCCATTTTTATCTTGTTCTGGCTTAAAACCTGAAGAATGCAATTCTCCTTTTAAATGTTGAGTTAGCCATTTTATAATTTCAGTTTCTTTTTTTTGAGACTGTATAATATTTTTATTATTTATTTTGTATTGCTGTAAGTTGTCAATAGATTCTTTGACTATGACATAATCTTCTTTTTGATAATCACTTATGAATTTCTGTTCTTTTAGACCAATCCAAAATGCTATTCCAACAATAGCCAAGCAAAAGATAATATTAACCATTTCTTAGTATCTCCTAAAAAATTAACTTCTTACAAATTGATCTAATTCTGACTGTGATAAATTGGCTTGTGCAACTCTGATGGGCAGATGTGCAGCATCTTTTCTGCCATTTACTGATGTCACCAACTGCAAACCGTAAAGGGGTTCGTCATAATCGGCATTAGGATTTTTATCTACTGTTAAATAAACTTTTATTGGCGCGTAGCTACGTAACAATCTAACTTGTAAATTTGCTTTTAAATCCCTTAAGGAATTGGCTAAAGGATTATCAATAATATCGAATAAATGTTTAGCTTCTTTCCAAGCATGATTGACAGCTATTATTTCTGTAACTAGCTGCTCGATAGATGGATTTAAAATTTCCATTAGTGAAGATGTTTATTAATGGTTACTAATGTATAGTTCCCATTTATTGGAAAAAATATAAACCACCCAAATAGTCTATAAACGTTTTTAAATAGTTGTCAAATTATCAAATTACTGATTGTTATGGTATAGATAAAACTTACCAGTTTAAATAGTTAAGAGTTATATAATATGTCAGTGTTTGAATTAGCAACACAAATATTGTTTGTTAATAATTGTAAACAAAAACTGCTAACTTGATAATGGCGATCGCTTTTTGGGAGAAGAGAATTTTATAGTGATATCCCACAACACAATTAATAATTATTGACGAGTAAAAACCAAAGTTTTATTATCTGATAGTGCAGAATTATAACTATAACCAACCTCGGCAAAAGTTTGTATATCTTTTATATTTTGTATTTTATTTTTAATCAGATAAGCTGCCATCATTCCGCGAGCTTGCTTTGCATAAAAACTAATTATTTTATATGTGCCATTGTGCCAATCTTTAAAGACTGGGGTAATAATATCTCCAGATAAAAGTTGGGGTTGCAAGACTTTAAAATATTCATTAGAAGCTAAATTAATAATTACTTGCTGATCTAATTTACTTAACTGTTGATTAACGGCTTGGGTTAATTTATTTTGCCAAAAATCATAGAGATTATTAACTTTCAAATCTTGCAACTTAGGGTGAGTTAATTTAGTACCCATTTCCAAACGATAGGGTTGAATTAGATCTAAAGGTTTAAGTAAACCATATAAACCAGATAAAATTCTTAAATGATCCTGAGCAAAATCAAAATCATCCGTAGTAAAGCGATCGCTCTTTAATCCCTGATAGACATCCCCCTGAAAAGCTAATAAAGCTTGTTTGGCTTGAGTATTATCATAGGTTGATTGCCAGGTTTGATAACGAGAAACATTAACCTTAGCTAATTTATCACTCATTTTCATCATTAAGGCAATTTCTGATACTGATAGGTTACGTAATTGTTTTACCAAAATTTCAGCTTCAGTTAAAAAATCAGGTTGAGCGAAGCGATCGATAGTTACAGGAGTTTCAAAATCTAAGGTTTTAGCAGAAGCAATTAAAATTAACACTAGTGTAGTCGTACAAAATTAGATTAAAACATTACTATTAATCGGCTTATAGGTAGTCCTAAAGAATAAGATAAAGCAAATAGGTAATATATCAAAAATGTCAAGAGCGTTTTTACGTAGTGCTATAGTAAAGCAGAAAGATTGCAAATTTTAACTATAGCAATTGCATTTTAAAAATAAAGATAATCCTGCCAAGCTTTACTACCATAGAACAGCCTACACATTTAATAAATATTGCTGTACAGTCAAACCACAAACGTAATTATCAATTAATAATGAGTTCCTGATTTACGATGATGAATGGCAGTAATACCTTCAGATTGTAAAACTTTCCCTTGATCAGCAACAGCATATAATAACCAATGATCGCCACATTCCATACGATTAGCTACTTGACATTCCACATAAGCCAAAGAATCATTTAAAATTGGACATCCATTAGTAGCGGTTGCCGTTGCTACCCCTTCAAAGCGATCTGCACCTGGGGCAAAGGGTTTAAGGAAATGTTTCATTAAACTAAGATGCTTACCTTCTGGTAAAACATTTAAAACAAAACTATTACCTGTAAACAACAAAGATTCTATAGCCCTATCTTTCGCCACAGCTACAGTTAAGCCAGGTGGGTTAAAAGTTGCTTGAGATACCCAAGAAGCTAACATCGCTCCTGAAACCTCATCTTTTTTAGTAGTAACAATGCAAAGTGAACCAACGAGCCTTCCTAGAGCCTGTTCAGTACGATCAACATCAGAAGTAATACCCTGTGCTTGTCTTACTTTCTTGCGATCGCGTTTGGCTTTTTTGAGGGTTTGGGCAAAATCTGTACCTGCTTCCTCACAGGTTTTTAATACGGCATCGGTGGGGGTAAATTTTACTCTAATTGGTTCAAATCCAAATTTATACCCAGCATTACGAAACTTATTCTCTAAAATATCTACTGCTTCGCCACTCCAGCCAAAAGAACCAAATACGCCTGCAAGCTGGGTTTTAGCTGCATTTGCCAAGACTATACCTAAAGCAGATTGAATTTGGGTAGGGGCGTGTCCACCTAATGTGGGTGATCCCATAATAAAACCAACGGATTTTTTGATCGCGGTTTGAATTTCTTCGGGTTTAGCTGATTCTGCATTGATCGATTCTACTGCAACTCCTGCCTTTGTAATGCCAAGAGCGATCGCGGTGGCAATAGTTGCGGTATTACCATAGGCGGAAGCGTAAATTAAAGCCACACTCAAATCACGATCATTTTGATTTTGCGCCCAAGTACGATAATCATGAGTTAATTCATTAACACTATATTTAACTAGATATCCATGTCCTGTAGCATAAATACGAGCAGGTTTATCCGCCAATTTATCCAAACTAGTTAATACTTGACGGGCATGGGATGCCATTATACAGTCAAAATAATAACGACGATCTTCTAAATCTATAGTCCACCCTTCATCAAAAACGCGATCGCCACATACATGACAACCAAAAAGTTTATCTGTATAAAGAACTTGGGTTTTAGAATCGTAGGTACAAAGATGATCAGGATAACGTGGGTTTTGAGTGGGAATAAATTCTAATATATGTCCTTGACCTAAATCTAAGGTTTCTTCCCCTTTAATTACCTGAATATTTAACTCTAAATCTGCCTCGGCTAAAATCTTCCGTAGAGAAATTGCCCCAGGATTAGTACAAACAATGGTAATTTGGGGAGCTATACTTAATAATTGCTGAACGGTTGTAGCGCGATTGGGATTAATATGTCCTAAAATCAGATAATCAATCTTTTTCGGCTCAATTCTTGCCTGTAATGCCTCAAGAAAAATCTCACTAAAGGATTCCCCTGGTGGATCTAATAAAGCTATTTTATCCCCTTCGATTAAATAAGAATTAGCTGTAGTGCCTTTTTGTAGACCATATTCTATTTCAAACTTTAGACGATCCCAAGTACGCGATCGCAGTACACGAGTATTAGTAGCTACAGGAAATACCTGAACATCTTTGGCTTTGTTTACTACTGACATAGCTTTTTATACAGTCTTGATTATTCTTAACTTTAGTTTACCAACTTACGCAGATACTAGGTTTCGTTAATTGTTAGAAATTACGGTAATCAGCCCAAGCCTTAAAATTGTTGGTTGAATTAAGATCAAAGTAGATCAGTAAACTTAAACTATCAATATTGATTTAGTTAAAAAAATCATGAGTAACACAAGCAATTTTAGAAAAGCAATGCAGCAAGCACAAGGGCAACCTATCCTTGGGCCCAATGTCATTAATAATGCTTTACCATATTTAGGTGGAGGTCTAATCTTAACCGCTCTTGGTACTTATGGCGGTTTGGGAGTAATTGCCTCTCGTCCTGATCTATTTATGCCTACCTTTTTTGGGGCAATGATTGCGGAATTGGTTCTCTTTTTCGTAGCTCGCAACGTTGCAACTCAAGGTAACAATAGTACTGCTTTACCTCTACTAGCTCTTTATAGTCTTTTATCTGGTTATACTCTTAGCGGTATCATTTATTTAGCTTTGAGTACTTCGGGCGTGGGCATTCAAGGGGTTGGTATTGCTGCCCTTGGGTGTGGTGTAACTTTTATTTTAGGGCGTAATATAGGATCAAATCTTAGCGATCAAGATGGTCTAGCCCTGGCACAGACAGTCCGTCTTGGGGTAACAGCCTTACTCGTTGTGTTAGTAGGACAATTACTTTTCTCTGTCTTTGGGGTATACACTCCTAGTTGGTTAGAAATTGCTATTTCTGGTGTGGGTGTAGCTTTGTTTGCAGGCGTTGCTGTAGTTGATTTTTATGTTTTGCCTCGTACCTATGAAGATCAACAGTATTTACCTGCTGCCCTTTCTATGTATCTTACTTATATCAACCTGTTTGTCTTTATCCTACGTTTATTAATCGCCATGAATAGCCGTGATTAATTATTAAGTGATTAGTAGTTAATTGCTCATTAATTGAATAATTTATTTAACCGCTTTTAGTAATTTCTAGAGGCGGTTTTCTTATCATATTAATTAAATTCAAGTAAATGTTTTTGGGAGAAAACTCTGAATGCTTATTAGAAAGAAAGCAATTATTTTGGTAGGAATACTGAAGTTATATTGTTCTGGGGTGATTAGACTGAGATTAAGATAGGCATAAATTT
Organism: Chondrocystis sp. NIES-4102; assembly: GCA_002368355.1. NCBI lineage: Bacteria > Bacillati > Cyanobacteriota > Cyanophyceae > Chroococcales > Chroococcaceae > Chondrocystis > Chondrocystis sp. NIES-4102. The sequence goes on along the minus strand of AP018281.1, from coordinate 2,414,302 downwards.
ATACAGTCTTCATATTTTTAAGATAAAACTTGAGACTGCTATTTCAAATTGAAAAAATTAGCTTAAAATCTTGGTTAAAAACAATGCGCTGGAAATTATTTGTTGAATTGTGTTTTACTATTTTGGTCTTTTGGATTATAGCAGGAGACGTTTTTTTACCTCAACCTTATAGAAGTGGAAGTCAACAAATAAAAGCTAACATTAGTCAATTTGTGGTAAGTCTATTTCCCCGTCAATCACTTATTAATGTGGATTTTAAATAAATTTCCCTACTTAAGTAACTAATCATTGCTGAACATCGCTCAGATTAAACAAAAAAGGAATACCTGCTTGCTCTTTGCCTCCCATAACCAATACTTTAGGCATTTGAGATCCGCCCTCTTTCCAAGCTTGAATTGCCTCTTTTTGTAGAACTAATTGACCTCCTTGGGCTTTTAAAGTTTCCGCCAATAATCTCTGTGCCTCTGCTTTACCTTTAGCACGATTAATATCCGCCTGTGCTTCTTGTTCAGCTTCTTGAGCCACATAAATAGCTCTTTTAGCCCTTTGTTCAGCAATCTGTTTTTCTTCTACTGCTTTGGCAAATTCTGGAGAAAACTCTAGATCTACAACACTAGTATCTAGTACAACAATACCATACTTCTCCAAGCGATCGCTTAAAGCATCATCAAAGTCTTGTTTAAGTTCATTTCTTTGGGTAATAGCTTCCTCTACCGTGCGTCTTGCAGCAGCAATTTTAAAGGATTCTTGGGTTTGGGGTGCAATAATTTTAGAAACAATATTCGCTAAAGTTCCTTGTGTCCGACGAATTTCTACAACTAAAGAAGGATCGAGACGAAAGTTGATTGCAAAACTAGCTGATAAATCTTGTAAATCTTTGGTTGAGCTTTGGGCTGGTACTTCAAATTTTTGTACTGTTAAATCGTAAATATCGACAACGGAAATTACAGGGGGTTTTAAATGAATCCCTTCTAATAAAACTCCATCTTGAGCTTTACCTAAAATACTGATAACTCCAGCCTCTCCAGGATTAACAATAATAAAACTATTTAATCCAATTAAGAGAACCAATCCTACCAAGATGATAGGTGCAAGTAAATTATCGCTTAATGACAATTGTTGTTTCAAGATTTATTTTCTCAAGTATTTATAATTTATCTAACTAAAACAATAGTAAAGCTGTTTCAATTTCCCTACGTAATGCAAAGGTAACTTGACAATTACTATTTAGACAGTCGATTAGTAGCTTGTTAGCATTATAGTATCGTTCTAAAATTTGCTGTTGTTCTAAACTAAAATTCCAGTCAGACTCTATACTACGATGAACAGAAGCCACTGTTTCTAATCGCTCAGACAAAGAAAGATGATCATTTTGCCACCATGATTGCAAGATCATTTCTTGCTGAGGGGAAGACATTTGAGCTTGAATTTGAGTAAAGGCGAAACTAGTAGTACTTAAAGTCGGTTGCAATGTTACTAAATATGTCTGACTAGCCCAAGTTAAAAACTCTTGCACATAAGCATCTGATGCCACTAGATTATCAATTTCCTGCTTCATTAAAGAGATTAAGCGATCGGCACTACGCAACATAGTAACGGTTAAGATAAACACTTCGCGCCAGCGTGGATCACTTATATGAGTGACTAAACTTTTTAAAACTGATAATGACTGTAAATGTTCATAAAGAGCTATTTTACGAGCTATAAAATATTCTTGAAAAGTTAAACAGGAAAAAGAGAAAACTCCTTGTACTCTTTCTACTATTATTCCATGTTGCAACTCTATCTCTTTTAAAACTATTTCGCTATCATATTCTAATTCTTCAGGATCACTTGGAGCGTTGGGTAAATTGCAAATAAAGTCACTAATATAATCTTGGATAGCTGATTGTTCAAAGAAGTATACCCCTTTTTCAAAAGTTTTAGTTGCAAGCATACTAATTAATTTAAGCTTCTGTGGCAAACTAAACCCTTGATAAACTTCATCTCGTTTAATTCCTCTAATTGTGTCCCATTTGTTTAAAAGCAAATACAGGCATTGTTTATAAAATTCAGCTTTTTTACTAGGAAATTGTTCTTGACGATGGAATACCCAACAAGCAAGATGTAAAAATAAAGGCGTGGCAACCAGTCGGCGCAAGGGCAAATTTTCAGGTAAGTCTAGTTGTGCTAAAAATTGTCTGCCGATATCCTGATTAGAAAGATGATTTTTAGTAAATATGGCAAACCACTTGTGGGTAAAAGCGATAATTTGCCGTTGAGTAAAGGGTGTGATTTCGATATCGCTAAAACGTCTGAGGGTGTTAGTTTTGGCTGGGGTGCGACAGGTAACGATCAAGATATTTTTACTATATTTTTCGGAAAATCTGACTATTTCCTGGCTAATTATATGTTTATCGTGATCTAACACTTCATCTAGTCCATCTAGCAATAGTAAAATTTTGCCTTCGATCAATATTTCAACTGTATCGCTTGCTAAAATTCCACAATCTAACAACTCAGCCTCAATGTAGTTTAATAAGGTGACTTCTCCAGACGTTAACTCTTCGAGTATAACGCTGGCTTCTCCAAACCTCGGAGGGTAGAGAGAACTTCCTTTAAGGTACTATTAGTAGTAGATGCAATCACTACTGGATTCCCTTTACAGCGTTTTATAGTGGGGAACAAGTCCAGCCCCACTCTCTTGACATTGATAGAGGCTGAAACGTCTCTATCAATCAAAAGGTTTAATTCTTCATCCCAATACTCCCGAATACCGCAATCAGTAAAGACAAACTCATCTTTGTACGGCAACAACATTGAGGTGTATTGTGGATTTACAGGTATTACCAAAGCCCCAGCTTTTTCAGCTTTGAACTTCAGTATGTTGAAAAACTGACCAAAAGCAGCATCAGCCCAAGACTTATTTAATCCTGATTTCGCCGACTGCCCATTAGGTAAAAATTTACCATTAGTATCAGTTTTTGCTTTATTCCTTCGACTCAACCCAACAAGATTGAGCTTTTCATGAAAGAAAACTTTTTTGCCCGTTTTCAGTAGCGCGTGGGCAGTATTGTAAGCGTGATCTTTTCTAGCTCTAGCTATTGAGGAGTGAAGTTTTGCTTCCCGTTTTGCTAGTTTTCGTCTTGATTTACTACCTTTCTTTTTGGTAGATTTGCGTTTTGATACCTTGGCTAGCTTGTCTCGTGAGGAGCGAAAAGACTTAAGGCTAGGCAATTTAACACCTTCGCTGGTAGCCAGATAATCATCTTCATGCAGTACTGCATCCATCCCCAAGGAATTATTCCAACTGGGAGTAATATTTGATTTGAAGTCAGGTACAGAATCATCTTGAAGCCGTAGATTAATATACCATCCGTCACTTTTTTTGATTATCTGTGCTTGCTTTAATACTGCACCATTAGGCAGTGGACGATGATGGCGCACATTGATTATGCCAATTTTAGGTAATGATAAATAAAGCCATTTGCCTCCAACAGAACAAGAATGTAGTTTGAAGGAGTCAAACACTATTGACCTAAAACGAGCAGTGTTTTTATATCTTGGTTTTCCACTACGCTTTCCTTTTGAATCACCAGCAATGAACCGCTCAAAAGCTAGTTTGACTCTTTTGCACACCTCTTGTAGTGTTTGAGATGGCACAGAGTTAAAATCTAGCAATTCACCACTCCAGCCTACAATAACCAAATCTTGTTTGATTACGGGTAACTGCTTTTTCTGTCCGTAAAACTCAGGTTTGTCCTTGAGTTCAGGCAAATGACATACCAAAAGACATCTATCAATGTAGCTACGATTTTGTTCCCACCAGTCAAACCGCTCGCCAAGCTGTCGATTATACCAATACTGACAAATCCGAAGCCAGTCATTGAGTACTAGCTTGTGTTCTGTAGTGGGCTTTAGTCGGTACTGATAATTGTAAATCAAAGTCAGCGTTGTTATAATTAGATACAGTTATTGTAGCACAAGAAGAATGAGGAATGATTTTGTTTCTAGTGCCAGGTCTGTATCTGATTTAAAAGCTCATTTAGTTTTGACAACCAAGTATAGAAAAAAGGTTTTAACTGGCGAAATGATTAGCAGATTGAGAGACGTGATAACTGAATTGTGTGAAAAATGGGATTGCAAAGTGATTGAGTTCAATGGAGAAGACAATCATATACATTTGTTATTTCAGTACTACCCACAAATGGAACTACCCAAATTCATAGGCAATATTAAATCAGTTACCAGCAGGAGATTGAGACAAGAATTTCCAGAAGAAATAAACAAAATTTATTGGAAAAAAGTATTTTGGAATGAGTCTTACTTTATAGCTTCTTGTGGTGGAGTTACAATATCTGTATTAAAAAATTATATCGAGAATCAAAATACGCCAAGCTAGACCCAGCCCACGATTCATCCAGACATTCGGCTGCGCCAGAATGCTGGGCTTCTCGTGGTTTGGCTAAAGTCGCCTGTTTTTTTAGACTCGTCAGCAAAATCTCTTAAACTAATAAAAATAGGAATCAGGTTAGATGCAAAGTTACCTCGATTACACTCAATGGCAAGATATTGTAGAAAAGTAGTTTTACCAGATCCTGGTTGTCCTAATATCCTTAGTTTTGATTGATCTGTAATTGCTTCAATGCCTGGTATTGTTTTTGAAGCGGTTTGATTTAATTCTTTGCAGGTGGGATATTCTAGATTAGTAATTTCTATCCACTGCCGACTAGTAATCTCTTGGGAAATATTGATTTCAACATAAATATCCTCGATCGCTACAGGATAATTTGTATCTAATAAATGTAATATGCCACACTGCTGTTGCACCTTATCTCGGCGTTGCGATCGCACCTGTTTAACTAAGGCTTCTATACTAATTAGTTGTCCTGCTTCTGAGTCTATACCCTCTGATGGCGGATTTTCGGCTATTTCTCGCCAGTTTAGTTCTAAGACTGAACAAATTTCGATAAAAGTATAACGTTCAATGGGACGATTAGTAAAAAATCTCCAGACTGGCTGACGAGTTTTTAAATTTACTTCTGCTGCCAAGTTGTCTTGAGTCCAACCAAGATTATCGAAAGCTTTTTTTGCTTGTTTAACTCCTGCTAGCGATGCTTGTAGCGACCTTTTTGCCATAGGAATAGATCCTCATCCTCATTCCAGTTTTTTTACGTTTTGGCAGTTGTCAATATGATTTGCAACCCCTACTGTTTGATGTTAGCGTTTTCCTATAGCTATATTTTAAGTAATTTATCATCATCGCCATTGTTTGCTTGAGGTATAGCGCGATCGCCATTAACAATCATCAAAAAAATAAATGAAGTAATTACTATTGGCAGTATTACTCCATTTACTCTATCTATTCACTATGATGTGTTAGATTATGCTCAAACTATTGAGGTATTAATACTGTGTCAATAATGTGAATAACACCATTATCAGCCTCTACGTCAGCTTGAGATACTGTAGCATCGTTAATTTTTACGCCACTACTTGCATCTATGGTTAATTCTGAACCTTCAACTGTTGTTGCCGACTTCATTGTAGTTACATCAGCAGCCATGACTTTGCCAGGAACAACATGATAAGTCAAAATTTTGGTTAGTTGTGGAATATCATTTAGTAAACTATCTACCGTTCCTTCTGGAAGTTTGGAAAATGCTTCATCAGTAGGTGCAAAAACGGTAAATGGACCTTCACCTTTAAGAGTATCTACTAAGCCAGCAGCCTTAACCGCAGCAACTAAAGTTTCAAACGAGCCTGCACTTACTGCGGTATCAACGATATCAGCCATTATATTTTACCTATTCTTAAATTATTTGTTAACAGATAAGCTAACAATAATCACCATAACAGGCTGAGATTTGAAATCGTGTTTGAGTAATTGTATAAAAAGTATTTAAGTTGTCTGTTTTGTATAACAACTCAAATTAATCACGCTTATAGATAATTTTGCTAATCCAGAACGCACCTACCCCTATTTGTCTGTCTAGGGGTAGATTACTAATTAACTCTAACGAATGTACTCTTTAAGTATGCTGTTGCGATTGGGATGACGTAGTTTACGTAAGGCTTTGGCTTCGATTTGACGAATACGTTCGCGAGTTACATTAAAGATTTGTCCGATTTCCTCTAGTGTTTTCATGCGACCATCATCTAAACCATAACGTAGACGTAGAACATCACGTTCACGAGGGCTGAGGGTATCTAATACACTTTCTAAGTCCTCTCTAAGTAAACTTTTAGACACTTGATCTTCTGGTGTTTCCCCATCGGCTTCAATAAAATCACCTAAACGAGAATCTTCTTCTTTGCCTATGGGAGTTTCTAAAGATATAGGTAATTGAGCGGATTTAGCAATAAATCTTAACTTCTCAATTGTCATCTCCATGCGAGTTGCAATTTCTTCCTCGGTGGGTTTGCGTCCTTGTTCTTGGGAAAGTAGTTTAGTGGTTTTCTTAATACGAGAAATAGTTTCGTATAAATGGACAGGTAGACGAATAGTGCGAGATTGATCGGCGATCGCTCTAGTTATTGCTTGTCTAATCCACCAAGTTGCATAGGTCGAGAATTTATAACCTTTTTCGTGGTCGAATTTTTCTGCTGCCCTAATTAGTCCTAATGAACCTTCTTGAATTAAATCCTGAAAAGATAACCCTCGGTTCATATACTTTTTGGCAATGGAAACAACCAAACGTAAGTTCGACTGTACCATTTTATCTTTAGCTCTACGACCAATAAATAGGCGACGACGGAATTTGCGATATTCCATATCGACTTCTCTTGCCCATTCTTCCTCAGTAGCTTCTCTACCTAAACCATCCTCTAGACTATCTTTTAATCTTTCTAATTCCAATAAATCGGCAATTTGGCGAGCTAATTCAATTTCTTCTTCGGCTCTTAACAGTCGAATTCGACCAATTTCTTGTAAATATATACGAATAGAATCTTCTGTATAAGGTTTCTTTCTACCTCGTTCAGCACGACGAGTTCCGCTAGCTTTTTTCTTCTCTCCTTTAAGGTCACTTTTAAGATCTAGATCATCTGGATCTTTGTCTAGATCTTCGTCGATAAGAATTTCCCAGTCGTTATCAGGATTGGCGATTGTTGCTAGAACTTGATTAGCTTGGGTCATGCCGTTTTCCTCTTGCTCCTTCAGTGAAAATTTAATGATATTTTTTTAGTTAAGTTTAGTTAAGTGAAACCTAGTTGGTATTTATTTACACTTTAATTTAACCCTAGATTATTAGGATTGCTAATTGGCGGTTAAATATGTGCCAGTATCCTGATGAATCATTTAGGACAAGTTATTTAGTGAGTGTTATCAACTAGAACCGCGCGATTATTTTCCGATTTTAGCCTCGATTATGACAATTTTGGTAAAGATTAGACAGAAAATGAGGGTTTTTTTCTGAAGATTTATAAAGAAAGTACAAAGTTTTCTTTATTTTCGCTTCTATGGCATTGTAAGCAATTTGCAGAAAAATTACACGGGTTAACTTTTCGACGCTTACAATAGTTTAAATATCAAGTCTGCGTAAGTATTTATTAGATTAAGGTAAAAAATATTACATAACCTTCTTGATATTTGATATGGGTATAAAAAGACCACCCGAAATTTATTATTACTAAAGACAGAAAAAAAATCCAGATTGAAATTTGTTTTTTAAACTTTTTGGGCAAATATTTATTAGCTTGAGGTTAAACCATGACAGAATTATTATTAATGATTTGTAGACCTTTGATTATTAAGTAAGATAAGTAAGTTTGATCTTCGCTAACAGTTAGAAGGTATGGAATTTTAAACCTATACTGCTGTGTCGAGAAAATGCTCTCTGAAGAAACACAATTAATTATGGAGAATATGTCACAAAATAGTCAGACTGAAATATCAACAGCACAAGCACAGGAATTAATGCGATCGCTACTCCATAAAGAAGGTAGTTGGGTAGAATGGGGTGAGATTTGCCAAAAGTTACAAAAGGCAGGGTATAGTCCTGGGCAAATTTTTGAGGATACAGGGTTTCAAAATAGTCAACAAAACTTAGTAATTGTCGCAGCGCAAGTTTTTGATAATTTAGTTGAGGCAAATGTCCCACCAGAGGTATTACAGTATTTTAAAGGTCCTCGTAGCGATGTTTTATATGAGTTGCGAATATTAAATCAAAAACAACGGGTAGACGCAGCCTTGCTTGCTTGTGATAAACGGTTGGATGTGGATGGTGCGCATTTGGTGGCGAAAACTATTCAAGATGTATCGCGAATGTCTCAGTTACCCGCCGACTTTACTAGTCATCCTGGCGACTGGGTAGCTTATTTGTCTTGGAAAAGGGCAAAAAGCCAAAAAGATCTACAGCAGCGATCGCGTTTAATTGCCCAAGGTTTAAAATTTGCTCATTCAGCTAGTGCAAGGAGTGCGATCGAAAAGTTATTAAGTGATTTTAGTGTAGTTAAAAGTGCCAATGAACCTCTTTTACCTTTATACCGTTTAGAAGTTGAAGAGGAATTACCTCGAATTGTTCCTTTAGCTGGTTCATATCCCCTTAATAGTCAAGCCATTGAAGCAGTCAATTCTGTAAAAGTTGAGCAACCTTTCGGCAGTATTCAAACTAGTGGTGGTACTTTTGTGCCAATTCCAGGATGGCAAGCAATTTTAAAAGCTGCTGATCCTATTGCCTATTTATGTACAAGCGATCGCTTACCGAAGTCTTTAGCAGGCAAAGTTGAAGAAGTATTAATTATTTTGGATCGAGGCAATAAGAATTGGGATGTCAACAGTTATTTTGTGGTGGAAATTGAAGATAAATTAGAATTACGTTGGTTTGAAGATTTGCCTGATGTACCAATTGTTGGTCAATTAGTGTTTGTTTTACGTCCTAAGAAAATATTGGATGAAGGTAATATTACTCAGCCTTGGCAGATGGATGATTAGTATTGCTATGGGAAAGTAATAAGAAATTAGGAAATAAATAATAAATATTCTGACTTCTGACTCCTGACTTCTGACTCCTGACTCCTGACTTCTGATTATGTCTTTCAATAAAGTTTTTTTATTTGTACCAAATATTATTGGTTATCTAAGATTGATCATTTATTTGTGTAGCTTTATTTGTCATACGCTTGGGTTATGGCAATTATGTATTAGTTTATATGCGATCGCTTTTATTTTAGATGAATTTGATGGTCGCGCTGCTCGTGCTTATAACCAAAGTAGTAATTTTGGTGCTGCTTTAGACATGGTGGCGGATCGTTGCGCTACGGCTGGCTTATGCTTGATTTTGGCGCAATTATATCCAAATTATTTATTAGCTTTGATAGGCGCGATCGCTCTTGATGTTAGTAGTCATTATTATCTGGTTTACGCTACAGGTATACTGGGTAAAACTAGCCATAAAGACTCTGCTCAATGGTCAAATAATGGTCTATTAAAGCTTTACTATGGCAATAAAACTTTTATGGATCTTTTGATCTTGGGTAACGAGGTGTTTTATATCCTGCTATATCTTAATTTTTATTTAGTTGGCTATAATTTTAGTTTGGGGAATTTTGATTTAGATATCTGGCAATTATGTATATTTATTTGCTTACCAGTTTATCTATTAAAACAAGCAACTAATATTTTACAACTACAAAGTGCTGCTCAAGAGATAGCCAAGATAGATTTAATTAATCATCAGAAATTAGATTAAATTTAGGTTTTCTGACTAATACATACTAGCTTTTAGCTTTTACCCTTTATTCATCAGCTTTAAAAAGCTAAATGATCATCGATAATTATTGACTCTTAACTCAACCCCTACTACGTACTACCTACTACCTACTACCCAAAAAAAATCATAGCCCCAACCCTAAAGTTAAAAGCTATGAATAATCATTACCAAACGTATCAAATTTTAAACCACAATAGGGCAGTAATTACTTAGGAGTTTTATCTTGAAAAATCTCTCTAACTTCATGCCAAAGCTCTTTCAATAACTGTTTAACTTGCTTTTCTTTGCGGGCGACTGCACCCCCAGTTGCTCCTAATTTGGTTTCAAATTCTGCTCTTTTACGCTTAATAGGTTCAGAGAAATTGTCGGGATCTTCTTTCGCCTTTTCGTACCAAACTTTGGCTTCCTCTAAATACTTATTAACTTCTTCATATTGTGCGCCATAACGGTTAGCTAAATTAGCTTGTAGGACGGCTGTTTGAGCTTTAAGACGAGCGTAATGTTTTTGCAGGAGTGCAAACTCTTCACTGTTAGTAATAGTAGTTACAGCTTCAACGATCGCTTGTTTAGTTTTATCAGGTTGAGTCTCACTTTGGGTTTTAACATTTGCCAAAGCATTATCAATATCCTCTTGCAATTCTTGCTCTTGTTCAACAACTTTAGCTTCTAGGGTAGTAATTTCAGATTGAGTTTCGGCAATTTTTTGTCTTCTAGCCTCGCTAATACCGTCAATTGCACCTTGAATAGAAGCAGTCACTTCTTCTTTTACTTCACCGCTTTTTTCTTGAAAAGTTTCAGTAACAGCAGCGATCGCATCTTGTACTAAGTTAACAATTTCACTACGACCCTCTTTATATTCCGAAATTGTTTGAGCGATCGCATTTTTCACTATTGCGCGGATTTTTTCTGTTTTTAGTTCTCCAGTTTGTTTTGCTTGTTGGAGATCGCTAATAATTCTTTCTTTTCTTGAGTCTGACATGATTGCTTACCTTAATTATTTTTATGTTTAAATTTTCCAACCATATATGTCTTTATCTTAGAAGTAGGTATTTATCTTTTACACCCTACTAACGGTAGAAAGAAATGGAAACTAATTATTGATCTTGTTACCGAGGTTAAGGGAAGCAACAATAAATAGTCAATCATAACAAATCCAATCTAAATATTTAGGTTGATCAATTAATTCTTGAGCTAATAAAAAACTAGATATTGTCCAATTTTGCTTCTTTCTAGCCTCTTTCCCAATTAAACGACCATTTTTGCCATCATAATATTCTGCCCACTTATCCTGACTTAAACGCTTAGTAGCAATTTTTAAAGCTTTTTTTACTAAATCAACACGCCCCATCTTAACTGCTGCTGCAACAAAGAAGCCTAACAAAACTGGCCAATTACCACCATTATGATAAGACCAAGGACGATTTTTAGGATCGCAACCTGTCAGTATTTGCCAATCTCTACCCGTCAGTGCAGGAAAGCATATTTTCATTGGCATTGATCCTACTAAGTCATCCCATTTTTTATCAATGGTGTGCATAATAATTCGTCCTTGTTTGGGCATTACCAATGAAGATAAGATTGACAGTAAATTACCCAATGTAAAAAAACGACAGTCTAAATGAGATGTCCCCACGTTGCCAACTAAATACCCACCCTTTTTAGGCAACCATTCGCTCAATTCTGCATAGGGAATTGATTCTGAATAGATATTAAATTGATTTGAGGCATTTTTTCCATATTCTTCGCATTGATAGCTATAAATGTCATTTAGTTTTTTTAGATCTAGCCAATAATTATTCTGAATATAAGTATTCAGGAGTGGAAGACGATTATCTATTGCCTGTATAATTTTGTTATTTTCTGTATTATCTAGTAGTAACTCTTTAGCACATTTAAGGGCGATGTAAAATAGTGCCTGAATTTCTAAAGGATACCCACTAATTCCCATGCGTCGATCAATCATACAAGCCCCATCAGGGACTAAAAGGGTAGGAGAGATATCAAATCGGGCGCAAAGGCAGAGTTCCATAATTAGCCGAATTCCCCTTTGCATTTCAAAAGTCTGAGCAAATTCACCCTCACCCGTAGCTTTAATATAGGCTCGCAGAATAAATAACCACCAGAAACAGGAATCTACAGGAGTCACTCTACCGATGGCACGATCACCGAAATCTGCCCTAAGAGACTGTTGTTCTCCTTTGCCTACAACTTTAAAACTAGCTGGCATCAATCCCCGTCCTGGTTGGAGTAAACCTAACTCCCCTTCTGTAATTTGTAGTGTTAAAGTTTCCTGTAAAAAATTTCTAACTATTTCATTTCTGCCACGCATGAGAAAAACTAGGGCTGCGGGAACAAAATCTCTAACAAAACACTGATCGTAGTTTAAAGAGGGTGAACTCTTGTCAGATGCTGCCTCTGTACCAATGGGGCTACCTTTATATTTAATGATGGATGATTCTAAAAGTTCCCAAGCTTCGGCTGCGAGTGGATTATTTCGCCCGACACACATTTGTTTACAACCCCTATTTTTCGATAGTTTGGTAGATTTATAGTCAGGTTGAAGATTGAATAATATATTTAATTTTTAAATTAGCGTAAGTTATTCATGCTTATAAGAAACATTTACATCTGTTAATCGTCAAAATTACTGAAGTGCATTTAACCAGATTAAGTTTGCGCTCCTGGTATTTTAAATTACTAATCCTGTAAAATTTCAAACCTCAAATAAAATAACAGTATCACTACCATCTATGAAATCTTTAAACAAATATTTAACATCTTTCGTATCTTTAGTTACTATCCCAGGGTTAACAGTAGCTTCTTTGGGTATAAGTAATAGTGTTAATGCTCTGCCTCTAAACAATTTAAAACTTAATAATCTGCAACAGCTACGTCAAGTAGTTAGTCAAAGCAACCAACCACCTGAAGTAATTATTAATCAACCAAGTAACCGCAATTCTTCTTCTTCTTCTTCTTCTTCTTCTTCTCGAAATGAGGATACTAGATTTAGTTGTGAACTAGTAAATGGCGAATATACAGTCATGTATTATCCAGAAAGCCAACCTGGCGAGGGCTATCCTTGGGCAATTCCTAGTGCTTTGGGTGGTGGATGGACTCCTGAAAAACGCTGCGACACCATTACTAATCGCTTTGAAGCTTATCGTCAGGATGGATTATTAGAATTAGCTACAGGTGAGGAAAATGGTTATGATACTATCTGTGTCACTACTCAATTAGATCCTACAGATTGCCGAATTGTTTTAACTGTTCCTCCAGGACAAGATCCTCAATTAACTCGTGATCTGATTTTTGATAATTTGTTAGTTGCTGATGATGGTGGTTCAACTCAAGGGGTTTATACTTTTGGGGATAATGAATCTGGAAAAGATATTATTGGCGAAGTTGGTCGGGTATTGGGAGGATCTAATGGTAATCGTCCTTCCCCTAAGAATATAGATCTTAGACCATTTTTAGACCCTGCTGATGGTGGTACAGGTCAACAACTTAGCACAGGTAATTCTGTTGCACCTCAACCTCAACCATCCCAACTTAATAATTCTGAACGTAAACCAGCTATTTTTAAGTAGTTAGTAGTATATTCGCGATCGCCATAATTAATTAAATCCAATTCCCATTTTAAATAAGTTCATCGAAAAATGTTTGAGTGGATACTCCTTCCTCGGCTTGCCTGGGAAGGGAGGAAACGAACACCAGTAATCAAACTGCAACGCCTGAAATTTGCTTGCTGTGTACAAATTAATCCTGTTGACCGTTGCAACAATTTAACCTTGGATGCAGTAAACTGACCGATACGCTTCCAGTGTGCATTCGAGATACTGACTTGAGATGCTGTATCTCCACTGCACCACCCTCGATATTTAACTCCAGCCTTGACTGCTTCAACATAATCTCCTTTTCGGAAACCATGTCTAGTAGTTGTGCCACCGTATTTACGTCTAACTCCACCTTTTGAGGACAACATTAAATGTAATTGTCTTCTACTAATAGGAGGTCTTTTAATTACGAAAAATGGGGCATCAGTAACAGTTAATTCTCCCTGCCAACAATGACCCCTTCCACCTGAATTCTCAAAAGGTAAGTAGTCAATAAATTGAGTAGCTGCCAAACTTATGGCATCAGTGGCATGAGTAAAAGGAATTGCATCACCTTTTTGAGTTTTTTGCTTTTCTAGTCTCAGATGTTATTAAAGTCAGTAAGTGAGTTACCCCACCTACTGCTCTACAAAACGCATCATGAAACTTTCACTTCAATGCGCTCCTCAATAAAACGGTTGTTGTCATCAATACGCTATTAGACCCTATGTAATCAACATTCCTCCTTCCCAATACCATCCTTGAGGGAGTTTTACTGGTTTAAAGGTAGGTTCGTGTGATCCGTCGGCTGATGTCTTTTTATCATGGCAATGTCGATGAAGTACCTGCAAGTTTTTATAGTAATCCGTTCCACCTTTTGATTTTGGGATAACGTGGTCTACTTCTAATACATCATCTTGTCTGAACGTTAAACCGCACCAGTTGCATTTTCCTTTTTGGGTTTTAAGCAATTTTGCTTTGCGGGATGGCATTAGGGGATTTTTTCCCATACGGGAACTCCAGTAAATTAAGTTTCCATCGTAAGGACTGACATCGCTTTTTACTTTCGTATAATGGATGATTTTTGTGTCACCATGTGAAAGTAGCCAATTATGAATATTTCCATCTTTGGTTGTCGCGAATATCCAATTTTTACTGATGATTTTACCTTCGTTTATGTTGTAAGTTTCATATTTTTGGAAGTATTTGTTTTTACACCAATCCTTTCCTTTATTATTATGCCTACTTATTCCCCATTTAAAGAGTTTCCACCAGATTAACCAATCCATTTTTTGAAAAACTTTCTTTGACACCCCTATGGAAAAATAATTACACCATCCGCGAATAATAGGGTTAAGTTTACCTATTAATGCTTCTTGTTTCCAAGATTTGGCTTCGGTAATTATTTTTGCCAGTTGTTTATAGTGTCTTAGGATGCTTTTCTTGCTAGGCTTGATTAAGGTTTTAAAGCCTAGTGATTTTCCTCTACACTTTCCGCAGTTGTATTTTCCAACGGTATATTGTTGGACGTTAAATCCTAAAAAGTCGAATCCTTTTTTTTCAGCCCCACAATTATGTAAGGTGTGTGTAATTCGAGTTTTACTGGGTTTTAACTCTAGTCCTATCTCTTTTAGCCAGTTTGAGAGCTTTTCTTTGCTTTTCACAACTATGTCATGTTTGTGGTGGAGTACAACTAAGTCGTCTGCGTATCTAATTAGAGATATTGAGTCTCTTTTACGTTGTTTACTCATACATCCTCCATTCGGATAGGTGATGTTTTGAGTTTCCGCAAAGTCTTTGATATACTCCTCCATTCCATGCAAGGCAATATTTGCAAGTAAGGGGCTTAATACCCCGCCTTGAGGTACTCCTTTATTAGTCATGAAAAGTGTTTCTTTATCCCAGACTCCTGCCTTTAGCCAGGCTCGTATTTGTTTACGAAGCTTTGGAAATGTTTTTAGCTTTTGTAGTAATTTTCTGTGATTGATACAGTCGAAACATTGACTGATATCAGCATCAAGAACATATTTTGGTTTATATCTTGTTGCATCGAAAATTGCTGCAATAGCATCATGGCATGAGCGTCCAGGTCGAAAACCATAGCTGTTTTTCTCGAACTTTGCTTCCCATTCTGGCTCAAGAGCTAATTTGACAAGGCATTGTATTGCTCGGTCTTTTATCGTAGGTATTCCTAAAGGTCTTGTCTCTTGTTTTTCTGGTTTGGGAATCCATACCCTTCTAACAGGAGACACTTTAGAACCCAAGTTGATTTTATCAACCAGTTCAAAACGTTGCTTTGGGGTCAGCATTTTTTTTCCGTCCACACCTGCCGTTTTTGCACCCTGGTTATCTTGGGAGACTTTACGAACCGATATTAATTTTGCACTTCTGGAGTTAATTAGTAATTTTTGGAGTCGTTTAATGTTTTTGACATTGCCACGAATGGACGCTTGATAGATACGTTTTTGAAGCTTATACAGAACCTTCTCGAATTTCTTCCAGGGTAGGTCTGCCCATTCATACTCTTGTTGTATTAATTCAACATAGTCCATAACTTATTAACTTCTACTTATGTCCCTATCTTCCGTTTCATCGTGAGTCTGTCAGCATATACTTCTTATTACAAGAAGTCTTTAGCTTCTGACTCTATCTTTATCAATTATTTCCTAGCTAATGAAACTAGATGTTACATCTTGGTTGATTACTCAGGTTTTCGACCTTTTGCCTGAGAGAAACAATTGATTTACTTCGTTCCAAATAATCTTTGTTTTGTTCTTTTAGATGGGAGTCTATTTGCCACTTTTTAGGTAACACAGATAACTCATAAGAAACTGGTTATCACCTGTTTATCAAAGGATATACCGTTTGATAATGCCTTTTTAGGTCTCCTAGCGTATAAGCCTTTCCGCTAGTTCTAACTGGGGACAATTCAGTCAACTCCTTAGTCCTTGTTCATCATGAGAACTTGCCAACGGATTACCACATTAGGCTAGTAGTAATTTTCCGCCGTCCCCTCGCTTTACGGATTGAAGACCACTCTCTACCGCAGAGGTTTTGCTTTCACGTCTGTGTCTGACGGATTGGACTTGTGTGTTTTAAGAGATTAAGAATCTCCCTTATTTTCTTTGCTTTATAGCTCAATAAGGTTACTCACCAATAAGATTATTTAGTTATCATTGGTTGAGGATTAAAGTGCGAACTCCAGTCATATAAACTTACTCAACCAATGCCTTACATCCCCCTATATATAGGTTTCGTAAGAACGAATCGCACTTCTAAGGTTAGAAGTTTGCCAACCTAGCTTTTTGACTACAAGAGCAATCTTGTTTAACTGGTCTATAGCCCAAGATTGACCAACGATAACAGGCGAAAAACCTTTGCCCGAACGTGCTTTTTTTCTACCAGAGGTTAAATCGACATCCGCCTTGACATATTCAAAAACGATATTACTAATCGGGTAGATTTTGCTAAGCAGAGAAATAACTGAGATTTCTAGCTGCCTATTTGAGCGTATACTTGGAGCGACTTTTTTGTTTCTGCGATTAGCAAATCTACATTGACGGTGCGCTCTGAACTTAATAGCCAGGTTACGGTTAATCCTTCTACCTCTTCTAAAACGACGCATCATGAGACGCTGCTCCATACGTTTTTTAACAGTTTCAAAAGGTAGAAACAGGTGAGCGGTAAACAAAGTAATCTTTTTGCTTACTATTGCCATACCACTATACTTTTTTCCAGGGTCAAGACCTACGACAATAGGTTGCGTGAATCTTCCTGATGGCTCAAAAGTTAGCTGAATATAATAAATTCCTAGCTTGTTCCATTTGCCTACTGCTTTACCCTCTCGTAATAATTTTCGAGCTTTAGAGCATTTGGTTGGCATAGCTTGACTGCCATCTGGATTTACTACTGGTACTCTTTGCATTTGGAGATAATCCTATTTAAAGTGTGTTAGTCGCTTCGCGCACCTTAACCAAAATGTCCTCCCTTTAGAAGCCCCTTGAATCAGAAGGGTTATAGATAACTCAAGCTAGCGAAATACTTGAGAGTATGTGTTAGGCTAAGGCTCAGTGCGCTATTCAATAGTTACGGTGGGCTAAATCCCACACTCCCCAACCTCGTCCTGTTAGGGCAGCTAGGGGTTATTGAACTATGATCTTGTGGTAATTATAATTTTTCTATACGCCAAGATTATTAAACTTAGATAATCGTATAAATAGATGAATTTACGTAAAGTTACCAAGCTGTTAAAAGCAACTTTTAAAAAGTGGCAAGAGGATAATGCTTCTCGCATTGCAGCAGCTTTAGCTTATTATACGGTCTTTTCTGTTTCGCCTTTATTAGTTATTGCGATCGCTATTGCTGGAGCTTTTTTTGGACAGGAAACCGCCCAAGCACAAATTACTGAAAAGTTAACTTCTTTACTGGGACAAGATGCTGTAGAACCTATCTTGGTGGCTTTAAATAATATGAGTCAGCCCCGAATTCGCGGTATTGCTTCTTTAATTAGTGTAGCTGTATTGATTCTGGGTGCTTCAGGTATTTTTGCCCAATTGCAGGATGCTTTAAATACTATTTGGAAAGTTAAACCCCAGGCTGGCAAAGGTATGTTAGCTTTTCTGCGCAAGAGATTACTTTCTTTTTTAATGGTGCTAGCGATCGGTTTTATTTTGATTTTGTCGTTGATTTTAAGCGCGGTAGTTTCTGCTTTAAAGATGTATAGAGTTGACTTTCTCCCAGGTTCAGCAATTGTTTGGGAAAATTTAGACTTTATTGTCTCTTTGGGTTTATTGACTTTTCTCTTTAGCTTGATGTTTAAATATGTTCCTGATATTAAAATTGCCTGGAAAGATGTTTTTATCGGCTCTGTAATTACTTCTTTATTATTTCTTTTTGGTAAATTTCTCTTGGGTTTATATCTAAGTAAAGGCAGTTTGGGTTCTGCCTACGGTGCTGCTGGATCTTTAATTGTGTTTTTGGCTTGGGTATATTATTCAGCCCAAATTATTTTATTCGGAGCAGAATTTACCCAGGTTTATACTCAAATGTATGGATCTAAGGTAAGAGCTAAAAGATATTCTCAGCTTGAAGAAAATAGATAATTTTAGATTTTAATCTTTACTTACATTCTCGCCAATACTGATATTTTTGTAATTATTTGTGGTTTTAAGCCTGTTAATTCTTCAATACTTAACCACTTTTCTTTTACTAGTTTGGCAAAATCAAATACTATTGTGGTTTGATCGTAGTGATATTTACCATCAATTTCGTGTCTTTTAGTGCTTAAAAGGTCGTGAAGATACCAAAGATCTTCTAGTTGATTAATTGAATTAGCGCGATCGCGAATATGCTCAATTAAAGCAGTGGTTTCTCTTTCATATGCTTTCTGCAAAGCTTGTTGAGCTATTGTTTCTTCCATTGGTGACCACTTTGTTTCGCTACTCTGTAACATAAAAGTAGTTATATATTAATTTTAAATGAGATATATTGTATTTATTATTGTAAAAATAGTAACATTAAAACTTCAATTAGAATCGTACAATTTTATAAAAATATAGTTAACTGCTTACTGGCGTAGATGGTTGCTAATTGTAGCTTTTAAGGAGAGGGAGAACTTGATAGTTTATTTCTTATATACACCTATGTATTTAATAAAGATAAAGGTGCATTACCTCGCCACAACCTACTGTAGGCATAGCCAGTCTGGAAGATCTATTCAATTTAATAAGTTAGCAATGTAAAGCTTTAAAGGGTGAATTTTCCTAATAAAAAAAGGCTGATCATTTCATAACTAAATTAATCAGCCCCATATATGTTTATTGAATTGTATTTAATTTGGTAACTACAAAAATTAACGAGCTAAATTCAATAGTTCTTTAGGAGATGCCAATAAATCAATAGCAACAAAGAAAATTCGGTTTTCAGAATCAATTAAAAACCGCCACGACATATTCATACCTACGCCAGCACCAAACCAAGGGGTTTGTACTTTACCTGTTACCTTGATCTGAGTATAACCATCTTCGGCAGGTTCAGAAACACCACGTTCTGGAGCTAGTTTAAGATTAGGACATTCCTCTTTAAAAAACTTTAGTACAGCATCACGACCAACAATAGGTTTTTTGAAAGGAGGTTGTAGCGCACCATCAGCAGTAAATAATTTGATTAATTCATCAAAATCATTGGCATTTAAGAGGTTCATGTAATTTAATACCGTGGGGTTGTCCACACCCTCGATCTTAACTTGAGTTCGCTTAGACATCTCGGTAGGAGGAGCTACAGGCTCACTAACCCTAGTAAAGTTGCCCATTTTAGCTACATCAAATCCCATATCAACTACGGTATTACGTAATACTGTAATTTGTTGTCCTGAATCTAAACCTTGAAGTGCTTCTAATACAGCCTTAGCATTAGCTGATAGCTTATATCCTTCAGGAATAGGAGCAACAATTCCTTGTTCCATCCACTCTCCTAAGCGATACCAAAAACCTAATTTAATATTAGGAGTCCAAGTAGCATAAGTTCTGCATATTGGAGTATCTGCACGATTGGCTAAATCACACATTACTTGAGATTGCTCTTGAAAACTCATTGCCTTAATTTGATCAAGAGTAGGTTCAGCAAATTGCATATTAGCAGCCCCAGGAGCAGCTACAGTAATAGTTTTGCCCATTTCCAAGTAAGCAAACCAAATCCATGCTAGTTGATCTTCTGCACTAAGTTGACTAAATCTAGCTGTCAATGCAGGTACAGCGTCGGCAGATAAGGTATCAGGAAATATGTTACGAGCTGAATCGATAGTATAGGGCATAGATATTTTTCTGTTAAGTTATCGTGCAATTTAAAAATGCTACCCCTATTGTAAACATATATCAAGCAAAAAATAATTTTTATTAATAAGTATTGACTTTTTTCTATTTTATGTATAACTAAATATTGTTGATGCAGACTGTCTAGAACTAATTATTGAAAGATTTTTGGTTTAATTAGCATCACTATATCAAGACATGATGACTATAATTCTCATTTGTCTTTAAAAGTAATAAAAATATTTAGTTTAGGTTGAGAGGATGGCGTAAAGCTTTAAAAATAATAGTTATAACTAGTAACTGTTATAAGGTTGATTCTATATTTGACAGTATTTAGGTTATAGATCTTGATAACTAATCACTACTTGATTTGGCTAAATAAATGCCAATTAAAATTAAAATGACAGCTATGCCACTTGCCAAACTCAGATGTTCTGCGAAAATAATCCAAGCAAGCAGAGCAGTAATTATTGGTTTTAATAGTGTGAAAATACCTACAAAACTGGCGGAGAATTTTTTAAGGCTGTAGACAAGCAAGCCCTGTCCAAAGGTTTGGCAAACAACAGCAAGAGCAATTACAGTTATCCATCCTTGGGTAGAAACTGGAAACAGACGACTATCGGTTAAATATGCTAGGGGTAAAATGATTAATGCTCCACCAGCACATCGCCAAAATAGGACTTTAGTAGTTGCACAACCGCGATCGCGTAAATATCCCACAATTAGTATATTCATACCATGAAGTGCAGCCGAAAGTAAGGCAATGCCATCACCCACTAAGTAAGTTGTTCCTATTTGTAAGTCATCCCAACTAATTGTTATCCCCCCTACTATGGCAAGGAGCATTCCCAAGATAAATTGATAATTGAATTGTTGTTTGAAAATTAGCCAAGCACCTAAAGTAATAAATAAAGGTGTCAAGCTACGCAATACTGTAGAACTGGCAACACTAGTATGAGTTAGGGAGATTGCCCATAATAAAGCAGAAATAGTGGCACAAAGACTAGCAATGATTAATAAAAATTCTTGCTTATAGTTGGGGGGCTTATTTTCTTGAGGTTGAATTTGTCTAAGATTTGCAGGATTTTTAAATAATTGCCAACAACTTATAATTATAGTTGCAAGCCAAAGACGATTAAAAATAGTAGCTGTTGGGCTAATTTCTATTTCACTTAATTTAGTAAAGATTGGTGAAAAAGCTAAAGCAATAACTGCTAAGAGTAAAATTCCTAAGCTTATAATATCTCCCAATATTTTTTGCCACGATGATGATGGGGATAATTGCTTGATTGCTTTGTCAGTATTATCTATTTCATTTAAAGAATTTAATACAGTATTTCTGTTCAAATTAAAAGCAGGTTAACTAGATAAAGAATTATTTAAGATATTTTCAACCATAACGTATTGAAAAGCAGAATCGAATAATAAACAAAAAAATACCGCCAAGTTGATTATACTAGGCGGTTTAATATTAATTGATTCTACATCTGTTGGTGTAACTTAGATAGCTAGGGAACTCTACATTGCAGAGCCTACACCAGCATAAGAGCCGTAGAAAAAGATCCCAACAACTGTGATGACACCCATGCCAGCTATAGTGGCAACAATCCACAAAGGAATTCTTCCATTGGCAAACATTGTTTTAAATCTCCTGCTTCCTAATTAATAATTAAAATTTGTTCAAAACGATTATGATTCTAGTTAAAGAAGTAACTAGAGAAAAGAATACCGAGGACTGCAATCAATAGCAACCCTAAATAAAGGGAAGTACGATTAAGCTCTACTGGTTGTCTATTGGGGTTTTGATTTCTATCCATTATCTGCTCCTATCTTTGGATAAATTGCATAGCAGCGATCGCGCCTAAAAAGAAGACGGTAGGTACTGCTAAAGTGTGAACTGCCAACCATCTCACAGTAAAGATGGGGTAAGAAATTGGTTGATTAGGGGTATTACCTGTCATATTTTTTACCTATACTTTGTTAACAATAGTTATTGATTAAACTCTTTGATTTGTTGCTTCGCATTATAGCGATCGCTAATTACTGGTACTTCAATACGCTCTTGAGTAAAATACTCGTTAGGGCGAGGTGTACCAAAAGCATCATAAGCAAGTCCAGTACTTACAAATAGCCAACCTGCGATAAATAACATTGGAATAGTAATGCTATGAATTACCCAATAACGAATACTGGTAATAATATCTGAAAATGGACGTTCTCCAGTAGTACCTGCCATGTGTTCTATTTCTCCTTATTAAAAGTTTTAAAGCTTTCTTTACATAATACGAAACAAGGGTCGCCACCTACAACTAACTATAGTTAGTTATTAAACAGCCGTGCCAGAAGTGGGCACATATTTAAGCAATGTTCCTCGTTCACCTAGAATAAAGCCTTTCTGGGGTGAAAGAAAAACTATTTTATAAAAGTTTGAGGGGGAATTTTCCACATCACGATCTTTTGACCATGTTTGCCCTTTATCTGGACTTACTAGTAAATTTGCACTACCTCCTGCTAACCAAATTTCATCATCAGTACGATAGGCAACATCTAAAAAGCCCCAACTTGTGGACACTTCAGGATAAATAGGCTCATCCCACTCTTCGTAATTTTCTGCATCACTAAATTGTACTTGACCACCACGAGCTAATAACCAAAGACTACCATCTTTGTTAAAACCCATGTTTTGTAAGCGACGAGAAGAAGTCCGTTGGTGAGGAGTCCATTCTGTCTGACCAGGTTCCCAAGTAGAATAGAAATTACCTTTAGCTGAAACTGCTACATATTTACCGTCATTGGAACGATGAATATTTCTTGCAACTCCTACCGCTCCCTCTACTAGAGCCTTCCAATTTTTCCCACCATTAGTGGTTTTATATATTGCACCTAAGTTTGTCACCATTTCAGCCGTTGATTTCCCTAAAGCAGTAATTCCCAAGGGAGAGCCTGGTAATTTAGCACTTAAAGGAATCCGTGACCAACTACTGCCACCGTCTTCTGTGTGTAACAGGATTGAAGGCTGCCCCACAATCCAACCTTCATCACCATCAAAACTAACGGCAGACAAGGATACTTTTTCATCTCCTAATTCTAGAGATTTTTGTTTCCAAGTTTCTCCACCATCAAAGGTTTCAAATAAAGTTGCTTGTGTGCCAACTAGCCAGCCGTGATCTTGGTTACTAGTGAAAGCGATATCAGCAAAAATTGCCTCAGTTGGCAATGTTAAAGTTTGCCAAGGATTAGTTACAGTTGAAGGTACTTGACTACAGCTAATACAAAATATACAAACTGCAAATAAAATAGCTACTTGTTTTAATTTTTGGATCAATGAGTTCATGAACATTTTTGTGACTGGTTGAGGCAGATTAAAGCGGTCTTTTGCAGCTTTTCAACAGCAAATTTTCAGAAAAAACAGTAAAATTAAAAATTATTTTTTCCCTCACCGCCAAAATAGATAAGAGTCAATATTTATACTAAGCAACGGTCAATCTACAGGTTGATCTTAAATTACAACCCTATGTCCACAGCAGCAATTTTACCCGTCGAGGGTTTGACTCTTATACTGCTAATTTAATCCATATAAGCTTAAGAAAAATATGAAACCTAAAGCTAACGCTCCAAAAATTAAAATATTTTTTTGAGCAGGAGTCAGACGATTAACTCCAAAGCCATAATCTAAATTTTCAGCAAAACCAGAAGGTGCGCCTTGTGCGCCAATGTTTACAAATTGAGTGGTGCGCACTCCACACACAGGACAACGCCAGTCACTAGGTAAATCGGTAAACAAAGTTCCTGCGGGAATTTTTCCCTGGTCATCTCCTTTGGAAGGTACGTATACATAACCACAGGCGCGACATTCATAACTCGATGGAGCTTGTTGCGCTAGGGTTTTTTCTCTTCCTGGAGTTACTTCTGAAACTGATTGTTCTTCTTTAGATGGGTCATTCATTGCTTTATATTAAGCAAATATTAATTTTTTTTTCTTTTATGAATTATCGCACAAAAAAGTACAGGTTATTTAGAAGGATATTAATAGAAGTAGCCAGGGGATATTGGCATTATTGATAGAAAATGTGCATTCTGGGCGAAATCGCCCAATCAAACACCAAGCCTCATTGGCATATCTCAGGATTCTGTTATCAAGCCAAGCTAGTCCTCTCTCTTAATGTAACTCAAATACAGTCTGAGGAGAATAAATTATCAGAAGGAATTAATTGTTTAACTTTTATTATTAACTTAGCAATATTCCAACGCTTTTTAATTTTAAAAATAAGTAGTTTAATAATTATTAAAATTTCACTTTAATTTTTGGCAAATTGATTTAACTTGCTTTTCAACCAAGCTGCATCTAGACGGCGAGCGCAATTTAATTCTAAAATTCTAATTCCTTGGGTGGGTAGGTTTTGTAATAACCCTTCTAACTGTTGCCAACTATCTATTCGGTGATATTCTAGATTGTAAGCTGCAGCTAATTGAGCAAAATTTACCGACTGAGGAGTAGTAAAATATTTTTCAAAATCGGTAGCTAAAGAATCTATATTAGCTAGAGGTAGCATCTCAAAAATACCACCACCACTATTATTGATAACTACAATAGTCAGATGTCCTTGAAATTGTTGATCAATTAAAAAACCATTGGTGTCGTGGAGTAAGGATAAATCGCCAGTCAATAATACTCCCACATCGCCATAAGCCATCCCTAAAGCAGTAGAAAGTGTCCCATCAATTCCATTTGCACCTCGGTTAAAATAAGGCATTAATTGTCTTTGATTGGGTTTCCAAAAGTATTCTGCATAGCGCACGGACATACTATTAGCAATAAAGACTGAGGTAGCAGGGGGTAAAGTTTTCGATAGCAACCAAGCAGCTTTACTTTCTTGAATTTTCTCTAACTGGGCTAAAGTATTGTCTATATTATTTCTGGTTTGAGCTTCTAATTGACACCATTGCTGACAGTAGTTTGATTGAGAAGGATATTTAACCTCAAAGTCTGGATGATTAACTATTTGTTCAACAGCAACCTGAAGATGAATAGTTTTTCCATGTAATGGATCAAAATTATCAATTTTAGCTGCAATAATCCAACGGGGAACATTTATCTGTTGTAGCCAGTTTCTAAGTTGCTTACTGGTAGGAAGTTCGCCAATTTGAATTACTACATCCGCAATCAAGGCTTGACAATAATCATGGTGGCGCAGGATAGCATCATAGGTAGAAATTAAATAAGGATTAAGATTAGCGTAATTTCTAATAGGGGATAAGGCTTCTGCGAGGACAGGAAAAGATAATCTTTGCGATAAATTGGCGATCGCCTGACAATAAATTTGCGGATCTTGAGGTTGTGCTATTCCAGCAATAATAATACCTGATTTATTTTGCCAATGATGCCAAGGGAGATTACTACTAGGGTGATTATTTCCTAGAGAAAAAGGATCAATAAAAAAATTCTTTCTAGAAAATTGATCGCTTAATAGTTGAACGTGGGGTTGTTCTATAGGCGCAAGGGGTTCACGGAATGGTAAATTTAAATGCACAACTCCAGGAGTAGGTAATAGTGATTGTTCCCAAGCCTGAATGATATTTTGACGTAGGTAATTCAACATTTCTAAGTCTGCTTCAGGTAGAGCTATTTCACACTGCCAATTGGGTATATTACCGTAAAGTTTAACCTGATCTATGGTTTGTCCTGCATGACAATTGCGTAACTGAGCAGGGCGATCGGCGGTTAGAATGATCATTGGTACACCGCTTTCTTTGGCTTCGATCGCTGCTGGATAGAAATTTGCCCCTGCTGTTCCAGAAGTACATATTAATGCTATAGGTAATCCTGTTTTTTTTGCCCTCCCCAAAGCAAAAAAAGCTGCTGATCGCTCGTCTAATATGGGTATGGCTGTAATCTGAGGATGAGCAGCAAAAGCAAGGGTTAAAGGAGTTGAACGTGATCCTGGACAAATTACCGCCATAGTTAAACCACAGCGATGCAATGTTTCGACGAGTATCGAAGCCCACAGGGTATTTGTATTACGAAAATCAATCATTATCTGATTATAAAAGTTAACAGCTACTCGCCAGGGGTTAATAATCTGATTAATTGCTATAAACTTATGTATGAAAAGCAGGAATTTTACACTATAGCCTTAAGCAGAGACTGCAATTTTAACTGTACTTCTTCAAATTCTTTATCTGGATTAGAACCTGAAACAATTCCAGCACCTGCATATAAACGGGCGCAGTTGCCATCAATTAATGCTGAACGAATACCGACTATAAACTCGCAGTTGCCATCATAATCTACCCAACCTAATGGTGCTGCGTATAAAGATCGATCAAACTTTTCATAGTGACGAATCTTTTCACAAGCAAATTCTGTAGCTACACCCGCCACCGCAGGAGTTGGATGAAGTAGGGCGACTATTTCTAATGGTTCAATATCTGCTGGTAAATGGGCATAAATTGGTGTCCAGAGGTGTTGTATGTTAGATAGTTTTAATAATTGTAATGGTAATTGGTGGGGTTTTAAGCCTATACTGCGTAAACGCTGCATTACAAAGTCACTAACTGCTTGATGTTCTCGTTTTTCTTTTCTATTTTTTAGTAGTAAGTTGGCTAAATGTAAGTCTTCTGTGTTGTTATTGCCTCTAGGGGCAGATCCTGCTAAAGCATCCGTTACTAATTGCTGATTTTGAACACTAATTAAACGTTCAGGGCTAGCCCCAATAAAATGTTGTCCTTCTCCATTACTGGTAGAGAAAATGTAACAGTCTGGATGTAAATTGCGTAAATTATTTAATGATTCGACGACTTTAAAAGGTACAGGAGACTGAATTTCAGTCGTATGAGCAAGTACAATTTTACTCATTTTGTCTACTGCAATTAAATTTAAAGCCGAAGCAACAACAGATTTAAAGTAATCGGGATCTTGAGACTGGTAACGATCAATAGATAATAAGCTATTATTTGTATTTGCTTGGGTATTAAATATTCTATAATCTTGCCAATTAATACTATTTACTTTTTGTTTAAGCTGCTGAATTGATTTTTTTTTATCTCGTTCTTCTTTTAAAGGAAAGTTAATAATTAAACAACAGTTTTTGCCTTTTTTTACTACTTGAAATCGGGGTAAAAACAAAGTTCCAGATTTAAAAGGTTCACCTTGGTTAGGGTCAGGAAAAAAAGTAAAACTACAAAAGACACTAGGTTTAGCTGCAACTAAATTATTGTCTCCCACTTTAGTAATTTGTTTAAAGCAGTTTTTCACAAATTTTTGAGCATAACTAAAGCGAGAATCAGACTGAGCATAGTCGCTGATGGTCACACCCCAGGCTGCTAATGCTTCTTGTTTACTACAGTTTTCCCAATAAAAATATAAACTATCAGAACTATTAAATTTTTGTAAACAAGCCAGAGGCTCAATAGTAGGAATTTGATAGCTAATACTGAGAATTTTGGTATTCTTAGTTACTGTAAAATGCAACTGTTTATTATGCCAAAAATTTTCTAATTCTGGATCATTACTATCTAAAATTAAATTATTAGATTGAGTTGCAAAAGAAGTAAGACTTTTAGATTGTGTCATGCCCAAAAAGTTGTGACAGAGATTTTTTTAAAACAATAAAGCAATCGTTTATTAGTAAAAAGCTAATAAAAAAAAGTAAATTTATGATATATATTATAAGCTACTAGCTGCAATAGTCATAGTATATTTACTTATAAGTCGCAAGGCATTTTCTGGTATCTCTTGCTGAATTTGGGATCTTTACAAATAAACTAAGCAGGAAGATAAACTTTCATGAAACTAATCTAAACACTAGGGACTATACCTGATAGGGTACTAAAGATTGTATTTTTAATCATTACGCTCATTGTTACTTCCTAGCTTGTATAATCTCGATGACTACCAAGCAAATAAGCCCAATAAATCAGCAACAAGATGATGTAAGCTGTAAAAATATCCATACAAATCGCCGTCGATTATGGTTAGCTGCTATAAAACCGCCTATCTACAGTGTGGCGATCGCCCCCATCGCAGTTGGGACGGCAATCGCTTATAGTCAAAGTCATGTATTTAATCCGCAAATCTTTCTCACCTTTATAGGGGCAGCTATTTTAATTATTGCCTGGTTAAATCTTAGCAATGATGTATTTGACTCGTCCACGGGGATTGATATTCATAAAGCCCATTCAGTAGTTAATCTAACTGGTAATAAGTCCTTAATATTTTGGGTAGCTAATCTTTGTTTAGTTTTAGGGATTGTAGGGGTAGTTGCTTTAGCTTGGTGGCAACAAGATTGGACGGTTTTGGAAATAGTTTTATTATGCTGCTTCTTAGGCTATACCTATCAAGGCCCACCTTTTCGTTTAGGATATTTAGGTTTGGGGGAAATTATTTGTTTTTTTACTTTCGGCCCAGGCGCAGTATCAGCAGCTTATTATTCTCAAACACAGACTTTTTCGGGTAATGCTTTGATTATTTCGAGCATTATCGGCTTAAGTACCTCAATTATTTTATTTTGCTCCCATTTTCATCAAATAGAAGATGATTTAGCAGCAGGAAAGCGATCTCCTATTGTGCGGTTTGGTACTAGTAACGGGGCTAAAATCTTAACTTTAATGATTGTTAGTATTTATATTTTGACAGTGGTTTTGATAGTTGCTGGTACTCTACCGATGTTGTGTTTAATTGTGTTTGGAAGTTTACCCTTTGCTGGGCAATTAGCAACCCATGTACAGAAAAATCACGCTTTACCTGATCAGGTAAGCAATAGTAAGTTTATCGCGGTAAATTTATATCTTTCTAGTTCATTATTATTAATTTTAGGATTAGTTATTAGTCTCCATGTCTAAAAAAGTAATTCGTACAAACAAAGCTCCTGCCCCAGTCGGTCCCTATAATCAAGCGATCGCCTCGGAGGGTCAAATGTTGTTTTTGGCAGGGCAAATTCCTTTAGATCCAGAGTCTGGCAATATTGTTGGGGAGGGAGATATTACGGCACAAACTAAACAGGTGATGGCGAATATTGAAGCGATCTTAACTGAAGCAGGAGCAACTTGGGATAATGTGGTAAAAACTAGCGTTTTCTTAAGTGATTTGGCTAATTTTACCCCTATGAACCAAGTTTATGCTCAATACTTTGCCGAAGATACTGCCCCAGCCCGCGCCTGTGTTGAGGTTTCCCGTTTACCAAAGGATGTGCTGGTGGAAATTGAATGTATTGCGGTAATTTAGAATTTTGGGTGTCAAGGAGATACCGCTTAAGCAAATCCAGGAAAACGACGATATTTAAGGAAGAAGCCCCCTAACATCAATAAAATAATTAGGGCAGAGCCAATTCCCAAAGGACTAGGTAGCCAAAACACTGCTTGAATATGGTTAACTTCACCTGGATGCAGTTGCCATATCAAGCCTTTGCGCAGTGGGTTACGAATTGGTTGAATATTATCCGTACTAGCAACGTTACGAGCCAGCCAAGGAGTATTTAATTGCAATTCTATGTTGGCGAGGGAATCTGGATCTATTTGAATTTTGTCTTGATTACTCAAAACCTTTAAAGCTCGTAAATCGATCGCCAGATCCAGACTATTACGCTCAACTAAAATTAAATTACTCTGATGTAAGTCTATATGGGAATTGAGTTGAATTAGATCGGCTTTGCCTTTAGGTATAGTGGCATTGGGAACTATACTTGTCTGAAACAACTGATTAAACTTGTGGGCTAATTCTGCACCATTACTAAAGGGAATAGTTAACACCAATTCAGTCGCATTAATTTTTTTGACATTACCTTCTAACTGTCGCGATCGCTCCTCAAGACTATTTAGCCATTTTCTACTATCAGATGGTGCAAGATTATTGAGAGTGTCTGTAACTTTAATATGTTGAGTAATCTCACCACTATAGGGAGTGGCAAAACTTAGCCCCACATCGTAGTTTACACAGCCTGTTAACAAAGTTGTCAAACACAAAACCAAAGGCAATAAAAATCTCATCAACTTACTCTTTTTCATTCCCTATTCCCTGTTTCCTCAATAGATTATGGTTGAAAGAATGAACAATTATCAATTATCCATTATTAATTATCAACTATTTAGGACTGTCTAGCTGCTACTCCTAATTGAGCAAAAAGAATGTGAGGAACATAAGCACTACTACCAACCCATTCAGGGCGATCGCTTAAATCTACGATATTACTAAAAGCTTCAAAAATATTGCCAGCTACCATTGTATCTTTTACCCTACCAACAATTTTTCCCTGTTCAACTTTATACCCTAAATCTATATTGACAGAAAATTCTCCAGCTAAGACATTCGACTGTCCTGCACCTAAAACTTGATCTACAATAATCCCAGATTCCATATCAGCGATCAAATCTTCCACACTGGTTGATCCAGGATCGATACAAATATTAGCCAAACTAGGGCTAGGGCGAGATATTCCGCCTCTAAAACCATTGCCAGTAGATTCGATACCTTGACGGGCTGCCCAGCGTCTATCCCAGTAAAATTGTTCAACTACCCCTTGTGCAATCAAATGCTTTTTACTGGTGGGTACTCCTTCGTCGTCAAATTCACAGGCGGAAACTCCAATGTGCGGATCTTCATAGACAGTAATTCTAGAATCTACTATTTTCTCTCCCAGTTTATCGGTTAGGGGTGAAGCCTTTTGAACAATAGATTGACCTGAAAAAATTGTACCAAACATCCGACCCATAGTACTGCTGAGTGCGCTGGGAGTAAATAATACAGGATAAGTACCACTAGTGATTGTGGCGGTAGTTTGGGCGCGTTGGTATTTCTCCAACAGTTTAGTTAAAATTTCTTGATAATCAGGAGTGCGATCGCGCGTTACTTGATAACTATAAGCCTGTAAAAAGTCCTG
This sequence comes from Chondrocystis sp. NIES-4102, assembly GCA_002368355.1. NCBI lineage: Bacteria > Bacillati > Cyanobacteriota > Cyanophyceae > Chroococcales > Chroococcaceae > Chondrocystis > Chondrocystis sp. NIES-4102. The sequence continues at coordinate 2,383,334 of AP018281.1, read as the reverse complement.
CCCACGTACCAAATTTCCTGATAAAGTAGCACTCAGACTTTGCCCATACTGCTCTGTATAAACATCGGTAGTGGTTGCTAGTTTCTCCTCACTTGTACGAACATGAAAACTAGCATCTACTAAAATCTCAGGATTATATTTATGTACCTGCTCAATCAAATCTTCCCCCACCTTGACAAATTCCTCGGTTTTAGGTGGTTGATAATCAACGGGAGATTCAATGGAAGTTATATTTTCACTAAAGTCGAATTCCACAGGATCACCAATGGTGGCAGTGGCGATAGCAGCGTCTACTAAATCTTCTAAACGAGTTAAATCAGTTGAACTTGCAAACCCTAATTTTTGATCGGCAATTACTCTTAAAGCAATTCCTTGTGAAGCTTTGGTTTCGAGAGATTTTAAACGATTATTAGCAAATTCTATGGGCGTATCGCGACTAGCAACATAATATGCTTCTGCTTTAATACCTTTCTTACGTGCAAGCTCAATTACCTGTTCAACTATTTGATCTTTCATTTCAATGTTATTAATTTGAATTTATAAAACTCTTGGTGGTTATAGCAATACGAAATAATGTTAGAACATTTTTCAACTCAGGGCTTTTAGCTTTGGGCTTTGGGCTATTAGCTTTCAATTAACATTACCTTCTAACTACTGACTCTTTACAAGTAATAAGTAGCGCGTTACTCTCATTGTCCCCTTGTGGGATTACTCCCCTCCCCCCTCCCCTACTATCGTCACGTTCGCGCTTTGGTCGCCTCAAGAGCTTGCGCTCAGGGACGCTTTCCGCGCCTACTACCTGTATTCTGTCTCCTGTCTCCTTTCTTTTTCCTCAAGAATCAATGAATAACTGACAGTTGATCAAATATCAAATATCAATTATCCATGATTAATTATTCAATTACTCCTCTTCCCAGTCGGCATTTTGTACTTCACTACCACCGCCAACAGTAACCAGATCAATTTGTTGACGATAATAATCAACGCTTTTAACTTCCACTTCCACGCGATCGCCTAAACGATAGGCAGTGCGATTTTTCCGTCCAACTAGGCAGCTATTGCGAGAACGATATTCATACCAATCATCCTTAAGAGAACTAACATGAACCAAACCTTCAACTAATAAATCCTCAATTTCCACAAAGAAACCGTAAGACTGTACACCTGTAATTAAACCTTCAAAGATTTTACCTGTGCGTTCTTTCATTTGTTCAGCTTTTTTCAAGCCTGCGAGATCTTTTTCGGCATCTTCGGCTTTCTTTTCGCGATCATTGAGGAAGGGTAACATAGTTTGAATTTCAATTTCCAATTCCTCTTGAATATTAGTAGGTAATACCTTCCAATTTATTTCACCATGACAAGTGCTACTGGTTAAATCCACCCCTTGTTTAGTACGACTATGACGGCGATCGCGTCCATGTTCAAACAATGCTTTGAGGATGCGTTGAATAACTAAATCAATATATCTTTGACCTGGAGAGATACAATGAGTATAGCCATCGTCATAAGCTAAACCAAAATGCTTACCTGGTTTAGTGGTATATTTGACGGGTTTAAAAGTACTCTGTAGTAGATAGTTTAAAACCATCACGGCTGAATTGGTGGCAAACTTTTCTGTCAGTCTTTGATAGTCTTGAGAAGTTACAGCGTCTTCAATATCGAGATCCAATTGCAAACCCAAATTAGTACCTAACTTGATTAAGTCTTCTAATTCTTCCACGTCTGGTTCTGCCTGAGTGCAATAAACACCAGGTAATTCTAAAGCTTGTAAATGTTGAGCAACTACTCTGCCAGCTAATATGGTAAGCTCAGTTAACATAGAGTGAACAGGTAAAGTCGCAACATTAAGAATTGTACCTACCCTACCTTCATCTTTATAAAGACTATGAATCTCTGGTGTATAAACTTCTAACCCACCTCGTTGTAGGCGTTGAGCTTTGACTAAGGGACTGAGGGTCAAAAATATATTTTGCAGTAATGATACAAGTTCGGCTAATTTTTTACTAGGCTCTTGTTCTTCACTCAACATTGCTTGAGCTTCTTGATAGGTAAGTTGATGATCTACAGAAATTACACTTGGGGTAATAGTATATTCAACAATTTCGCCTTGAGAATCGATAGTAATTAGTACTGATATAGTTAAACGGTTTTTACCTGGAATGAGAGAGCAGATTTTGCTAACTTTTTCTGGAAATAAGGGTAAAACTTGTTTACGCAGATTAACCGCAATACCTCTTTTTCTGGCTATGCGCTCTAAAATCCCTTCAGGTTCGATATAATGGGCAACATCTGCAATATGGATACCCAATTGCCAATTACCTGATTCAGTTTTATCTAAAGTAAAAGCGTTTTCAATCCAGGAAGTATTATTAAGATTAGATTCCGTTTCAATGGTAAAAGTTAACTTATCCCGTAAATCCAAACGATTTTTAATTTCTGCTGCAGGAATACGAGAACTAGGTAACTGATCAGCAGCAGCGATCGCTTTTTGAGGAAAATCTTGAGGTAGATCGTGTTTACAGGAAACTATATCGACATCGGCAGCTTCTTCCGCATCACTACCCAGAATTTTTGTCACCTCACCTAAAGGGGGTTTTTGTGCCAAAGGATAACGTAGGACGGATACATGAACTAAATGTTCTAACGCTGTTTCGAGATCTTGACCATTGGCGTTTAAATCTAATTCAAATAGTAGTCGATCATCTAAAGGTACTGCTCGATACTTACTTTCTTTATTAGTTACTGTAGCAAGTAAAGACGGATTAGCTCGCTCTAAAATTAATTTTACTTCCCCTTCAGGAGAACGACGACGACTACCTTCTTTAATAATTTTGACAAAAACGCGATCGCCATTCCAAGCATTACTTAAATGACTTTCTCTTACATAGATATCATCTGCGTTTTCTTCGTCTTGAATGGCAAAACAAAATCCTTTACTCGAACATCTTAATTTTGCTTCCACCACTCCTTCTTGAATAAGACGGCGATATTTACCTCTTTCTTTGGTTAAAACACCGATTTTTTCGAGAGCATCTAACGTTACTTGTAATTTTTCTATACTCTCGTCATCTTCACAACCAAGTTTTTTTTCGAGATTTTTGCCCGCGATTAGTTTATCATCGACAAATTGGGCAAGTAATGTAGCGATTGAAAATTCCATCTAAAATTTATCCTTAATCCAATTTAATTTTAGTAACTACAACAGAAGCGAAGAAGACTATACTAACTCGTATATTATCTTGATACTAGATGCAGAACTATTAAAGCCAAGCTGCTTGAGGACTCTTACTACCTTCAAAGTTTTGTCTTCCCTGTTCGAGAATGGGTTTTTTGGCGACTTAACCTAGGTGAGAATAACGCAATGTGCCTCGTCCTTTTTTGATTCTGCATAAACTGCTGCCCTAATAGCAGTTCTCTGGTCTATTATTTAGCTATTAGTCCTTTGATTATCGCTCTTGTGTAATCGATTTATATACTTTAGAGCAAATATCTAATTTAAAAGTATCTGGGATATGCTCGAAAAAAGCCAAGCTGATGGGCTTAAAGCTGATAAGCTTATCTCAAACTAGTAAACTAAAGGTTGAACAGCTTATAGTGATTGTGGATATGAATCACACAAATTACGAGTTAATTGATAGCCAGTTCAGTATCTATTGTAAATTCTCAATGCTTATTGGCAAATTTCTTTTTTATCGAAGCTATAAGTAGTAGATTGGTACTAAACTTATGAAAATGGAAAATCAATACCAAGACATGATGCTAGCTAAATTTCGTCAACATTATCCCCACGGAAGTTTACTGAGTGAGTTAATTAAGATAGATCGAGGACTTTATATAGTTAAGGTTTCCCTAGAAGTAGACAACGTAATTTTAGCCACTGCTTTAGCAGCAGCAGATCAAGTAGAAGTTGCTGAAGATCATGCCCGTACAAGAGCGATCTCCGCTTTAGTGTTAGATATTCAACCAACTACCCAGGCGCAATCTATCCCCCCTCAAGATAGTATAAGTGAACCTGAAGATACTGCATCAAACTCCACTGAGACATTATCTAGTAATTCTAAGAATGAATCTGCTTCAACTGCTTCTAACCCCATTGGGACATTATCTAATAATTCTAAGAGTCAATCTGATTCAACATTTACCCCAGCAAATACATATTCTCCACCCGTTGAAGTTGAACAAGAATCTGAAACTGCAACAATTCCTAACTCTGGTAATTTATTTGAGGGTACGGGTGAAATGGTTGCCGATAACTCTCAAATAGACAAGCAAGATAAAGTTGCGCCAACCTCAACAATTCTTAACTCTGATAATTTATTTGATAGTGCTACTGCAATTTTAGCCGATGAGCCTGAGATCGATAATCAATTTGAAACATTTTTGTATGAGGAAGTAACTACTGCCACTCCCCAAATCGAAACTTTAGATATTCATGAAATAGTCTCGAAAACCGATATTGAAATCAAAAGACTGGGGTGGACAAGAGACGATGGACGAGAATTTTTGCAAAGTCACTATGGTAAACGTAGCCGACTACATCTTACGAATGAACAATTGTTAGAATTTTTACGTTATCTTGAAAAGTTACCAACTCCAGTAAAATAAATAAATTAAATATCTGAGATTTATTAATATCAGACACCCAAAGCAGATTCATCTTGGTATGGATCGTGTCAAAATAGAAATAGTATATACAATCAATCCAAAGATAAAGGAGTTACTCGCAAAGGAGAAACCCATGCTACACCGCAAGATTTATCAACTCTGTCAAGATGGTCGTGAAGTTTGTATTTACTTGCGGGATCAACAACGCTGGATTGAAGGCGGTCATATTGTTGATTTCGAGGGAGATGTTGTGACCATCCGTTATGAAACAGAAGAAGACGATGAAATTAGTTCTTGGGAGGAAATGGTACGTTTAGAAAGCATTGGTGCTGTTACCCAAAAACTGGCTTCTGTATCGAAGACTAATAGTGAGATTGCGGTCTCAGATGACTGTCCTGAAGCGGAGCAAATTCACCCTCAATCACCAGAACATAATCAAGAATAAGTAGAAAGTAGAGGATTAATTATGAAATTAATTAACTTCTTCGATTGATTCAAAGACTGGACAATAGCCTTCAGGAATAACTTTAAACCCGTATAGAGGAGAAGATTGATTCCAACAACGTTGATTATTATAGTGCAGGCAACGATTACAGCAATCTAGATCAGATGATATGCGAGCTTGATTATTAGAATTTAGTAACTCTCGCTGAGAAATTCCTCGCACCACAAGTTCGTCTCCCTGCCAACGCGCTTGAATAATTCCAGTATCGGCAATGTTTTTCCATCGAGGATCGCTGCCAATAAAATCAGGAATAATAATAGCGATCGCTGAACTTAATTCATTGATTTCTCCCTCGTAAAATACTGGTTGTGGAACTTTGGGTTGTAAAAAGCGATCGCCTATTGGTAATTCCACTAAGATTTCTTGCACAGGGGCATGAATTTGGTAACGATTACGTAACTCTTCTAAACTGGCTAGTTCTAATAGATAGCTTAAAGAACCATGCACAAAGATAACGTGCTGTGGTTTTAAATTATGTATTAGTTGGGTGGTATTACGTCCGTCGCTATGTTCTGCTAGTAGATAGGTTTCTAAGGTAACGGAAGATAGGTTACGCAGCAATTCTAAGCGTGGTGAATCTGGATGTAGATATTGTTGCGGATGTTCGGGTAATAAAACTAACCATTTTGCTGTTTCATCTGTTAAATACTGCCATAAATTACTTTTATAGTCTACTAGTAATACTTGAGGATTATTCTTAGGAGTAAATTCACCACACACAGCTAATCTTCGCATTCGAGGACAAATGCGCTCATCCCAAAATAATGATTGATGTTTAGCGAAATTTTGAACCGATGTAGGAAACTGAGACAATAACTCTAGATAGATGTCACAGGTAATAGCAATAGATTCATCTACCCAAATATCGAGATCTCGCCCTGTAAACTGATGATGAGAACGTAGAAGTTTAAGAATTTCTTGTCCTAACCCCATAGAAGGGACAGGTAATAACACGTTTTGTCCTAAACTCAACGCCTGATTAATTCTCTCCATTAAATGTTTTTCTTGGAGACGGCGATGGGGGTGGCGCACTGTGCCATAACTACCTTCTAAAATTAGAACATCAGGAGATAAACCGCGTAAATTTTCAATTGATAACCCTTCAACTAATTGAAAATTGGACACAGAAAAATCCCCTGTGTACATGATTTTATAACTGCGATCGCTCGTTTGATAAGTAATGATAATTGCAGCAGCACCAGGTAAATGTCCTGCGGGAATCAATTCTATTTGTAGATCTGGATTTATTTTTACAGGCGATCGCCAAGGTAATGTCTGACACCAGTCTATATTTTCTAATAGTTGACCTGGCAATAATTTAGCAGTTACCTCGCTGGTATAGATCGGTAAATCAGGAAAAGTTCGATGTAAATCTAGTAACCCACGACAATGATCTTCATGAGCATGGGAACAAAAGGCTAAATCTATGGAAGTTTGCTTAACTAACAACGAAGAAGGTAAATCTTTTAAACCGCAGTCTAACAAAATATGATATTTACCAATACGCAGTAGTAAGCAGATACCTTCGTCTTCATGGCCTGCTGCATAAACATAACATGACAAAGGCAGGGAATTAGAAATAATTTTTCCCTGACTTTTTTTCATATAACCCACTCCCGAAAACTGCAACCTCGACTACTAGGAACACTAAACTAATAAAATAAGTGTCTTTGTTTAAAATCTTAAGTTATCGATGAGCCTTGATTTAATTTAATTTAAAGAGAATTAACTTTGTTTAATAAAAGCTCAATTTTTGGTAACTGAGTCTAATTGTAAATTATTTATTAATGAGCAGAACCATTGCCATCATATTTATCAGTGTCGTAGTAACCACCTTTAGTTCCAAAGAAAAGACAAGCTACGGTAAAAACGGCTGTGAAAATTAGCAGGATTAACTTAACATCCATGAAGCACAAGATCGATTATTTGTAAATTTCATCTATATGATAATCCGATCTACTCAAGACAATTCTGCAAAAAATCTATTAATTTCTGCTTTTGCTGGTGCAATACCTCTACTCAAGACTCGTTTGAGGTGCAGCTAAAGGAATGTCTTCTACTTCTGGGAGTTTTTCTAAAATTAGGCGAGATGCTTGGCTATCTCCTGATAAACGCTTGAGTAGTTTGGGTCGTGGATCATGTATTAGATAGTAAAGTTCGTCCTCCACTTGCCATTCTTCCTCGGCGACAGCTACTTGTAAATTATTATTACGTTTTATTAATAAAGGTAGCATTTCCCCTGCACGAATCAATGTTTGTAAATGAGCTAACTTAAAAGAAAAATTTGGCTCGTTTAGAATTGTTACCCCTAATTTTATTTGTCCATCATCGATATAGCTATTCCAAGTTTTAATTGGTAATTGGGAAATTAACGCCTGCGCCACTTTAGTTTTACTGGTATTTTCCGTCGAACTACTTTGGGGAAATGAAGCTAATACCCTAGGTGGTTGAAACTCTTCTACTGCTCTTTGAGCTAAAACTAAGTTTACTTCGCCATTATTCGTTAAAGCTAAAAATGTTCCCATAGAATCAATTCCAGCCTCAGCTAAAACCTCTGTATCCAACGCGCTACTTTGATATACAGGGAGATTATCAGCTTCCGCTTTTTTACAGGCTTCGGGATCAGTATCAATCATTACCACAGATTCTCCTAGCTGTTGAAATAAACGACCCATAAAACGACCTAGGGAATTACAGCCAATAATTACTGCTCCTTTAGCGTTACTCGAAGTAATTTTTAACCAATTTGCCACCCAACGTGCAGTCAACCCTTGGAAAAAAACAGTCATTAAAATAGTCAAAAAAACCAAAGCCTTAATAGCATCACCACCATTAATACCTTTCTCGGTAAGTAAAATGGCAAATAAGGAAGCTACGGAAGCTGAAACTATACCTTTTGGAGCAATCCAAGCCAAAAAAAGTTTTTGTCGCCAATTCATACTACTATTCCAGGTACAGACCATAATACTAATTGGTCTAACTATCAACATCAGTACAAAAACAGCAAATACACTCCCCCAACCCAAAGCAAATACACTGTCGATAGATAAATCAGCAGCTAAAAGAATAAATAAGACCGAAACACACAAAACAGTTAATTGACCCTTAAACCTTTTAAGCAATCTTTCTTCAGGAATGGCAGAGGCTTTTAGCACAATTCCAGCTACTACAGTAGCCATTAATCCAGATTCACTGTATAAACTTTGAGACAGACCAAATAAACCCCAAACTGCTGCTAAGACGACAAGATTTTTTAATTCTTCGGAAAGAAGGTTAGCTTTTTTCAAAAATAGACCGAGTAACCACCCTCCTAATCCCCCTACAATAGTCCCAATACCTAAGCGCATGACCAAACCACTGATAATATCTAAAGGTGCAGCGTTAGTATTAAGAATGGTGTTAAGTACGACGACAGCTAAAATTGCGCCAACAGGATCAATTAATACTCCTTCTCCTTCTAGTAAAGTTGCTACTTGACGATCTACCTTTACTTGTTTTAAAAGAGGGCTAATTACTGTAGGGCCTGTAACCACTACTAAAGAAGCATAGAGGAAGGCAATTGACCAAGGGAATTCTGCCAGCCAATGAGCAGCCATTCCTCCGCCGACAAGGGTAATTAAAGTGCCAATTGTCACCAAATTACGTAGACTACCTGAGACTTTACCTAATTCTCGTAATTCTAAATTTAGCCCTCCTTCAAAAAGGATAATGGCAACGGAAAGAGCAACGATCACTTCTAACCCTATTCCTAAATCGTGAGGGTGTAGAATGTTTAAGGAGTTAGCTCCTAAGAAAATGCCAAATATTAGCAAAAAAACAATACTAGGAACTTGAAAATATTCTGCTATTACTTGAGCAGTAATACCTGCAAGCACAGCAATAACTATTTGTAGAGTAATTTCAAAAGATCCTTCCATAAGCTAAGTTTAAAATAACTATTTTCGGCAGATTGTCAATTAAGTTAGATGATGCTAATTGTTTTCTTTAATTGCTCAATATTATTAATCTGGAAATTACTTGATTTAATTCTGTTGATGGCGATGAACTGTTTAAAAATTGAAAGTAAAACCAACTCTAAATTTAAATAAGTTATCACTATTTTTCTGTCAAATATTTTAACATTTTAGTTGAAAATACCAAGTCCTATACTATTTAAACAATTGATTTATCTGTATCAACAGAAAGAGATAAACTGATGAAGACAATGTTGTTGAGCAAAAAAATTGAAATTTAAGATTAAAACTATCTTTCTTAAATCAAAATTCCATTGAGATAACTATAAGTCTTAATAAGATTTAAATTGATTTTTTTCCAGTCCTAAGTTATGCCATCTCATCCTACATCTATTTGGAGACGCTCATCTAATAAATTACGCCAAGCTGAAATTTGGTTAGATTGCTTTTGTTTTGCTGGTTTGTTTTTAGGGGCATTGATTTTATTTTTGGTGAATTTGGGTGATCTACCTTTATTAGACCTTGAAGAAGGTACAGTAGGGCAGCTTGCCAAGGAAATTTATCAAGGATCACGCTCGTCATTAAACTGGGTTTTTCCTACTTTGTGGGGAGAGCCTTATTTAACACCGCCATTAATACCTAATTTAATTGCGATCGCTTATAAATTTGTAGGAGTGAGTGAATTTGCAACTCGTCTACCTGGGGCTTTATTGGGTTGTATTTCAGTTCTCTTAGTTTATAATATTGGGCGCGAAATTTTTGTCGCTCGATCGCCTGCTTTGTTTTCGGCTTTGGTGTATTTAACTTGTTTACCTGTATTGCGCTTTAGTCGTCTGGCTACCCTGGGGGGTCCTATACTATGCTTTGAATTACTGGCTATTTGGGCAATTTTGCGTTGTCGTCGTGATTTACGTATTGCTGTAGTTGCGGGAATTGCTCTAGGGCTGATGGGTTTAACTAAGGGGCTTTTAAGTATTCAAATTTTAATTATTTTATTGGCTTTTTTGGCTTGGGATACACCACGTCTGATTAGTTGTGGTTATTTTTGGGCTGGGTTAGTTTTGGGTATTGCACCTGGGGTTGCTTGGTATTTAGGCGAAGGTATTTATTACAATCAACTTCAATCTCCTGGGGCTTTCTTTACTCTATTTATGGGTCGCACTAATGCTCAGGTCTTTATGCCTCAAACGCTTTTAGATTATGTGTTGGCAAGTCTGCAATATGTTTTACCCTGGTCATTGATGATTCTGGCTGGGTTGAGATTAGTAATTAAAAATATCCACTGGGGATGGGGAAAACTTTTATTTGTTTGGATTTGGGGTTATTTCGTCTTAGGTTATTTATTACTTAATCAAGATTATTGGTCTATCTTACCCCTTTATCCTGCGATCGCTCTGGCTATAGGTAAGCAATTGGATTTGATGCGTAATTTACCTAGTTATGTTGATTATCCTCGGTTTTGGAGTTATGGCTTGGTTTTGATGGCAGTTTTGGCTGCTTTTGCTGGTCTTTATTGGGGAATACGCGAATATATCGATTTTTATTTGCCTTTTATTTGTGGTTCATTAACTATTACTTTTGCAGCTACGGCAATTGCTCTATCCCATCATGACAAGCAGTTTATCCCTTTGTTATTTTGGGGTCTTTTTGTCTCATTGTTGTTGTTGGTTGTCTCCCCTCACTGGATTTGGGAATTAAAAACTCAAGATCCTGTTAAACCTGTTGCTCAACTAATTAGGGAATATACCCCCTCTGATGCAGTTATTTATAGTTCTATGACCCAAGATCGACCCAGCCTTAATTTTTATAGCGATCGCCATGTCATCCCTTTGTCACAATCTGAACTAGCTCAAAAATGGCAGGAAAATTCTAATATTTATTTATTTATTACTTGATTTGGACTCTTTTGAGGCTTTATCCCTACCAAAAGAAACATTGATTAAACCAACTAAATTTGAATCCCTTAATTGGGTATTGGCTATTAAACGCTAACATCTTTCTATTTGCTAGATTGTTGCTGAGTTTAAGTGCAATCCTTAGCTATTAATAATTCCCTATGTTTTTAAAACTTTGAATTAATAATGCTATATAGGCAATCTATCATCTTGAGAATAATTTTTTTTAGTGAGGATGCTCCCGTTGCTTATATTTTATACAACCACATCCTCAGACTATTATTTTTGCTTTTAAACGGTTTAGATAGTTAATTTATTGTGCAGATTTGAAAAATTTAATTAAATTTTATTCCTCATCATCTACGCCAAGTTGCCGTAGGTGAATATGTTTTCTACCCAAGGTTATTTCAAATTCATCTCCTTGTTTTAAGCCCATTTTTTTGGTATATGCAGAACCAATCAATAAGTTACCATTCGACTGTACACTAATACGATAACTGGCAGAACGTCCACCTCTACCTTGACCATTAGACGTGCTATCTAGTTCAATTCCTTCTGCATCTATAAGAGCATTGAGAAATTTCATCATGTTAACTCGTTCTACGTTGTTTTTTGTGACTGTATAATAGCCACATTCTCTAGCTTTTTCCTCTTTTGAGAGATTACCTAGTTCTTTTACTTTAGTAATTAATGCTGAACCTATTAAAGGTTGAGGTTGGGTTGCTTTTGCCATTAACTTGAAACAACTAAAAATTTATTTGGTTTACAATTTCGCTTTTAGCTAAAGTTATACAAAGTTTATATATTTTACTTTGCTATCTTCATATAGAACTATATTACACTTACCCTGGCATAATTAACTAAATAAAATTAGAAATTTTTCTCCCTTGAACTAATTAGCACTAGCTTAAATTAATCTTGCCAATTTTATCTAAAAAATATCAGCTTATATACATAAGTTTTTTCTAGGGATAAACAATAAAATAATGAAATTAACTACTCGTGGTCATTATAGTGTCAAAGCATTATTAGACCTTAGTTTGCAACCAGGATATCAACCAGCATCAGTAAAAATGATCGCTCAACGACAAGATCTACCTGCACCTTATTTAGAAAAGTTATTGATTGAAATGCGCAAAGCGGGAATTGTTAAATCTGTTAGGGGGGCCAAAGGAGGATATCAATTAGCCTTTAAACCCGAACAAATTTCTTTAGGCAAAGTTTTAGAAGCTGTGGGGGAAACTATCGAGCCTTTAAGCAATTATTCTCCTGATAATTATTTAGCTGAAGATTGGGTAACTTTTAGCTTGTGGCAACGATTACATCAAAAGTTTAAAGAAGCTTTATATAGTATTACTTTGGCTGATTTATATTATGATGCTCGCAGTTGGCAAGCTGCCCAAGGGGAAAAAAATAATTTTATTGTCTAATTTTAAAATATTAGTATAAATAGGAAAAAATTTACACTTATGACATAATTCATTTGTAACTATCGCTTCTACTTAAGTAATAAATTATAGTTCAAATAGCTGTTATTCCTGTTTCTTTTGTTCTAATTCGTACTACTTGCTCGACTTCCTCGATAAAAATTTTACCATCACCAATTTCTCCAGTACGACCTGCAAGGGATATTTCTTGAGCTACTAAATCTGCTAATTCTGCTTCAACAATTACTTCTATTTTAGTTTTAATGCCAAATTCTACTCGATACTCTGTACCTCGATAGCGACTAATAGATCCCTTATTATGTCCATAGTTTTTGATTTCCGTAACTGTCATGCCAATTACTCCAGAGGTTATTAAACTTGATTGGACATCATTGAGTTTGTGAGCATGAATAATCGCTGTTATTTTTTTCAATTTCTATACCTATATATTTATTAACAATTACAGTTAGTTTATTTAATTGTTTTAGACATCTGATAATTGCTATATATTATATTTTGGGTGTTGATAGGAAAAATAAATGGGTAAGGAAATAGAACGTAAATATTTGGTCAATAAAGCAGCCTGGCAGGAGTATAAAACTGAATTTTCTACTACAATACAAGCTTATAGTAGTAGGTATTCTCAAGGTTATATACCAACTGGCAATGGAACTACAGTGAGGTTAAGGATTATAGATGATCAAGGATATATAACTATTAAAAGTCAAACTGTAGGCATTACACGTTCTGAATATGAATATGCTATTCCTTACGAAGATGCACAAGAAATGTTGGCAAGTCTATGTTCCAAACCATTGATTGAGAAAATTAGGTATAAAATTGAGCAGGATGATTTGATTTGGGAAGTAGATGAATTTAGGGGTGATAATGCAGGGTTAATTATTGCTGAAGTTGAGTTGCAAGATGAACAGCAGCAAGTAACTTTACCCAATTGGATTGAGCGCGAGGTAAAGTCCGCAAAATATTTTAATAGTAGTTTGGCAAAATATCCCTATAGTCAGTGGCAAGATAAATAAACCGCCGCCCAGGGGTTGGCTAATATTTAAGTGTTCTCTAGACAAAGCTTTAATTAAAATATTTAAGCTCAAATAAGCTTGGATTAACTAGTTAAATATTAGCAATATCTCATTATTTAATCCAGACAGTTTTGATATTGACAAATTCTAGAATTCCTTGACTGCTTAACTCTCTGCCATAACCCGATCGCTTGATTCCCCCAAAAGGCAAACGGGGATCTGATTTCACCATACCATTAATAAATACTGCTCCTGCCTCAATTTCACTAATCAAACGCTCCCTTTCAACTGCGTCATTCGTCCAAGCACTAGCACCCAAGCCAAAAGGAATATTATTAGCTAAAGCGATCGCCTCATCTAAATTGGCAACACGAAACAATAAGGCAACAGGCCCAAAAAATTCCTCTTGCGCTATAGCTGCATTCACTGGTATATCAGCGATAATAGTCGGCTGAAAATAGTTCCCTGGTAAATCTTGTATTGCTTCTCCCCCAGATAAGATTTTGCCTCCCTGTTTAACCGCACTTTCTACTTGCTGACTTAATTCTGCACGTATACTATCAGTTGCCAAAGGGCCAATATCCGTAGTTTCTGCCATAGGATCGCCAACAGTCAAAGCCTGAAACTGCTCAATTAGTTGTGATTGAAATTCATCGGCAATTTTTTCACTAACAATAAAACGTTTTGCTGCTATGCAAGACTGTCCATTATTTAGCATCCTTGCTTTAACCGCCGTTGTTACCGCCTCGGATATATTGGCACTATCTAATACGATAAAAGGATCACTCCCTCCCAATTCCAACACCACTTTTTTTATTTCTGCCCCCGCAGCCGATGCTAAAGCTTTACCAGCAGGCTCACTTCCTGTTAAGGTAGCTGCTTTTACCCGCCCATCGGCAATAATTGTTTTAACCTGACTAGCTTCAATTAGTAGGGTTTGAAACACCCCCCCAGGAAAGCCAGCTTGAGTAATAATTTCTTCGATCGCGGTTGCACATTGAGGCACATTAGAAGCGTGTTTGAGTATCCCCACATTACCCGCCATGAGGGCAGGGGCAGCAAAGCGAAATACTTGCCAAAAAGGAAAATTCCAAGGCATTACCGCCAAAATTACCCCCAATGGTTGATAAGACACATAACTATGACTAGCATCACTAGCAATGGTGAGATCCTCTAAAAATTCTGGGGCTTTCTCTGCATAAAAATTACATACCGCAGCACATTTTTCTACTTCCGCGATCGCACTAGTTAAGGTTTTACCCATTTCTGTTGTCATGATCTGGGCAAACTTTTGTTTATCTTTTTCTAGAATAGCTGCTGCTTGCTTAAGCCACTGACTACGTTGAGTAAAAGTAGTATTTTTATATTCTATAAAAGCAGATTGTGCTAAAGCCAGTTTTGTTTCAATTTCAGCCTCAGTTAAAGGGGTAAAAGTTTTGAGAGTTTCCCCTGTTGCAGGATTAATAGTTGCGATCGCCATTTTTGGTTATTGTCTCAGTCACTAGAGCTATATAAACTAGCGTAACTTGCTGCTTTTGATGCTAACAATTTTTATAAAATTTGTTTAATCGTGTTAACTATAGATTAGACTAAACTTAGTTTATTTGACTTAGCTATGAAACAGGTTAATATCCATCAAGCCAAAACTAATTTATCTAAATTGCTAGAGAGAGTTGAATTAGGAGAAGAAGTTATCATTGCTAATCGTGGTATTCCTAAAGCCATAATTAGCAAATATATTTCCGAAGAAGAGAAAACTTCAAAAAACCCTTGGGGTAGATACGCAGGGCAAATAATGATAAGTGATGACTTTGATGAGGAAGATGAAGAAATTAATAATTTGTTTGGAGCATGAGATACTTGCTGGATAGTTGCGCTTGGATCTTCTTACTTACTGGCAACGATAAACTAAGTAACGAACAAAGAAGAGTGATTCAATATCCTGATAATGTAATTTATCTTTCAGTTGTTTCGATTTGGGAGATGACTATCAAAGTCAACAAAGGAAAACTGAAACTACCTAAACCTTTACAATCTTTGATTTTTGAGGCTTGCGTACAAGATGGATATAAAATTTTAGCTTTAGATGTTTTTAGTGTTTTAAATACACAAAATTTACCTCAACATCACAAAGATCCTTTTGACAGAATGCTGATCTCACAAGCAATCGAAAACGATCTCACCCTGATCACTGTTGATCCTAAATTTTCTCAATATCAAGTTAAACTGCTAATTTAAATTTATTATTTTTGATCTAATGGCACTAGACAAATCAACTTAACTATTTTTTCCAACAGCAGATAGTTTAGAAGTAATATTTCCACCTCTTCAATAATAGGTCAAAAAAAAGAAGCTTTTTCCTCTATTGCCATTGCAATCTACATCAGGAGTTGGCAGATTATAAACAGCTTTCAATTCGGCTACATAAAGAGCGATCGCACCAGTAATTAAAACTTTTACCCTAAAGTGAATAAAATTCTCAAAGACGTAATTGCAACTGATAAAAATTATCCGTTTTCTGTTTCAAAAATCGGGAAAACTATTGAGGTACGATTGAGCATAGTCCACGCCTCGGCGATCGCATGATTAAATGAGATTATGGTCGTATAGTTGAATAAATAAGCCATTCTACAAAACGATAAAATATGGCTGTAGGAAATTCCCATTAAATAAGTTTTCATGTCTCAACGTCCGATATATCTTGATGCCCATGCCACAACCCCCTTAGATCAACGGGTGTTAGACGCTATGTTGCCATATTTTACTGAATATTTTGGAAACCCTTCAACTAATAGTCATGTATATGGTTGGGAAGCTAATGCAGGGGTTAAGCAAGCTAGGGAAGCGATCGCCAGTATAATTAATGCTACACCTGAAGAGATTGTGTTTACCAGTGGCGCAACGGAAGCAAATAATTTGGCAATTAAAGGGGTTGCTGAGGCGTATTTTGAGCAAGGTAGGCATATTATTACTGTGGTAACGGAGCATCGCGCGGTATTAGATCCTTGTGCTTATTTGGAGAATTTAGGTTTTGAGGTTACTTATTTACCTGTGCAACCTGATGGTTTATTGGATCTGACACAATTAGCTTCAGCCATCCGTGAGGATACTATTTTAGTTTCGGTGATGGCAGCTAATAACGAAATTGGGGTGTTGCAGCCTTTACAAGCAATAGGTGAGCTTTGTCACAGTCGCGGGGTTTTATTTCATACTGACGCTGCTCAAGCGATCGCTAAAATTCCTTTGGATGTGGCTGCTATGCAGATAGATTTGATGTCTCTAACTGCTCATAAGGTATATGGGCCCAAAGGGATCGGGGCTTTATATGTTCGTCGGCGCGATCCTAGGGTTAAATTGGCTGCTCAAATTCAAGGTGGTGGACAGGAAAGGGGTATGAGATCTGGAACTCTTTATACACCCCAAATAGTTGGCTTTGCTAAGGCGTTGGAAATTGGCATAGCACAAATGTCATCGGAGTCGGCGCGCCTTCTAGATCTTAAACAACACCTCTGGTCGATGTTTGAACCGCTAGAAGGGATTTATCTTAATGGTAATTTGAATCAAAGTTTACCTGGTAATTTAAATATTAGTGTTGAAGGTGTAGATGGTTCGGCTTTATTATTGGGATTACAATCTGTAGTTGCCGTGTCCTCTGGTTCTGCTTGTTCTTCTACGAACACTACTCCTTCCCATGTGCTTATGGCTTTGGGACGAAATGCTAAACTTGCCCATGCTTCTTTACGCTTTGGTATTGGTAGATTTAACACCCTAGAGGAAATAAGTTTAGTTGGGCAGCAGGCGATCGCTACTATTGAATCTTTACGTCAGGCGAAACAATTGCAATTTAGTTAGAAAAACAGTTATAGAAAATATCTATAATATAGACAGAGAATTTGTGAAAAATTCCCCTATGAAACTTTCCCAGATTAAGTCGTTTGTTGCAGTAGCTAAGTATGGCAAATTCAGTCAGGCAGCTATTGAATTAGATTTGACTCAGCCTACTATTAGTCATGCGATCGCAACTTTGGAAAGTGATTTAGGTGTGCAATTGTTGTTTCGGGGCAAAAAAGGTGTCAATCTTACTCCCATTGGGGAAAATGTTTTAAAGCACTGTTACCAAATTTTAAAGTCTGTTGATGATATTAGGGAAGAAGCTAATAGTTATCGCAGTTTGAATGGGGGAAAAATTAGGATTTCGGCTTTTAGAGGCGCAGCAGCCCAGCTATTACCTAGAATTCGAGCCGAGTTTAAGCTTAGATATCCTCAAATTGATGTCAAAATTATTGAGGAAAAGGATTGTCCACAAGTAGAACAAATGGTCTATGAGGGACAAGCGGACATTGGTTTTACTATCGCTTCTGGAAATAAGGATCTTGATACTATTGAAGTATTACGAGATGATTATATTGTGATTTTGCCAGCTAATTCGGATCTAATTGATATTGGAGATCAAAACCAAGTGGCATCTGAGGATATTAGTATTAGTTGGACACAATTGTTAAGCTTACCGATTATTTCCTATCCTAATCAAAACAGTTGTTTTCTAGAGATACAAAAGTATTTTGAGGATCAAGGGTATGAATTTAAACCGAATGAGCAAGTCAGGGAAAGTGACACAATAGTTAATTTGGTGGCTACAGGCTCAGGTGCAGCTATTTTGCCTCAGTTGTCGGTGTTTCATTTACCCGAAGGTGTGGCGGTTTTGCGTCTTCCTCAACCTTTACAGCGTATTGTGGTGGCTGCTACTCCTAAAAATACTGATCTATCCCATGCTGTGTGGGCGTTTGTTGATTTTCTCAAGCAAAATTACTAATTAAATGCTTTTCCACTAGCTTTTCTATTTGTTTGGGTTTTACCTGACTATATTTTGCTTTATCAGGCAACATTATTAATGTAGGGGCTTGTTTACATTTTTTTAAACACCCTGTTTTTTTGATCACAACATCTTGTTTTATTTGGCGATCGCTTAAAATTGTTTCTAGTTGTTGGCAAACTTCTTTACCTCCATTTTTCCAGCAATTGGATTTTTGGCAGATTAGTATTTGTGCTTTGGGTTTAGTTGTAGTCGCAGTTATATTTGTTTGAGGAATGATCGCTACTGCTTCTGCTTTATATTTATATTTACCAGTTTTAAGATTTTGTTTAATGTTACCTACTACTTCTAATTGATAACCACAACTAATTGGATCAAGACTGTCTCTAAGTCTTTTAGGAATTTTCACCCAATATTTCTGGCTATCGCTCTTGATTTGAATGTATTTTGTTTTGCCTTGATCTTGAGAGATTTTTACAACTATACCTTTGAAGCAAAAAGGATTAATTACACTGCTATCTTTTAGCATGATCAAATTTTTATTAATAAATTATTACTATCTAAGGTTATTGGGGATATCACCAAATCAATCTTTCTTTCCTATCCCCAGACATTGATCTAATTCGTAAGATCGTATTCCACATCCCAACAATTATTCAGCCAGTCAATTAATTGCTTTCTAGGTGTACTAAACTGTCTTACTACGCTCCACACTTGTAGTGCTGTGGTTGGACTATTGAGGGTAATTAATAACGGTTGATTACTAGAACATTGACATTCTATTTCCAAAGCTTGTAAACGACGAAATATATCCCAGCGATCAGCCCCTTTAACGTTCACAATACGGCTTGAGGCTTGTGTAGCTGCTAGATTTTTTTTCCCTTCACTCTGCTGGTAATTGTCACCTTCTGTATATTCCATGATGATGTTATTCCTAGTTTAGATAAAGCTTGGTTATAACCAGAAAATTTAATGACCAAGCTAGGTTTATTGAGAATTAAAATCAATTATTTATTCAAAGCCATTAAAGCATTAATCGATAATTTATGTCAATAAATAGGATCACCTACTTATTTAAGTATTAAATTTGCTAACTATTACACTGAGCTTGCTGCTGTTGAAGTTTAGCTTTGGCATTAGGAGATAAACCGAAAGAAGCTGTTTGATATAGGCGAGTGAATTCCTGCTCGAAGTGTTGCGCCACCAAATAATTATTAATCACAATGACAGTTTCATCATTTAAATGATTGGCTGCTGCTGTCCAATTTTGCGAGCCTGCAATAACTAGATGCTGATCTATCGCAGCAAATTTATGATGAAGCTTATCACCTAAATCAAGATCGGGTATACCGATAGTGTTGAGAGGTTGTAGCCAAGGATTGTTATCAGATTCTGGCTGACAACGATAATAACCAGTAACACCCAACATATCCAAGACTTCGCTGTAGTAACGAAAAGCAAAACCAGGATCGAAAACCCCTTGAATAGTCACTCCTTGTTGTTGCTTGGTTTGCAGCAGATCCACCAGTTGCTGCTCACTAAAAACAAATAAAGCCAGATTTATAGAATCATTAGCATTATTGAGAATTTGACTAATTAAACCATTGCCACTTTCTCGCCAATCTTTACTTTTAGAAATGGGGGAAAACTGGATTAAGACTTCTGTATTGTCCCATCGTATAATAAAAGGCGATCGCGCTGGTTTATCTAAACCAAATTTACTATTAATTCCGCCAATATTCCCGTACCCCCAAAGATAATTAAATTCTTCAGTGAATATACTTGCTACTTGCTGATTATCGATACGTAGTAAGTGATTAACATTACCTCGATTATCTAAATTATCAAAATCCCCATGTATGTCACTCAGGGTAAAATTAGCAGAGCCTGTAATAACGGTTTTATTGTCTACTACCATAAATTTATGGTGCATCAAGCCACTTCCCTTCGACCCATCGGCGGTATCATCAATTAGAGGAATTCCTGCTTGGCGTAAAATAATTAAAGCGTCTCTAGTAGAGATTTCCTGCTGAGTTAGATTTCCATCACCGTTAACATCTACTAATTGTTGAAACTGATCATATTTCAAGCGATCGCGTTGTTTTAATTTGTCAACTTGTTGTGGATTTAACTCACTTAGAGGGCTACTATAGTTATTTTCTAAAATTACTTTTACTTCTACACCCTGTTGTTGACTTGCTACTAAGGCTTGAGCCACCAAAGGTAAATTAAATTCTTGTACAGCTAAATTAATAGTTGACTTAGCTGCTGCTATTTCTTCTATAATTACTGCTTCTAAATTGTCTCCAGGGCGTTTGATTTGGCGATAAGGATCGGTGTATTTATTTTTGGTTTGTCGATGATTAAAATAAACTTGGATCGCTGGATCTTGGGGTAATTTGGCTGAATGTTGAGGTAATTTTTGACAGCCTGTAAGTAACAATAAGTAGCATAGTAAAATCCACCTTCGACAATACATAATTCAAGCCTAGATTATCCTGAAATAAACCTATCCAAGATAAGCGATGAGATTAGGAATCTACCAGTTAAAATCTTTATCGCAGATTACAACAGTTTAAATGCTCCAATTATTAAGTTGTTGAGTCTGACACTTGTGTTATTGGGTGATAAGATACCTGAAGCCTAAAAGTTTT
This sequence comes from Chondrocystis sp. NIES-4102, assembly GCA_002368355.1. Taxonomy (NCBI): domain Bacteria; kingdom Bacillati; phylum Cyanobacteriota; class Cyanophyceae; order Chroococcales; family Chroococcaceae; genus Chondrocystis; species Chondrocystis sp. NIES-4102. The sequence continues at coordinate 2,362,445 of AP018281.1, read as the reverse complement.
TGTATCTAAGCTTATGCCTAAACTAAATATTAATGATCGACAATTTAGTTTAATTTTTAATTTAACTACACGTTATCTATTAATTTTGACTTTATCACTAATTGGATTACCTATAACTTCGCTGCAAGCACAAGAAACAACTTCTTCAGAATCTACTCCTAAAAGTACAATTAAATTAAATAGTATTTTTAGTATTGAAGGTGGTAAGAAACTAATGCAAGAAGCAGATCAAGCCGTAGATAACCAACAATATGACCTAGCAGCACAGAAACTACAAAGTGCGCGCCAAGTATTTAATCAGCTATCTAATTTTTATCTACAATTGTTTAATAGTTTTTCAGGACTAGATAATGCGGTGGCGGAATCTCATCGTAAAAAAGCCCTAGAAACAGGGATAGAGAGAGATCAGGCTACTTATGAACTTGCTTTAGTACATCGAGCGCAAGAAAAACCTGAATTATCTATTCCTTTGTTAATACAAATAATTACCTCCCAAAGTCCCACTAGTGGGTTAGGGAAAAAAGCCTATGAACAATTATTAGATATTGGCTTTGTTGATGCTCCTATATCTCCCACACCTCCGCCAAGCACTCCCCCAACCACTCCTCCCCCAAGTACTCCCCCAACCACACCTCCCCCAAACACTCCTCCAACCATACCTCCAGGCACACCGCCAATACCTACACCTCCAACTACACCTCCTCCAACCACTCCCCCAACAATGCCTTAAAAATTATTAGTGACTATGTAAACCGTCATCAAAACCTAAATGAATGGATAATCATTACCAAACGCCCTTTAAATAATTCATCTAGCTGATGGAATTTTTGCTATCTTTGGTAGCAATAGCCTATTTCAACCTTACGAATAATTGATGAGCAATATCTTAATTAGTAACGATGATGGTATTTTCGCTTTAGGTGTTCGCACTTTAGCTAATACCTTAGCCCAAGCTGGTCATCAAGTAACGGTTGTTTGTCCCGATCGCGAACGTTCGGCTACGGGACATGGTTTAACTCTTCATCAGCCTTTGAGAGCTTCTAAAATTGATTCTGATTCTGTATTTGATGATCAGGTAATTGCTTGGTCTTGTTCTGGAACTCCCGCAGACTGTGTAAAATTTGCCTTAAGCGCGGTGCTATCTACCCGTCCTGATTTTGTCTTTTCTGGTATTAATCATGGGCCCAATCTAGGTACTGATGTATTATATTCAGGAACAGTCTCAGCAGCAATGGAAGGGGTGTTAGAAGGTATTCCCAGTGTGGCTTTTAGTTTAGCAAGTTTTGCCTACTGGGAATTTCAACCAGCAGCAGATTTTGCACTAGAACTATTAGAAAAGTTATCACAGGTAAATTATCCCAAAGCACCATTTTTGAGTGTCAATATTCCACCATTACCAGCTTCAGAAATAGCAGGGGTTTTAGTTACCCGTCAGGGGTTGCGTCGTTATATAGAAAAATTTGAGAAAAGATTAGACCCGCGTGGCAAGAGTTATTATTGGCTAGAAGGGGAAATTGTAGAGGATATAGAACAGCCAGACGATATTAATTTACCACCCCATATTTTAACGGATGTGCAAGCAATTCGCGATCGCTATATTACCATTACGCCCCTACAATATAATTTGACTGATGCTACGATCGTTAAACATCTCTATCAGCAGAATTTTTTAAGTGACAATTATCTAAAAGGTGGTGAATAGAGTAGACCCCCCTCAGTCCAGAGTGCATTTTGTCCCCTTTCTAAATCAAAAGGTTCACCTATATTACGATCATAGATTTCTTCGTAGTTGCCAACGTGTTTAATGATTCGTTTAGCAAAATCGTTAGGTAAACCAAGCTCCTCACCTAGATTAGATTCAATACCCAGAAAACGCTGTACTTCGGGGTTGGGTGATTTAGCCATTTCTGCGATCGTTTGGGAATTAATATCTAATTCTTCTGCTTCAATTAGGGTATAAACTATCCACCTAACTGTATCAGACCATTGGGGATCTCCACTAGCTACTAATGGGGCTAAAGGCTCTTTAGAAATAACTTCATCAATAATTTCATGGGCATCAGGTTTAGCTAAAATTGAACGACGAACGGTTAATTGAGTGCGATCGCTAGTTACTGCTTCACAACGTCCTTTTTCATAGGCTTCGTAAAGAAGATCTATATCTTCAAATAGTATAGGTTCATACTTTAAGCCTAGTTGTCGCATTTTATCCGCCAAATTCTGCTCGTTAGTTGTTCCAGATAAGACACAGACGGATTTTTTATCTAAGTCTTCGATTCGTTCGATATTACTTGCTTGAGTGACCATCACACCCTGTCCGTCATAAAAAATTATCGGTGCAAATTCCAGTCCTACTGACGTATCACGGCTGAGAGTCAAAGTAGTATTACGACTAAGGATGTCTACTTCTCCTGATTGCACAGCTATAAAACGATCTTGCGTACTAAGATCTCGAAATTCTACTTTGCTTGGGTTATCAAACAATGCTGCTGCTATGGCTCTACATACATCAACATCCATTCCTGTATATTTACCTTGTTCATCGATAGAACTAAATCCAGGTAGCTGACCATTAACGCCACAAATTAAACGCCCCCGCCTCATGATGGTTGCTAAACGATTATCGGTAGGTGTTACTTGCTCTTGTGCTGTAGTTTGTTTTTGCTCCTTGTCACTTTGATTATTATTACTAGCGCAGCCAGTACCAATGCTTGTAAGCATTAACGCTAATAATACGGAGCTAAATCTTCGCCTACAAGTCATCCAGATAGACATAGTTACTTAAGAAGAAAGATTTTTATTATTAATTGTCGTTGGTCAACTCCATGAGTATATTTACATACTTTCAGTATTTGACTATACAACAAAAAGATACTAGTTCCTAATTGTAAAATTTCTCATAAAGATATTTAGCTTAGAGCTTTATTGGAGATTAAATTTAACTTTTAACCCTAAAGATAGACGCGCTAATTACCAAGCTGTTTAGAAAATTAAGAATATGTCTGTATAAATAAGGAGAGTAGATCCCATTAGTACTAAACTTTCTCCCGCTAGAGCCAGCTTATCTATTAACGATTTAATTAGTAAAGTTCAGCAGATTTCCGACTATGCTGCTGATAATGCTGCAAAATTGGATAAGCAAGGAGTTTTTCCCGTTGAAGAATTCCGTCAAATTGCTCAAGCTGGATTATTGGCAGCACCTTTAAGTCATAGTCTGGGTGGACTGGGTTTAGGATTTGAAAATATCTATACCGAGGAGTTTTTATTGCTTCTTAAACAAATTGGTGTGGGTAATTTAGTTGTCGGACGAATATTTGAAGGACACGCCAACGCCCTACAATTGATTCAAACTTTTGGCACAACTGAGCAAATAGAAAAGTATGCAGCAGATGCTAGAGATCGTCATAAAATCTTCGGTGTTTGGAATGCTGAAGCAACAGACGGCGTAAAAATTGTTCCTCTTGATAATGGTAAGTATCGTTTGGAGGGTAGTAAAACTTTTTGTTCTGGGTGTGGATATGTAGAACGTCCTTTTGTTAATGGTAAGCTGCCCGATGGTAGATGGCAAATGTGTATTGTCTCGATGGATGAGGTGGAGACAATTATTGATCCAGATTGGTGGCAACCTTTAGGAATGCGCGGTACTGTAAGCTATAAAGTAGATTTTACTGGGGTGGAAGTCGATCCTATAGCTTTAATAGGTCAACCAGGACAATATTTACAACAACCTTGGTTAAGTAGTGGGGTGGTTCGTTTTGCTGCGGTGCATCTTGGCGGTGCGGAAGCTTTGTTTAATGCTACTCGTGCTTATTTGCAAAAGTTAGATCGTTGTGAAAATCTCCATCAACAAGAACGTTTGGGGAAAATGGCGATCGCTATTGAAAGTGGTACTCTTTGGTTAAAAGGTGCAGCCCAAGTGATTGAGAGTTATGCTCCGATGTTTGGTGGTAATCCTCAACACCCTCAAGAAAAAGCACCTCAGTTAGTGGCTTATGCCAACATGGTCAGAACCGCTATTGAACAGATTTGTATTGATACAATTCAATTAAGTGAACGCTCAATTGGTACTTTGGGCTTGCTTCCACCTGAACCTATGGAACGTTTGATTAGGGATTTGACTTTGTATTTACGTCAACCAGTTTTTGATCTTGCTATTACTAATATAGGTCAATATGTTCTTTCGCAATCTACTCCAGCTAAGGAGATTTGGAAGTTTTAAGGCAATTGATTAAAAGTAAATGTAATTATATGAAATACATTGATATTTAATAGATAGTTGTGCAATATCTAAACTCGGATATACAGGTGAAGGATTTAGCAGTTATTAAATTAAATATTATTTAATCTGTTCTCTTGTTATAGTGGCAACCGAGTTGATGATTTTAATTGATTGAATTGTTAAAACAGGGAATAGATATAGGAATTTTTATTTATTTGATGTTTAATTATTTATCTATTGATCAAGTATATATATTTTAAACTTGTCACCAATTGGTAATAGTTAATTGCTCAATTAGCAAGGGTTTATAACCAATGACTACTTATGATTTAGATATATCTAATTCGCCTCTAAATTCTCCTCAAACCTTACCTTTAGTGAGTATTGATTTAATAGCTAAAGTTAATGCTCCTATTTTAATTGTTGCTCCCCATCCTGATGATGAAACTCTCGGTTGTGGTGGACTGATTGCTTTATTGCGTCAATTGCATTTAACTGTGGAAGTATTAATTGTGAGTGATGGTACTCAATCTCATCCTAATTCTTTAAAGTATCCTGCACCTGTTTTAAAAGAATTGCGCGCTTGTGAAAGTTTAGCTGCTTTGGGTATTTTAGGTGTAGATTCCACCGCAGTAACTTTTCTGGGTTTACCCGATGGTGGGGTAGAAAATAGTCGTCAATCTCCAGAGGCTATTGCTGCTTGTGATGATTATCTAAAACGTATACAACCATCTTTGATATTTTTACCTTGGCGACAAGATCCACACCCCGATCATCGTGCTAGTTGGCAATTGTTAAAATTATGTAGTAGTAATTTGTTGCATCAACCACGAATTATTGAATATCCTATTTGGGATTGGGATCACAAACAAAGACAGGAATTTACTGCATCTGTATCTGCTTGGCGACTAGATATTAGTGATGTTTTAGAGCTAAAGAAAAAAGCGATCGCTCGTTATCTTTCACAAATTAGTGATTTGATTGATGATGATCCACAAGGTTTTCGTTTAAGTGTAGAAATGATTGCTAATTTTACTCAACCTTGGGAGATTTATTTGGAACTTAGTTGAGCAGAAATTTAATTTGTTTTTGTGTATTTGCTACTGAAATATTATTATTTTAATAGTAGTGTCACTGTTAAGATGTTTTTTGAAATAGGGTTAATTTTGCTTATAAAATTAATTGAAATAATCATTTAACTATCATTAAAACAAGATATTATAGAATTAATTCAGTTAGATTTAACGAAAGGTTCGCCCTTTTATTGGGTTAAGTAAAATTGAATTATTATTAGCAGTATAACGGATTAAAATTATCTACAATTACTGATCATCTATTAATTAAATATTAACCACAATCCTGCAAGATCAATTATTGGTTGATCACAACTTATGAGCAAACCCGAATATTCCTTACCACCTGATTATTTTGAAGAGTTATATCAAGCTGATCCTGATCCTTGGAAGTTTGAAACTAGTGATTATGAAGCCCAAAAATATCAAAAAACAGTTAACGCCCTACCTAAGCCTCGTTATAAAAATGCTTTTGAAATAGGTGGTTCAATTGGTGTCCTGACTGCGACCTTAGCACAACGTTGTGATTCTCTACTTTCAGTCGATGTTTCCCCAACAGCACAGTCAAAAGCGATCGCTCGATGTCAAGATCTGCCACAAGTGCGTTTTAAAATTGCTCAAGTACCTCAAGACTATCCATCAGAAATTTTCGATTTAACTGTGATGTCGGAAGTTGGTTACTATTTAAATTGGGATGATTTTAAAACAACTCAACAATTAATTATTGAACATTTAACCATAGGTGGTCATCTAATTTTAGTTCACTGGACATTACCCGTACCTACTTACCCCTTAACTGGTGATTTGGTTCATGACTCATTTCTAGAATTAGACCAACGTCAATTAAAACATTTAAAAGGGTTCAGGGAGGATAAGTATCGGCTTGATGTGTTTGAGAGAATTTAAACTAACAAGATATTTATACTCTTGCTGTTTGAGTGAACTGTAATTAAATTTAGAAATACGGTTAACTTTAATACGTAATTCAGAGATTGCCTGTTGAATGGTCACTTTTGCCCAAATATGAGCAAGTTCCTGATTTTTAGCTTGTTCTTGTGCAATCTGTTCAACCAATATACCAAAAGTTGGCGATCGCATAATAATTTCTAGGAGTAAATTGGCATCTATCCCTAGGAATTTAGACAAAATGGCAATAATCTGATTAGATATAGAAATTCCTTGTTGCTTTCTGCGCCATAAGTAACGTAGATGACGGCGTATGCGAAAGCGAGCTTCTATCAAAGTGGCAGATTCGACTAAGAATGATTCATGCTTTTCTCCCATAACTTTTAATTGGGCTAAACGATCTGCTAATCCAGCTTTAGCTCTCCCCATCACTCTTGCACTGGTGAGTACTTGTACTGTTTGGCTATGACGAAAACAAGCATCATTCCTAATCAAAGCATCATAAAGTGCTACATCTTCTGAAGAAGGTATGGGGGGTAATCCTCCTACTTTGGCATACATTTGAGCAGTTACAGCTAAACTTGCTCCATAATGTTGATGATGTCGTGGATTAGGATCACAAATATAAGGATCTAAATAACCTTCTAGCTGAAATATTAAATAAAGATACCCAACCGTACGCAGGAAATATAATCTTGTGGCATTATCTAACTCTTTTCTTTGGGATGGCTCAGTAATGATTCTACCCCCAACAGCATCAGCACCAGTTTCAAATTCTGCTAGGGTTGCAGCTATCCACGTAGGAGCAACTTGTGTATCACCATCAGTAGAAGCAATTACCCCAAGCTCCCGTCCAATTAATTTTAGACGACGACAAGCTTCATCCATCAAAATTTTGCGTACCCAACCGATATGAGCGCGATCGCGAGCTATGGTCATTTCGACAACATGAAGAATTAAATCAGGTTGACTTTTAGCAAACTGTCTAGCTATTTGAGCCGAATCATCAGAGCAATTATTAGCTAGTACGATAATTTCGTATCGCTTTTTATCTAATGGACTCCCGTCTAGCTCAACTTGATTTGTCAAAGCTAAAAGAGTTGCTTCAATATTTTCTGCTTCATTGCGTACAGGAACAATGACAGAAATTTCACAACTAGATAAGGGCAATTGATTAACTAATGGCGTGAAATTCCTACTATAACTTTGCTCTCTATCGAGGGCTGGCTTTTCCCAAAAAACAATTTGTGACATTAAAGTTTCTTCGATGTATATAAAAATTTTGCAATGCCTGGCTGTTGCTTTTCTTCTTTACAAAGATAGAAATTTTAAGGAGCTAGATTATTTAATATTCATTATTTAAAGTAGATGTCATTTTTACACTTATGTACTTATTACTGTATTAAACGTGCTACTATACAACTTCTATAAATATACATATCAAAAAACATTACCTATAGAAGTTAAAAATAGGAAATGTTCAGATAAATATAATTATGTAATTTTTAATTTAATGTTTCGGCGGTACTAGGGGAATTCGCTAATTCTTCTAATCTCTCTTGCTGATCTTGAGAAATACACGATTGAATCATCACCTCTATATTACCCTCCAAAGAATTAGCTAGAGGAAAGTTTTGTCCTAAACGATGATCTGTAATACGGTTATCTTTATAGTTGTAAGTGCGAATTTTTTCAGAACGCGCCCCTGTTCCTACTTGCGATCTTCTCAACCCTCTTACTTCTTGCTGTTGTTCGGCTAATTTAATTTCATATAGTTTTGCCCTTAGAATTTGCATTGCTCGTTCACGGTTTTGTAATTGCGATCGCTCTTCTGTACAAAAAATCCTAATTCCAGTCGGCTTATGAATTAAATCTACCGCAGTTTCTACTTTGTTGACGTTTTGTCCACCAGCACCACCAGAACGCGCTGTCTTCATTTCAATATCTTTAGGATCAATTTCAACTTCTACTTCATCTACTTCTGCCATTACCGCCACTGTAGCTGTTGAAGTATGTACTCTTCCCCCTGCTTCTGTCTGTGGTACTCTCTGCACTCGATGTACTCCAGCCTCAAATTTAAGTTTACTATATACAGAATCCCCTGTAATTTCTAAGATAGCCTCTTTGAAGCCTCCCATATCTGCTGGTGATTCACTCAAAAGACTTACTTTCCAATTCTGATCTTCTGCATATCTTGAGTACATTCGCACTAAATCACCCGCCCAAATACTAGCTTCATCCCCTCCAGTACCTGCACGAATTTCTAACATAATGTTGCGATCGTCATTAGGATCGCGAGGCAAAAGCAAAATTTTTAATTTATTTTCTAATTTATCAATTAGTTCTTCTAATTCAGCAATTTCTAGACTTGCCATTTCTTTCATCTCAAGATCTTCAGTTTCCTTAAGAATTTCCTTGGCTTCTGTTAATTCTGCTGTTGCTTGCTGCCACTGCTTATAAGTAATTACGGTTTCTTCCAAAGAAGAACGAGCTTTGGCTATTTTTTGTAATTCATCAGGATTAGTGGCAATATCAGGATCTGCTAAACGATGTGTTAGTTCTTGATAAGTTTGCTCAACGGATTTTAGTTTGCTTAATAAATATGCTTCAGCCATATATCGATCTCCTTGTTTAGATAAAATTGTCGAGAGAAGAAAAATCACTTACTGCGTTTATCTTATGTGTAGACCACAATTATTAATCTAATTTAACAAGGCTTATAGCCATTAGCTTAGAGCTACAATCTGGTTAATTGAAAGTGTAGTCTATCCAACTGAAAACGACTGTAAAATAAAACAAACCCAGTAGTCAATCTAAGCTAACCACTGGGTAGGTAATTTGATATTAAATAGCTATTTTTCTGCGTCGGTATTGGAATCGAGCATACCGTATTTACGCAAAAAGCGATCGACCCTTCCTTCAGTATCGATGATTTTTTGTGTACCAGTATAAAATGGATGATTTCCAGACCACACATCAACGTTAATTTCTGGTTGAGTTGAGCCTACAGTCATTACAACTTCACCATTGCAAATAACTTTAGCGTCTGGATACCAAGTGGGATGTATATCAGGTTTTGGCATATTTTTTTCCTTGAATTAATTTTTTTTACTATAGTTCAATAGTAACTAGCTTTTTGATGATTCTAATAATAGGTGAACAGGTTTAAGTTTAATACCTTTATTTATTTCATCCCCAATATAAAAGCTAATCCTATTAACGTTTAGAGAATTGAGGAGCTTTACGCGCTTTCTTCAAACCGTATTTCTTTCTTTCCTTACAACGAGGATCACGAGTTAGATAACCCTCTATCTTTAAAGGCTGACGATTATTTGGGTCTTGCTTACATAAGGCTCTAGCTACACCTAGTCGTACAGCATCAGCTTGACCTGTTAAACCTCCACCGTGAGCATTTACCAAGACATCGTACTCATTTTCAAAACCTAATGTTTCTAAAGGTGCTTTGATAGACATTAGATAACTGGGAATACGATTAAAATAATCTTCTCCTGGTTTTCCATTGACAACTAATTTGCCTTCTCCAGGTACAATCCGTACTCTAGCGATCGCCGATTTACGTCTTCCTGTACCCCAATATACTACTTGATCCTGTGTTGCTTCCATGTTTTAGTTCCTCGCTGGAATAGTATTAATATTTAAAGTTTCGGGAGTTTGGGCTGCGTGAGGATGATCCCCGCCAGTGTAAACTTTTAACTTGGTAAATAGCTTGCGTCCCATCGCATTTTTTGGCAACATCCCTTTGACTGCTTTTTCTACAATTCTTTCTGGGATACGTTTTTGCAACTGATTAAACGTCTCTGTTTTCATTCCACCAGGTCTTCCAGAATGGCGACGATAAAGTTTTTGTTCATCTTTTCTACCTGTAACTACCACTTTTTCTGCGTTAATTACAATTACAAAATCTCCAGTATCCATATGAGGAGTGTAACTGGGTTTGTTTTTACCGCGTAAAATCATCGCAATTTCTGTAGCCAGACGACCTAAACGCTGTCCTTCGGCATCAACTACATACCATTTATGTTCTAAAGTTTCTTGGGTTGGTAAAGGAGTTTTGTTCATTTTTCCGTAATAGTATTTTTAATTAAGAGATTTAGGGAGCTAAAATAAAATTGGGCTGAGTGTCATACCAAAGGTGTTTGGCGAAAGGAAATTCAGGATAACCAACCCTAAGTAAACATAACCCTTTGGCTGGAGCAGAATATTTCACTTCTTCTCGACGTTGATTTTGCCAAATTTCAGTAAAACTTTCAAGCGATCGCTTTTGTGACCCTACCTCTACCAGCATTCCTACTAATAGACGCACCATCCCATACAAAAAACCATTTGCCTGAATCTCTAGATATAAAAATCCTCCTTGACGATAGCATTCAGCAACTTGCACTTCTACTATAGAGTCTTTTCTATCTGAACCAGATCGCTTAAAAGCTGACAAGTCATGTTCTCCAATTAAAGGGTTCAAAGCAGCTTTCATCAAGGATTCCTGTAGTACAGATTGATAGTAATGCCAACAGGTTTGATCAACAAATACATTGGGGCGTTTATCAGTATAAATAGTATAACGATAACGTCTCCAAACAGCCGAAAAACGAGCGTGCCAATCATCAGGAACATGAGCAGAAGCTCTTATTAGTATACCCTCTGGCAGTCTCGCATTAATTATTTTTGCCCATTTATGAGCAGGTATTGATCCCTGGTATTCAAAGTGTGCTACTTGAGCAGCAGCGTGTACTCCTGAATCAGTCCTCCCTGCACCATGAATAGTTATTGGATAACCAGTAACATCTGCGATCGCAGCTTCAATCCAGCCCTGAATACTAGATTTATTCGGTTGCTTTTGCCATCCATGAAAGTTAGTTCCTAAATACTGAATAACCAGGGCTACTCTCTTGGAAGACTTAGTAATAGCTTGGCAACTTACAACCATGAATCATGCCCAATTATACAAGTTCAATAATTGCCATTGGAGCATTATCACCGCGACGAGGTTTAGTTCTTACAACACGAGTATAACCACCATTACGATTGCTATAACGTTCCTCTACAGCTTTAAATAGCTCGCTCACTAATTCTGGATCATATAAATAACCCAAAGCTTGTCTTCTAGAAGCTAAAGATCCATCTTTAGCTAAGGTTATTATTCTATCTACTTCACTACGTACTGCTTTTGCACGAGTTTGAGTAGTCTTAATTTGACCATGACGGATTATTTCAGTTGCCAAGGAGCGCAAAAGAGCTTTCCTTTGATCTGCTGGTAATCCTAATTTTGGTACTTTACATCGGTGACGCATGATTAATCTGCTTTTATTATGTTTATTTGCCTGATTTTTCTTGGGGTAAAGTAATTCCCAAGCGTTGCTGTAAGGCTTCTATTACCTCATCAGCAGACTTTTGCCCAAAATTTTTAATCTCTAATAAATCTTCTTGAGTGTAAACGAGTAAATCGGAAACCGTATTGATTTGCGCTCGTTTTAAACAATTGTAAGCTCTTACTGACAACTGTAATTCCTCAATTGGTATTTGGCTAGTAGGATCTTCATCTTCAGGATAATCATCTTGAATTTCTTCCAGAGTGAGATCTTTTAGCGGATTAAATAATTCAACCACAATCCCTGCTGCTTGAGATAGGGCTTCTTCTGGTTTTATACTACCATTTGTCCAGATCTCCATGAGTAAACGTTCACGAATACCCGACCCGTCTACACGAGCGTCTTCCACACTGTAGTTAACCTTTGTGACAGGCATAAATACAGCATCTATTTGGAGAAAATCTAAAGAACTTCCTTCATCTTTACCTCTTTCTACAGCACGATACCCCTTGCCTTTCTCGACTTTAAATTCCATCTCAAGGCTTGTACCTTCAGCAATGGTAGCTACATACTGATTAGAGTCTACTGTTTCGACTTCAGAAGGTAAGTCAAATTGAGCAGCAGTTACTGTTCCAGGGCCTGTTGCTACTAAACGACCTATTTGAGGTTGATTAGTATAACTTTTAAGAACAATCTCCTTCATATTGAGAATGATCTCTAAGACATCTTCTCTAACTCCCTCAATGGTGGCAAATTCATGGGTAGCAAAGCCAAATTTATGCTCCTGCTTATTACCATCTTTTGCCATTCCTCCACCAATACGAATTGCTGTAACAGCTGCACCTTCTAGATTAGACAATAAAACCCTTCTCAATGCGTTACCTAAAGTAATACCCTGACCTCTATCTAAAGGCTCAAGTACAAATTTACTGTATTGATGCTGATTTTTGAGAGTTTTTGACTCTACACACTCAATTTGAAATTGCGCCACAGGCTGATCTCCCTCTTATTCGACAAGCGATCTGGTAAATTGAGATAAAATATTACTATTACTCTATCCAGTCGCAACTATAATAATTGCTAACTAAAGGTTATACTCTACGTCGTTTGGGTGGACGGCAACCATTGTGTGGAATTGGTGTTACATCGCGAATTAATGTTATTTCTAATCCAGCACCTTGTAAAGCTCTAATGGCTGTTTCTCTTCCAGCACCAGGACCGCTTACCATTACCTCTAATTGACGCATTCCCTGATCCATAGCTCTACGTCCTGCACTATCTGCTGCGGTTTGAGCAGCAAAAGGAGTTCCTTTCTTTGCACCCTTGAAACCACTAGCACCAGCAGAAGACCATGATATTACATCGCCTTTTGTATCAGAAATGGTAACAATAGTGTTATTAAAGGTAGACTGTATATGAGCTACCCCATTCGGAACATTTTTTTTACTTTTTTTCGCACCGGTTCTTCTTTTTGGTTGCGCCATATTAATATTTTTTGTTGTAGTTGTACTAAGCTATAAGTCGTTGCCTTATTATTTCTTACCTGGGGCTTTCTTCTTACCTGCGACAGTCAAGCGTCTACCTCTTCTAGTGCGTGCATTAGTACGGGTTCTCTGTCCTCTTAATGGTAACCCCATGCGATGACGACGACCACGATAAGTACCAATATCTGCTAAACGCTTGATATTCATCGCTTCCCAGCGTCTTAAATCACCTTCAACTTGGTAATTACTTTCAATATAAGCTCTAAGCTTGGTAACATCTTCATCAGACAAATCCCGCACTCTAGTATCTGGATCTACCCCAGTTTCAGCTAACGCTTGTTGTGCGCGCGATAAACCCACTCCAAAAATATACGTTAGCGCAATCTCAACACGTTTATCACGAGGAAGATCGACGCCAGAAATCCTTGCCACGTTTTTAACTCCCTTATTATTTTTACTTTAGTTTGTGCTTATCCAATCCTTTTATCTATGCTGCCATCACCAATCAATAGCAGTATAATAAATAATCCCCAGTTAATTATCCTTGGCGTTGTTTGTGCTTAGGATTACTACTGCAAATTACCATTACTCGACCGCGTCTTTTAATTACACGGCATTTTTCACACATTTTTTTAACTGATGGTCTAACTTTCATGCCTATCTCTGGCCGCACTGCAAGCCTATTATTATATCAATAAATTTGTTTTCAGGTCAAACACTATAATTTCGCCAAAAAAAGCCATTTACTTATTTTTTAAGCGATAAGTTATCCTACCTTTGGTCAAATCATAGGGTGTTAATTCCACTTTGACTCTATCCCCTGGTAGAATTTTAATGTAGTTTCGGCGAATTTTACCTGATATATGGGCTAAAACATTAAAGCCATTATCTAAATCAACCCGAAACATCGCATTTGGAAGAGATTCTGTCACTGTCCCTTCCATTTCTATTAAATCTTGTTTAGCCAATGCTTATGTTCTCCATCAATTTATAGAATGAATAGCGATCGGCAAATAATATTTTCTTCATTTGCTGGCGTAACTGAGGCTAAATTCCTCAAACAATAGCTGAGACTAAATCTTGCGTAACTTCTTCCATTGTTTTGTTACCATTGATAGTTTTGAGTGTTGCTTGCTGTTGATAAAAATCAATCACTGGAACTGTGTCTTGATGATAAACTTCTAGACGACGACGAATTGTTTCTTCATTATCATCTTTACGTTTTCTGGCTAACAATCTTGTTACTAAAACATCATCTGGTACTTCAAGGTTCAATACGCAGTCAGCAGATTGATCTAATTTAGCCAATAATTCTGCTAAAAAAGTAGCTTGATTAACATTTCTGGGAAAACCATCTAAAATCCAACCATTAGAAGTATCTTCATAAGATAAACGCTCTTGAATTAAATCTAAAATCAAAGCGTCAGGAACTAATTCTCCTCTATCCATATAGTCTTTTGCCTGTTTCCCCAAAGGAGTTTGCAGCACTACTGCTGCTCTTAAAATATCTCCAGTAGATACGTGAGGAATTTGATGAGCTTCTGCTATTATTTGTGCTTGAGTCCCTTTGCCAGCCCCAGGAGGACCCAAAAATATTAACCGTTTTGCCATATCAATTTATTAAAATTCAACTTTTTTAGTCAGTTATTTGCCAATTATTAAGTGTCCAGCGATAAGGTGAAACCTGCGCTAGGGCGATCGCTATTGCTTAACCATCCCTTCATAACGTTGAGAAATTACGTACGTTTGGATCTGTTTTGCTGTATCGATCGCCACCCCTACTAAAATCAGCAAAGAAGTTGCCCCAAACCCACTAAACACCGTAGTTCCAGCAGGAATAGCACTTTCTACTAATGTCGGAATAGTGGCTACTAAACCCAAGAAAATTGCTCCTAATAAGGTTAAACGGTTGAGAACTTTTTCCAAATAAGCACTTGTTGCTTTTCCAGGTCTAATTCCAGGGATAGATGCACCCATCTTTTTAAGATTTTGAGACATATCCACAGGATTAACAATTAATGAAGCATAAAAGTAGCTAAAAAATAAAATTAGTACTAAATAAACTACTACATATGCCCAGTTTCCAGGAGATATAGCGGTAGCAATTTTTGTAAATACATTTTTAACTGCTCCCTCTCCAGGCAAAAACCCTAATAATTGGGCTGGTAAAAACAAAACTGAGGAAGCAAAAATAATGGGCATCACTCCACCTTGATTTAATCTCAAAGGTAGATAATTACTTCTCTCGCGATATACTCTTCTACCGACTTGACGACGAGCAGATATAATCGGAATACGACGAGTACCTTCTTGAATAAAGACGATCCCTACAATCATGGTTAAAAATACCAATAGTAGGATAATCACTTGAGCGATCGCTTCACGACCACCACTTTGAGCGTATTCAATAGTATTGCTTAATGTTTTTGGTAATACAGCGACAATATTGACAAATATTAGTAAAGAAGCACCATTACCGATCCCCCTTTCTGTAATAAGCTCAGAAATCCACATAACAAACATGGAACCTGCGGTAAGAGCTAGTACTGTTTCACCAATTGGAACAATACTTCTTTCGATAATGCCATTATTCACAAGTAACCCTAAAGTTATTCCAAAGCTTTGAATTACTGCTCCACCTAAAGCAACATAACGGGTAATCTGAGAAATTTTCCTTCTTCCTGCTTCACCTTCGTTTTTTTGTAAATCTTCTAAACTAGGAATAGCAGTTGCTAACAATTGCATAATAATTGAAGCATTAATAAAGGGTAAAATACCCAAAGCAAAAATACCTAAAGCGGAGATCCCACCGCCTGTAAAGATATCCAAAAATCCGACTATTGAGGCATTCCCAGAACTATTGATAAAGTTACCAAAAGTTTCACGATCAATGCCAGGAACAGGAATAAACACCCCTAATCGTACTAATATTAGAAGACCAATAGTGACCAGCAGTCTGCCCCGAAGACCAGCTGCTTGAGCCATCTGCAAAAATGTCTCCTGTGCTGATGGAGTTTTTTCTCTAACCATGCAGGTTTACCTCTTATATTTTTGGTATTAAATAAGTTGATTACGGAGGATTATTATATAAATTTAATTTTTCACCTTCGTTTCTTATGATATACCAATCGTGATCTGTATTACTTAGCGATAACTTCGTAAGTACCACCAACCGCTTCAATTTTCTCTATTGCGCTTTTGGTAAACGCAGCAGCTTTAACTTTGAGGGCAACTTGTAATTCTCCATCTCCCAATATTTTCAAAGGACCATCATTTGTAGTAACAATCCCCTGTTCAATTAAAGAATCTAAGGTCACTTCTGTATCAGCAGCTAAAGAACTTAAGGCTTTAACGTTGATAGTAGTGTAGTGTTTCTGATTAACTAAAGGAAAATGTTTAAGCTTTGGCACTCGACGATAAAGAGGCATTTGACCACCTTCAAAACCAGCCTTAGTTCCTGTACCAGAACGAGACTTTTGACCGCGCATACCAAATCCACAGCTAGCTCCTTGACCTGCGGAAATACCGCGACCTACTCTACGTCTACGTTTTTTAGAACCCTCTTGGGGGCTAATATTTTCTAGTTTCATGATTGTTTTATCTGTAGAAAATGCTAAATATTTAATAAGTTAGGCATATAGCTGCTCTACAGGAATATCTCTTTCCCTAGCTACTTCAGCAAATGTACGTAAACTGTCTAAAGCATCAATTGCTGCTCTTGCATTATTTAAGGGACTATTAGAACCGAGTTGTTTTGCTAAAATATTTTTAACTCCAGCAAGTTCTAAGACAGTCCGCACTGCTCCCCCAGCAATTACCCCAGTACCAGGAGCAGCTGGGCGCATAAACACTTTAGCTCCACCAGCCACACCATTAGTGACGTGAACAATCGAATTGGCTTTGGTTAAAGATACTTCTACCAATTGTTTTTTAGCATCAGCAACACCTTTACGAACTGCGCCAATAACATCAGCAGCTTTACCTACACCTACACCAACTTGTCCTTTTTCGTTACCAATAACGACGATGGCACGAAAACTAAGTTTTTTACCGCCCTTAACTACTTTGCTTACCCGACGAATCTGTACTACTCTTTCCTGCCAATTAGATTCTTTTTCTTTGGCGCGACTTTTTTTACGCGATTTAGATTTAGCCATAATTATTATCTTTACCTGTTGTAATTAAAAATCTAATCCAGCTTCGCGGGCTGCATCAGCCAAAGCTTTTACTCGACCATGATAAAGATTACCACCTCGATCAAAAACTACTTTGGCAATTCCTTTTTCTATAGCTCTTTGAGCAATCAATTGACCAACTGCTGCTGAAACTTCACAAGTAGCACCAGTAGTGCTTGATTTTGATTCAATATTGAAGTCTGAGGCAGCTACTAAAGTATGTTGAGCAACATCATCGATGACTTGAGCGTAAATGTGATTGTTAGAACGAAAAATACATAAACGTGGACGTTCTGGAGTACCACTGACTTTTTTGCGTACTCTTCGATGACGGCGTTTTACTAAATCCTTGCGTGAAAGCTTCATAATTTTTACTTACCTGTCTTACCAGCTTTGCGTCTTACTTGCTCATCAAAATAGCGTATACCTTTGCCTTTATATGGTTCAGGAGGTCTTACTGCTCTTATTTTGGCAGCGACATTGCCAACTATTTCTTTATTAATGCCACTAATAATTATTTCTGTGTTTCTATTTTCGACTACTACATCAATACCATCGGGCATTTCCATATCAACAGGTTGACTATAACCTACGTTAAGGGTCAATTTTTTTCCCTGTGATTGCGCTCTATAACCAACTCCTTGAATTAGCAGTTTTTTCTGAAATCCTTGGGATACTCCATCGACCATGTTGGCAACTAAAGTACGACAAAGACCATGACGCTGACGACCTAAGCGAGAATTATCAGTGGGAGTAACTATTAGGGTATTACCCTCTTGCTTCACCTCAATAGGTTGAGGAATTTCTCTTTCTAAAGTTCCTTTTGGCCCTTTTACAGTAATATGTTGTCCTGATATTTGCGCACTTACTTTATCAGGAATCGAAATGGGTAGTTTACCAATACGAGACATAATCTATATTCCTCTTTAATTACCAGACGTAACAAAGGATTTCGCCACCAACTCCTTGACGGCGAGCTTCTCTATCAGTCATTACTCCACGAGAAGTGGAAACTATTGCAATCCCTATGCCTCCAAGGACTCTGGGAATATCTTGTTTGCGAGAATAAACTCTTAACCCAGGTTTACTAACTCGTTTAAGAGTGCTAATGATTGGTTGACGATTTCTACCTTTGTATTTTAGAGAAATTACCAAAAACTTTTTAAGTTCTTCTCCTGTTTCTTCAAAACCTTCAATAAAGCCTTCACTTTGGAGAACCAGAGCGATCGCTTTGGTCATACGTGTAGCAGGTACTTGAGTGGTTTGATGCTTGACCATACAGGCATTACGAATGCGAGTCAGCATATCTGAAATAGTATCGGTTGCTGCCATTATTTTCTATTTTTATGTTGAGATACTATGAACGTTAGTTTTCGCGAAAGGGCATTCCCATTTCTTTTAATAAAGCTCGTCCCTGTTCATCATTAACTGCTGAGGTGACGATTGAAATATCCATTCCTCTAATTTGATCTATTCTGTCGTATTCAATTTCAGGAAATACTAATTGCTCTCTAATTCCTAAGCTATAGTTTCCACGACCATCAAAACTTTTAGAACTAATACCACGGAAATCACGAATACGAGGTAAAGCCAAACAAATGAGTCGTTCTAAAAAGGAGTACATTCTATCTCCTCGAAGAGTAACCATGACTCCAACTGGCATTCCTTGACGAATTTTAAAGCCGGCGATCGCTTTTTTTGCTCTTGTTACTACAGGTTTTTGTCCTGTTATTACTGTTAATTCATTGATTGAAGATTCGAGGGCTTTAGCATTTTGTGATGCTTCTCCTAAACCTCTGTTGACGATAATTTTAACAATTTTAGGAACTTGATGTACGTTGCTAAAGTTAAACTCCTCAGTCAACTTGGGAACAATTTCTTCTAAATATCGGTCTTTTAGTGGTTTTGGCATGATAGTTATATTCCTGGGCTTGGTCAGGAGGATATTAATTTAAAATTATCTCGACAATTATCTAGAGTGTAAAACTAGTCAATAATTTCACCAGTCTTTTTAAGCATTCTCACTTTACGACCATCTTCAGTAAAGGTGTAACCAACCCTGCTGACGGTTTTTTCTTTATTAGAGTAAAGCATTACATTAGAACTGTGAATAGGAGCTTCAAAAGTCACTATTTGACCCGATTCTCCTTCTTGTCTGGGTTTTACGTGCTTAGTACGTACGTTAACTCCTGCAACAACTACTTCACTTGTTTTAGGAATCACTCTAGATATTTCACCTACTTTGCCTTTGTCACGTCCAGAGATAACTTGAATAGTATCTCCTTTTTTAACGTGCATTTTGTAGCGAGCAGGGGCTTTTTTGCTTGTTGTCATTTAAATTACCTCTGGAGCTAAAGAAACTATTTTTGTAAAATTTCTATCTCTCAACTCTCTAGCTACTGGTCCGAAGACGCGAGTACCTCTAGGATTACCTTGATCATTGATAATAACGGCTGCATTATCGTCAAAGCGAATACTCATACCACTAGGACGACGAACAGATTGCTTAGTCCGAACAATCACCGCTCTTACTACTTCTGATTTTTTAACGCCCATATTAGGTAGAGCGTCTTTTACTACGGCAATGACGACATCACCGATAAAGGCATAAGGGCTATTCCCCTTGCCAATTACGCGCAAACACATTAATTTGCGTGCGCCACTGTTATCAGCGACATTTAAATAGGTCTGTTGTTGAATCATAGTTAAACTCGACCAGGGGAATTTAGGTTAATTAAGAATTAAGAATTTTTGGATTCAATGATTTCCTCGACCGTCCAGCGTTTAGTCTTACTGAGGGGACGAGTTTCTCTTATACGCACGCGATCGCCGATCTTACACTGATTCTCAGCATCGTGAGCTTTGTATTTTTTGGTCTTGACGACGATTTTGCCGTACTTTGGATGAGGGGAACGGTTCTCAATAGCTACAACAACGGTTTTATCCATTTTGTCGCTAACTACTTCTCCTATTCTTTCTTTAATTGCCATAAGCTATTCTCCTTGAGCAGAGGCTATTTCTCGCTCACGTTCTACGGTTAATAGTTGTGCCAAACGGTGTCTGGTGTGTTTGAACAGATGAGGTTTTTCTAAACGGCGAGTAGCTTGCTCTAGTCTTAGCTGAAACAACTCTCGTTTAACTGCTAGTATTTCTTCCGCCAGTTCTTCCTCACTCAGCTTTCTAGCATCTTCAATCTTGGATAGGGGCATAATCTTACTGATATTCTTCGTCGCGAGTGATAAATTTTGTCTTGATTGGTAGCTTTTGTGCTGCTAAACGCATTGCTTCTTTAGCTATCGTCTCTGAAACACCAGCCATTTCAAACATAATTCTGCCTGGTTTTACCACTGCAACCCAAAATTCAGGTGAACCTTTACCCGAACCCATACGAGTTTCAGCAGGACGCATAGTAACAGGTTTATCTGGGAAAATCCGAATCCAAATTTTACCACCCCGTTTTACATAGCGAGTCATGGCTCGGCGGGCAGCCTCGATTTGACGAGAGGTAATCCAGGAAGGTTCAGTAGCTTGCAGTGCGTAATCACCAAAGTTCAGGCTATTACCACGATAAGCCATACCCTTCATACGACCACGGTGTTGTTTACGAAATTTCGTTCTTCTAGGACTAAGCATAATATTATTTTGCTAAATTAAGCCTTCACTAATTAATTATTCTGAGCGATCATCAAACTTTTGACGACGACGCTGACGGCGAGGAGCTTGATTCGGAACTGCTGCAACAGCTTCTTCTTGTCCTGGAATAATTTCGCCTTTAAAGACCCAAACTTTTACTCCGAGAATACCGTAAATTGTTAATGCAGTACGATATGAGTAATCTATATCAGCCCTTAAAGTATGTAATGGCACTCGCCCTTCTCTTACCCATTCTGTACGAGCAATTTCTGCACCATTCAAGCGTCCACTTACTTGAATTTTAATGCCCAAAACCTCTGCCCTTTGCGCTCTTTGGATAGCCTGACGAACTACCCGACGAAAAGAAACACGACGTTCTAATTGCTGACAAATATATTCGGCAATTAAAGCTGCATCAGCGTCAACTTTAGGTACTTCAATTACGTTGATCCGAATTTGACGGTTGTTACCAACTGCCGTTTGTAAATCAGTACGCAATTTTTCAATACCTGCGCCACCGCGACCTACTACTACTCCAGGTCTAGCAGTATGAATAGCTAGATCAATTTGGTCTGCTTTGCGTTCAATTTTTACTTGAGCAATGCCAGCATTATTTAATTCTTTGTTAACATACTTCCGAATCAAGCTGTCTTCTTGCAGTAGTTCTGGGTAACGTTTGGTGTCAGCATACCAACAAGACTGATGTTCTTTGGTAATTCCTAGACGAAACCCCGTTGGATGTATCTTCTGTCCCACAAATGTTTCCTCGTAAAATAGTAATTAATTAAATTGAATAAAAAATTATTCAGTTTTTTCAGGCGCGACAGCCACAGTAATATGACAGGTTGGCTTACGAATTTGATAAGCTCTACCTTGCGCTCTAGGGCGATAACGCTTAAGAACAGGGCCTCCATCAGCAAAAGCCTTGCTGATCACCAAATTTGCAGGGTCTAACCCGTTATTATGTTCGGCATTAGCCACAGCAGAACGCAACACCTTTAAAATAGGCTCGCAAGCTTTATAAGGCATGAATTCTAAAATAATTAAAGCCTCTCGATATTGACGACCGCGAATTTGATCTAATACCCGTCTGACCTTAAAAGGGGACATCCGAATATATTTGGCGATCGCTTTTACTTCGCTATTAGTATCTATTGCCATAGTGGTAGTTGATATTTAACGTATTTAACGTCTTCCTTTTTTATCGCTTTTAGCATGACCCCTAAAAGTACGGGTAGGAGCGAATTCTCCTAATTTGTGTCCAACCATTTGGTCACTTACAAACACGGGGATGTGCTGACGACCATTGTGAACAGCAATTGTATGTCCGACCATTTGAGGGAGAATTGTTGAAGCCCTAGACCAGGTTTTGATAACTTCTTTTTTGTTATCAGCATTCAATTTTTCAATTTTTTTAAGCAGGCTGTCGGCGATAAATGGCCCTTTTTTTAAAGAACGACTCATAATTTTTTAATTAAGTAAACAGTGTTTAACGACGACGACGGACTATTAATTTGTCGCTGGGTTTATTTTTCTTGCGAGTTTTCTTACCCAAGGCTGGTTTACCCCAAGGAGTAACAGGCCCACTTCTACCAATTGGAGCGCGTCCTTCACCACCACCATGAGGGTGATCACAAGGGTTCATCGCACTACCTCTAACTTCAGGTCTTTTGCCTAAATGACGGCTTTTTCCTGCTTTGCCTAGTTTGAGGTTACGGTATTCTACATTTCCTACTTGCCCAATCGTGGCATAGCATTCTTTGCGAATCATTCTTACTTCTTTGGAAGGAAGACCAATAGTAACGTAATCTCCTTCTTTTGCCATTAATTTGGCAGCAGCACCAGCAGCACGCACAATTTGCCCACCTTTACCAGCTACTAATTCAACGTTATGAATTGTTTCACCTAAAGGTATATTACTTAAAGGCAGAGCATTACCGATTTCAATTGGAGCGTCGGGACTGGCTATAATTGGTGTACCAACTTTCATGCCAACGGCAGCTAAGATATAGCGTTTTTCGCCGTCTTCATATTGAACTAGGGCAATACGAGCATTACGGTTTGGATCGTACTCGATCGCAATTACTTCTGCTGGAATGTTACGTTTATCACGACGAAAATCGATTATACGATAAAGACGTTTATGTCCACCGCCACGGCGACGACTGGTAATTACACCGCGATTATTGCGACCTTTTTTACGATGCTTATATTTAGTTAAGGATTTTTCAGGCTTACTTTTAGTAACTTCTGAAAAGTCTGCCAGCACTGCTTGGCGAGTTCCTGGAGTGTATGGTCTAAATGAACGAGTACCCATAATTTGCTTTTAGCTAGCTTTTTCGAGTTCGAGTTTATACATCGGGGAATAATACTATTGAATCCCCTTCTTGTAAGGTAACAATTGCTCTTTTGTACTGAGCTTTATAACCTACAAATTTGCCTACACGACGTTTTTTGCGTGGTAGAGTTAACGTATTTACCTTAACTACGGTGACATCAAATAAGCTTTCAATCGCTGCTTTAATATCTGGTTTTGTTGCTTTTGGTAAAACATCAAAAACGTACTTATTAAGCTCCATTTGCATGGTGCCTTTTTCCGTAATAATAGGTTTGAGGATTAAGTCGGCTAAATCTCTTGCTTGGTATTTAGTCATCATAAACCTCCTGTATTTGTTCTAAAGCGTCTTTGGTAACGACTATTTTGTTGGCATGAAGTAAGTCAACAACGTTGAGATTGGTTGCTTTAATCAATTTGACTTTGGCAATATTACGAGTTGACAAGTTTACGTTTTCGCTAACTTCTTGCAGAATTAACAATACTTTGTCATCAGCAGCTACACCCCAACGATCTAAGGCTGCGATCACTTCTTTTGTTTTAGGACGCTCTAATTGAGATGAAAAATCTTCAACTACAATCATGTCTTCTACACGAGAGTTTAAAGCTGTTCTCAATGCTAAACGTCTCTCTTTGCGATTCATTTTGGTGCTGAAGTCTCTGGGTTTTGGCCCAAAAATCACACCACCACCACGCCATAGAGGAGAACGAATTGAACCTGCACGAGCGCGTCCTGTTCCTTTTTGTCTCCAAGGTTTACGTCCACCACCGCGAACCTCTGCACGAGTTTTACTGGAAGCTGTCCCTTGACGAGCATTATTTAATTGGCGAACTATGGCTCGATGCACAATATGTTCTGCCGTTTCTTCTTTGGCTACTTTTAGTTCTAGGGTCGCTTCGCCAGCATCTTCCCCTTGCCAATTTTTGACTACACAATTAACCATAGTTACTGTTGTTTGTTATCTATCCTGTTTGTTTTTAAATAACTAACAAGCTGTTATTACTATCCAACGAGGTTGCTAGGAGAAATACTAAGCAATGTCCCAGGTTTACCAGGAACCGCCCCTTTGATGAGTATTAAGTTTTGCTCTGCATCAACTTTGACAACTTTTAGTTTGCGAGTTGTAACTTGCTTACCGCCATAGCGTCCAGCCATTTTTTTACCTGGGTATGTACGACCTGGGGTAGTACCAGCACCAGTAGAACCAGGTTCACGATGACTTTTTGAACCATGACTCATTAAGCCTCGCTTAAAGTTGTGTCGCTTTTGATAACCTGCAAAACCGCGACCCATGCTTTTACCAGTTACATCAACAGTAGTATCTAGATTGAAAATTTCCGAAATGTCTAAGGCTTTGCCTAGTTCGTATGCTTCGGGATCTTCAATTCTATATTCTTTTAGATGACGTAGAGGGTTTGCCCCAGACTTTTTAAGATGACCAAGTTCGGGTCGAGATAAGGATTTTTCTTTTACTTCTCCGTACCCGATTTGGATGGAACTATAGCCATCTGTTTCTTTAGTTTTGATTTGAGTTACGACACAAGGACCAGCTTGAACCACAGTAACGGGAATTGCATTTCCTGTTTCCTGGTCAAAAATTTGGGTCATGCCTATTTTTGTGCCAAGAATGCCGACAGACACGAGTTTTAGCCCTCTATAATTGCAAAACAACAAACTTTTGAGTCTTTTTTATAGGACTCTGGGTTTAGGTTCACCGCAGATCACTGCTATCTATAGGCGGTGTTTTTATCGACTGACAAAAAAACAATCATCTTATTTATTGTTGGTTTAAATTCAATGTTTATTTGAATCGACCAAGATCAATCAAGACGCAAAGCAGCAAATATATAATTTTGTTTTTTAAGATTTACAGCTATACTTTGGTTGTACCCGTGGCAAGCTTTAATAATTACCTTGACCCTCTAAGACTTAAAGTTTTATTTTCTTCAGTATCTTGAGGAGGCAGCAAATCCTATTTTTTTCTCACTAACCCCGTAACAAGATTGTTTTAGTGCATAATCGCTATAAAACTCCTTTGTTTAGTCTTTTGCTTTAAAGAAATTGACTTTCTCTAAGATGACTGAGGGGGATGATTATACTTTGTATATCTATTAATGTGAGATTTGCCAGTTTTAACCACAATCACTAATGATACATGACTATGTAAGTTTCTGACAAGGAAAAAGTTTGATTATTTTTCGGCGACCTATTTTATGAATTGTTATATGAAATACAAAAAAGAATGCTACGAATTTATAAGGAGTTAGGAAGGGGGAGTCAGGAGTCAGGAGTCTGAAAAAATCTATTACCTCTTACCTACATTGTCCCCTTGTGGGATTACTTACTACCTAAAAACCGTTCTATTTGTACCCAACATTTAAATAATTCATGTTATCTCTTTATGACAAGAATTAGTTCTTTATCACTAGTTGAGATTTGTAGTGATGGGAAGAAGGGACAAAGCGTTAAGCAAGCAAGAAAAGTTTTTTAAGATAGTTTTCAATGATTTAATGATTCTTCCAGCATATAAATTACAGAATAATCAACGAAGAGCATTTGAGGATTATACCGATCCGAAATTTAAGCAATCAAGACAAAAAGTAACCGTTAGGGAATCGGATTTAGTAAGTAACAACCAAGATACAATAATTAAAGATACAGATATAGATTTAAATCCAAATGAATTAACAATTATAGGTTTCTGTTTACAATTGTTTTTTGATAATTCCAACAGGGAAATAATAATAACTATCATATCTTTGTTGATGAGTTTTTTGGTAAGAGCAGAAAATTTGTATTTAAAATTATTAGGAATCTTTTTCTTACTACTATTTTATTACTTTGCATTAGTTATTTTTATAAAATTTTATCGCTACTATTTATATATACAAAGTACTTTTCACCACATCAATAGATTGTATAGGGACATTAACCTTTATAGCTCTGATTTGGGAAATATTACTGAATATAATCTAGAAAAAAAGTCATGTAAAATTATAAAAAATATTATATAGGATGATATATCAGGCTTAAAATACGACATGATAGGAATAAACTTTCCTAGTATTTTATTTTCTTTTTGTTGAGCTTTTATATGTATATATATTTTAGGGGATAATCTTACAGAAAAAATAAAATGGCTGGCAGACTTATTAAATTTTGGAGATATTGAATTTATTAAAAAGTTAAATATACAGACAATTTTTGCTTTAATATTATTTCCGACGGGAATAGCTGCTTCAAGAGATTTATTTATTTTGACTTTGAAGAATAAAGATAGACTGCTTAATCGCTCTTTAAGAATAATTAAAAGTCGCCTTCAGTAGGAAATAACCAATATCTATAGTAATTATTTTATAGCGAGCGAATGATATATTATGGCATTTCTGAAACCCCTTAGCTTCTTTGTCACCATTCTTCCTCGATCAAGAATACAAGGATAAAAGGATTACAAAATAAACATCTCTACGTGATCTTAACTTTGGCGGTTATCTGCTATGAATAATTATAAAAAACAAGAGGTAATAGACAATAAAAATGTTTATCAACCATCTCTTAAAGTCATATCACCTCTATATTTCTAACTAAATGCTGCTATTAATTTTGCCTTAGCAGTCTCTAAAGCCTCGTCAATTTTGCTTGGATCTCTGCCACCAGCTTGAGCGAGGTTTGGTTTACCACCACCACCACCACCGCAGATTTTAGCAATTTCGCCAATAAACTTACCTGCTTGTAGGCTTTTTTCTTTAATAACTTTTGGACTAAAAGCAGCAACTAAACTAACTTTGCCTTCTGAAGGGATAGAAGCCACAACTACAGCAGCATCACCTAATTTTTGTTGTAATCTTTCTGCTGCTGACTGCAAAGATTTTGCATCCATTTCGCCCATATTAGCAACTAAAACTTTAAAATCGCCCAATGTTTCGACGTTGGATAATAAATTATCAGATTTAGCCAAAGCAAGTTCTTGTTTAGCGTTTTCCAAAGCTTTTTGAGTAGCTTTTAATTCCGCCTGTAAATTATCAACGCGATCGCTAATTTCTTCTGGTTTTACTTTAAAGCGATCGCTTAACTGTTTAACTACTTGATCTCGCAGATTGAGATAATCTAAAATAGCCCCACCTGCAACAGCTTCTATACGTCTTACTCCTGATGAAATTCCAGTTTCTGAGATGATTTTAAACACGCCAATTTCTGCGGTATTATTCACATGAGTACCACCGCATAGTTCCATAGATACTCCAGGAAAATCAATTACGCGCACTTGTTCGGCATATTTTTCACCAAACATAGCTGTTGCCCCTTTTTCTTTAGCCTCTTCTAAGGACATAATGCTAATATCTGCTTGATGCCCTTCGGCTATCCAACTATTAACTAAATCTTCTACTTGTTGTACGTCTTCTGGGTTTAGAGGGCGGGGGGAATTAAAATCGAAGCGTAAACGATCTTCATTAACCAATGAACCAGCTTGAGACACAGAATCATCAACTATATTCTTTAATGCTGCTTGCAATAAATGTGTAGCTGTGTGGTGTGCTTGGACTCGCCGACGACAGGCGCGATCTATAGTTGCGTTAATCAGATCTCCAACTTTAATCGTACCGCGTTCAACTTTACCCTGATGAATAAAAATGTGACCTGATTTTTTCACATCTTCGATGCTGACAACTAGATTATCACCCAAAAGATAACCGCGATCGCCTATTTGTCCTCCCGACTCACCATAGAAAGGGGTTTGATCCAAGACAATTTGAACAGTATCTCCCGCCTCAGCACTTACACAATTATTATTAAGATCTTCATTACTAACGACAATTCCCATAACTTGAGCCTGGGCGGTTAGACGGTTATAACCTAAAAAGTCTGTGGTGTTACTACCGATAACTATCTCTCCCAAGGCATTTTGGGCAGTTAAATCAATTGTTGTATGAGCATCCTTAGAACGAGTTTTTTGTGATGCCATTTCTTGATCAAAACCTAAGACATCAACGCTTAACCCATGTTCTTCGGCTATTTCTTGGGTTAACTCTAGAGGAAAGCCATAGGTATCGTAAAGTTCAAAAGCGTCTTTTCCTGATATTTGCTTGGGAGTTTGGTTAGATGATTTAGTAATAATCTCCCCTAATAATTTTTCCCCTCTGGCTAAAGTTTTGAGGAATTGAGATTCTTCCCGTTGCAGTTGACTAATGATAAACTCTTCCCGAACTTTTACCTGGGGATATGCAGATTCCGCCAGAGCGATCGCACTTTTAGCAACTTGGGGGGTAAAATTGCCCTCAATACCAATTAATCTACCGTGACGAATTACCCGTCTAATTAAACGGCGTAAGATATAACCACGATCTGTATTAGAAGCCGTGATCCCATCGGCGATCATATGAACTACTGCGCGAACATGATCCCCTATTACCTTGAGGGAGGTTTTAGTTTGTTCGTCTGCTTGGGTATAGTCAATTTGAGCAATTTCAGCAGCAGTTTTAATGATCGGAAAAATTAGATCGGTTTCATAATTATTAGGTACTTGCTGGAGAATTTGTGCCATTCTTTCCAAACCCAAGCCTGTATCTATATTTTTACTCGTCAGAGGTGTTAGATTACCTTCCACATCGCGGTTATATTGCATAAATACCAAGTTATAAAACTCGATAAATCTGCTATCGTCTTCCAAATCAATTTTGTCATCCCCCAATTCAGGATGAAAATCATAATAAAGTTCCGAACAAGGACCACAAGGACCAGTTATACCTGATTTCCAAAAGTTATCTTCTTCTCCCATGCGCTGAATACGATGGGCGGGTATACCAATTTGCTTATGCCAAATATCGAAAGCTTCATCATCATCTTCAAAAACACTAATAATTATTCTTTCTACTGGTAAGTTATATACTTCGGTACAAAGTTCCCATGCCCAGGCGATCGCTTGTGATTTAAAATAATCACCAAAGCTAAAATTACCCAACATTTCAAAGAAGGTATGATGTCTTGCAGTACGCCCAACATTTTCTATATCGCTAGTACGAATACACTTTTGAGATGTAGTAGCACGAGGTTGAGGTGCTTGGCGTTGTCCTAAAAAAATGGGTTTAAAAGGAAGCATACCAGCAATAGTGAGCAAGACCGTCGGATCTTCTGGTATTAGGGAAGCACTAGGCAAAATTTTGTGTTGTTTAGACTCATAAAAGTTTAAAAATTTATCGCGGATGTCGCTACCGCTAAGGTAAGAGAGATTAGTCATATGAATATATGTATGGCAGTTTAATTTATTATTTATTTTTGCACTTTTACCGTAGAGTTTGGAGTCGATAACTAAACCTCTATTAAAAAATAGAGATAATAAAAAACCGACCAAGACAGAAATAAAGCTTAGTCGGGTATATAAAACTAATAAAATCTTATTGTTTTAATTGTTTATCCTTGTTTGCCGAAGTATCTTTGTGCCTGTGCAATAGCAGCAGAACCGATATTAAAGATAGCCCAACCAGCAGCGATCGCTAGGGGAGATAATACTATCAATACGCGCCAATCCATAAATCAACCTCTCTTGTAGATTTTTAAATTTATTTTAAAGGTTTATTAACGTCAAACCATCTATTGTAACCATACTCAAATGTAACAGCTTTCTTAACTATTTTTCTATATTTTTGATTAAGTCACAAGCTGAGATTGTCAATTTTTGATAGAACATTCATATTTTATAAAATCTCTAAAGCCTAATGTAAAATTGGTCTAATCTAAAAACTAAAACTAAAAATAGTAGTATAGTTGAGATAAAAAATAACCGATGTCAGTAGTGTTTTGTTAATCTATTAATGAAAGTTAATCTGTTGAAGCCCAAAGCTTATAATCTTTACTTTCGGATGTGGCACGGTTAACTTGTTTAAATAGGCTATCGAGATAGCTTACCAATATTCCCAAAGCATTAATTAAGGATTGACAAATCAGTAAGTAGTGTAATAGCTAGATTTAAATATAATTATGATTACTTGCCCCAGTTGCAATCATCAAAATCCAGAAGGCTCTATACAATGCGAAAATTGCTATACTCCTTTACCAGCTACTATTGGCTGCCCTAATTGTGGAGCATCAGTACAAACCGATGCAACTTTTTGTGGTCAATGTGGCTTTAATTTGCAAGCAGAAAATTTATCTACTAATATTCCACTTGAAGAAACAGAGGTTGTATCCTTACCAGATGAAATACCTTCTTCAGTAGATAATTTAGATATTTTGCCTGAAACTGCAATGGCTTCTTCTATGCAAAGTCCTTGGGACGATGAGGAAGACATGACTATTGCGCAGATGCAGCCAATTAGTAATAATCCTCTGGGTATTGAGAGCAAGAAAGATCAAGAAATAGAACCTGATCTATCTCTATCAGATACGCCTGATTTTGATTTTACCAAAGAGATAGAATCGGCAATTCCTTTAAATGAGTTAAATAAGTCTTGGCAAAGATCCAATACTCCATCTCCAGATCTTGAATTAGATTCAAACCCAGAGTTTGTGTCGATGCCGACTGCACCAGCCCCCGCCCCTACGCCTCCAGTAGCCCCCCCTGATAGGGTTGGTCAATTGGGTGATATGTCTGGAGCAACTCAATTACAAATACAAATAGCTAGCTTACTGCATTTACAAAGTAATACCACGATTAATTTACCCGATGATCTCGATGTAATCCACATTGGTAAACCCAATGGTCAAATTCCGCCAGATATTGATATAGCAGGATTTCCCGATTCTGAGGTAGTATCAAGGATTCATGCTGATATTAGGGTAGAAGGAGATTCTTTTTACATCGAAGATGTGGGCAGTTCTAATGGAACGTATGTTAATCATGCACCTTTAGTCCCTGGAAATCGGCATCGATTAAGGGCTGGCGATCGCATTGCTTTGGGTAAAGGTGATTTGGTTACATTTATTTTCCAGCTTAGTTAAAATTAGCTCTGGGTCTGAAATTTTTATAGTTTATTTAATAACTAAATCAGTCTCAAGAGTTAAATTTAAATCCTTGTTGGGATCAATGGAAACTAATTCTACCTCGTTTCCACCCAGCAAGATACCTGCAACCGCGCCAGCCCCTGCACCGCCTAGAACTTCTAACGCTTCAATTTTGCCAAATATTTCTGATAGTACTGTTGCTGCTGCTGCACCTATTGCTGCACCTTTAATAATATCTTTGCCGTTTGCACCTTTTTTGACTTTTTCGGTACGTGTAACAACATTAGAAACTGCATTAAGGGATTGAGATGTGCCATCTGGAAAGACAATTTCTTCCGCTACAAAAAGAGAACCTGATTGATCATCACTAGGTTGAATTTGCCCCATAATTTCGCTACCGTAGGGAATTAAAACATTACGTCTATTGTCTTTGATATCGGCAGCAACGAGCAAGGTAATAGGTACAGTTTCTTCTGGAGTCACCAAGATTTTCTCTTCTTCGTATTCCACAGGAATAACAAACCCTTCAGGGACGGTATTGGGGGCAATATTATTGTTAGGAGTACGTCGAGGATTATAGTCTCTATCTCTAGTCGGTCTTTGATCTGGAAAAAGCTGTGCTTGAGCAGGGGTAATATTAACAAAATTGGCAATAGTAGCGACTGAAACAGTCACAGACATAAAAATAGAAGTAGTTATTTTAGAATATTGTGGGTAAACCATGACTAGGTAAAGATTGTTTGCTTATAAATTAGTTATTTGTATTTGACGCAGATTAATTACCCATAGTTCCAAATTCTTGACTAAAGCCTAGCAAGACGCACCTAAACCGTTATGGGATGCTTGATTTAATTAAATGCTAATTAACATAATTAACATATAGTTTTGAAGATGATCAGGGCTTTTAATCAATCAATATAAGTTGTTAAGGGATGCTGTTAATTTAAGCAAAATTGCCAGCTTGTGTTATTTAAATAGTAAAAGTTCAGGTAAATTAAAGGCTAAATATTGTCGAAGTTGCTAGCTGTTGCATAAATACAAGATGAATAATTAATGCAATTGCTTTAGTACTATCACCTGTTTCCTTGAATCCTCATTTGATATATGTCCCATGTTAGAATCACTTTTGCGATCGAGACAACTCAAGCATAAACTTAGAAGATATCAAAGCAAGTTACTGTTTTTAAAAAATAAGAAAATAATTTTACTTTTAATTTTAAGTAGCTTTGGGTTATTGATTTGGTATGCTCAAGACTATAGATTGGGAAAATCTAAGCAACAATCAGAAATACAAAAACCATCATCCTCATTGGTTAACTTGCGATCGCTTGCTCCCAACGCCAGAGTAGAACCTTTAAAGCAATTAGCCCAATCTCAAGTTTCTAATAATTTATCTCTTAATCAGCAAGATCGCCTGCGCGCCCGTTATTTATTGGCAAGTGATTTGATACAACAAAACCAAGGCAAACTCGCCTTAAATTATCTTCAAGATTTAGGTAAAGAATATTCCTTACTTCAGCCTCAAATACTTTTTAAAACCGCCCAAGCCTATCAGCAAACTAATCAAGAAGCAGCAGCCAAAAAAACTTGGGAATATTTGATTAAAACTTATCCTAATTCACCTTTAACCGCCAATGCCTTATCTTTACTCAATCAACCCTCAGCACAATTACAATCACGTTTAATTAAAGATTTTCCCTATCATCCCTTAACTCAAAAACTTGTCCGTCAAAGTTTACGTCAAAACCCAGATCAATTTAACCTGTTATTACTATTAGCAAAATATAGTCATGATAAAGATCTAACTCCCTTTCTTGACCGCTTAGTTTTAGAATACCCTGAAGAATTAACTGCCGAAGATTGGGAAGCGATCGCCGATGGTTATTGGCGCATGGAAGAACATCGTAAGGCAGCAGATGCTTATCGTTTTGCTATTTCTACTCCCCGCAATCTTTACCGTGTTGCTAGAGGTTTTCATCGCAATGGAAATATAGATACTGCCCGTCTAGCGTATCAAAGACTCTTGAATGAATATCATGATGCTAGGGAAACAGGACAAGCTTTATTATATTTAGCCAGTATTTCTAGTGGGGATGAAGCGATAGTTTATTTAGAAAAAGCGATCGCTAAATTTCCTGCTAATGCTGCCGATGCTTACCGTTCTAAGGCAATAGTACATGAGAAGTTTAATAAACAGGCATCTGCTGATGCTTCTCGCGCCAAACTTTTGAATGAATATAATGATTCTGCTGCTGCGGGTGAATATCGTTGGCAGGTAGCCCAAAAATTGGCTGCTAATGGTAATTTAGAAGCTGCTTGGCAATGGATGCAGCCTTTAGTAAAATCTAGTCAAGCAGGACAAGAATTTGATTTTGCGCCCAAAGCTCTTTATTGGACAGCTAAATGGGGTACTCAAATTGGTCAATTAGCTGCTGCGGAAACAATTTTTACCAAAGTAGTTAAATTTTATCCTCAATCCTATTGGGCTTGGCGATCGGCAGTGATGCTGGGTTGGAAAGTGGGAGATTTTGATCAATTGCGCCCCCTCTCTCCTGATTTAAATTTTAGTACGGTTTATGAGCCTTTACCTATGGGTTCGCCAGCCTTGCAAGAATTATATTTGTTAGGACAATATGAAGATGCTTGGTTACTTTTACAGTCACAGATTAAGCAACCACAGCAATTGTCTGTTGAAGAGCAGTTTAGCGAAGGTATTTTGCAAATTCAATTGGGGGCATATAGCCAAGGAATGCAGCAAATTTGGGATTTAGCTAACCGTGACAGCCCACAAGATCAACAAGCGTGGAAAGCTATACGTCAAACATCTACTTATTGGCGAGGTTTATTTCCCTTTCCTTATCAAGCTCAAATCCTTAAAAATGCTCACAAAGATCAGATTAATCCTTTGTTGGTGATATCTGTGATGCGTAAAGAATCTACTTTTGATCCTAATATTGATTCAGTTGTAGGTGCTGTGGGGTTGATGCAAATTGTCCCCCCTACCGCTCAATGGGTTGCTCAACAAACACAATTGTCGAATTATTCTCTAACTAACCCTGAAGATAATATTAATATTGGTACTTGGTATCTTAGATATAACCATCAACGTTATGACGATAATTCTTTATTAGCTGTTGCTAGTTACAATGCAGGTACTGGTAATGTTAATCAATGGTTAACTAGATATGATATTAAAGATAGCGATCGCTTTGTAGAACAAATTCCTTTTGCTGAAACTAAAGACTATGTTGAAGGTGTGTTTGGCAATTATTGGAATTATTTGAGATTATATAACCCCGAAATACGACAAAAAGTTAATTCCC
Organism: Chondrocystis sp. NIES-4102; assembly: GCA_002368355.1. Classification (NCBI taxonomy): domain Bacteria; kingdom Bacillati; phylum Cyanobacteriota; class Cyanophyceae; order Chroococcales; family Chroococcaceae; genus Chondrocystis; species Chondrocystis sp. NIES-4102. The sequence continues at coordinate 2,328,031 of AP018281.1, read as the reverse complement.
TTAACCAGGAATCCTGAATTGATGGCAAAAATCATTATGGATTAGGTTTTTAAAGGGTAAAGGTTAAAAGTTAAAAGCCCATTGATTATATTTTTCTATCAACCGTTACCCCTTTTCTATTGTGTAATTTAGATTTAGATCTCCCTTTAGGTTTTTAGATTAATTATATTTATGCAATTTTTTATTCTTACTTCTATCAATTTTTAAGCATTAGCTGGAAAGATACGAAAATATTTATTATCTTAATGAAAAGCCTTGAAGATATATAAAAAATAAAATTTGATAATTGAGATTATTTATCCCTAATACGGAGGCTTTACGTTATTTAGTTGCTTTTTTTGTATTAGGCAATAGAATAATTAATCGCGGTGATGTTTTATGGAAAAAATATATAAAAATACTTATGTTTATGTGTTCATGTTTAATATTAGAAGGTTTTTAATGAATATTAAAGTAGTGATTAACTGATAAATAATTAGTAAATAAACCACATTTTGCACAGGTATAAATAATCATTTATCTTAAAATTAAAAATGCAAAGCAGCTATTATTACCACTTTGCATCAACGATAAATATATGAGGAGATAATTCTTAGCTACTACCTACCCATACCGATGTAACGAATACCAGCAGATTCTACAACCTGGCGATCTAAGAAATTACGTCCATCAATAATTAAAGGATTACTCATCAACTTAGCCATTTTAGCAAAATCGAGTTTAAGAAATTCCTGCCAATCAGTCACTAACACTAAAGCATCACACTTATCAGCCAGCATTTCGGCACTAGTTTCAATAATCACATTAGATAAACCATGACTAACACCTGATTGAGAAACAATAGGATCATATGCCTTAACTTTTGCACCCAAACGATTAAGTTGTTCAATTAAATCTAAAGCAGGTGCGTCTCTCATATCGTCGGTATCTGGTTTAAAAGTTAAACCTAATAACCCAACTGTTTTACCTTTGAGAATTTTAAGCTCGTTTTGCAGTTTTTCTAAAGCTAATAAACGCTGACGCTGGTTAACATTAATAGCTGCTTTTAATAGTTCAGAATTATAACCGTAGTCATCGGCGGTATGAACCAAGGCGGAAACATCTTTAGGGAAACAAGAACCCCCCCAACCAATACCAGCACTTAAAAACTTATTACCAATACGGGAATCTAAACCAATACCTTTAGCTACTTGAGTAATATCTGCACCCACGCGATCGCATATATTAGCTACCTCATTGATAAAGCTAATTTTAGTTGCCAAAAAGGAATTAGCAGCATATTTAATCATTTCTGCTGAACTTAAATCGGTAACTACCACAGGTACAGGAGGCAGAGATTGATCTTCGGCAAATTTTCTAGTAATTAAAGGTTGATACAATTCCTCCATAAGTGCGATCGCTTTTTGACTATTACCACCTAAAACAATGCGATCGGGATTGAATGTATCATATACCGCCGAACCTTCTCTTAAAAATTCAGGATTACTTACTACATCAAAACAAGGTTCAACATTGCTTCCCGACTCTTTATTGCCATCGAGTACAATCATTCTTACCCAGTCACCAGAACCTATTGGCACAGTGGATTTATTTACGATAACTTTATATTCGGATTTTAAATGTGTTCCAATCCCACGCGCCACTGCTTCTACATAACGAGTATCACTTTCACCAGTTGGTAGGGGAGGCGTTCCAACTGCAATATATAGGATTTCTCCATGCTCCACACCCTTAGATAAATCTGCGGTAAAGGTTAATTTACCAGATTCGGCGGAAGACTTCATTAATTCTGACAAACCTGGCTCATAAATTGGAGATTGTCCAGATTGCATCAATTTTACTTTTTCTTCGTTGTTATCAACACAGATTACATCGTGTCCAATATAAGATAAACAAACGCCTGTTACTAAACCTACATATCCAGTACCAATAACACAAACACGCATATAATTATTACCCTCTTACTTGTATGTATTTGAATTCTTAATGTTTGATGTACTTTGCTAATAAACTTAGCCACATCAGAGAAAATCAATATAGTATACTTCTCTATTTCCAACTTTATTTAGGAATTTTGCTCGTTCATACGAGAGCGAAAATCTTCTATGGTGAGCCTTAACCCTTCTTCTAAAGCAATGGTAGGTTCCCAACCTAATAAATTCTTGGCTTTGGTGATGTCTGGTTGTCTTTGTTTTGGATCATCTTGAGGTAGGGATTTAAAAGTTAACTCGGCATCAGGATTAACCATTCTTTGAATTGTTTCTGCAAGCTGTAAAATGGTATATTCCCCAGGATTTCCTATATTAATAGGTCCGATATGATCACCATTCATCAAGCGCATCATTCCTTCAACTAAGTCGGCAACATAGCAAAAGCTACGTGTTTGTGAACCGTCGCCGTAAACAGTTAAAGGTATACCTTGCAGTGCTTGTACAATAAAATTACTAACTACCCGACCATCATTTTCAAACATTCTTGGTCCATAGGTATTAAAAATTCGCATCACCCGAATATCAACATTATTTTGGCGATGGTAGTCAAAGGCTAAGGTTTCTGCAACTCGTTTGCCTTCATCGTAACAACTACGAATACCAATACAATTGACATTACCACGGTATTCTTCTGGTTGTGGATGAACATCAGGATCGCCATATACTTCGGAAGTAGAAGCTAGCAAAAATCTCGCCTTTACTCGCTTGGCTAACCCCAGCATATTTAACGTTCCCAGTACATTAGTTTTAATGGTTTTAACAGGATTATATTGATAGTGAACTGGAGAGGCAGGGCAAGCAAGATGGTATATTTGATCTACTTCTAAGCGAATTGGTTCGGTAATGTCATGACGGATTAATTCAAAGTAAGGATTATCAAGCCAATGACGGATATTACGTTTATGACCAGTGAAAAAATTGTCTAAACAGACAACATCATGACCTTGCTTCATTAAGCGGTCAATTAGATGGGAACCAATAAAACCAGCACCACCAGTTACTAAGACTCTCATGTAACAATTAATTAATTTTAGTTATTTCAGACTCAATATTAAACCAAGCTTGCCATGTTTGCTATATATAGTAACTTCACATAGTTGATAAGATTTTAAAGATTTTCGTAAACAGTAGTTCTTTGTTGAGCAGGACGAGCTAAATCGGCGATCGCACTTTGTAAGTCTTGCACTGTCATATAAGTACCTCCCTGCGCTCCTGCCATAGTAGTAATATGTTCTTCCATTAATGTTCCCCCAATGTCATTACAACCGCATTGAAGAGCTTTTTTTGCGCCATCAATCCCAAGTTTTACCCAGCTTGGTTGATGGTTAGGAATCCAGTTTCCTAGAAAAATGCGAGCAACTGCTGTTATATGCAATACATCTTCTAAGTTTGGTTGATCTCGGTTAACTCGCCGACGTAGTGGTGTAGGGGCTTCTTGTCCAACGAAGGGAAGAATAATAAATTCTGTGATTTTGGCAGGATAGTTATTAGTTACGGCTATTTTTTGGAGCGAGCGCAATTTATCTAAATGCTCTATTTGTTGTTGTGGTGTTTCTATATGACCAGATAGCATTGTACTGGTGGTGGGGATATTTAAGCTATGAGCTAAACTAATTATTTCTAACCAGGTGGCACTATTTATTTTTTCTGGACAGATAATCTTTCTTACTCTATCATCTAATATTTCGGCTGCCGTTCCTGGCATTGAACCTAAACCAGCTTCTTTGAGGGCTAATAGTACTTCTTGATAAGTTATATTATCTTCTCTGGCGATAAACTGGATTTCTTGGGGAGAAAAAGCGTGTAGATGTAATTGCGGAAAATTTGATTTAATCTGTTTAATTATGTTGAGATAGTAGTCAAGAGATGTACCATTTTCTTTGGCTTCGGGATTTAAACCCCCCTGCATACAAATTTCTGTAGCACCAATTTCTACAGCTTCCCCAGCTTTTTTGATTATTTGAGCTATATCTAGCCAAAATGCCCCAGTTTCCCCAGCGTCGCGTCTAAAGGCACAAAAACTACAGTGTTGCTCACAGATATTGGTAAAGTTAATGTTGCGATTGATAACGTAGGTTACAGTATCTCCTATCTGCTGTTGACGTAGATGATCTGCTGTACGGGCGATCGCGAGTTTTCTTTGAGGATCTTGTTCTTCAATTAACTGTATTGCTTCTGCAACCGAAATATCTTGACCGTTAATTGCTTTATTTAATATATCTCTAATTTCACTAATATCTAGAGCTTGCTCAACCACGTTTTATTTTAAAAGAATATAAAATATTATTTATGCTATAAGCTTATTATATTGAAAACATTAAATATATGTATCAATTGCTCACTTCCAATTTTGTTGCGCTTGTTCTAATACATAGGTACTAACGGCAGTTATTTCTTCAGCAGTTAATTTATCTTTATAGGCTGACATATTATTTTTACCATTAGTTACTAAAAGTGCGATCGCTTCAACTGTGTCCACTTTGTTTTTAGCTAAAGCTTTAGCTTTAAGATTTTTACCTCTACGAATAATGTTACCCCCGTTAGCGTGACAGCCTGCACAATTGGCTTCAAATATTTTCGATCCAGAAATTAAATTAGAATCTGTATCTGCCAGTACTGGAGAACTAGTAAAAGTAGCTAAAATAAGTATCAATGTGACAATAAAGATAGTGATGGGTTTTAACACAATAGTTATGATCCTAGTTTTTAAGTAGATTTGAGCGAATTATCTTTAATATCGATAGTGTATATATAGCAACAATTATGATATAGCAAGACATAGAGCGAAATCTCTTTGCCCAAAGCTTAATATAAATATGTCTTAACCATTGCGGTTATCTGCTAATAACTCAAAAATCCAGTAAGGCGAAAATAAATTAAATTCCGCCCATACTAAAATATAAAGCCTGTACTTAAAATTCTCGAATTACAGATTTACCGTCTTTAATTTCGCCAACTAATACGATATCCGCAACACCTACAAATAAGCCATTTTCCAAAACCCCAGGTAGATTATTAATAGCTTTTTCCATTTCCCCAGGATTTTCAATATGGTCAAATTTAACATCAATAACCAAATTTCCTTGATCAGTCACCACAGGACCTGCTTTTTTCACTCCCATCCGTAGTTCAGGTTTACCACCTAATTTTTCTAAACTACGCATTACAGGTGCAACAGCCATAGGAATTACCTCAACGGGTAAAAGAAAAGTAGAACCTAATTTATCTACTAATTTTCCACCATCAACCACAACGATAAATTCATTGGCTAGAGTATCAACTACCTTTTCGCGAGTATGGGCTGCACCACCACCTTTAATTAAATTCTTTTGTGGATCAACTTCATCCGCACCATCAATAGCAATATCTATATGATCAATAGCATCAAGGGTTACTAGGGGTATTTTAAATTCTTTAGCTAAAACTTCTGCTTGAAAAGAAGTAGGGACACCGACAATATTTTTAATTTCTCCCTTTGCCAAGCGATCGCCTATATACTCGATAGCATAGGCAGCAGTAGAACCTGATCCTAATCCTACAATTGAATCTGATTTGACACGGTTAGCAGCAGCCCTTCCTACATCTTGCTTCATAGTTTTAACAGGATCGCTCATTGATTTAATCTCCTTAATTTTTATTGTTTTAATTATTTGTCTGGGACTTATTTTCTCAGATATTTATCCCCAAAGCTGAAAAACCTTATTTATCGCCAGCTTATATTACTCAATATGTTTGTGGGGGAGGAGTTAGGGGATAGTAGGTAGTAGGTAGTGGGTAGTAGGTAGTAGGTAGTAGGTAGTAGGTAGTAGGTAGGGGGTAGTAGGTAGCCCTAAAAGATAAGCTATGTCTACGACAGCTACGCAACCGCAAATCCCACAAGGGGACAATGTGGGTAGTAGGTAGGGGGTAGGAATTAAAACATTGATATTTATTGCTAAAAAAAATACGGTGTCCAATTCCCCGTCAGATACAGAGATATTGTCACCGTCATTAAAACTAATGATTTATAGTTAAATTGTCTTAACCTGCTAACACAAAAGCTTCAGCTTTATATCTAGAAAAGTTGATTACTCAAACTAATTAATTAGATTTTTTAGTCATCTTTTGCTAGTTAAACTGACTTGTGGGTAGCGTCTGATGTGTAGAAAAATTTTCTTGACTAGAGACTTGCAAACGACTAACCCATAACTATAATCGACTCTAGACTAATTATTAGTAGCAGCTAGCATTTCTTTTAGTTTAGCTAATTCGTCTGCCCAACGAGGATCAGGTTGAACATTAGTATTAGTTTGCTGTTGTTTAGGACTAGCAGCATTACCACTATTTTGTTTCTTGGCGCGTTTATTAGCAGTTTTGCGTTTAGGAGGATTAGTTGCACCTGCACCTGCACTGGCTGCTGTACCTTCAACTGTTGCGCTACCTTCTTCTGCTTTAGTGCGAGGTAATGCTTTTTCAATTTTTAAAGGACTATCCATAAACGACTGACCATTATATTTTTCAATAAATTGGTCTGCAAGTTCATCACTTTCGACAGTCACAAAAGCAAAACCGCGACATTTACCTGTTTTGCGATCTTTAATGACTTTAGTGATAACCTGTTGTCCTTCTTCAGCAAACATATTGGCTAAAGCATCACGATCAATTTCCTCTTTTGGTAAGTTACCGACATATAGACGAATAGACATTAAACTATATCTCCCAAGCTAATTTTATTCACAATAGTGTGCAGAGCGAACCCTTTTCTCATGGCAGTCAAGCCAAAATATAAATCGATTATCCAAAAGCTTTTTTTATAGATGGATCTTTTGGTCTACTACTTTAACTTTACACAATAACGAACCATGTCCAAACATATACTTTTCCTGAATCTAACTTGATTGAGAAAAAATATAATTGGACCTGGAAATGTTTCGGTTATTTAATATGACTTTATTTTTGGATATTGCCACAGTAGCTGTTAAACATCTGTAAACGCATAATGCTAATAAATTAGAGAGTGGTTCTACAAACTGGAGCAACCGCAGTCTAGCGAACACTCAAATTTTAAAAATTAAATCTTAATTTTGAATTCTGCACTATTTTTAATTATTACAGAATGTTTACGCTATTTGCTAACTTATTCTACTTATTTATTGATTTTTTTTCATTAAAAATTGCTAGTTGTATTCAACACTAGTTTTATTAATTGACAATTAGCTATCATAGGTCATATAACTCAAGGTAACTATTGTCAATTGATTGTTACATTGAATTACATTAAAAGTTGCGACACTAGCAAAACAGGAGTGTAAATCTTATGTCTAATTTCATGGAACTGTCTTTAGAGCAAAAATTCAATATTCGCTCTTTTGAAACCCAAGTTAAAGCGATGAGCCACGAACAAGCTCAAGAATTCCTCGTGAAACTTTATGAACAAATGTTGCTAAAAGACAATATGTACAAAGACTTTATTCGACATCAATGGGGAATTGACAACCCACCTAAATTTTAATTACTAAGTCAGGATCTTGTTACAAGACCTCCTTCTCTTTCAGGTTTCAGGAAAACTTGCTGGGGATGTTGGGGTTAATGTTCAAAAAAGACTAAGAAAATTTGGATTATAGTAATTGCTGAACATTTTTTTGCTAGGGTTAAAAAAAATATTTTGATTAGCTTATATGTTTAAAAGTTGCTTAATCTGCACCGATTTCACTGATGGTTTACATCGTTTTATTGATTTTGTTCCTGATTTAGCTCAGTGCGGTTTAGAAAAAATTGTCTTTTTCCATAGTGTACCTGTGTGGGACGAGGGAGGCATACCCAGAATAGATAAGGACAAAGAGGAAAAGGCAATGCAACGTCTGCAAAAGGCACTTGTAAATGTACCTTCGCAGTTAGATATTCAAGTAGAAGTTCTTTCAGGTAAGCCTTTAGATACTATTCCCAGAGTGCTTAAAAAACATCCTGTCGATGTAATTATGACAGGAACACCGATTAGAAGTTTGCTACAAGAAAAATTTATAGGTAGTACTAGTGCTGGGCTGGCGAAAATAACGAATCAACCTCTCAACATTATTCGTCCTCAATTAATTACTACTTATACTAATGAAGAATTAACTTTACGTTGTCAGCATTTGTGGCGTTATTTATTGATTCCGTATAATGATAGCCCTACTGCCCAATATTTAATTACAGAACTAAAAAAACATATTCAAAATCGTCCTGAAAATTCTCTCAAGCAATGTATGTTGATTACAGTCATTGATGAATATGGCAGAAATGCAATGATGGCGGATGAACGTACGAAAAAAGCTGAGGCAAAATTAAACTCAGTTAAAGAAGAATTAGAGGCGTTAGGTTTAGAAGTTAATACATTAGTTAAAAAAGGTGATCCGTTACAGGAGATTACTGCTGCTGCTTTAGATTATGATATAAGCGCGATCGCTCTAGCTACAGATTACGGTAAAAATCTATTACAGTGGACAGTACGCAGTTTTGCTAATGATTTGATGCGTAGTAGTTGGTTTCCAATTTTGCTATTTTCCCAGAAGAAGTAATATTAGTTAATCGGTTTTTAGTAGGGATGCAGCAGGAGTAGGTTTAGGAGATTCTGGTTTTAATTGCAGCATCATCCAATTAATTAACCCATATAAGAAAGGGAGAGCAAAACAAAAAGCCAGGGCGATCGCTGTCCACCGAAAGATAGCAGGTCTTTTGTTACCTTTTGTCGGATAGCCACAACTAAGACAGATTTCTGTACCTTCAGCGTTTAAAGTACCGCAAACTTTACAAGGTTCTAAAGCCATTATTGATAATTGATAATTAATTCTAATTGTGCCGAGTTATATAATAGGGTTTCTCAATTGAAAAAACTCTAAAACTATTGCTACGTGCCTAGTATAAGCGTGCCTATTGCCTAGAATCTAATAATTGAAAAAACTCTAAAACTATTGCTACCCCTGCTGACTAACAACAAAATAAGTCACTGATTATTGTCGAGAATTGGTTTAACTTAAAGCGGAAATAATAATTTCGGGAGTTACTTGATCAGAAATAGTAACTTTACCAATAGCTGTTGGGAGAATAAAACGAACCTTACCTGCTCTTACCTTTTTATCACTTTTAATAACTTCTAAAATGTCGTCGATGGACAATTGAGGAGGGATATCGGTAGGTAAACCAGCTTTGAGGATAAGTTCATTTTGGCGTTGTGCTTCGGCTTGTGTCCATAAACCCATTGAAAGTGCGATTTTACCAGCAGCTACCATACCTATAGCTACAGCTTCACCATGAACAAATTGTTGATAGTGGGTTAAACTTTCAACTGCATGACCAATAGTATGTCCATAATTTAAAATCGCCCTCAAACCTGATTCTTTTTCATCTTGACTGACAACTTCTGCCTTAGCTTGACAGGAACGAGTGATAATAACTTCTAATAGTTCATCGCTAATAGACTCCTGCTGATCTAGGCGATCGCTATGTTCTAATTTAGTAAATAGATCTTCATCCCAAATAACACCATATTTAATTACTTCTGCCATACCAGCCCGAAATTCTCGCGTAGGGAGAGTTGCCAATACATTAGGGTCGATCAATACTAATTTAGGTTGATAAAAAGCACCGATCAAATTTTTGCCTTGAGGATGATTAACTCCTGTTTTACCGCCAACTGAAGCATCAACAATTGCCAGTAAGGAAGTGGGGACTTGGACAAAGTTTACCCCTCTTAACCAGGTTGCAGCAGCAAACCCAGTCATATCTCCGATCACTCCTCCACCTAATGCCACAAACGTCGATGAGCGTTCAATTTGATGAGTTAAAGCAGTATCATATATTTGCTCAATAGATTGTAGATGTTTATATTCTTCGCCTGCGGGTATCAAATGGGTAGAAGTTTCAAAACCTGCGTTATTTAAAGATGCTAAACAAATATCCCCATAGTGAGCGAATATTTCGGGGTTAGAAATAACTAATACCTTCTTACCTAGCTTTAAAGGTTGCATCTGGCTACCTAATTCTTTGAGTTGATCAGGAGCGATCGCAATTTCATAGGAGTTTTGAGGCAAATTGACGCTGATGTTAGGCATATTAAGATTAATGATTGGGAATGGATGTTCAAGCAAGCAATAACAAATAATAAGTTATCAGTAGTTACTGGCTATTTAATCAGTGATCAGGCAATTTTAAGCACTTTTAATTTAATCCAACTCAAATTAAATAAGGAATAATTTAACTTAAGCTTGACTCTATATATTAATTTTTAATGCAGTTACAGTGAAAGCTAAATCTAATTTTATTTCATCGCCAACTATAAGTGGTTGGACATTTTTGGTAGCTGCGATCGCGCTAATTGTTGCTATACCGATTTTATTTGTTTTTAGTAGTATTTTTACTAAATCTAGCGATATCTGGCAGCATTTAGTCACCACAGTTTTACCAGACTATATTTTAAACTCTTGTTTATTAATGCTCTTAGTAGCTATCGGAGTTTGTGTAATTGGTGTTGGCACAGCCTGGATAGTAACAATGTGTCGTTTTTGGGGTAGTGGGTGTTTAGAATGGGGATTACTTTTACCTTTGGCTGCACCCGCCTATTTACTCGCTTACGCCTATACTAATATGCTCGATTATTTTGGGCCAGTACAATCTAGTTTACGCCAGATCTTCGGTTGGACTAGTATAGGAGATTATTGGTTTCCCAACATTCGTTCTCTTTGGGGGGCTGCGCTAATGTTGCTGTTGGTGCTATATCCCTATGTGTACTTGCTAGCACGGGTGGCATTTTTAGAGCAGTCTGTATGTACCATTGAGGCGAGTCGATCTTTAGGATCTAATCCCTGGCAAAGTTTTTTTACCGTAGCCCTACCCCTAGCAAGACCAGCAATTATGGCAGGTTTGGCTTTAGCTTTGATGGAAACCCTCAATGATTTAGGCACGGTAGAATATTTTGGTGTAAACACTTTTACTACAGGGATCTATCGGACTTGGTTAGGGATGGGAGAAAGATCGGCTGCTGCACAGTTAGCTGCTTTTTTAATGTTGTTTGTGCTGATTTTAATAGTTTTAGAAAGGCGATCGCGCAGTGAAGCCCAATATTATGAAAGTTCTAATTCCTTAAAAAAATTTACTCCCTATCAATTAAGTTTAGGACACAGTATTTTAGCCATTATTGCTTGTTTGTTACCTGTAAGCTTAGGATTTATCATTCCTGCAACTTATTTAGTCCAGTTAACTTTTAATAATTTAGATTCAGCATTTGATCAAGATTTTTGGAATTTAACTTCCCATAGTTTTATTTTGGCAATTATTACCGCGATCGCTGCTATGTTAATCTCCTTATTAATGGCTTATGGGCAAAGATTACAACCCAACTGGTTAATGAAGAGTGCCGTAAGAATTGCTGCTATGGGTTATGCTATTCCAGGATCGGTAATTGCTGTGGGGGTATTAATACCTGTGGCGCAATTAGATAATCTGATAGATAGTTGGATGCGTGCCATTTTTAATATTTCCACAGGTTTATTACTTTCAGGTACGATAGCCTCTTTAATTTTTGCCTATTTGGTACGCTTTTTAGCCGTTGGGTTTGGATCAGTAGAATCTAGCCTCAATAAGATTTCTCCCAATTTAGATGATGCCTCTCGCAGTTTAGGTTATGGTTCAACTAGTACCCTGTGGAAAATTCACACTCCCCTAATGGCAGGAGGGTTGTTAACCTCAACTATGCTAGTTTTTGTGGATGTAATGAAGGAACTTCCTGCTACTTTAGTAATTCGCCCCTTCAATTTCGATACTTTGGGTATTCGAGTCTATCAATATGCCTCCGATGAACGCTTGGCGTTCGCTTCTGCCCCTGCTTTAGCAATTGTTTTGGTGGGGCTAATTCCTGTAATTTTATTAAGTTGGCGTATTGCTCGCTCTCGTTAATATAAAGTAGTTAAAAGTCACCATGTTAATCACTTCGCTATAATAGGCATGACCTTAAACGGTGGATAATCATCAATCATTAGCTTGATTAGTAATTACAAACTATCAATAATGAGCGGTGAATATTTTAATGATTAACAATTTAAAAAAGCATGGCAATTAATTTAAACAAAGGACAAAGAATTTCTTTAGAGAAGGTAGCCCCAGGACTAGTACAAATTTATGTAGGTTTAGGCTGGGATATCAATTTTACCGATACTGGCAGCGATTTTGATATTGATGCTTCACTATTTCTGTTAAATAGTAATGATAAATTGATTAGTGATCAGCACTTCATTTTCTATAACAATCCTAATAGTCCCGATCCTGACCAATCTATACAACAGAGGGGGGATAATCGTACTGGTGCCGGGGAAGGCGATGACGAAATTATCGATGTTAATTTAAAAACCATTCCTCAAGACATCGAAAAAATTGCGATCGCCATAACTATTCATGAAGCAGCAAAACGCCATCAAAATTTTGGTCAAGTAAGTAATGCCTTTGTACGTATCGTTAATTGTCAAAATGACGAGGAAATTATTCGCTACGACCTAACTGAAGACTTTTCCATTGAAACTGCTCTAATTATGGCAGAACTCTATCGTAAAGATGGTGAGTGGCGCATGAATGCGGTAGGTGCAGGTTATGAGGGTGGATTAGAAGCTTTAGTTGATAGATATCAGTAAGCACTTAACATTCACGCTTGTAAAACGGCTTAAGGTAATGGTTGTCAATTGCCAGTTAGCCGTTAAAGAGCTAAAAAACACTTAGCAGTAATTAGTAATTAAAAATTAATGGCAGTTAATCTTAGTAAAGGACAACGGATATCTTTAGAAAAAGTTTCCCCAGGTTTAAGTGAAATTTATGTAGGCTTAGGTTGGGACACTAATATTACAGATACTGGACACGATTTCGATATCGATTCATCACTGTTTTTATTAGACAATACTGAGAAGTTAATTTCCGATCAACACTTTATTTTTTACAATAATCTTGTTAGTCCCGATCCTCAAAAATCTGTCGAACATTTAGGGGACAATAGAACAGGTGTTGGTGAAGGTGATGACGAGGTTATTAAAGTCAATCTGCGACAAGTTCCTACTGATGTAAATAAGATTGCCATAACTGTAACTATTCATGAAGCTCAACAACGTCAACAAAATTTCGGTCAAGTAAGTAATGCTTTTGTGCGCGTAGTTAATGCTCAAAACCAACAAGAAGTAGTTCGCTATGATTTAACTGAAGATTTTTCTATTGAAACAGCTTTAATTATGGCAGAACTTTATCGTAAAGATGGCGAATGGCGCATCAATGCGGTGGGTGCAGGTTATGAGGGAGGATTACAAGCTTTAGTAGACAGGTATCAGTAAACAATAAGTTACTAAAAATAATGGCAATCAATCTCACGAAAGGACAAAGAATTTCTTTAACTAAAGAAGATCCCACCCTCAAGCAAATTATGTGTGGACTGGGTTGGGATGTTGCCCCTAATTCTGGGGGTTTCTTTGGAGGAAATAAACAATTTGATCTCGATTCTTCGGTAATTTGTTTAAATGAAAACAAAAAACTGACTGATATTAAAAATATAATTTACTTCGGCAATCTCAGGCATAGTTCCAGCGCGATCGCTCATCAAGGGGATAATCTAACTGGGGCTGGAGAGGGAGACGACGAAATTATTAATATCGATTTACCTTTGATTCCTTCTGATATTACTTATTTACTGTTTGCTATCAATATCTATAAATGTAATGAACGACGACAAGATTTTAGTCAGGTTAATAATGCCTTCGTACGTTTAGTTAACCGCAACAGTAATCGGGAATTGGCTCGTTATAATCTGTCTGGCAAGGAATATCAAGGTATGACGGGTATGATTTTAGCTGAAGTGTATCGTCATAATGATGATTGGAAAATGGCAGCAGTCGGTAATGGGTTTAAAGTAGGTACTTTGGCAGATATTGCTAAAATTTATACCTAATATACGGCGTTGCTGGGTTGAAGTAGGAAATCGATGAATGAATCAACAGATCAAATAAATCATACTTAGATTCAGCAACGTTTCTAATATAACTGGGGATAATAAAATTAAATCAATCACTTGCGATCGCTCTAACTATATCCCCATGTCGTCTAATTACGGTTTTAATACTACCTTAATACATTCATCCTTTTTATCTCTAAAGATGTCGTAACCTTTAACTGCATCTTCTAAATTAAAACGATGGGTAATAATATAAGAAGGATCGATATCGCCATTTTGAATACGTTGTAGCAATGGTTCTAAATATCTTTGAACATGGGTTTGACCAGAACGTAAAGTCAAAGATTTATTAACAATCGCTCCTAAAGGTATATGATCTACAAAACCGCCATAAACCCCAGGAATTGAAACCGTGCCACCTTTACGACAGGCAAGAATGGCTTCCCGTAGGGCAATTGGTCGACCAGTTTCTAAGCGCAACTTTTGTTTAGCTTTATCTAATAGATCCATTGCGCCAGCCCCATGTGCTTCCATACCCACTGCTTCAATACAGCGATCGGGGCCCCTACCATTGGTCATTTCATTAAGAGCTTCTAGAATACCCACCTCTTCATAGTTAAGCACTTCTGCATGACTTTGTTCTTTAGCCATTTTTAGCCTTTCGGGAACACTATCAATAGCAATTACTCGCTCTGCACCCAACATATATGCACTTCTAATAGCAAACTGCCCTACTGGCCCACAACCCCAAACAGCTACCGTATCTCCTGGTTCAATATCAGCATTTTCGGCTGCCATATATCCAGTGGGGAAAATATCAGTTAAAAACAAAACTTTTTCATCTTCTAAGCCGTCGGGAACTTTCATCGGCCCAACATCAGCATAGGGAACACGGGCATATTCCGCCTGACCGCCAGCAAAGCCACCAAAGGTATGGGAATAGCCAAATAATCCCGAAGAGGAATGACCATAAGCTTTTTCCGCCAACTCCTTATTAGGGTTAGAGTTATCACATAAAGACCATAAATCTTTCTGGCAAAAGAAGCACCCACCACAAGCGATCGTAAAAGGAACAACAACGCGATCGCCTTTTTTTAAATTATTAACTCCTTTACCTGTCTCAACCACCTCCCCCATAAATTCGTGACCCATAATATCCCCTTTTTCCATAGTGGGAATATAGCCGTTGTAAAGGTGCAAATCAGAACCACAAATTGCCGTTGAAGTAATCTTAATAATTGCATCGCGATCGTCTTGTATTACGGGGTCGCTTACATTATCTACTTGCAGATTATTAGCACCGTGCCAGCATACAGCTTTCATAATATTTTATTGCTCCAAATTGGTTTTTACGTAGCGGTGACTTGTTATCTTGTCACTGATTTGATGATTTATCCTTTTACTACATAAGAGCTATTTATTTGAACTGGTCATATTTTTGTTCAAGAGTATATATAGCAGATGACCGCCAAGGTTAAGACAATTGATCTTTATCCCATGCAAAGAGCGCAAAGAGATTTTAGAGATGCCCTAATCTATGATAATTTTTGCTATAAGCGTAGTGATGATGTTGAACATTAATATAAATCAATTAATATTAGGTCTTATGATCACTCCCTTACTTTATCTGTCTAGTTTTCTCCCCCCATCTAACTAAAGTAGGAAACTGTCATGAGTAATCTTGACGCTAATTAAGTTTTATAGCAATACCAGATAAAGTTAGGAGATTTTTTTACTGATATCTACTATCTACTACCTACTACCTACTACCTACTACCCCACTACCCACTACCCCAATTGTCCTAATCTAGTTAATTTTGTACGGCTATATTCTTAATATAATTACCTTTCTTTTAAACAAAAAAAAGTCTCCATTAATTAGAAGACTTTAAACATAATTAATTTATTCAATTAAATTTCTAAGCTGCTATTTCTTTTGCTCTTGCATCATCTCGTTAGGCTTTTGCATCATTTCGTTAGGCTTTTGCATCATCTCGTTAGGCTTGCCCATCATTTCGTTAGGCCCTTTTGCTTTATTGTGACCTGTTAAGCAGTGATGAGTTCTAAGAGTGGCTGCTGCTGCATAATTTCTTTCCGCAGGTTGGTTAGGTTTGAAAGCCGTGCCTGTTTCCTGATAGGGAGAAGCTACACTGCAATAAGTAGACATAGATTTTATTGTCTCTGCTGCCCAGTGTCCATTAGTATCAGAAAAAGTCATAACCTCTTTATTAGCTACTAATTCTGCTGGTTTGCCCTGTTTAGTGTTGGCAAATTTAGCTACATTTTGTAACACAGCCATTAATTCCGCTCTAGTAACGGGATTTGCTGGTCTAAAAGACCCATCAGGATATCCTTTTACAATGTTGTTTTCTTTTGCCCATTGAATTTTAGCAGCACTCCAACGGGAAGATTGAACATCGGGATAAGGTTGAGTTGGTACAGCAGGAACTGCAACGGGTACGGTGTCAATAGTGTCTAAAGCTCCGTAAACCATAGAAACTAATTGTTCTCTAGTTAGAGATTGAGTGGGGAGAAAAGTTTTATCTTTGTAGCCTGCAATAAAGCCAAGGGCAACGGATTCTTCAATTTCCTTTTTATAAATATCGTTGGCAATATCAGTAAAGCTTGCAGATGGTTGAGGTGGTGTAGGAACAGTATTTCCAGCAGCAGCGATCGCTTTGGTATCTCCACTAAAGAAATAGTGACCTAAAGATTGACCATCGATGTTTTTCTTAGTGAACTTCCAACCAGGATTTAAATAGATTTTAAGATATTTGCCGTCTGCCTTGCCAAAAGTTTGACCGATAACGACTTTAGAATTATCGTTGCGGTTTTGACCAATTAGCTGCAATCCTTCCCCTTTGGGAATAATGTTTAATAAATAATCTAAGCTGGTATCTTGACCATCGAGACGCACTGAATAACCATTACTATCGGTTGAACGACGGCAACTACCTGTAAAGTCAAAAGTTGTCCAAAGAGGGTCAACAATAGTAGGCTGTGAACCACTTTCACTCCAGCACTGTTGTTTACCAGGAATTTGCTCAACTACCGCTAAATTGTAACCAATTGCCCCTGCTGGCACAGCAACGCCTATTATTTGCTGTTCAACAATAGGTTCTTCGGTCACATTAGCCATAATTGGAAAGGTAATTGTGGATAGAGCGATCGCTGTTGTAAAAATCGCTGCTAATTTGAATTTTTTTGATAACTTCATACTATCAATACTAATTGTGTGTGGTATCGATATGATTAAAGCTCAAAATTTCTAATTCGTCCTCCTTAATCTGGAATTATTTGCCATTGCCGAAAAATATTACTAATGACTAATGACAAATAATCTATAACCGTTTAATTAGGTATCTACCATTTGAGTAAATTAAACTGTTCCATATCTATAGTTTCGCGATTACGATAAATAGCTAGGACAATCGCTAATCCTACTGCTGCTTCTGCTGCTGCGACGGTAATTACAAATACTGAAAATACTTGACCTCTAATGTTGGTATGGTCTAAAAAATTGGAAAATCCTACTAAATTAAGATTTACTCCATTAAGCATTAATTCAATTGACATCAAGACTCTAACTGCATTACGGCTGGTGATTAGACCATAAATACCGATACAAAATAATGCTGCTGCGAGTAATAAAAAAAATTCTAATTGCACTTGTCTTGCTTCCTTTTACTGGTTTTACTAGATATATTTGCCTTATGTTTGTAGGTAATAGTAAGTTGTCAACTATTAATTTCTAAATTGGCATTGATGATCCATTAGCTATATCGCCTTAAGACAAAAATACTAATTCATCACTATTAATCGACAAAATACTACAAATTCGCTGCTGTGGGTTTGATTAGCTTTAATTCAACTCAGATTTTTTATTGCTTAAAGTAGCTAATTCTCGTGGACGTTCAGGCAAAGTTAAACTGGTGCTTACAGTCTCACTAGTTGGTAAAGACTCTGGAATTAAATCGCGACGCGCTAAGATAATTGCTCCCACCATCGCCATCAAAAGCAATACCGAAGCCAACTCAAAGGGTAAAAGATAATCACTAAAGAAATGTTCCCCAAGAGTGACAATTGTGTTGCCGACAACAGCAGGAGAAGTAGTATCCAAAGACCAAGGAGTTGCTAAGACCATTGTTGCCAAAAGCGCAAATAAGCCAAAACATACTACTGCAGTTGAGATTTTCCGCACCAAACGACCAGGTAATTCTGCATAATTTTCTTGCTTATTGACCAACATAATCGCAAACAAAATTAGCACACTAACCGCACCAACATAAACTAAGATTTGGGCAGCAGCCACAAAATCTGCATTCAGCAGAATATATAAACCAGCAATACTGACGAATACCCCTGCTAACAAAAAAGCAGAATGAACAATTTGAGGTAATAAAACCACCCCTAAAGCTGTTCCAATCATCATTAATGCCAAGATGCCAAAAGAAACTATTTGGACTCCTTCAGCTAAATTCACGTTGTTCTCCTCTTGCTAAATTTATTGATTACTCAAATACCTATTCACTAACTGCCTCTTTAGGTTTAGCTGCCTCAAGTTCTTTGAGAATATCTTCTGGGCGTTTGCCAGCACGTTGTGATCCTGGTGGTAAATCGCGAGGACTTATTTCGCCTTTTGGTAAATAAGCAAACTCTTTTAAAGGAGTCACCATTGGATCTTGAGTTACTTTATAGGGCAGACGACCTAGGGCAACACTATCGTAGTTAAGTTCGTGACGATCATAGGATGCCAATTCATATTCTTCTGTCATAGATAGACAGTTTGTAGGACAGTATTCTACGCAGTTACCACAGAAGATACAAACGCCAAAATCGATACTATAGTGATTGAGCTTTTTCTTTTTAGATTGTTTATCAAATTCCCAATCAACCACAGGTAAATTAATGGGACAAACGCGGACACAAACTTCACAAGCGATACATTTATCAAATTCGTAGTGAATTCTGCCACGATAACGTTCGGAGGGAACTAATTTTTCATAAGGGTACTGAACAGTAACAGGGCGACGTTGCATATGATCAAAGGTGACAGAAAGACCTTGACCGATGTATTTCGCTGCTTGCCAACTTTCTTTGGCATAGTCTTGTACTTGTTGGAGAATCTTAAACATGATTTTTGCTTTACTTAATTATTGTTGCAAGTTAATTAACCACCAAATGCCATAGGAAATGATAATTTTAGGGCAGCAGTAATCAAAAGGTTTGCCAGTGAGACAGGCAACAGAAATTTCCAACCTAAATCTAGTAATTGGTCAATACGTACACGGGGTACAGTCCAACGGAGTAGGATAGCGATAAAGACTAAAAAGTAAGCTTTACCCAGGGTCATAATAATACCTAAAGCAGCAGTTAGCACTTGTAGCCAAGGAGTGGTTTGTGCCACACCTAACCAATCTGCTAAACGATCTAAAGGTACAAAAAATTCCCATCCTCCTAAATAAAGTACGGCAAATACTAGGGCTGATAATACCAAGTTTACATATGACCCTAGATAGAAGAGGGCAAATTTCATACCTGAATATTCTGTTTGATAACCTGCTACTAATTCTTCTTCTGCTTCTGGTAAGTCAAAGGGTAAACGTTCACACTCAGCTAAGGCTGCGATCCAAAAGATAATAAATCCAACGGGCTGTCTCCAAATATTCCAACCCAAGATGCCGTATCCAGACTGCTGATTGACGATATCCACTGTACTAAGACTATTGGACATCATGGCGATCGCCAGTACTGAAAGAGCCAGAGGTATTTCATAGCTAATGGACTGGGCTGCTGCTCTTAATCCGCCTAAGAGGGCATATTTATTATTAGAGGCATAACCCGACATTAGTAAACCAATTGGGGCAATACTAGATAGGGAAATCCAAATAAAAATACCGACATTGAGATCGGTAATTACTAAATTCTGTCCAAAAGGAACAATAAGATAAGATAAAAAGACGGGAACAACTACTAGCACTGGCCCTATAGTAAACAACCAAGGGTCAGCTTTAGCAGGGATTACATCTTCTTTGAAGACTAATTTGATACCGTCAGCTACTGGTTGCAGTACTCCCAATGGCCCTGCATATTCTGGCCCAATACGCTGTTGGGCAGCAGCAGAGATTTTTCTCTCTAACCAGACAACTACCAAAACCCCGACAGTTGCACCAATAATCATTAATAACATTGGTAATGGCAGCCAAATGGTTTTAGCTAAACCTGCCGAAAGCCCAAAATCTTGTAGAGTTTGGATAAAACTTCCTTGTAAATCGATTCCTGAGTTCATGTTTGTATGTTTTATTAGATTAAGCTAATCTCAAACTAGTATTTCGAGTTTATACAATTTTTATCGCTTATCATTGCCTAGTATATCGCTGTCCGCTAGTCTCTATCTCTCGAATTATTTATAACTACCTAAAAAAAGCCTAATGACTACAGTATCTAAACTTAAAGCCTGGCACGGCGCGATCGCTCAACCTGCTACTGAATTTGTTTCTACTTCCCTATCGATTATTGAGGGCAAAATCCCTACTGACCTTAGAGGTTCATTGTATCGTAATGGCCCTGCTAGGTTATCTTGGGGTAAACAACAAGTAGGACACTGGTTTGATGGCGATGGGGCAATTTTAAGGGTAAATTTTACTGATTCTGGGGCAACAGCATTGTATCGCTATGTACAAACTACAGGGTATTTAGCTGAACAAGCTGCTTCCTCTTTTATTTTTCCTAACTATGGGATGACGGCTGCTGGTGGATTTTGGAATAATTGGCTCAAACCAGTTAAAAATACTGCTAATACCTCTGTTTTAGCCCTAGGCGATCGCTTATTGGCTTTATGGGAAGGTGGTTTACCCCATGCCTTGGATTTAGAAACGTTGGCAACTGTTGGGTTGGATAATTTGTCTGGTTTGACCTCTAAGCAATCTTTCTCGGCACATCCCAAAGTTGATTCTCAAACGGCAGAAATTTTTAGTTACGGGGTTAGCGTTGGTTTAAATACTGTCCTTAATTTGTATAAATGTGATCCGACAGGTAAGCTACAAAAACATAATACCTATACTTTATCAGGATTGCCTTTAATTCACGATTTTTGTTTAGCAGGACAATATTTAGTTTTTCTTGTCTCTCCAGTTAGGATAGATTTGCCACCAATTATCTTAGGTAAGAAATCCTATAGTGAGGCGATGCTTTGGAAGCCTGAATTAGGCACGGAGGTTTTAATTTTTGAGAGGGAAAATTTATCTTTGGTTAGTCGTAGTCAGACAGAACCTTGGTTTCAATGGCATTTTGCCAATGGTTATGTTAACGATGAGGGTAATATAGTCACAGAATTTATTCGTTATCAGGATTTTGCCACCAATCAATATTTAAAAGAAGTGGCATCAGGTGCAACTAAAACTATTGCTAAAGGAACTTTATCTTCACTGACTATAAATCCTCAAACTGCTAAAGTAATCAGTAATCAAAAGTTAGCTGATGCTCAAGCAGAGTTTCCCATTGTATCTCCGATAAAGATTGGACAGAATTGGCGTTATACCTACTTAAATGTTCATCCGTTAGGTGCAAAACTAGGTGAAGAATTATTTACAGCGATCGCCCGTTTTGACCGAGAAACTAATGATTTAGCGATCGCCGATTTAGGATCAAATTGTTATCCTAGTGAACCTATTTTAGTTCCCAGACAAGATGACCCTGAACAAGGTTGGTTGGTTACTGTTGTATACGATGGCAATAGTGATAGTAGTGAAGTAAGAATTTACCAAAGCGATCGTTTATTTGCTGATCCTGTATGTCGATTGGCTTTACCCGCAGTTATTCCCCATAGTTTTCATGGTACTTGGCAGCCAGCAGCTTAATTATCAGTAATTTTCTTGTTTATTGACGGTATTATAGCCGTACATGATTAGTTTAGAACAATTGGAGTAATTATTAGGTAGTCGCGGAGTCCTAAAAGATAAGATAAAACAAATAGGTAATAGGGATTGAGGGGGGAGTAATAAGTAAAGAGTAAGAAGTAATGATTAAGTAATTATTGATCGATCATTTATCAATTAAAAGCTAAGAAGCTCACAGTTAAATAATATCCCGTCAGTTATCTCATATTGCTATATCTACTATTGATATAAAGATCAAGCAAAAAGCTTTCACCAGATATTCTAATCTGTATAAATAATAGCGATCGCCTCTTAGATGGAAAATCTTTTAATCTAAAGGGCGATCAACAAATTGAATAATCAATTATCCTTAATGAAAATTAGGTTGATGACGAATTAAATTAAGAAATTCCTCGCGAGTTTTTTGTTGATCTTGAAATACGCCAATCATCGCACTGGTTACTGTCCAAGATCCTGGCTTTTGAACTCCGCGCATAGACATACACATATGGGTAGCTTCCATAACTACAGCAACACCCTGCGGATCTAAAATTTCTTGTACTGCTTCTGCTATTTGGCGAGTCAGACGTTCTTGTACTTGTAAACGGCGAGCATACATTTCTACTATACGGGCAAGTTTACTTAAACCAACTACCTTCTGATTAGGAATATAAGCAACGTGCGCTCTACCCATGAAGGGTAACATATGATGTTCACAAAGACTAAAGAAATTGATGTCTCTTACTAACACCATTTCATTGTGTCCTTCATCAAAAATAGCTCCATTTACAAGCTCTTCTAAGGACTGATTGTAGCCACTCGTTAGATATTGCATTGCTTCAGCAACTCGCTTGGGAGTCTTTAGCAATCCTTCTCTTTCTGGATCTTCGCCTACCGACTCTAACATTGTATAAACCGCTTCCATCATTTTTTCTTTGGCAGCTTCAGAAGTGGCTTTTATCTCAGCAGCTTTGCCATTATGAGTATTGCGATCAGGTCTACTAGCAACTTGATCGAGCAAAGTAGATTTTAGTGGGTTAGAACTATTGGTATCAAAAGATTCAGAACGACTAGAACCGTTAGAAGAAACTATTGTCATAATTAATTAATCTGAGTAAAACTCTTTCCTCTTGCTACTAAAATGGAATGATCAACGTTATTTAAAAAGCCCCTCCATTAGGCATAACGATCATCTCTTCTACTACCGCTTGCGATGGTAGTAAAGCTGTATGGAGTATTGATTGGGCGACAATTTCTGGAGTCAACATTGCTGATCGATTAAAATCTGCTGTGACACTTACTGTCTCCCAAATTGGAGTATTAACACAACCAGGAGAGATTGTTATTGTACGAATGCCATTTTCTCTTTCTTCCACCGCTAAGGCTTTGCTTAATGCTACTAAAGCTGCCTTACTGACGCTGTAAGCCCCCCAGTTGGGGAAGACGTTGAATGCAGCAATTGATGCAACATTAATAATTGTTCCATGACCGCGATCGCGCATTTGAGGTAAAACACCCTGAATACAGCCAAATACACTAGTCAAGTTTAGATCGATTATTTTTCGCCAATCTTGTAGGGGTGTGTCCTTTAAATAATTGGTATACGCCATCCCTGCATTATTGACTAAAATATCAATTGGGCCGAAATCATTACTTACCGCAGCTATTTGCTGTTGAACTTGATCAATAATTGCTAGATCAACAGGATAAATTTTAGCCTTGGTTTTTGTTCCTAAAGCATCAATTTCAGCAGCTACAGCCTCTAATTTGGTAACAGACCGACTGACTAGAGCAACCTCAATACCCGATTTTGCAAAGGCTAAGGCAGTTGCTTTTCCAATACCACTACTTGCACCTGTCACTATTGCCCGTAGTTGATTTGAAGATGGATTCATTATTACTTGTTATACCTGACCAAATTTAGTGATTATGAAATTGCACTAGACAATGGTAATTTAGAATCCAATTTAAAAACTGCATCCTAATAAATTTCCCTATTAATCATTAAATAGTTTGATATTGTTCAATATTTTTACCATTAATGATGCTAGCTCTAAAATACTTATTGATTTGAATTGATTTTTTTTGTTACTTGCTACTAGTATCCTTAACTCTACTGCCAATAGAGTATTAGTTTACTAGTACATTTATGTACAATACATGAGAATTATTGTAACAAAATGTTTCCCTTGCATTATAACATCCTTAAATATCATTCCTGCTTATTAAGCTCCCAAATTATGATTGAGTATGATTTTGAGCATTTTAAATAAAATATTTTGCTGATGTTTTAATTAGAATTAGTGGTAAATTTGCCCATATTGCGAAATTTTTCGTAGCGCAAGTCTTTACGTTGTTGGGGGGACATCTGCCAAAGTTGTTCGAGATTTTCCCAAATAGTTGCTTTTAATTTTGCTGCTGCTTCTACGGGGTTGGCGTGTGCGCCACTACTTGGCTCTGGAACAATTTGATCTATTAAACCTAATTCTTTTAAATCTTGTGAAGTTATTTTTAATGCTGCTGCTGCTCGATCTGATTTAGTTGCGTCTTTCCAAAGAATAGCTGCACAGGCTTCAGGACTTGCCACAGTATAGACAGAGTGTTCCAACATCAACAGACGATCAGCCACTCCAATACCCAAAGCTCCACCAGATCCACCTTCTCCAATTACAGTACAGACAATTGGCACATCAAAGCTAAACATCTGTCTTAAATTATAAGCGATCGCCTCTCCTTGCCCCAGTTTCTCTGCTTCTACTCCCGACCAAGCACCAGGGGTATCAATGAATGTTAAAATCGGCATATCAAATTTATTGGCGTGCTGCATTAACCGTAGTGCTTTACGATATCCGCCAGGGAATGCCATACCAAAATTACGCGCCACATTATCTTTAGTATCTCTACCTTTTTGATGTCCTAAAATCACCATAGGACGACCATCAATACGCGCCACTCCTCCTACTAAAGCAGGGTCATCATATCCTCCGCGATCGCCATGTAATTCTAGCCAGTCGTCACCAATAGCTTGTATGTAGTCTAGTGTGCTAGGACGACGGGGATGACGTGCTAGTTGTAGTCTTTGGGCTGGAGTTAGAGTGCTAAATATTTCTTGACGTAATTGTTCGGCACGAATTTCTAATTGAGATATTTCTACCGAAACGTCAACTTTGTTCTCTGCTGCAAGAGTTTTTATTTGTTCAATTCTCGACTCAAGCTCACAAAGAGGCTTTTCAAAATCCAGTAGAAATGTTTTTCGCTTAGTTTTGGGCATAGCAGATGTCTGATATGGTTTTGATTCAAGTTTCCCCCATACTATTATCTGTTATTTGGTATTATTTTTAACAGATTTATCTAATACAGATTATTTAACCGTTAATTTATTAAGTTAGTTACTGGGCTTGAGAGCGAATAAAAGCAGTAAACTCGTCAATTAAAGCAGGGTTACGCCAACCTTTTTGAGTTTCTTCGATAATAATCTGCAAAGCTGAGGTTGGATCGTATGCTTTTTTATGCGGGCGATCGCTTGTTAGAGCGTCATATATATCAATGACTTGGAAAATTTGAGCTAGATAAGGAATTTCTGTACCTGATAACCCATCTGGATACCCTGTTCCATCCCAACGTTCGTGGTGATGGCGAATAATTGGTAATACGCCACTACGGTTACGCAATGGTTGACAAATTTCTTCCCCAACTAAAACGTGCTGTGTAATTAACTCTCTTTCTTCTGTAGTTAATGCTCCTGCCTTTAACATGACTGCATCGGGAATGGCGATCGTACCGATATCATGTAAATGAGCAGCAAAAACTAAGTTATCAATTTCCTCTGGAGTTAATCCTAAATACGTACCAAAGGATCTGATTAAAGACGCAACTCTTATACTACCACCGCGATTAGCTGAACGACTATCTACCGCTTTGGCGATCGTAAATAATACCTGTTCTGCTTGATCTACACCTTCGTTAAGGCGTTTTTGATTGATTAAAGATTTAACCCTAGTTGATAATTCTATGCGATTAAGAGGCTTAATTAACAAATCATCCCCGCCAGCTTCCATAACTTTAATACGACTTTCCCGACTATCGGTTAAAGTGGTTAAAACTATGGGAATATTAGCTGTACGATAATCTGTTTTCAACTGACGGCAAAACTCATAACTATCTACTTGTCGCATCATTACGTCAAGTAAAATTAAATCTGGCTGTTGTGTAGTAACGCTATCGAGAATTGTCGTTATTTGATCAACTTCTATTACTTCATATCCGTCTAACGATAGAAGATCAAAAGCTGTCATTCGACTTAGGGGATTTTCATCCACAATTAAAATTTTAGCAGCAGTCAAATTAAAATTATTGCTCCTTGAATAACCTATTTTAGTAGCCAAAGGAAACTCATCAACTTCTTTCATTATTTTCCTTGCTATTGAAAAGTTTTGGTACAAATAGCTAGTAACTTATTTAAACTTATCTACAAGGTTCACCCCTCAAGAAAAGTTTTTTCTCTAAGCTTTATTAGCTAATAATTCAAGTTTGACTTGAATCTTCTATGACGACAAAATTGATACAAAATTTTAAAATTGTCATTAATACCATTATGAATGCTAATTTTATATTTGAGATCGGGCATATTACTGATTTAATAGGTATTTATTTCTTCTCTAATCAGATTTAAAGTATTAACTTAACAATATTTAAATAATTTTACGGTAATAGATAAGCTAAATATATAACTAAAACCAGCGTTTACGCCACTGAGAAGTAGATTCCCAATCACCCTGTGTTTGTTGTTGCTGTCGTTGAATGATAATTTCTGCTGGTTGTGCGGTTAAATCTGGATCATGATAGGGAATGGCTGCACGAGTTTTTAGGTGTTCTTGTGACTGCAAGGAAAGGGTGGGTAAATTTTTATACTCAAAGCTTGCTATTGTACCTGGAGACTTACGACCAACCCCCGTTACAGAACTAATTTGAAATCCAGCTAGTAGTAATGCTGTTCTAACTGCTGCAGAACTTGAATAGGTTGCTAATCTACCATTAGGGGTAATACAGTGGGAAATTAATTTAATAAATTCTACTGTCCATAGTTGAGGACATTTAGGTGGAGAAAAGGGATCGAGAAATATAGCATCTGCTTGCCAGCCTGAATGGATTAATGGTTGAATTGTTTGTCTAGCATCACCTATTATTAGTTGAGCTTGCAATAGTTCATTTGTAACTGTTAAATCCTTGGCTAAGAAAGCTAAAAGTTGCGGAATTGGCTTTCTCCAAGTATCTAAAAAGTTATTTTCAATGGCTTGTCTAGGGACATCAAGATCAATTTCTAAAGCCATTAGTTCTACTTGGCAACTCGGATTTATCGCCCAAATTGCATCAAGAGCAGCAGCACTATTGTAACCCAGACCATAACAAATATCTAATAAACGAATAGTTGATTGTTTGGCTGCTAATTGTTCTATTAAACAGGGTTTTATATATCTTACCTCTGCTTCTTGTTTTGCCCCAAAATTGGAATGAAAAGCTTCTTGATACTCCTGGGAAAAAAAAGTATAAGATCCATCTTGGGTTACTTTGGCAGTTAATTGACTATCTTGCATCAGTACCTATGCACCATAAATAATGGAGTGGTTGCACAAATTATGGTGGACTAAATTTTAACAGAGGCAATTCGCTATTTTCATAACACCAGTGTAAAAATCAATCTTCTATTTGTGCGAGATCAAACTATAAATATGATAAGACTGGATTAAAAGCTTGTAGCTAGATTTTATTGAAAGATGAAGAAAACGGAATACCTTGTAGATAGTGAATGGTTAGCGCAGAATTTAGATAACCCTGAAGTAGTAATTATTGATTGTCGTTTTCAGTTGGGTAAGCCAAATTGGGGACAAGAGCAATATGATGCTAGTCATATACAAGGTGCTTTTTATCTTGATTTAGAGAAAGATTTATCTAGTAAGGTTGAGCGTCATGGGGGCAGACATCCTTTACCAGATGTGGATATATTGAGTAAAAAATTTAGTGAGTTGGGAATAGTTAAAAATCAAACCTTAGTAGTTGCTTATGATGATGCTCGTTTTGCCTTTGCTTCGCGTTTATGGTGGTTACTGCGCCACTTGGGACATGATACTGTAGTTTTACTTGATGGTGGTTGGCAAGATTGGGTTAAGCATAATTATCCTGTTAGTAATGTTAAAGGTGAAACTAAACCAGGTAGTTTTATTGCACAACCGTCTTTAGATTGGATAGTGGATATAAATCAAGTAAAGTCGGCTCAAAATCAGGATACAGCAATTATTATAGATTCTCGATCGCGCGATCGCTATGCAGGGATAAGTGAACCTATTGATCCTGTTGCAGGTAGTATTCCTGGGGCTATTAATTGTTTTTGGCAAGATATTTCGGATGAATCTGGATATCTTAAACCCCACCAAGAACAACAAGATTTATGGCAAGATTTAAAACCAGGATCGGAAGTTATTGTTTATTGTGGATCGGGAGTGACAGCCTGTGTTAATCTTTTTTCCCTGGCTATAGCAGGTATTAATAATACTAAATTGTATCCTGGTGGTTGGAGTGATTGGTGTTCTTATCTGCTGGCTGAAGATTAAATTAGGTTAATTAATATGGCAAAAATAACCGCACTTAAGATAGCTGCAACGGGAATAGTAACCACCCAAGCTAATATTACCGACTTTATAGTAGACCACTGTACTTTTTGATTGGTAGATATTAACCCAATACCAATTACACTACCAACTAAAGCATGGGATGTTGAAACTGGTAAACCAATACGAGACGCTAGTAATATAGTTGTTGCTGTAGAAATTTCCGCACAAAAGCCAGTACTTGGAACTAAAGTAATGATATTTTCGCCCACGGTAGTAATTACGTTCTTTCCTTGAACTGCTAAACCCCCTACAATACCTAAACCACCGACGATTAAGATCCAACTGGGAATATCTAAATTATTAAGAGGAACTGTATTCGTATTATATATATATACAATCACGGCTAAGGGAGCGATCGCATTACCTACATCATTTGAACCGTGGGCGAAAGCTACAAAACAGGCACTAAGCACCTGAAATTTGCCCATAATTTTTTCTAAAATTGAGGTTTCAAGTTGTTGTTGGTATTTATCTAAACGATTCCAGCTATAGGTAGTAATTGCAATGGTAGCTATAACTGCGATCGCTATTCCCATAGTTTGCTGAGGTAGGAAAAACTTTTCAAATAATGGTAGTTGAATAATTGTAGGTAAGACAATAATACCAAAAACAGTAATTAGAGCGGAACTTAACCAAGGAATCCATTCTTGTAACTGTTGCAAGACATCTTTTGTGTCAAATATCCAATAGCGCAATAAACTGTAGATACTCGCTGCTACGATCGCACTTAAAACGGGAGTCAGTAACCAACCTAGACAAATAATGCCGATATTGTCCCAAGCGATCGCCTCACTACCAATTGCGATCCAACTAAATCCTGCGATCGCTCCTACTACTGCATGGGAAGAGGCTACAGGTAAACCTTTACTGGTGGCAATTTGTAACCACACACCACAAGCAAGTAATACTGAGATCATCCCTATAAGAAATGTTTGAGGATGATTAGTAAATAAACTGGGGTTAGCAATTTTGGTAGCTAAAGTAGCGGATACTTGTTTACCAAATAAGACTGCTCCTGTAAACTCTAGGATACCTGCAATAATAATTGCTTGGGTTAGGGTAATGGCTTTTGAACCTACAGATGTTCCCATTGAATTGGCGACATCATTAGCCCCCAAATTCCAGGCTACATAAACAGCAAGTAGGGAAGTGAAAGTTAAAAAGATTGTAGTAGTCAAAGATAATATTTTGGCAGTAAAAGTGACGATTAACTACTAAGATACTAGGTTGCAAGTATTTAATAAACCTCTTGTATTGATAAAAAGGTTAAATAGAAGAGGTTTTAAGTCAATTTAAGTGTTAGTTAACTTAGAAAGTTGGTAATTGCTGCGGTTACAGATTCTGGGTTTTCTTCGTAAATACCTAATGTTCCAGCTAAAGTTACTGCTTGCACATTATCCAACTCTGTCATGGTTATCATTTCTGCTTTGGATTTGGGTGGTGCATTTTCTGCCACAATAATTAATAGAGGTATGGCAACGGCAGATAAAAGTTGTTTATATTCTTCTCGACTATTTACAGGGTCGATCGCGCCAGTTACAAAAGCTGCGGGGGCATATCTTGCACCATTTTTGGAAGTTATTTGATGTTTGGTCGCGATAAATTCTGGGGTTAACTTGCTTTCGTCTACATATACATGGCGTTTGTACATAAAACGTAGAAAACCAGGAGTGGTATTGAGATAATATAAACCTTGACCTAATAAAGGCGATCGCACTAGGTTTTTAATTCCATTTCTCATAACGTCAGGTAAACCCATTACTTTTAACGGCCCTTGCCAAGTGGGAGCAACTAGAATAAGCTTACTTACGATAGATGGATTAGTTTCTACTAGTTTTAAAGCGTATCCTGAAGCATGACCACAAGCGATTAAGATAATGGGTTGATCAAATACAGATTGTACAAAATCTTGCAATAGTTGTTGAAATAAAGCAGGATTATAATCAACCCTAGGACATGGGGAGTCGCCAAAACCTAACCAATCTAATGCTGTAACTTGATATTGAGTGGAAAGTATTTGAGCCATACCTGTCATTTCTTCACGACTGGAGACAGTACTAAAAGCAGGTAATAGTAAGATAGGTTTTCCTTGTCCAGATGTTTCGTATACGACTTGATATTCTTTGCCTAAAAAATTCCAATTATAGTAATTAGTTTTAGAAGCGATCGCAGCGTTATTGTCTGTTTTAATGTCGGATATGGATTGATACATAATTGCAGTTGTTATTTATTTTTAGTTTAGACTTTCTCTCAACAACTACTTAAAAATCTGTATTTTTCTTAAATATTGGTATTAATAATTTATGTTTTCTTCCCTAACTTAAAGCGGAGAGGAATAGATATATGTTTAGTTACTGAATTTTACTTACATAGTGATTTTATCTGATTTAAGTGTATTTTACGATGTATTTTGTAGCAATACATTTTTTAATTGTATTGTTAAAGTAGAAAACAAGATTTATGCTAAACTACAAAATTTATAATTATTGTTTAATTTTATTAACTATATTTTTGGGGATAAATAAAAATGTAGTTAACGCTCAAAGTAATGCAAATTCCAACCAAAAGGAAGTATTAGAATTTATAGATTTAGTTAATCAAACTCAAAGTAGTTATTTATCAGAATCAGAAAAATTTGCAGATAACTTTAATGATTTAAAAATTACACCACCTAATAACTTATATAATTATAATATTATTGATAACGGTAAGCTGGTTCAAACTATAGCAACACCAACTAAAAACACAGGCACAAAAACTTATACTGGGGCGATATCTTACAATAACAATAGTTTAAATTCTATTCTTTGTGGTAGTAGAATTCCTGGTCAATTTCTTGCAGATAAAATAAAATTAGTTAACGGTCAGCTTCAATGTCCGCCTGGATTTCAGATTTTGTTATTTAATGCTCAAAAAGATGGGTTAAATGGTGTAGATGCCATTAATAGAGCGCAACAAGCCTATTATCTTGAAACTTCAAACTTTGCTAAAGATATACAACAATTAGGGTTTTCACCTTCTAATACTTACTATAATTATCAAATTCAACTTTTAGAAAATGATAAACTTGCTCAAGTAGTAGCAACTCCTAAATTTAAACAGCTTAAAAGTTTGCTCGCAGGTACATATAATAATAATGGTTCTTATAAATCAATAGTTTGTGAAAGTCAAAAAATTACAAATTCTCCCTCTGGTACAATTAAATTAGTTGATGGTGAGCTTCAATGTCCAACAGGATTTCAAGTTGCACTATCTATTATTGAAAAAGATGCCTTAAATACTGTCGGTAGAATAAATAGAGAACAACAAGCCTATTATTTTGAAAATTCAAAGTTTGCTAACAATAAAAGGGAGTTAAACTTCTCACCTTCCAATAATTACTATAATTATCAAATTCAACTTTTAGAGAATGGTAAACAAGCTCAAGTAGTGGCGACTTCCAATTTAAATAATCTTAAAAGTTATATCGGTGGAATATATTATTTCAATGACTCTTATCAATCAATAGTTTGTGAAAGTCAAAAATTAACAAAATCTGCCTTGCCAACTATAAAATTAGATAATGGTCAACTTCAATGTCCATCAGGGTTTATTGAAAAACGATAACAGTAAAAATGTTATCAGACTCTGAAGGGGTTTTCCTGTAAAGTAAGATCTTAAGGAAAAAAACAAACAAAAATTAATTAATACACTTCAAGAACTGCGATACCCTAGATCGGGTGATTATATTAGATTTTCTTAAGATACTTACTATGACATCCACAACATCTAACATTGAAACTGATAATCGTACTGTTCGGATCGGCACACGCAAAAGTCAACTGGCTTTAGTACAAACATATTGGGTAAAAGCGGAATTAGAAAAGCATTTCCCTAATATTGACTTTGAGGTGGAAAAGATGAGTACTCAAGGGGATAAGATTTTAGATGTTCCCCTAGCCAAAATTGGAGACAAAGGTTTATTTACCAAAGAATTAGAAGTAGGGATGCTCAATAATACAACAGATTTTGCTGTGCATTCCCTCAAAGATTTACCAACTAATTTACCTGAAGGTTTAATGTTAGGTTGCGTAACAAAAAGAGTAGATCCTGCGGATGCTTTAGTGGTAAATGAAAAAAACCAAGAACACAAATTAGAAACCCTACCCCCAGGTTCAATTATTGGGACATCTTCCCTCAGACGTTTAGCGCAGTTACGTCATCATTATCCCCATTTAGAATTTAAAGATATTCGCGGTAATGTTAATACTCGTTTAGCCAAACTGGACGCGGGAGAATATGATGGCATTATTTTAGCGGTAGCAGGGTTACAAAGATTAGGAATGAGCGATCGCATTCATCAGGTTATTTCTGCTGATGTTTCCCTCCATGCTGTGGGACAAGGGGCGTTGGGTATTGAATGTAGGGCTGGAGATAGTGCAATATTAGATCTTTTAAAAGTATTAGAAGATGTTGATAGTCGCGATCGCACTTTAGCGGAAAGATCCTTTTTAAGGGAATTGGAAGGGGGATGTCAAGTTCCCATTGGTGTTAATACTAAGATTGAAGCTGGACATCTAACTCTTACAGGTATGGTAGCCAGTCTTGATGGTCAAAGACTGATTAAAGATACTATAAGTGGTGAACAACAAAACTGTGAACAATTAGGTATCGATCTAGCACACAGGTTAAGAGAACAAGGCGCAGGTGAGATATTAGCGGAAATCTTTGCTCAAGTACAACGTGACTAATTGAGCTTGATAGCATCGAAATCTTTAACTATATTATGCCCAGGTTCATTTTGATAACTTTGCCCTCGGTCTAAAAGTTTGGTGTGATATCCTGCTGTTTTAGCAGCGTCTAATTCAGCAATCACATCGGATAAAAATAAGATTTCTTCAGGTGCAAGAGCGATCGCTTTGGCAATATTTTGATATGCTTCTACGGTTTTTTTACCGCCGATCTGAGTATCGAAATAACCCTCAAATAAATAGGTTAAATCTCCATACTGACTATAGCCAAAGAGTAACTTTTGCGCCTTAACTGAGCCTGAAGAAAAGACATAAAGTTTAATCCCTGCTTGTTGCCATTGCTTAAGATTATCATAGGCATCCTGATAAAGATGTCCCTGAAAGTCTTTATTTTTAAACCCAGTTTCCCAAATATAGCCCTGCAAAGTTTTAAGCGGGGTAATTTTTTGATCTCTAGCAATCCAATCCAATAAAGTAGTAATAACTACCTCTAAATCTGCATCTGGTTGTTGAATTTCTGCCTTCACCTGGTCAATAATTGTAGCTATTTCCTCTTGTTGCTGGTTTTGACGCAGATAGTCCCCCAGGGCTTTAGCAGCATAGGGAAATAAAACTTGATGGACAAAATCAATATCAGAAGTTGTTCCCTCAATATCCGTAACAATCGCTTTAATTGGCAAAACGTACCTCCAACAACATACGATTAAGTTCGCAACTTAACAAAAACTCTAAACCTTCTAGATGACGTTGGGCTTGTCGTAGATTTTCCCCCCAAGCATATAACCCATGTCCTCTAACTAAAAAGCCATACTGAAATATTTCAGACTGCCAACGCTGCTTTAATTTTACGGCTAATTGGTTCATGTCTTGATTATTATCTAATATTGGCAAGTTTACTGTCGCCTCATGGGTAGTTACCTGATTTAAAGCCTTTTGCATTTCGTAACCCTGGATAATTAAATGATCAGCCTGGGTTTGATTGGATAATACTGTCGCAGCCACAGTATGGGTATGTAACACTGCACCGATATCCGTAGACAAACTATATAAAGTTGTATGTAATAAGGTTTCTGCCGATGGTCGTTTATCTCCAGAATCCACTTCTCCTGTAGATTTTACAACTAAAAAATCATCTGGCTGTAAATTAGCCTTGTCTACTCCTGAAGCAGTAACTAAACTCAAATGCTGATCCAGCCTGGCAGAAAAATTACCCCCCGTAGCAGGACACCAACCTTTACTACCGATCCAATTAGCGATCGCAATTAATTCTTCTACCGTCGTTTGATATAAAATATTTGCTGACATTATTTGTTCTATAGGAATTTCTTGAATCATATCTAATAATGCTCTTGAAGAGTGACTATATTTGATTAGGAGACAGGAGACAAGGAGTCAGGAGTCAGGAGTCAGGAGACAGGAGACAGGAGAGGGGGTAGTAGGTAGTAGGGGTTTAGGTAGGAGGTAGGAGGTAGGAGGTAGGGGTTAGTAGGTAGTAGGGGTTTAGGTAGTAGGGGTTTAGGTAGGAGTGAGAAGCCTAGAGCTTAGAGCGTATTGCTTAGAGCTAATTGTAGTAGGTAGGAGGTAGTAGGTAGGTAATTATCCACCAGGTTTTTTCGCGACAATTTGAAGTCTTTTGTAATCAGCCCACCAATTGCCATCACTATAGAGATCAGGGCGTAATATTGATTCTATTTCTTTTATTATTCTTAATTGCTCATCTGTAGATAAACATCTTAAGCGATCGCCTGCAAACATTTCAATCCAGTTTTGCATTCGTGCATCTCCTATTAATTTTGTTGGACGAGGAAACAAAGCAGCGTAGTTTACCTCAAACCCTATTTGTTCTAGCAGGGTGCTATATTCGCCAATACTAGGAAAATACCAAGGATTATAATTAGATTGAGGCATAACCTGATTAATTGCATTAACTATTTGCGCTACATTCCCTTTCCCGCCAAATTCCGCAACCAAACGCCCACCTGGTTTAAGGCATTGATAGATACATCGCGCGACATCTGCTGCTGGCTGCATCCAATGTAAAGCTGCATTAGAAAAAACCCCATCAAATACCTCTGGATAATTAAAATCCCTTCCATTGGCAATTATAAATTCTAGCTGGGGATATTGTTGACGACATCGGGCGATCGCACTTTCTGCCACATCTAAACCTATAACTTTCGCCCCTGTGGCTGCAATTGTTGCTGTTAATTCTCCTGTCCCACAGCCTAAGTCTAAAATATATTCTCCTGCTTTAGAATCAAGCATCTGTATGATTTCTGAACCATATTCCCAGACATAACTATGTTTTTCTTGATAAAGCTCAACATTCCATTGATTCATGGCTTAAAACTTTGATTGAGATATAAGTAAGGAGACAGGAGACAGGAGTCAGGAGCGGTGCTGTGCTAACTTGTTGGTTTCCATCAAAGAGCGAATGCACCAAGAAGTCAGGAGTCAGGAGGTAGTAGGTAGTAGGAGTCAGGAGAAGCTAATAGCTATCAAACACGGATTAGCTGCGCGTCATAGCTAATATGAAATCCGATTACTAAAACATAAGATCAATCTGTAGTTTTAATTAGTTTAAAACCAAGCGTGTAAGCGTGTAAGCGTGCCTAATGCCTTACCTCAACTTTTAAATAGCGTATCTAAACAGGATTTAATATAACAGCTAAAAGTCTGTGCATGAGATACATAATTTATCATCAGTTACACCAGTGACTAGGATAGTATTTATTAATACCTTTTGTTTGATAAAGAGCTTAAGTAATGAATTATCTAATTGCTGTTTTACCTGATCGTATACAAGCAGAAGAAGCTTATACAGCGTTAGAAAAAGGAGGCATACCTTTAGAGAAAATCGCGATCGCTGGTAAGGGTTATAAAACTGCTGATGAACTTGGTCTATTAGATCCTGCCACTCAGACGAGAAAAAAAGCAATATTTATGTCCTATTGGTTAGTCCCTTTTGGTTTTTTTGGGGGCTATGTGTTTAATTTAATCACAGGCTTAGATACTTTTGATTGGGCTGGAGAACCTGGTAATCATATTTTAGGAGGGATTTTAGGTGCTATTGGGGGTGCAATGGGTAGTATTTTTGTCGGCGGGGGTGTTGGATGGGCAATTGACACTAGGGCTAATACTGTTCCCTACCGTGATTATTTAAATGCAGATAAGTATTTAGTTTTAGTTGAAGATTTGGGAGGGTTGAGCGATCGCGCCGTGCCAATTTTACGTAAGTTATCGCCTGAAAACCTTGAAAGTTATGAGTTTTAAGCAATCTATATAGCTTTATTTCCCTCAACTAACACACTAATTAATTCTTGGACATTACTTACAGTAAAAATCACCGTAGATAACTGTTGACTAACATCAGCGACAGTTAAATCATCGAGAAATTTAGTGTCATCATGTTTTAGCATCAGGGAAGGTAGTAATATTCCTTCTCCTAATTCTTTTCCTGATAAACCTGCGAGTAAATCTTGTCCTGTTAGCAAGCCTGTAACAGTAATTTCCTGTCCCCAATATTGGCTATTTAAAGCAACTAAGTTAATTTCTAGCCCCGAAACAGAGTTTAGCTGCTTAAGTAGGGGTTGAAAAGCTTGTTCTACAGCATTACCTACTACCCAAGTGAAACTACGAGGCGGATCGATCGCCTGGGGTAATAGTTTTGCTGCTGTGGCTTGAAATTCTTTAAGGAATAGACGGATAGATCCTACACCATTACCTATTTGGGGATAATCTTCATAGTGAGATTCTGGGGGTACATCTTCCCTGGCGATGAGAAACCATTCATCTGCTAACCAAGCAAAGTTACTACCAAAGCGTTGTTTGAATTGTGTTTGTAGTTGTTGTACTTGCTGAATAACTTCTAAGGCTTTAGCTGGAGTTACAGGAATCAATTCATCTTCTTGAGGACGAAATTTAGTTAAGCCAACAGGTACAACCGCAGCCGAAGCTACAGTAGGAATATCTCCCTCATGAAAGGAAGCTAAATCTAAAAGAGTCCTGGTTAAATGTTCGCCGTCATTAATTCCAGGACATACTACTACTTGGGCGTGTATTTGTAAGCGTCTTGTCTTAAACCATTGAAACTGGGACATAATTAGTCCTGCACGTTGATTTTTCAACAAACGAGTTCTAATATCGGCTTCAGTAGCGTGTACAGATACGTATAGGGGCGATAGGCGCATCTGTTCTATTCTTTGCCATTCTTTATCAGTAAGATTAGTTAAAGTTAGATAGCTTCCATAAAGAAAACTTAGACGATAATCATCATCTTTATAGTAAAGACTTTCTCTTTTACCAGGGGGTTGTTGATCGATAAAACAAAAAGGGCAATGATTATTACATTGAATTAAACCATCAAATAAAGCCGTTTCAAATTCCAACCCCAGATCATCATCGTAGTCTTTCTCAATTTCTATCTGATGAGTTTCTCCAAAAGCGTCTAAAACTTCCAATTCTAAATATTCATCACTACAAAGAAAACGATAATCTATTAAATCCCGTGGACGAGTTTGATTAATAGATATAATCGCATCTCCAGGTTCAAAGCCAACTTCTTCAGCTATTGAATCTGGTAA
Organism: Chondrocystis sp. NIES-4102; assembly: GCA_002368355.1. NCBI lineage: Bacteria > Bacillati > Cyanobacteriota > Cyanophyceae > Chroococcales > Chroococcaceae > Chondrocystis > Chondrocystis sp. NIES-4102. The sequence continues at coordinate 2,290,247 of AP018281.1, read as the reverse complement.
TACTCTACTAATTTTGGCTGGTTGAATAGTACTTAAACTCATAATTAACTTTTAATCCAACCCAAAGCTAAGGAAACTAAAATAAACACCCCAAATCCTAATCTATACCAAACAAAGACCCAAGTGCTTCTTCTTTGCAAGAATTTTAGTAACCAAGCGATCGCTAGATAGGAAAAGACGGCTGAGGAAATTAAACCCGCAATTAATGGTAAATATCCTCCAGAACCTGCACCATGATCAACTAAATCTTTCAAGCCAACTAAGCCTGCAATTGAAATCGCTGGTATTCCTAAAAGGAAAGAAAATCTTGCTGCTGAGGCGCGATCTATATTATTAAATAAACTGGCGGTCATAGTCGAGCCTGAACGAGATACACCTGGTATAATCGCCAATGCTTGAGCTAAACCGATTAAAATTCCATCTTTTGCTGTTAAATCTTCAAAATTGCGCTTTTGACTACCTACATATTCTGCCAAGGCTAATAATAATGCCATGACAATAGAAACGATCGCGATCGACGGCATACTTCTTAAAGTATTTTCATAGAAAGCTGGCTCAAAAATTGTTAAAATTAAACCGAAGATGATAATCGGAATAGAACCTAATCCAATACCTACCGCTAACCAAAAATCCTGCGACTGATAATTAGAGTTACGAATTGCTTTAATCATTCCTGTCAAAATTTTGGCTAAGTCTGAACGAAAATAAGAAATAACCGCAGCAATACTCCCTAATTGGATCATCGCGGAAAAGGAAACCCCAGGATCTCCCCAACCTAAGAATATAGGTACGGCTTTAAGATGAGCAGTACTACTAATAGGGATAAATTCCGTCGCCCCTTGAACAAAACCTAAAACGATCGCTTGGAGTAAAGTTACATCAGATGTGCTTTTCGCTACTTCTGAGGTGAGAATATCTTTAGAAGCTGCTATAGCTAGATCGTGGTGAAAAACAGACAAAATGATACTTAAGATGATGCCAATACTTAAACACCAAGCATATGTTAAATATCTTTTGCTTTGCCCAAACATAGTAGATTCATTCCTAATTTAAAAAAATATTTACCAAGTCTTAAGTTTATCTGGGAATTTACCAGAACCCAAGCATTTATAATCAGTGAATAAATTTGGATATGATAATAAAATAAATAAACTTTAAAATTAATCACCTGAGCATTAATTTATTAATCCTATGAGTTACGCCACTTCTTCTGCTAGGGCTGAAATTAACGAATTGCGCCGTTTAAAAACTTTGTTACCACCAGAATTACAAAGCTGGGTAATTGTGGAAGGTTCGACAGAAGTTAATCCGCCTTTGATTCGTAGTGAGGAAATTGGTAAGGATGAGATTGAAATACAGATTGATTTAGCCAAATGGGATAATCTCGCTATAGATCAACGTAATCTACTATTTTGGCATGAAGTAGCAAGGGTACAAAGCGATACAATTCCTAAAGAAGGTTGGGAAATGGCAGCTTTAGCCATAGGGCTGGGTGGTGCTGTTGGTGAATTGTGGGTACAAGACGGTTTATTACTTTTGTTAGCCCTCTCCTTATGCGGTATTTCAGGTTATCGCTTATGGCAAAAAAATAGTAGTGAAAAAACTATTACTGAAGCCATCGAAGCTGATCAAAAAGCGATCGCTTTAGCTACTCGTTTTGGTTATTCTTTACCCAACGCCTATAAGAGTCTTGGTAGTGCTTTAAAAACTTTGATTGAAATGACTCCAAGTCGTCGCCAGCGCAAAAAATATGAAGAACGCCTTCAAGCCTTACGCCGTAATGCTTCTAGGGATAAAGCAAGAACTCAAGAAGGTAGAGAGCCAATTGGCAGAGGCGAAAATAGACTTTAAACTAGATTTAAAGTTAAATTAAACATAAACTTACGCTAATAAAAAATCAGTGTTTTTACGGATAAAAATTAGAAAACACTAAGACATTTAGTACAACTAAACAACACTTTTGATTATAGAGCGTAGGTTTTACCCCACAATTATTATATTTAATATTAAATTTTGGGATACAAATTAAGACGGTAAGTGTAAAATTAAATTTAAAAAAATATATAATTACTGTTAACTAAAATTGAGAATTATTAATGATTGACGAGACGCCGGATGTCCGGTTTCCCTTGTCCTTCTATCAGGACAACCCGATTGTAGAGTTACCAGAGCGACTAACAGTTTTAGAAGCCATTGTCTTTAAGCAAACTGTTACTAGATTATTACAACAAAATATTTCTCATCAATGTATAGTTCTTGACTTTAGTAAAACTAAGTTTATTGATAGTAGTGGAATTGGTGCATTAATTTCTAATTTCAAATCAAGTAAGGAACAAAATATAGAATTGATCTTAGAATCAGTTCAGCCTCCAGTTATGGCAACTTTATCTATGACTGGATTAGTCGATCTACTAAATATTAGATCCGCCAAAGATCATGGATCTTATAAAGAATTCCCCGAAACTCATCCTTCCGTTAAATCCATTATTAAAAGACAAATAGATATTGTTGGGGCAATAATTGGTTTAATTTTAACGGGTATTATTTTTATTCCCCTAGCGATCGCCATAAAGTTGGATAGTCCTGGTAAAGTATTATTTCATCAAACGCGCTGTGGTTGGATGGGTAAGAAGTTCTTAATTTGGAAATTTCGCTCTATGTATTCCAATGCCGAGGAGATGAAAAAACAAGTGGAGAATCAAGCGACTGGGGCTTTTTTTAAAAATGATAACGATCCACGTATTACTAAGATTGGTCATTTTTTGCGCCGTACTAGTCTAGATGAACTACCTCAATTTTGGAATGTCCTTAAGGGTGATATGAGTTTAGTCGGTACTCGTCCTCCCACTCCTGAAGAAGTAGAAACGTATCAAATACCAGAGTGGCAAAGATTAAATGTTAAACCTGGAATGACTGGAGAATGGCAAGTAAATGGTCGTTCTCAAGTACGTAATTTTGAAGATGTTATTAAGTTAGATTTACGATATCAGCATAATTGGAGCTTACAATACGATCTTAGATTAATTTTTAAGACAGTTTTAATTGTTTTTCAGAAAAACAGTGGCGCAATGTAGTATCGCTCAAAAGTTATCAGTCAAAAGTTAGTTAAGATATCTACGTGGGTATATAAACTAAAAGCTAATACCTATAATTAATAATTGACAGATAAACTCAATGACGCAAATCAAAGAACAAATTACGATCGCCGTAATTGGAGATGTTCATAATTTATGGGATTACCAAGATCAAATAGCACTAGAACATCTTGGTGTTGATTTAGTTTTATTTGTCGGGGATTTTGGTAACGAAGCGGTAGATATAGTAAGTCAGGTGGCAGCAGTTAAGTTACCTAAAGCAGTAATATTGGGTAATCATGATGCTTGGTATAGTGCATCGTCTTGGGGAAGATCCAAAGCTCCTTATGATCAAACCAAAGAAGATCGAGTACAGCAACAATTAGATCTACTGGGTGAAGCTCATGTAGGCTTTTCGGCGCAGAATTTTCCACAACTAAATTTATCTGTAGTCGGTAGTCGTCCTTTTAGTTGGGGGGGTTTAACTTGGCGCAATAGTAAATTTTACGGCGATCGCTATCAAGTTAATAGTTTTGAGGAATCTACGGCTCAAATTGTTAGATCTGCTCAAAATACTACATATAATACGGTAATCTTAATTGGTCATAATGGCCCATTCGGCTTAGGTGCGCAACCTGAAGCTATTTGTGGTCGAGACTGGAAGATGGAGGGAGGGGACTATGGCGATCCTGATTTTGCCAGTGCGATCGCATCGATTAATGATCTGGGAAAATCCATACCTTTAGTAACTTTTGGGCATATGCACCACAACCTCAAGTATCCTACCCGAAAGCGCAGAAATATCATTGAGGTTGTAAATGAAACTGTTTATTTGAATGCAGCTTGTGTGCCTCGTGTGGTAAAAACTTCTGATAACGTTAAACGCAGTTTTTCCTTAGTTTCTATGAGTTGTGGTGTTGTGCAGTCAATTTCTTTGGTTTGGTTAAATCAGGATCTAACCATTGATACAGATGAAATTCTCTATCAAAAGACAAGCTATTAATAGGAATCTCATCTGCTTAATTTTCTACACAAGTTTTAAATTAGGATAGTAAGCCATAATATCATCCGAAGAGAGGGTGTCACCATCTGCTTGAGGTGTCCAAAGGATTTCTACAGCGAGTAAGCGATCGCTACCTACACTACCTACTTGTTGCAGTGCCTGACGTAAATCATCAGGGTTATTTATTTGAGGTAAATTTAAGCTACCTATCACCCCTACAATTACTGTAGCTACAATATATTCCCCTGGATTATTATCGCTCAGTTGAATTGCTCCCGTTGCAGAACTTCCACCTAATGTTTTTTGTTTAGCACTATTGATTACGCTATCAACATTAGTTAAGGTTTCTTCGCTAAATTTACTACGTTCGGTTAAAGATAACTGATTAAATCTAGCTTCGGCGGTATTAATATCTGTTTTTTGTGATTCTGTTGCTCCATATACCCAATACTCAGGATGGCGTAAAAGAGCTAAGGTTGCTTCTTGAACCACAGTTGCTCTACCCGAGGCGGAGCTTGTATCAGCAGTCAAAGCTAAACGGTTTAATTCGGGTTGCAATTCGCGAGCATTAGCCAATAACCCAACTTGTACCTGTGCTACAGCTACTTGAGATGAGTTTTCATAACCAAGCTCACCACCACCAACTCCTGCATTATTAAAACTACGTACTAAAAAGTTAGCAATAGCAATAAATACGAGGATAGAAAATATCCCCCCAACGCCTCCAAAACCAACAAAGGGTAGTAGAAAAGGAAATCCAAAACCACCACCACCGTAACCACCACCGTAACCACCACCGTAACCATACCCTGGAGAAGAATATCCACCACCACGGGGAGTGGAATAGCTAGGTGAAGAACGGAATGAACCACCGCCAATTCTTCCCCCTGTACGGGCTGCTAAAGCACTGCTAGCATTACCGAGTAATAGAACTCCCACTAATCCCACAGAAAGAACTGATTGCAACCAAAATTTACGTTTCAACATCATTTTTATTACTTTATACATTTTGTTTAATTATCTTTATTCATACTAGTAAGATTAACCCCCACCCACAATGGTGACAATCTCTAAGCGATCGCCTGCCTGCATCTGGGTATCTGCCCAATATTGACGATGTAAAATTTCGCCATTATATTCGACAGCAAGCAAACGCGGATTAAGTTGTAATTGTTCTAATAGCTGTGGCAAAGAGATTGAGGCAACACAGGTATAATTGTCACCATTAACTTTTATATTTATTGTATTAGTTGTATTGAACATGGATATCGCAAACAAGGGCGTAATTACCGTCTTGTTAATTGAGCTAAAAATTGACGAGTAACTTGAGTTGGTTGATCTGCTTGCATGATAGCGCGAACTACTGCTACCCGTTGTGCGCCTTTAGTTAGAACTCCATTAAGATTATCTAGATCAATACCACCAATGGCAAACCAAGGTATAGGGCATTTGGTTGTCACATATTCGATATATTCCTCACTAGCTGCTGCTTTTCCAGGTTTAGTGGGTGTTTCAAAAAAGGGCCCTACTCCAACGTAATCTGCTTTTTCAGCGATCGCTTTATGTAATTCTTGTTTATTGGTAGTTGATCGACCAACGATTTTATTATTACCTAAAACTTCCCGTGCAAAGCTTACTGGTGCATCTTGTTGTCCTAAATGTACACCGTCTGCTTCTGTGGCTAATGCTATATCTACCCGATCATTGACGATAAATAGAGCGTTATAACGGTGACATAATTGACATAATTGATAAGCTTTTTCCAGGCGATCGCAATCTTTTGATTCTTTATCTCGATATTGTACTAACCCTACTCCACCTTTTAAGGCTGCTTCTACAACTTTTATTATTTCTGGAACAGGAGAAGTGATTAAATATAAAGGGCTTAGGTGTAGCTGTTGATGACGGTAATTCTGAAATAAATTACTTTCTAAGGTATAAACTTGATAACGCAATTGTTTACAAACTGCTGCCATGTTTGGATCATAAAGCTTACTGTATTCTTCCAGCACTCTTAAGGCTTCTTGAGTTCGACATAAGTTAGCTTGCAACAACTGTTCTATGTTTTCTCTTTTTTCTTCTTGGGGATGGGATAATTCTGTCCCCACATCTCCAGGTGTATCTCTAGCTTGGCGTAATTCCCAACTATGCCACTGGGCTAATTCTTGGCGTAATTGCTTGCATTGTTCGGCTAATGATTGATCATTTAAACCCAGACGACACCATTCTTCAATAATTCTTAGTCCCTCTCTGGCTCGATCTAAATTAGCGTCTAAAATGCGGTATATAGCTTTGTTCATCTGACTGTATTAGTTCTCATAGTTCATTTTCCCTCAACATCTTACTTAATGATCACCTAGTTGTTACTCAAACAATTTGTCATGTTAGTTAGCCATCAGGTATTGGTGTAAAAGGCAAGCAAGAAAAATTAAGAATTTATGTAAAATTGCTAATATTTTGCCTAAGTAATTTTACTGATTTAATCTCAACGTTGCCAATTGCATTTTGAGCGATTATTATTGTGTATGCCAATTATTTACGTGTTTTTTCTTAGATATTTTCACGTAATTTATCTTGTTATTTTGTTTTACTTGGTTGTTTATACTGTATTGATTTTATTTTGGCATCTGTTACTGATTGATTGGCGATTAACTAAAAAAAAGTCTATTTAAAACAGGTTTGAGAACTAATTATTGGGTTGCTCAATAGATTCGCTTTATTTTTAATATTTTGAAGCGAAATAGTTCCCTATTGCTTATTGATAAATACTAATGAACTGTTACTAATTACAGGATAAATAATTTTCTATGGGTGTAGCAAAGATTTTATTATTTCTTCTAATCAGAAAAAATTATAGTGGGTATTTAAAATATCAAGTCGAAATATTACGAGTTAGCAGAAAAATCAATTAGATTACTGATAAAAGCATAATAAGCCCATAGGAAATATTGATTTAAATTATCTTAATGCCTATGATCAGGCGAAAAATTATCACCAAAAAACCTATTAAGTATCGTTAAACACCCTATCAAAACGATTCAAACTTAAAGAAAAAAGGAGCAAGCAGTGTACAAATTAGTCTTAATTCATCCTAGCGCAGGAGTTAATTGGAATGGTAATTCAGAAAATTTTGCCATAGAACTAGCCCGTCGATTAGATAATTATTTTGAAGTAGAATTACTAAGCGGTGCTGAATGTGGTTCTTTTAGTCGTCCAATTAAATCTATTAGTCGTAGTGATGCTTCAGACTTAATTAGTAATCCCTTGATTTCTCGCTTGCTGCAAAAGTGGTTTAATCGTCCTGAAATGGCGATCGAACATTTAACTAGCTTCTTACCTTGTGTTGCCTATCTACTCAAGCATCCAGCAAATTTAATTTTTCCTCAAAACGACTATGGCGGTTTATTTGTTGCTACTTGTGTGCGCGCGCTTAAAGGTACGCCTATCCTATTTACAGAGCATAACAGTCTCTTGCAAGGGGGGAAATATCTTAAAAGTAATCTGGCTCTTAAACCCGATCGCTTGATTGTCCTTAATCCTGAAGTAGCTAAATATGTTACCCAAATAAATCCACAACAACCAGTCAATGTTATTCCCTATGGTATTGATCTGTCTGAATTTACCCCTACAGGTAAAGTAATGTTGACAGGCTTACCTCAACCCACCGTACTTTGTGTTGCGCCTTTAACTCGTCAAGGAAATGAAAGAATAGAATTAACTATCGAAGCAGTATCTCGTCTGCCTAATGTTAGCCTGTTAATTTGTGGCAATGGTATTGATCGCGATTATTTCCAAGCTATGGGCGATCGCTTATTGGGTTCACAACGATTTCAGATTAGATCTTTTGCCTATGCTCAAATGCCTCAAGTTTATCGTAGTGCTAATGTCTTTACCTTAGCTTCAATCGAAGAACCTCGTGGACTCAATTATATTGAAGCGATGGCTTGCGGTTTACCTGTAGTAACAACAGATGTTCCTGTTCGTCGTTATTTAATTGGTGAAGGGGGTATAACTTGCGATGTCAGTAATTTAGATATTTATGCCCAGTCACTACAACTGGCGTTAGAAAAATATTGGGAATGGCAACCACCACAACAAAATGCTCAACGTTTTAGTTGGCAAGAAATTACCCAGCTTTATCGCCAAGCAATTATACAAACTATTTCTCATTCTTATAAGAATTTTTTTCCCTTGAGTAAACGAGCGTAATTATTAGATTTGTTGTACGGGTTAAAAGGAAATTCGATAATAAGATGATTTTATTTAGGCGTGGGTTATATAACTTAAAAAGTAAATTATCCTCAAATCTGCCGATCAACCTGGGGCATTGCCCATACGCACTAAATTAACTAATTGCTCTTCTATCCATTAATAATTATTTTTCTGTATTATTGTGTATAGGTCTATTTATGTAGTCTATATCCTGAGAAAATTAGGGTGATTAGCAAGAAGGTAAATAAAACCAAGAAAGCTTAATGCAAACTACTTACACTAAGCTGTAAATGAGAACACGAATACAGGCTGTTTCTGGTGCTGCCTGGGTTGTGCTGACTACGGGCGCACCTGCTTGAGAATTGGCAAATATCTAACGCAGATTATGATCTTGCTCAAAAAACTTTTAATGTTGCTTGAGCTACATGGGCAGCAATAAATAACCCAGATAAATTGGCAAAACGAACATTTCCTGCCCACCAATCATATTTAACTTGGGGTTTACCGTATGTTTGCAAAATGTAACCTCCTATAACTTAAATGTCTTATTCGCAGTTGTTAGTAATAATTATCAATAAGCTAGCAGCAAGTTTTATTTTGACTTATTGAAATAAATTAGCAACTAGTTCAGTTAAAAAACTTAATAATTACTCAATTCTCAACTATGTAGCTCTATCCAAGGCGATCGCTTTTGATGGATAGCAAAATATCTTTGCAGGAATTAAAATCTAGGCTAAACTACCTTTGCTCAATTATCACCGATGTTTCTGATTGCTTTTGGGAGGTAAAACCAGGGTAGGGATTAAAAAAAATTTTATTAGTTATTGCAAATAAATATCATTAAATGTAAGATAGCAAAAAGTGAACGACTCACACTTTAAGTGACGCGCAGATCGGGATGTGAAATCCCGTGGCTTCCGTCACGCCGTACCACAAGGGTATAATATAGGCACGAGTAAAGGGGTTTGAGCAACTATCAATTAACCCTTTTACTCAAGAACTCTTAAATATCAAAAGAATCAAGCACTAGAAGTTTATTTAAAACTATTAGCAACAAGCAAAACTTATCTTAAAACTATAAACAACGAAAACCCTTATCAAACAATCAATAGGAAGATAGAACGATGGCAAAAGTTGGTCTTTTTTACGGTTCGACTACAGGTAAAACAGAAACAGTAGCAGAAGCAATTCAAGCTGCTTTGGGTGGTGAGGATGTTGTAAGATTACACGAAATTAACGAGGTTGCGGAAGAATTTGCCGATTATGACTATCTAATCATTGGTTGCCCCACTTGGGATGTTGGGGAACTACAAAGTGATTGGGAAGGATTTTATGACGATGAATTAGACAATATCGATTTCACAGGTAAAAAAGTAGCTTATTTTGGGACTGGAGATCAGATAGGTTATGCAGATAATTTTCAAGACGCTATGGGAATTCTAGAAGAAAAAATTTCCAGTCTTGGAGGAATTACGGTTGGTCATTGGTCTACAGATGGATATGAACACGACGCATCAAAAGCAGAGAAAAATGGTCAGTTTGTAGGTTTAGCTTTAGACGAGGATAACCAACCAGAATTAACAGATAGCCGAATTCAGGAATGGACGATACAACTTAAATCTGAATTTGGTCTTTAAAAGTTTAGGAGTTCTCCTCTCCTAAAAGGTGGGGAAAAGTAACTGAGGGATCAGACTATCTATATTAATAACTGCCCTGATCCAAATAATGAGCCATAAAACTCTTTTACTTTTTCCTTTTTTCTTATTTCAAGTTTTTAAAAGTTTGGGGGTTCTCCTCTCCTAAAGGGTGGGGGAAGTAATTAATTAAACAAAGAAGCCATGTTAATTATGCACTTCTCCCTTTTTCTTATTCAAAGTTGCAACACATATAAATATCATGTCTCAATCAATCAAACCAGTTTGGATCAACGCTAATCCTAATTTTAAACATTTTGAAAGTAGAATAATACGCAGTATTTCACAACAAATACCTTTAACCTATTGGGAGTACCAGCAAGAGCAAGATGAGGCGAGTTCTATAGATATTGCCCTAGATTTACTTAATGATTACTTAAGTTCTAATTCTCAAGCAGTTGATTTAATAGGTCATGGTGTAGGGGGAATATTAAGCTTACTGTATGCGCGTCGTTACCCCGATAAAGTTAAATCCTTAACCTTATTAGCAGTGGGATATAATCCTGGATGTGATTGGCAGGCACATTACTATCAAATGCGAAAATTATTACCTTGCAGTCAGGAAATAATATTATCTCGCTTAGTACAAATGATGTTCGGAGAGCAAGATAGAGCCAACACTTTAAAACTAGTTAAAATCCTGCAAAAAGATCTGCTAAATGCGCCCACATCTCATTCTTTGTTTCAACCAGCTACTATTGATGTTGGTGGAGTGTCTATGCCTTTAATGGTTTGTGGGAGTGAAAATGATGGCATAGTCGATCGCTTTGAATTGGGTCGATGGTCTGAATGTTTGAAACCAGAAGATACTATTTGGATCAACCCTTTAGGACACCATTTTTTCCATTACTTTTTTCCAGAACAAACCAGTCAACAGATATTAAAATTTTGGCAAAACGAACGCTTATCAGCAACTAAGGAGCAGTTATCGGTCAATATTTAATATTTATTGTCTACATATTTACTCTATACAATTGATAGATAAAAGAGCATATCCAGACCTTAAATAAAAAGATTTAAATAGATGCCAACAGAATTAGAAGTCGTGGCACAATAAAAATAGTATAAGAAACTTAATAAAAATAAAAAGAGGGTACATGGTCGCAACACCAATTAAAACCCAACCAAGGTTAACCGTTCAAACCGAAGCGATAACTGACGATACTACAGTAATTCGTTCTTTAGACTGGGATCGCGATCGCTTTGATATTGAATTTGGTTTGCAAAATGGGACAACATACAATTCCTATTTAATTCGTGCAGATAAAATTGCTTTGGTTGATACTTCCCATGCCAAGTTTCGCCAATTATATCTTGATACATTAAAAGGTCTAATTGACCCCCAAACAATCGATTATCTAATCGTTAGTCATACAGAACCAGATCATAGTGGTTTAGTAAAAGATTTTCTAGAACTTGCGCCTCAAGCAACAGTAGTTGCATCCAAAATGGCAATTAAGTTTTTAGAAGATTTAGTACATAAACCCTTTAAACAGCAAATAGTAAAAAATGGTGAAACAATCGATTTAGGTCAAGGTCATATAATTGAGTTTGTCAACGCTCCCAATTTACATTGGCCAGATACCATTTTCAGTTACGATCATCAAACAGGGATACTATTTACCTGCGATGCCTTTGGGATGCACTATTGCTCAGATGCAACCTATGACGAAGATTTAAAAGCGATCGATAAAGACTATCGTTTCTACTATGACTGTTTGATGGCCCCTAATGCACGATCCGTACTTTCAGCAATGAAGAGAATGGATCAGTTAGGAGATATCAATGTTGTGGCTAATGGACATGGGCCCCTATTACGTTATAACATACAAGAACTACTAGGTCGCTATCGTCACTGGAGTGAATCCCAAACCAAAGCAGATAAAAGTGTAGCTGTTTTTTACATTTCAGATTATGGATATAGCGATCGCTTGTCCCAAGTTATAGCTAGAGGGATTACCAAAACTGGCATCAATGTAGAAATGGTTGATTTGCGATCGGCAGATAATACCGAAGTCCATGAAATAGTAAATCGATCTGTAGGTATTGTCTTAGGAATGCCTCCACTGGCGGGAAAAAACCAAGAAGAAATTACTAGCAACTTAGGAACAGTATTAGCAGTAGCCAAGGAGAAACAACTAATTGGACTGTTTGAGTCCTATGGTGATGATGATGAACCGATAGATCCCTTGCTGGCTAAATTTCGTGAAGCAGGGTTAAAACCAGCCTTCCCCGTCATAAAAATCAAAGACACCCCAACTGAAGCAGATTATCAATTATGCGAAGAATCGGGAACAGATTTAGGACAATTACTCACCCGTGAAGAATTAGTCAAACAGATGAAGGCTGTTGACACCGATTTAGATAAAGCTATAGGTCGTTTGAGTGGAGGATTGTATATCATTACCGCCACTAAAGGCGATGTTAATAGTGCGATGTTGGCATCCTGGGTATCCCAAGCCAGTTTTGAACCACCAGGCTTAACTATTGCTGTGGCTAAAGATCGGGCAATTGAATCCTTAATGCAGGTAGGCGATCGCTTTGTTTTAAATATCTTAGAAGAAGGGAAGTATCAAGGGTTAATGAAACACTTCCTCAAACGATTTAAACCTGGTGCAGACCGTTTTGCAGGGGTAAAAACCCAAACCGCAGCTAATGGATCACCTATACTAACCGATGCTTTGGCATACTTAGAATGTCGAGTATCTAGCCGTATGGAATGTAGCGATCATTGGATTGTCTACAGTCAGGTTGATTTAGGACGTGTTGCCAACCCTGAAGGAATAACCGCAGTGCATCATCGTAAAGTAGGGAATCATTACTAGACTAATTGTCTAAATTTACATTTTTATTATTGAGGTAGGGGTGCGTAGAATAAACGTTTTCCTACCTTTTTTTTTATTTCCCTCAATTAGCATTAAGCAAAACAGACGCAGCATTTAAAAGATCTTGACGAATATCTTGCAGATCCTCTCGGTTATTTAAATAGGTCGTTAGGGCTTCTATAGGGTCTAAACTATTACCTACTCCTAATTCTGGTAAACGAGAACGAGATAACTGACTAATTAATTCAGGACGACTACTATAGCTATGGGCAGTTTGCAAAACCCGATCTATAGCAGCATTATTAATTAAATCTAATTGTTCTGAGCGCAATTTATAAATTAAACGCACCACACGATCAGTAATATCCTGTTTGGCTATGGCGTTGAGTATAGCTTGATTAGGATCTTCTTCTTTAGAAACATCAATCTCAATAGTTAAAAAAGGACGCGCAGGAAGCGGACAAAATTGCCAATTTACCTTACCTGGTTCAACTTCCAGTAAAATATAACCCTTATCCTCTTTTTCTTCACTAAAATCTACCCGTTCAATACTACCTGGGTAAATAATAGGAGGATCATTAGTTGGGTTAAGATTTTGATGTTTATGAACATGACCTAAAGCCACATAATCCAATTCAGGGCGAATTAACATGGAAATAGGAATAGTAAAACCTTTGCCCACAGCTAATAACTTTTCTGCTCCCAAATTTGCCCTATCTGCCATCAAATGACCTAATAAAACCGTAGGCAAACTAGCGTCCTTACGGCGGATTTCTGCTTCTAAAACTGGCTGCAATCTTTCTATGAGTAACTCATTAACTTCTGCCAATGCCAAACCTTCCGTTTCAGGACGAGTTAATAAGGTAGAACGATTTAACCAAGGGAGAGTAATAACTTGAATTTCGCCATTGCGAGTGTTGAGGCGATGGGTAGTAATGGTATCACCAACGATAAATCCAGGAACAACTAAGGTACGATAGATAGATAAGCTTGCCCCCCCATTACCTTGAGAGTGTTGATCGTGATTACCTACTAATAAAATTACTGGAATTTGAGCATCAGCCAAACGTCGAAACTGACTTGCAAAGGCTTCATGTACATAAGGGGGAGGAGTAGCATCAGGAAAAGCATCTCCAGCAAATAATACTAAGTCTACAGGTTCGGCGATCGCTCTATCTATACAAATACGTAAACAATTTATGAAGTCTTCAAGTCTAGTATTAATACCTGTTTCTGGATTAACCCTACCGTGGGAAAATCCGCTACCCATGTGAATGTCAGATAAATGTAGAATTTTAATCATCACATCAGTTCCCATTAGGAAAATTTATTAGTTCTCTTAGCTTGTAGCTTATGCTTAACTGAGATCAATCATAGGTTTGACCAATACTACCCCTGTTAAATGTTAACAGCTAATTTTATACGGACATATAATATACTCCACATTAAATTAATCTAAGTCATATTGCGGATTTTTCTCTAGATTCAGCACTAATGAGTTAAGTCAAATGACCGATGTTTAAACATAGACAAACATCTAGGATAGTTGAAGATACTTCTCGAACATCTCCAGGGTTTACATGGTGAGAATAAATTGTAAGCCCTGGTTTTACTTTTTACCCATAAATACTTACACTAAATTTATATAATTTTAATTTATATTCGATTATTGACTAAACAACGATTAGATAAACTTTTAGTTACTCTGGAATTGTGTGATTCACGAGCCTTAGCACAAAGTCTGATTAGGGCTGGAAAAGTTAAAGTAAATCAAGAGATTATAGATAAACCTGGGACAGAGGTTAAAATCGATGCTCAAATTGAAGTTAAAGAACAACCACCCTATGTATCTCGTGGGGGTAAAAAACTAAATCAAGCCCTGCAAACTTTTAAGATTGAAGTCCAAGATCGAATCTGTTTAGATGGAGGTATTTCAACAGGAGGATTTACCGACTGCTTATTACAATCAGGGGCAAAACTTGTATATGGTGTAGATGTAGGTTACGGACAAGTCGCCTGGAATATTCGCAATAGCGATCGCGTAATCTTAAAGGAAAGAACTAATATTCGCTATCTAACTCCAGATAAGCTATATGGTGATTCCTCAATGGCAGATTTGGGAGTGTTGGATTTATCTTTTATTTCTTTAACTAAAGTCCTCGAACCTTTATGGAATCTCTTAACTTTGCCTAAAGAAGTGATTCTTTTGGTTAAACCACAGTTTGAAGTTGGACGAGAAAAAGTAGGTAAAAATGGGGTGGTGCGCCAGAGCGAAGATAGAGCCTTGGCTATTTGGCAGGTTTGGCAAGCTGCACAGTCTATAGGTTGGCAATATCAAGGTCTTACAGTTTCACCTATTACTGGCCCTGCGGGTAATGTAGAGTATCTCTTATGGTTAAAAGTTGCTGTAGATTCTCAATCTTCTTGTTTAAATCTTAATGAAATTAAGGAAATAATTAAAGATTTTTAACTGAGTAACTTGGAAATTTAGCTTTTATGCCCTAAGCGTGGTTGTTTTACTTGATACTTGTGCAAACTGCCAACCCTTAACTAATTAAAGTATCCTTTGCTCCTTTTGGTTGTCTAGGAATTCTTGTTGCTTGACTACCTAAATCTAATTCTGCTGGATTAACAGTTTCAATTTTAATCAAAATTTTCGGCCCTGAAGTAGCTAAACGGAAAATCATACCATCTACCACTGGAACTTGATCAACACGTTCACCATCAATATAAGTACCATTAGATCCAAGGTTTACAACTTCCCAGGTATTATCTCCTGTTTTTTTTATCTCTACATGATGGCGAGAAACAACCGCACTGTATAACACTACCTCATTATTAGTGGCACGACCAATTTTAATGCTGGACTCATTATGAAAAGTCCAGCTTTGAACCGCTACTGATTGAAGAGGATGTAATAAGCTTAATGTAATCACAAATTCGTCCTTAAAATAGAGGTTACAGTCTAAAATCCAGAGATACTAATGTTGGCATGGGTATAAAATAGAACACTTTGTACCTGTGGCGAAAGGATGTAAAACATATGAATATAATTCTAATTTACAATTGTTATATTAGCCGATAGCCAAGCTTGTGTCCGTACCAAAAGTATTGACTGGATATTAAAATAGCAATATCTAGAATTAACGCCAACTTTTATTTTCTAAATCTCTAATTTGACGCTCCAAGCGGTCAATACGCCCACGTAATTCATCCATTTCTGCTTGACGAGGTACTCCGAGATCTTGCAAAATATTTTTGATTTGCCTTTCTAATTGTTTTTGAACTCCTCCAGACTCAGTATTAAGCTGCGACATGAAATCATCAACAAAAGATTTGGCTTGTTCGGAATTAAGTTTGCCATCCTTTACCCATTGATCACTAACTTCCTTAATTTTCTCTGTTACCAAGGAGGTTGTACCTATACCTAACATTACTAGTTGCTTGAGCCAATCATTATTATCCATTCCTGTTCTTCCCTCTTAATTTATTTACTATATTAATTATTAGATCGTAAAAATAGCTCCAGATAAATATTATTGAATTTATTAATCTCTTTGCGTAAGTTTTATGGTTATTGAATGGCTGAAATTTGAGGTTGATGCTGATGGACGCGAAAAATTTATTCGCGAAGATGAAGCGGTTTGGACTGCTTCTTTAGCTACCTATCCTGGTTTTTTGGGTAAAGAAGTCTGGATTGAACCTCATTCATCGGATAAAGTGATCTTTATAATTCGTTGGCAAACTCGTCAACAATGGAAATCTATTCCGATGGCAGATTTGGTGGAGATTGAACAGCGATTTTCACAGATTATGGGCAAAATGAATATTAGTTATAAAATGATCGAAAGCAAGGAATTTCAAGTTCGTAAATTTCCCTCTAAATAAAGGATGCAAGGATAGGCAATAGGATAGAGATTTTCTAATTTATACCCTGTGCCAATTTAAAACCTGTAATAATACTGACAAAATTACTCACTCTCTTATTGCACCATTATCTTAACTGGTGTTTTGGGGAGGTTAAAATTGTGTCTGGTGATTTTATTACGGTAATGAACAGGTTAATTACGGCTATTATGTTAGTCGCTCTTTTAATTGCTTGTCAAGAGATGCCTCACAATAGCAATGTAGGCGATTTTCACATTGAGAATCAAAAAAACCGCTAAATATAAATCAAATATTAGTAATTTAAACCATTTGATTACTATAATCTGCTAATGAGTCTGGTTTAATTGTGCCTTTTTCTGTAATAATGCCAGTAATTAGATTAGCTGGGGTAATGTCAAAAGCTGGATTATAAAATTCTGCTCCTTCAACACAAATATTACTATCGTTTAAGTGATATATTTCACTAGCCGATCGCTCTTCAATAGTTATTTCATTACCACTACCTAATTTAAAGTCGATAGTTGAAAAGGGTGCTGCAACATAGAAAGGAATTTGATGAGCCTTAGCTGCGATCGCTACTGAATAAGTTCCGATTTTATTAGCAACATCGCCATTAGCCGTAATCCGATCTGCACCTACTATTACTACATCTACCATTTGACGCTGCATACAGTGGGCAGCCATACTATCAGTAATTACGGTAACAGGTATATTCTCTTGTACACACTCCCAAGCAGTTAATTTTGCTCCCTGCAAACGAGGGCGTGTTTCATCCGCGTAGACTCTAGCTAAACGTTGCGATCGCCAGGCAGAACGAATTACCCCTAAAGCCGTTCCATAACCTGCGGTGGCTAAAGAACCTGTATTACAATGGGTTAGAATTCTTAATTTTTCTGGAGTTTTAGGTAAAACATTTAAACCATGTTCACCGATCGCTCGACAAGTGGCTAAATCTTCCGCTTGAATTGTCTGGGCGGTTATTAACAAGTTATCTTTTATTTCGGCAATTGTCCCTAAATCTTCATAGGCACTTTTTAACATTCGAGAAATAGCCCAAAACAAATTAACTGCCGTGGGGCGGGTTTGGCGTAGTTGTTGAGCAATCTGTTCTAAATGTTCTAAAAATTTAGCGCGATCGCTTGTGTTACTTTCTAATGCACCTAAATACATCCCATAAGCTGCTGCAACACCTATAGCTGGCGCACCCCTGACAATCATGGTTTTAATAGCTTGTGCCATATCAGAACTACGGGTAATTGCTACCCTGCTATATTCCCCAGGCAAACGAGTTTGATCGATTAATAAAACTTTACCGTCTTGCCAGACGACAGGATAAATCTCATTGGAGGTTAGGATCATAAATATAGTTACACTTAATTTTTTTTTGCTTCTATATATAGCATTACTAGATAATATTAGGACATTTTTTAGTTTTTAGTCTTTAGCATTTAGCTTTGACGCGCAGCTAATCCGTGTTTGATAGCTTTTGGCTTTTAGCTTTGACCCGCAGCTAAATTAGGGTGGCATTCAAATAATACAGACTCCCCCCTACTACCCACTACCCACTACCCAATAATCACCCTAATTATCAAGCAAATAATCTTTTGGGCTATATTCTCTTGTCTCCTCGTCTTTTCTAAAAATTACTTTTGCTTTCTTACTTACTGCCAATCTTCCCAATCCTGATTAAATATTGAAGTATCAGGAAAAGCAGTAGGATTACCACTTTGATCTAATTTCTTTTTCAAGATATGCAGCTTAGTTTCTTTGATAAAAGGCTCATCTACCAATTGATAAGGGATTATATCTTGCTCCAAACCAAACATAGCAACCATTCCAGCAGCCACCCCAGAAGACCACTCAAAGGAATGGACACGATAAGCAGCAGCAGCAATATGACTAGTAGCAATACTTTTACCTGCAACAATCAAATTATCAATTTCTTGGGGAATCATCGCTCTTAAAGGTATTTGGAAAGGATAAGCTTGTCCTCCTCCCTGTCTTTCCCCTTTTCTCTCAGTATTGCCTGCTTTTTCTGGCGGACTTTGAGTCATGCAGGGGTGAAAATCGATCGCGTAATGTCCAATACCTACAGAATCAGGATAAATGCTAGAACGAGTACGTCTTTTAATTGCTTCAATTTTCATATCTCGATTAATTAAAGCTTCTCTACCATCTACTGCTTTCCATAATTGACGATAGGTAACAGGATCAAGATTTTTACTATAATGCTCATTACGATAGTCTGCCCGTGAAATATCCACTTCTGTAATGGTAAAACCCTGAGAATAACCAGGATACACCCGACCAATAATTCTTCTACCTTCCCTAATATAAGGATATTTCGATAGACCGTGTTCTGTCCCCATCGGCGAATCTAAGCCTGTGAGTAAACGATGATTAGGATAGGGCTTTTTCACTCCTTCTCCTAATTGAGAATCGGTTGTTCCTTGTACCAACCAATAAAAATAACCCAAAGCATGATCTTCACCTTTACTAAGAGTTGAGGTGCGTAAGCCCCCAAGCCAACCGCCTGGTTCTAATTGACCTAACGACTGTAATTGTTGACGAGTATAAACTAAATTATCCTCCGCCGTGCCAGGGCGATAATCATTACCCCAAGTCCAATTCTGCATGGAAATATCCCCAGGGGTAGAGGCGGTAAACTCAATTCCTCCAAATTTCTTAGTTTCTCCCTCATCAGGACTCCAAATACGTCGATAGGTAAAAACTAAATCAAAATCTGCTAATCTTTCCAGTTCATAGCTGTAGTAGTTTTGATGTTGGGGATAAAAAGGAGGCATTTTATTATCCTGTGCATCCTCTGTTGCTTCCATAGCAAAGGTATAAGTAAATCCCTGAGTGCAATAGGGATCGCCTTCTACAGAAGAGGATGAAGGTTCGGAGGCGGAGAGAGGATCTATTCCCAAACGGTAGGGAACATCTGCTAATGCCACAATTTCTCCAGTTTCGGTAGCCTCAATTACATACCAATCAGGAGACTTGGGGTTACTTGCAGCAGGAACTAGGCGAATAACTTCTTTTTCAAACAAAGTAGAATCTTCATAGGTATAAGCATCCTCTATGGTGCGAGACAAAGGTAGGGAATTGAGGGATAAATACTCACTTTTAGGACGATGTTGAATAGCAATTGCGCCAGTTATTTGTTTACCTGTTCCTTCCCCCGCAACTTTTTTAATTTCTAAATCTTTAATAACAGTGGCTGGAAACCATTTTAAAGTCCCTTTTCCTTTAGCCTCGGCATCTTTCAATTGTTCCAACATTATCTTGTGAGCATCTTTTGGCAGAAAACAAGACTCACTCACCCAACAGTCACCAGGATTAAGCTCTTTATAATAATCTTCAATTCGTTGTCTAAATTCCAAATAACCGCGAGGGAAAAATAACTGCGATCGCTGAGTTGTTCTTTCATCTAGTGCGGAAGTTCCCTGAGAAGATATTTGACCCCCTACCCAGTCGGTAATTTCAGTCATACATACGGTTTTTCCAGCTAATAGGGCTTCGTAACTTGCTGCAACTCCTGCTAAACCGCCACCAATGACCAGTAGTTCGCATTCTTCAGTACGTTCTATATTAGGACTGGCAAAAACGGTCGCTGATAATCCTGAGTCCCAGATAAATAAACCTAAAGAAACTGACGCTAGTGATTTAATCCAACTTAATGACACTGTTTATTTCCTCACTTATAGACATCTTCATCAATATAGTTATAGTTCCCAAATAGACAGTTTTTTTACACTTTTTGACCAGATAATTACTTAGTGTAGGTATAAGTACCCGTGCAAAATTAATTTAATATTTGTAGAAGTATAGATGAAGGTATTTTCTCCGTATTCCTATAACCATTGTTGGTATAAATTATATGCACATCTTAATTTTAAATGCAGGTTCTAGTAGTCAGAAAAGTAGTCTTTATCAAGTAGAAACCGATTTACCTCAACACCCTAAACTCCTATGGTCAGCCCATATAGATTGGACTACTCCAGATACAGGTAGTTTGACGGTTAAAAGCAATCATACTAAACAAAATATTGTTTTAAATAACCGTAGTACCGCCCTAGCAACAATGCTAGATACCCTGACTCTGGGTGAAACTAAAGTTATAGATAATCTCGCACAAATAGATCTCGTAGGTCATCGTGTGGTACATGGAGGGGCGGAATATGAACAGCCTACTATAATCACACCAAAAGTAAAACAGGCGATCGCAGATCTTATACCTTTAGCTCCTAATCATAATCCTGCTCACCTAGAAGAGATAGATGCCATTACTAAAATTTTACCAAATGTAACCCAAGTTGCTGTGTTTGATACCGCTTTTTATAGTCAAATGCCCCTTGCTACTAAAGTTTATCCTCTACCTTATCAATGGTTTGAACAGGGGATCAGACGTTATGGGTTTCATGGCATTAGTCATCAATATTGCGCCGAAAAAACTGCTCAAATTCTTAATTGCTCCTTAGATACCTTAAAAGTAATCACTTGTCACCTAGGTAATGGTTGCTCTTTAGCTGCAATTAAAAATGGTGTTTGCATTGATACTACTATGGGGTTCTCTCCGCTTGAAGGTTTAATGATGGGTACTCGTAGTGGTTCGATTGATCCGCAAATTTTGCTGTATTTGATGCGAGAACATGATTTAAATGCCGATCAATTAAATAAACTATTAAATAAGGAATCAGGATTGCTGGGAGTTTCTGGTATATCGGCGGATATGAGGGAAATTTTAACAGCTTGTAGCCAGGGAAATGAACGAGCGCAACTAGCTTTAGATATTTATATCCATCGTCTTAGCAGCAACATAGGCGCAATGATGGCATCTTTAGCAGGGTTGGATGTATTGGTTTTTACCGCAGGGGTAGGAGAAAATGCAGCAATAGTTAGGGAAAAAACCTGCCAGCAATTCGCTTTTATAGGATTAGAGTTAGATTTAACTAAAAATAATGCTCATCTTTTAGAACAAGACATTGCTACTTGTAATTCTCAAGTTAAGGTACTAGTTATTCATACCGAAGAAGAACAAGCGATCGCTCTAGAAATTAAAGATCTTGCCAATAAAAAAGGGTTGACATAACTCGGTCAACCCCAATGCTTGGGAACGCGCTTTAACTTAAAATAAAATTCTTTTTTTTACTGAAGAACTAATTTCACGTTGGCATTCTGCAAACCGCGCTGTTTTACTTCAGACAAGGTTTTATTTACCGCATACTTTTGGTTGATTGAGTTAATAAGCTCAGTTTGATTGTGTTTTTTAGCAACACCCCAAAGATCAGCAATCAAATCAAAAGTGCCATCACTATTTTCTGACCAGCCTAAATCATATTCGCCTTCTAGAGTTGCAACGATATCAGCACGAAGTCTTTGACCGTTATAACCACGAACATCAGCATTGGTTTGAACATTGATACCAAGATCGCGAAGAGAATTTACTAGAATTTCAGCATCGCTAATTTTGGTGCGTAGAGTACTAAAATGAGACATAAGATTTCCTCCAGTAGAAGAGATGTAAACAACAACTTTAAAATTAATAACCGAACTCGCTCAATTGAGAAACGGATTATTTTAGTCAACTGCTAGCGATCGCTAGCCTCTACTCCTACAAATTGATTTAACTTGTAGAAGAAAGCCTTTAAAACTCCATTCGCTGGTATTCAGCAACGGAGGCTGATGCAGGTCTTGCCCTTTGCCCAGCCCAATCTCTTAGGGCTGTTACCTGCTCAGTCATTGTCCGAGACAGAGGTAGGGTAGCTTTTATTGCAGCAATAATATCTAACTGCGTAAACTCCCGATCTTGAGCAAAAGCATCATACATTGCAGCGATAATTGCTTGCTCAATCTCTGCACCAGAAAAACCATCTGAAACCTTAGTTAACTGTTCTATATCGAAACGATCTATTTCTGAACGTCGTTTTCCTAAGTGAATTTTAAATATATCTTCTCTTTCTGCCGAACTAGGTAAATCTACAAAAAATATTTCATCAAATCTACCTTTACGTAGAAACTCCCCAGGTAATCTTTCCACTCTATTGGCAGTTGCCATCACAAATACTGGTGATTTCTTTTCCTGCATCCAAGTTAGAAAAGAACCAAAGATCCGATTAGAAGTTCCTCCATCCGAGTCTCCAGATCCACCACCACCTGAAAATGATTTATCTAACTCATCGATAAATAGAATTACAGGGGAAATTGATTCTGCAGTTTTTAAGGCATTACGTAAATTGGCTTCAGAGCGACCAACAGTAGATCCATCATAAACTCTACCCATATCTAAACGTAGCAATGGTAAACCCCAAAGACGAGATGTAGTTTTAGCAATTAAGGATTTACCGCAACCAGGCACACCTAAAATTAGCATTCCTTTAGGCTGTGGAAGACCATATTCTCTGGCTCTTTCTGTAAAGGCGTTGGAACGTTGCCTTAGCCAGCGTTTGAGTTCTTCTAAACCACCAACCGAATTTAGAGTTTCATCTTCTTCGATATATTCTAAAATCCCATTACGACGAATTAATTGTTTCTTTTCTGAAAGAACTATCTCTACTTCGTTTTCTGTTAAATGCCCAGCTTTTACTTGCGCTTTACGATATACCTTCTCTGCTTCGTCTTTAGTTAAACCTAAAGCAGCCTTGAGTAATTTTTCTCTAGTTTCAGTAGTAAGGTGATTATTTCTGCCTAGTCTTGCCGAAAGAACTTGATTTAGTTCCGACAAATTAGGTAGGGGATAATCTAAAACTACAACCTCCTTCTCTAATTCTATTGGTAGAGTTTGTACAGGAGACATCAAAATAATAACTTTATTTGTACCTTTAAATGAGGCGATCGCATCTCTCAACCATCTAGTGATCACTGGCCCTTCTATAAAGGGATGCAAATCTTTAAATATATAGATTCCGTCATCCTTTTGCCTAATTGTCCACTCTATAGCTGCTTCTGGAGAAACAGTATTATGTTGGGTCGCTTGCCGAGGTTGACCATATTCAACCATCCCACGGGTCACTGTCCAAACAAACACTCTTTTATATTCAGCATTGTCTTGGGCAATTTTTGATATTGCTTGCTCCGCCCGTTCTTCCTCTGGTGTCATCAAATAAATTAACGGGTATTGAGCTTGGACTAGAATATTTAGCTCTTCCTTCATGATATCGACCCTGCTGAATTAACTACTCTTAAAGGTTTTTTCGACTTTTTATAAACAGGAAACTAATTCTTCTTCGCTAGATTCTCCAGATTTACTGGTTTTACTCGCTACTTTTATACTAATTTCTTCATTTATAATACTGTTTTGCTTGCCTAGAGAAACTAGATCTCCATCTCGCATTACTATCGCTGTGCTACATTCAGGACAAAAATGTACTTGATGAGTTTTACCCTCTACAGAGGCTTCAATCTCAGCTACTTTGTCTGGATACTCCATATAAAAAGCGATCGCTTTCTCTACTAACGCAGACATTGATTCTACATCGACTGCTGCTTTTATTTTTAATTGCCTATGCAACTCTGGAGGTATATATAAAGTTACTTTTTGCTTACTCTGCATATCACTAAATTTATTAATTACCCGGGTATGTAAATCACTCTAATGATTTTATTTTTGTCTGTCAAGATGGTATGCTGTTTTGCCGTCAACTTTGTAATATTACTTAATATTATTGACTTATTGACAGTTAGATAAAGTACTTAAACTAACAACAATGTCATCAATTGCTTCAATAATAGGCTCACTAGCTTGAGTAGTTGGTTGATTGGTAATAATACTAAATACAAAAGTGCCGTATTCTGGGTGTTCGATATAACCAGATAAAGCTTTAACACCTTTGAGAGTACCTGTTTTGGCTCTAACTGTACCTTCCGATGAAGTATGGCGTAAACGGTTTTGTAGAGTACCGCTAATTCCTGCAACAGGCAAAGAAGCTAAAAATACATCGTTACCTTTAGCATAAAACATTGCCCTAAGAGTTGAAACCAAAGTTCTGGGAGTAGCTAAATTATTATGAGATAAACCTGAACCATCGCGTAGGCGATAACCCTTATGATCAACACCAAGACTAGTTAAAGCTTGTTCCACAGGTTCAAAACCACCGACATACTTTAATAAAATATTGGCGTAAGCATTATCGCTTTTGAGGTTAGTAACTTTAATCCAATCACTAATAGAGGTAGTGCGAATTTTGCCATTTGGGTCAAGCTTTTGTAAAGCAGCAGCAGTCACTAACAACTTCATATTGGATGCAGGTACCATATATGAGTCGGGATTAAGACTGTATATATTCGTTCCACTCAATGATTGAACTAAAATCGCCCATTTACCTTTATCTAATTGGGGACGTTCAATAATCTGGTCAATAACTGGTTTTATTAATTGCGAACAAACACCCGAAACATTATGAGTTTGTGGAGGGGTAACTATAGGTCTTTCAATAGAATTTAAAGAAGTTGTGGTAGTTTCTGCTTTAATTGGGGCAAAAGTGCAGAAATTAGTCACGCTCCATAAAGTCAGCGTTAGAAAGGTACATTTTATTTGAGAGAGCATAATTATTTCTAGATTGTTACTTTTCCAAGCGAATCAAAACGAAAATTAATATTTCAATCATTAATTAACGTCTTTAAAGTTTTTATCTGGTTGCTTACTTAAAGTTGGTTATAAAACTACTGAAAATTTAAAAGTTATGCACAATTATTTAGAAAGCAATGTTTATATAAATATTTACTGGTAAGTAAGATAGTGAAATTTAACTTGTAGCTTATATTTATATTGAGTTTATTAGATGTTGCACAAATGTTAGCAATATTATCCAGATAACCAAGGTTGTAATCGATAAATATAGCCTTCGTCAAGATATGAAAATCAATTAAATAATGGAGATTTTCAAGTTGATAAAAATATATATAAAGATTCGATAAAGATGTGAAATATTGAGTCAAGGATTCTGTATATTTAGGGATTTTTACCCTATAAATATATACAATGCTTCTTCAGTAAAATCTCTGATTCTTTAACAAAAATACTTTTGTACTGTTTTTAATATATAAATACTTTGATTAACTATATATTTGTACTAGCTAGAACAGGATTATTTAAAAGATGCAGATAAAAACACCAATTATTAAATGGTGTAGTGTCGCTAATAAAATAAAAACTTTACCTTATAAATTGCAACGATAACTTAATAAAATTACGCAATTTCAGACCCTTAAGGAGCAACATTATCAAAAATATTTACTTAATCATGCCCAATATTTACCTAACTTAGACAGTCTGGGAAAGCCAATTGTGGAAACTTTGTAAACACAGGGAACTTGTTTGTATATTTACTTTTAAAACACTAGGATTTTCAACAACCAACAAGATGTTGAGTAAAGCTTACTTGTTAGCCGAAAGATTGAAATATAAAGTTGCTCAAACTAATCACTGTCATAATTGCAAAAGGAAATTTAAAATAATTTCCAGAAATACTATTGTGGGCATTAGAATCAAGATTACTAAATATAGTAGAAAACTACATTGGGTTGCCCATACTTTATCAATATTTTGCGCTGCGTAGAAGTATTGCAGATGGTCAGTATATGGGAAGAAGAAGTTGGCATTTAGACATGGAAGATCGGCGTACAATTAAGATAATTATTTATTTAAATGACGTTAATAGTGAGGGTGGCCCTTATCAATATATTCCTCGTAAAATTACCAAAAGTGCGATTAAACAATTAAATTATTACAATTTAGGGTATATATCTGAGGAGAAAATTACTTGATCAGTACCTAAAGCCAATTGGGTAACTTATTTAGGCAAGGCGGGAACTGTGATAATTAGTCATACTAGTAGTGTTTTCCATCGCGCCCAACCAGCTACACAATGGGAACGTTATTCTATAAGTTTTTGTTACACCTCAACTAATCCTTATGTAACTTGGAAAAGTCGCAAAATGACTACTCAACAGTGGGAGGATATTGCATACCAGACTAATCAAAGACAAAAAGACTGTTTAAATAAAAAATCCTTAATTTTCTTGTAGAGATAAAGAATTGCATTCTTGTAGATCTTCACAAGTTTCTCAAATTAGTTGTTTACAACGGAAATATAAGCAAAATAAGGAACAAGAATTTAATTTATGGTGTTAAGAGCAAATTTTCCACAGCAACACTTAGGAAATAAAGAACAAGCTTTCGTTGTTTGGTTTGAAGACGTGAACATGAAAGATGTTTCTATAGTAGGAGGAAAAAATGCTTCATTAGGAGAAATGATTCAACAATTAACTCCTAGAGGGATCAATGTACCTGGGGGTTTCGCAACTACTGCTTATGCTTATCGTTATTTTGTACAACAAGCAGGATTAGAAAGTCAACTAAGACAATTATTTGCTGATTTAAATGTACAAGATGTGAGGAACTTGCGATCGCGCGGTAAATTAGCTAGAAATTTAATACTTAATACACCATTTCCTGCCGAATTAGAAACAGCAATCACCACAGCATATAACCAATTATGCCAGCGATATGATCCTGATTTGTTAAAGAGCGATCGCTTTTTAGAAAATGAGCAAAATGTAGATGTGGCGGTGCGTTCCTCAGCTACTGCGGAAGATTTACCCGATGCAAGTTTTGCAGGACAACAGGAAACATATCTTAATGTTCACGGTGTTAAAAATGTTTTAGAAGCCTGTCATAAGTGTTTTGCTTCTTTATTTACAGATCGAGCCATATCCTATCGTACAATCAAAGGTTTTGATCACTTCAATGTTGCCCTTTCTGTAGGCGTACAAAAGATGGTGCGTTCCGATTTAGCTACTTCGGGGGTAATGTTTTCCATCGATACGGAAACTGGTTTTAAAGATACCGCGTTAATTACCGCAGCCTATGGTTTAGGAGAAAATGTGGTTCAAGGTGCAGTTAATCCTGATGAATATATAGTCTTCAAACCTACATTAAATCAAGGTTATCGCCCAATTTTATCCAAACGTTTGGGTAGTAAAGAAATTAAGATGGTTTACGATTTAGGCGGTAACAAATTAACAAAAAACGTACCCACATCAGCAAAAGAAAGAAACCAGTATGCCATTAGCGAGTCAGAAATTCTACAATTAGCACAGTGGACTTGTGAAATTGAGAATCATTATTCCCAGGTGCGGGGAACTTATACCCCAATGGATATTGAATGGGCAAAAGACGGAATTACAGGAGACTTATTTATCGTACAAGCTCGTCCTGAAACCGTTCAATCTCAGAAGAGAGATAATGTATTGCAAAGTTATCTATTAGATGGCACAGGCGATATTATAACTTCAGGTAGGGCAGTAGGGGATAAAATTGGTGCAGGTAATGCCAGATTAATTTTAGATGTCAGTGAAATTGAACAATTTCAACCAGGAGAGGTATTAGTAACTAAAAGAACTGATCCTGACTGGGAACCTATAATGAAACAAGCTAGTGCCATTATTACTAATCAAGGTGGTAGAACTTGTCATGCTGCTATTATTGCCCGTGAAATGGGGATACCTGCGATTGTAGGGTGTGGTGATGCTACCGAAAAAATTACCAATAAGCAAGAAATCACCGTTTGCTGCGCGCAAGGGGAAGAAGGGAAGGTTTATGCAGGTTTAATTCCCTTTACTATAGAATCACATCAGTTAGATAGTTTACCTACAACCAAAACTCAAATTTTTATAAATGTAGGTAATCCTGAAGAAGCATTTCGTTTATCAGCTTTACCTTGTGATGGTGTGGGTTTAGCTAGACTAGAATTTATTATTGCCAATCAAATCAGAATTCATCCTTTGGCTTTACTAAAATTTGACGAATTATCTGATTTAAATACTAAAAGTGAGATCGCTCAACAAACAGTTAATTACCCTCATAAACCCGACTACTTTATTGACAGTCTGGCTAAGGGTATAGGAACTATTGCAGCAGCTTTTTATCCCAAACCTGTTATTGTGAGAATGTCTGACTTTAAGAGTAATGAATATGCTAACCTTTTGGGTGGTAAGCAATTTGAACCCCAGGAAGAAAATCCTATGCTGGGTTGGCGTGGTGCTAGTCGTTACTACGATCCTCAATATCGCCAAGCCTTTGGCATGGAATGTCAAGCATTTAAACAAGTGCGGGATGAAATGGGTTTGACTAACGTGATACCAATGATTCCTTTCTGTCGTACCCCAGAAGAAGGGCAAAAAGTCTTGGCTGTAATGGGTGAATATGGGTTAGTTAGAGGAGAAAATGGGTTACAAGTCTATGTAATGTGCGAAATACCGAGTAATGTATTGTTAATAGACGAATTTAGCCAAGTTTTTGATGGTTTTTCTCTTGGTTCAAATGACTTAACACAACTGACATTAGGGTTAGATCGCGACTCTTCCTTAGTTGCCCATTTATTTGATGAACGTAACCAAGCAGTCAAAAATTTCTTACAAATGGCGATCGCAGGCTCGAAACGCAATCAGCGTAAAATTGGAATTTGTGGTCAAGCACCTAGTGATTTTCCAGAGTTTGCTCAATTTCTTGTAGATCAAGGTATTGATTCTATTAGCCTTAATCCAGACTCAGTGTTGAAAACTAGACTACATATAGCTCACGGCGAAAAGTAATTTTAAAACTACTTAGTGATCAGTGTAAAAGAGGTATTAAATTAAATATGATGAACAAAATTCTCGTAGCGGTAGATAATTCTCAAAGAAATCAAGCTGTTTTTGAAGCTGCCGTTTCCCTAGCACAAACTACTGGTGCAAGTTTGATGTTAGTGCATATTTTGGCTGAGGATGAGCCTGGTTATCCGACATTACCTACTTATATTTATTATCCTACTGTTAACGATCGCAATTATGAGCTATATCAACAGAAGTTAGAGGAATATAAACAACTAGGAATAGAATTTTTACAAGATCTCAGTCAAAAAGCAACAACCTTAGGTGTGGAAACTGAATATACCCAATTATCTGGTAATCCTGGGCGTATAATTTGTGATTTGGCTAAAAATTGGTCGGCAGATCTAATTATTGTCGGTAGTCGTGGACTTAAAGGTTTAAAAGAAATGTTTTTAGGTAGTGTGAGTAATTATGTTACCCATCACGCACCATGTTCGGTTTTAATTCTGCGATCGCCTGTTGATTCTCAGTCTCAACCTTAATTAACTCGAAAACCATGAGTTATAAAGCGTCACACAAACTTAGAAAAAGCGTTAAAATCATCTTAACTTTAATGAAAATACATACAACTTAATAATTCTATGTTGCGTCCTGAGCAAAGAGAGAAGTTAGATGATTCCAATGATCGCGAATTTTATGACTCGCCTCGTTTTGTAACTCATGTTGATGATGGGTTTATTAATCGCCTTACCAATCTTTATAGTGAGCAATTAACGCCCAATACTCGTATATTAGACCTGATGAGTAGTTGGGTGTCTCATTTACCTGCACAAATGGAATTTGCCCATGTAGAAGGACATGGAATGAATGAGGCAGAATTAAGTAAAAATCCACAACTAGATCATTACTTTGTTCAAAATCTCAATCAAAATCCCAAATTACCTTTAGAAGATGCGGATTTCGACGCTGTATTAATTACTGTTTCCATACAATATTTACAATACCCTGAAGCGGTTTTATCGGAAATTCAGCGTATTCTTAAACCTAATGGTGTAGTAATTATTAGCTTTTCCAATCGTATGTTTTATCAAAAAGCGATCGCAGCTTGGCGTGATGGAACAGATAATGAGCGAGTCAAATTAGTACAAAAATACTTTCAATCGGTTGATGGTTTTACCTCGCCAGAAATAATCATACATCAGCCAGCAGTACCAGGGTTATTTCAAATGTTGGGGTTAGCAGGGGGCGATCCCTTTTATGCAGTAATCGCCCGTAAACAAAATTAAGTCCGTTAATAGTTATTTAGCATTCTCCATAATCTCCTTACCGACAGCCTTATACTTATTCCAACCAATATAGGATCGGCGATCGGGAAAATCCTTAATAATAACTCCGCGACTAGGCGATCGCCCAAAGGCTGCTAATAGAGGAATTTCTTCTTTAAAAAGAGGTATTTGAGCAGCTTCTAAAAATTTTTTAGCATCTCGACCATTAACAGTACGAGAATCCACCTTAGTTAACAACACCTTATACTTAGCTTTAAAAGGCTTTAACAATTCAACAGCTTTAATTGTCGTATCAAGATCGAGATGATTAGGAGTAGTAGGTAAGATTAACAGATCACTACCCGCAGCTAAATCTTCCAATTCTTCAGGTTCAGGTCTTGCTTGAGTGTCGATGATAATATGGGTAAACTTAGAAACCAAACCAGGTGCGCCTGCTTGAGATGCTACATAGAAAGGCAACTTATCTTCTTTTGACCATACTAAAGCGGAACGATTTTTATCTGCATCAATTAAAAGGGTTGGTGCTAGTGTCTGAAAATATGCTGCTAAATGAACTGCGGTTGTGGTTTTACCTACTCCTCCTTTCAAAGCAGTAATTGCAATAATCATCGGCTAAATAATGAAATTAATATATCGAGTAGTAGTAGTTTACCTAGAAGCGCGTCTTGCAGGTCTAGATATAGCGATACCTTGCTAAATATATAACTTGTTTGTTACATTTATTTACATAAATTAAATGTTGTCTATTCCCATTAGTAAAACATCCTCCGCCTTCAAATGACGGAAGTTGCTTGAACTGCGCGAAGGCACTAGCTTAAAAAATTTATCTCCTAAATTGCTAAGTTAATTCACTAATTACAGGTATTTAGCGGTAAAACGAAAAAACCTGTATTAAGTAACCTTCGGTGGTCACTATTGGTTCAACACATCCACTTTAATAAGAGGGATACTGCTTGAACTTTGTCAACATTGATTTCTCCTGAATTCTATGATCCTTGGTTAGTTTAAGATACTCCGCTTAAAAAGGCGATAGTTACTTAAACTTGGTCAGCCAAGGATTTTTTTTTGTTAAAAATCAATTCTTTCGTTGAGCTTGCTACAATTGATCGATCAATCTATCTATTTATCTATGTATAAGTAGCTTGACTTTTTACGAAGTGAACGCAAGCCCCGTCCTTCGTCAAACGGGGTACTGTTCACCTAATTACAGTAGCCTACTAATCAAACCATTGCTTGTAATGCTTTGTGGAGGAAATCAAAACACGTGTCTTCTGAAATAATGTTACAGAAACCAAACCCTAGAAATACGCAAGAGATCCTCAAATCCTTTCTATTAGGAGTGGCAAAGGCAACTGGGGGTACAGTATTGGGCATTACAATGATTTCCAGTGCTGTAGCTGCTGGGGGGTTATTGGGTTTAGCCTTCAGTTTTCGCAATTTGCCTGATGTGAGGATGTTGCGTAATTATGTACCAGCAGAAACTAGTTACATTTACGATATCAAAGGGCGATTACTAACCAGTTTACATGGTGAAGCAAACCGAGAAGTGGCTGCTTTAGACCAAATATCTCCAAATCTAAAATTAGCGGTAATTGCGATCGAAGATAGTAGTTTTTATCGTCATAATGGCTTAAATCCTTATAGTATTGGTCGTGCAGCTTTAGCCAATTACAGGGAAGGAGGAGTATCAGAGGGTGCTTCTACTTTAACTATGCAGTTAGTCAAAAATCTTTTTCTAACTCGTGAACGTACTTTTAGTCGTAAATTAGCTGAAGCTATTTTAGCTATTCGTGTTGAACAGGTATTTTCTAAAGAAGAAATTTTAGAAATGTATCTCAACACTATTTATTGGGGTCATAATAATTATGGAATTCAAACTGCTGCCGAAAGCTATTTTAATAAAAGTGCTGCGGATTTAAATTTAGCTGAAGCTGCTGTATTAGCAGGTTTAATTCAAGCACCAGAGCAGTATAGTCCTTTTCTCAACTATTCCGAAACCAAAGATAGGCAAACAGAGGTCTTAGCCAGAATGCGTGCCTTAAATTGGATTACTGTAGAAGAAGAACAAGCAGCATTGCAAGCCCCTCTATTAATAGGTAAACCGACCGCTTGGCGCAAAAGTAAATCGCCCTTTATTACTGAAGCTGTAATTAAAGAATTAGAAGCCCGTTTTGGTAAAGATAAAGTACTTCAAGGGGGAATTCGAGTTCAAACAACAATTGATATGGACTTTCAGAAAATGGCTGAAGAATCAGTTAAGGAAAGTCATGCTATGTTACGTCGTTGGGGATTAAGAGCAGATCAAATAGCCTTAGCTGCCGTTGATCCTCGGACTCATTTTGTTAAAACTTTAGTGGGGGGAGTAGATTATGAATCGAGCCAGTTTAACCGTGCAGTTCAATCTCGTAGACAACCAGGTTCTGCTTTTAAACCCTTTGTTTATTACGCTGCTTTAGCAACTGGTAAGTATACACCCAGTACCATGATTGATGATGCTCCTGTTAGTTATCCAATTCCTGGAGGTGTTTATCGACCCCAAAATTATGGCGGAAAAACAGATTTTGCAGGGATGATGTCTCTTACAACTGCTTTAAAGCAATCTCGTAATGTACCTGCGGTAAAACTGGGTAAAGCTGTAGGGCTAGAGGAAATTATCGAAGTTTGTCGCAGTTTAGGAATTAAAAGCCCCATGCAGCCTGTAATTTCTTTACCTTTGGGTTCAATTGGGGTAACACCGTTGGAAATGGCTGGAGCTTTTGCTACTTTTGCTAATAGTGGTTGGCATTCTGAACCTACAGTTATCCTCCAAGTTGCAGATAGTAAAGGTAATATTCTTTTGGATAATACCCCAAAGCCCAAGCAAATATTAGATCCCTGGGCAACAGCGAATTTAACCAGTATGTTACAAGGGGTATTGCAGCCTGGGGGAACTGGGACTAATGCTAATATTGGTCGTCCTGCTGCGGGAAAAACAGGTACTACCTCATCAGAAAGAGATGTTTGGTTTGTGGGCTATGTACCCCAATTATCGACTGCGGTATGGATAGGGAACGATAATTATCAAAGTATGGGTAAAGGGATTACAGGTGGAAGTTTTGCTGCTCCTGTATGGCGTTCTTTTATGCTGAAGGCTCTGGCGAATGAACCTGTTAAATATTTTCCTGGAACTTCACAATATGACCGTCCTTGAAACTTTTAGAGATAATTGCTAGCAATCAGCTAGGTCTTTACGGCTGGCTGTAATCGATTTAGCTTCAATAAAAATATTTTGTATTTGGGAGTGCTGAGTGTTTATTGAAGTTTCTAATCGTTCTACAGCGATCGCTAGTTCTTCTGTT
The DNA here is from genome assembly GCA_002368355.1 of Chondrocystis sp. NIES-4102. Classification (NCBI taxonomy): domain Bacteria; kingdom Bacillati; phylum Cyanobacteriota; class Cyanophyceae; order Chroococcales; family Chroococcaceae; genus Chondrocystis; species Chondrocystis sp. NIES-4102. The sequence continues at coordinate 2,256,333 of AP018281.1, read as the reverse complement.
TCTAAGTCTTCGATAAATTCTATTTCTAGATTTAGCAGGATTTCTTGTGGTCCAAAATGCAAAGTTAACACTTTAATAACCTTTTCTACCGCAGGATCGGCATTGGTGATTTTTCTAATATTTGCTACTATTTCAGGATCAGCACCTTCGCCAATTAATAATCCTTTACTTTCAGCAGCGAGTAATAAAGCTACGCCACACAGAATAACCCCAATGACAATTGATGCCACTCCATCTAAATAAATATTACCTAGTAAATGTCCACTTAATACCCCAATAAAAGCGACAAACAGACCGATTAAAGCAGCAGTATCTTCAAATAGAATGGTAAAAACAATTGGATCTTTACTAGTACGAATGGCTTTCCAGAAATTGGCTTCATTTTTGCTGGCTAAAAATGTTTGTAGAGCTACATTCCAGGAGTAGCCCTCAAATATAACTGCTAACCCTAATACAATATAATTCCACAAAGGATCGCTTAAGGGGTCTGGATTTCTAACATGGCGTATTCCTTCATAGATCGACATTCCGCCACCAATACCAAAGATCAATAGAGCGACAATTAAAGTCCAAAAATAAAGCTCGTGTCCATAACCAAAAGGATGACTTTCATCTGCTGGTTTTTTACTAAGGCGAATACCTAACAATAGTAATAATTCATTGCCTGTATCAACTACTGAATGAATACCTTCTGAGAGCATGGCTGAACTACCAGTAATATAAGCTGCCACAAATTTCGTAATGGCGATCGCAAAGTTCGCAGCCATAGCTGCATAAATTGTTTCTTTTGTTGAACCAGACATTATGGTTTTAAATATTTATTCTCGATTTAGAGCTTGTAATTATTGTAAGTTTACTTTTCTATTTGAGATGAAAAATGATTAAATCAGTATTCTTGAACTAAATAAATTCCTACAATTGTTATGTTTCGTAAGAATTTATAGCCAGCTAGGTTTGATAAACTTGACAATGAAGTTTAATGGTTAATATTCTATCTAGCCAAGAACAGCTAACTTGGAAAATTACCTCTGGTATTTTTCTGATTTAAAAATAAACAACATTTATTTTCAGGAGACTAATTAATTATGGTTCAAAGAGGTTCTAAAGTCAGAATTCTCCGTCCAGAATCCTATTGGTACAATGAAGTTGGTTCAGTAGCATCTGTAGATACAAGTGGTATTCGTTATCCTGTAGTGGTGCGCTTTGACAAGGTTAACTATGCAGGCGTAAACACTAATAACTACGCGGAATCTGAATTAAAAGAAGTTAGCGCACCTGCTAAAAAAGTTGCTAAATAAAGCGTTATTTAACAATACTTGCAGATAAGGTGGTTAGAAGCTAATAGGCTTTAATATATTTTGCTGCAATCTAACCTATCAAAAAAAATGCTAACAACGGTATTTTAAAAATACTTTGATTATCCAAAGTTCTACTTTAACTTGAACTTGTGTTATTGACTCCCTCAGTTGATCATATCTCTGAGGGATTTTTCAGCTTATTCTTGATGCTCAATAAAGGGAACAGGTATTATCTCTGCTTCCGCTTCACCCACTTGTACTTGTAAACCTGCACCTCCTGCTTTAGTGCGAATATAACCTAGTCCATACCCACCTGTTGGAGTATCGGTATAACTAGTTAAGACTCCCACTTTAGTATCTTCGATGGTAATGGGAGTACCAGGTACAGCAGCTTGATTGAGCTTTAATCCCCAAAGTTTTTGTTTTATACCTTTATAGGTGTTTAAGCGAGCAATAGTTTCCTGTCCAATATAGCAACCTTTAGTAAAAGAAACAGTTTGCCAAAGTCCTGCTTCTAGGGGGTTATATTCTTCTGTAAGTTCATGGTCGGGAGCAGGTCTACCCTGTTGAATACGAAGAGTTGACCATAATGTCTCGCCGAAAGGAATAGCTCCTTTAGCAATTAATTCTGACCAAACTGTGACAGCCTGTTGTTGGGGGATTAGTAAGGTATAACCAGGAGTTGCCAAACCACTACCATTAGCTAATCTAACTTCAACTTCGGCGATCGCCATGATTTGATGATCTCCTAAATTTTCCAACTTCAGGGGTTGGGAGGTTAATTGTGATAGTAAATTGCTGCTTTGTTGCCCAAACAAACTAAATATACAATATTCTGCCGAAATATCAGTTAATTCTACCTTATCAAAGGGAAAAATAAAGCGATCAAGCCAAGCTAATAACTGAGCGCGACGATTAGGAGACACCAAAACTAGTACTGCATCTTCGGTCACATAGGCGGTAGCCAAATCGAGAGTACGAGCGGTAGAAGTAACAAATACAGTCTCACAACCTTGTCCTGGGTTTAAAGATTGAAAATCATTAGTACTTTGGTTATGAAGATAACGTAAGCGATCTGCCCCTGTAATTTTAATCAAGCCCCATAAGGAGCGATCGCAAATTGTCACCCCTTCTGGAATTGCTTTTATTGCTTCATGGTCATTATTAAAGCTAGTAAGTACCCCACATTCATTAAATACTGCTCCTGCTGATTCCTGTACTTTTCTTAATTCCATCATTTTAATAACTAATAATTAATAATTTACTCTTTAGGCAAAGTCTGAAACACTCTTCTTACCGACTGTTGGGCTTTAGATTCCAATAACTGCCAATCTATTTCTCCAAATTCATCAATTAAACGAGTATCGATATCTACAGGATAAGCAGTTTCATCCTCCTGACTAAAAATATGCACAATTGGCTCATACTCTAAAAAACAAACTTTATAGCAAAGTTCCCAGACATCAACTTCCACTTGATATTCCAAACGAGTTAAACAAAGATGATAACCAGGAATGGGTAAAGTAACTTCTCTATATGTTCCCTTCCAGTCTGATGATTCTAATTCCTTGCGAATATTATCTACAACCCGTAGCATAGCAGGTTGCATTAACACTTGAGCTTGTTCCCAAGCTAATCTTGTTTTAAAAGTTGGTTTCATGATAATTTTGCTTTTTATGCTTATCTCTGATTTTAAAATTGTCTGGTCACAAGGCTTTAGTAAAATGTAGTGAAATACAACCAGGAGAAACTCAATCAACAAATTTTCTCCAGCAGCAAATATCTCTATTGAAGAGTTATTAAATTCACCATAGCAATCAAAACTTAGGAGTAAACCCAGTCGTGGAGTCAAGGTATAACGCAGCAGACATAGAACAAAAATGGCAAAAACAATGGCAAGAATCTGGGATCGATAAAACTCCCAACTCTAAAGATCAGCCAAAATTTTATGCCCTCTCCATGTTTCCCTATCCTTCGGGGAGCTTACATATGGGTCATGTCCGTAACTATGTAATTACCGATGTTATTGCTCGTTTAAAAAGAATGCAGGGGTATCGAGTATTACATCCAATGGGCTGGGATGCTTTTGGATTACCTGCCGAAAACGCAGCCATAGATCGAGGTATTCCTCCTGCTCAATGGACATATCAAAATATTGCCCAGATGCGGGAGCAACTCAAACAGTTAGGACTGTCTATTGACTGGGATAGAGAGGTAACGACTTGTTCTCCCGACTATTATAAATGGACACAGTGGCTATTTTTACAATTTTTAGATGCGGGGTTGGCTTATCAAAAAGAAGCTGCGGTTAACTGGGATCCTATTGATCAAACCGTACTTGCTAACGAACAGGTAGATAGTGAAGGACGTAGTTGGAGATCTGGAGCGATTGTTGAACGTAAGCTGCTTAGACAATGGTTTTTTAAGATTACTGATTATGCAGAAAAACTTCTCCAAGATCTACAACAGTTAGATGGTTGGCCAGAAAGAGTCAAAACTATGCAGGCTAACTGGATAGGTAAATCCATTGGGGCTTATTTAGAATTTCCCATTGTGGGGATGGATGAGAAGGTCGCCGTATTTACCACTCGTCCCGATACTGTATATGGTGTGACTTATGTAGTTCTCGCCCCTGAACATCCTTTAACCGCTAAGGTAACTACCCCTGAGCAAAAAGCAGCAGTGGAAGGGTTTATTGAGGAAATTAAAGGGCAAAGCGAAATTGAAAGAACAGCAGAAGATAAGCCCAAACGAGGTATTCCCACTGGGGGAATGGTAATTAATCCTTTTAATGGAACACAAGTACCTATTTTGATTGCCGACTATGTTCTTTATGAATATGGTACAGGGGCAGTAATGGGTGTGCCAGCCCACGATACGAGGGATTTTAAATTTGCCACGGAAAAACAACTGCCGATCAAAACTGTAATTGTGCCAGAAGGACAAAGTGCTGATCAACCGCTATCCGCAGCCTATACTGAATCAGGAATTCTGGTAAATTCGGGGCAATTTGATGGTTTATCCGCCGATGCAGGTAAAACTCAAATAATTGAATATGCCGAACAACAGGGTTATGGTAAAGCTAGAGTGCAGTATCGTTTACGAGATTGGTTAATTTCCCGTCAGCGATATTGGGGTTGTCCTATACCTGTAATTCATTGTGCTGATTGTGGAACTGTACCTGTACCAGATAGTGATTTACCTGTTAAATTGCCCGAATCTGTTGAATTATCGGGGCGTGGTGGTTCTCCTTTAGCTCAGTTGTCAGCTTGGATTAATGTTGATTGTCCTAAATGTGGTAAGCCTGCAAAACGGGAAACTGATACTATGGACACTTTTATTGATTCTTCTTGGTATTTTTTACGCTATAGCGATGCTAATAATACTGATACTGCTTTTGAGCAAGATCAGGTTAATGATTGGCTAGCTGTGGATCAATATGTCGGTGGGATTGAACACGCTATCTTACATCTGCTTTACTCCCGTTTCTTTACTAAAGTATTGCGAGATAGAGGCTTACTTAATTTTGATGAGCCGTTTAAACGCTTGTTAACTCAAGGAATGGTACAGGGATTAACTTATAAAAATCCCAAAAATAATAAATATATCCCCCCAGACCAAATTAATCCTGAAGATCCTCGAGATCCTGAAACAGGAGACAAACTAGAGGTATTTTTTGAGAAAATGTCTAAGTCTAAATACAATGGTGTGAGCTTAGAAGCAGGCTTGGGTAAATATGGTGTCGATACAGCTAGGATGTTTATTCTTTTTAAAGCCCCACCAGAAAAAGATTTGGAATGGGATGATGCTGATGTGGAAGGACAATTCCGCTTTTTAAATCGAGTTTGGTCTTTGGTGACAAATTACGATCGCTCTCAAGTTACTCAATCTAATCAAGAACTTACTAAAGCAGAAAAAGACCTCCGCCGAGCCATTCATATAGCAATTAAGGAGATTTCAGAGGATTTATCGGGGGAATATCAGTTTAATACTGCGGTTTCGGAATTGATGAAATTAAGTAATGCCCTCAAAGACAGTAATTGTGTCAATTCCCCTGTATATCAAGAAGGTATTGAAACTTTAGTCTTATTACTTGCTCCTTTTGCTCCTCATCTTACAGAAGAATTATGGAGTCACTTGGGTAATAGTACATCTGTTCATCATCAGCAATGGCGAGAAGTAGATCCTTCAGCATTAACGGTAGATGAGATTACTTTGGTGGTGCAGGTTATGGGTAAGACTCGTGGTACTATTCAAGTCCCTGCTAATTTAGATAAAGCAGCGTTGGAAAAGTATGCAGTGGAGTCTGAGGTGGCTCAACGTTATTTGGAAGGTAAGGAAATTAAAAAAGTGATAGTAGTACCCAATAAATTGGTTAATTTTGTGGTGGCAAAATAATTAGGTGTTGGGATGTATTGAAGTGGTGCGGTTAGTAAAATATTAGCCAATCTCGCTACTTCACTACGCCACTCCCTGCTTGCCTTTATCTTCCTTTTAAAGCTTTACGAAAATTACGCCGATAGGATTTATTAGTTGCCAAGAAAACAGGCCACAATAAAGCTAGAACCGCTTTTCTAGACAAACTGGGATCAAAATTAGTACGACTATAGCCAGATAAAAACTTCCAAATTCCGCCACCATAAACTAATAACAAGATAAAAGTAATTAAATCTGACATCTTAATTCAACCCTAACTCTAAGTAATAAATGGATAACAGCTATATTCTAACAATTGTAAATTTTTCTTCCTTTTAATCCTAAATTCAACTTTTCCCAATCTACTTATTAAAACAGTGTTCTAAAATACTCAGTTAACATCACCCCATATATATATTTGGGAATCTAATTGAAGGTGTAGGAAAATCTAGGTTTTGGTTAACTACAAAGCGTCACCAAAGACAAAAATAACTACAAGCCAACTAAAATAAAATAAGGAGCAAGAAGGTAGAATGCGTGCAGTGCTAATGGCTGGGGGTTCAGGGACAAGATTGCGCCCTTTAACTTGTGATCTGCCAAAACCGATGGTACCAGTGTTAAATCGTCCCATAGCTGAACACATCATTAATTTATTAAAACGTCATAATATTACAGAGATCATTGCAACTCTTTATTATCTGCCCGATGTGATGCGAGATTATTTTCAAGATGGCAGTGATTTTGGAGTACAAATGACCTATGCAGTTGAAGAAGAACAACCCTTGGGAACAGCAGGTTGTGTAAAAAATATTCAACAATGGCTAGACGATACATTCATTACCATTAGTGGCGATGCCATTACAGATTTCGATTTACAAGCTGCGATCGCTTTTCATCGTGAAAAAAAATCTCAAGCTACATTAATTTTGACTCGTGTACCTAACCCTGTGGAATTTGGGGTGGTAATTACTGATAAGGATGGCAGAATTAATCGTTTTTTAGAAAAGCCTTCTTTGAGTGAAATTTTTTCCGATACCGTTAATACAGGTACTTATATTCTTGAACCTGAGATTTTAGATTATCTGCCAGAAAACGAGGAAGTTGATTTTTCTAAAGATTTATTTCCCTTACTTTTGGAATCTGGAGAACCAATCTATGGCTACATTGCAGAAGGTTATTGGTGTGATGTGGGGCATTTGGAAGCCTATCGAGAGGCGCAGTATGACGGTTTAGCTAAAAAAGTTAAGTTGGATTTTCCCTATGAGGAAAGATCACCTGGGGTATGGGTTGGTCATAATACTTATATTGATGCTAGTGCTGTAATTGAAACCCCTGCCATAATTGGTGATAACTGTCGTATTGGTGCAAGGGTAAGCATTGAATCTGGAACGGTGATTGGTGACAATGTAACCATTGGGGCAGATGCTAATCTTAAACGTCCAATTATTTGGAATGGCGCAACTATTGGCGATGAAGCACATTTACGTGCTTGTGTGATTTCCCGTGGAACTAGAATGGATCGTCGAGCGCAAGCTTTGGAAGGATCGGTAGTAGGAAGTTTATCAATTGTGGGAGAAGAAGCTCTCATTTCCCCAGGAGTAAGGGTGTGGCCGAGTAAAAGAATTGAATCTGGGGCAATTTTAAATATTAATCTGATTTGGGGCAATACTGCACAACGTAATCTTTTTGGGCAAAGGGGAGTTACAGGGCTAGCTAATATTGATTTGACTCCTGAATTTGTGGTGAAGTTGGGGGCTTCCTACGGTTCAACTTTAAAATTGGGTTCGACGGTTATTGTCTCTCGTGATCAGCGCAGTGTTTCCCGTATGATTAGTCGGGCGATTATTGCAGGTTTAATGTCTGCTGGAATTAATGTGCAGAATTTGGAGGCTACGGCTATTCCTATTTCTCGCACGATGATGATGAGTAATTTAATGGATGTTTCAGGAGGGATTCATATTCGTTTAGAACCTAATCGCCCTGATTATTTATTGATTGAATTTTTTGATAGACAAGGAATTAGTATCTCGAAATCCCAAGAAAAGAAAATTGAGGGAACTTATTTTAAAGAGGATCTAAGGCGGGTAGCTGTACAGGAAATTGGCAAAGTTAGTTATCCTAGTGGAGTTTTGGATATTTATAGTCGTACCTTTGAAAGGTATATTAATATCGCAGCAGTTCGCAATAGTAGCTCTAAAATTGTTATTGATTATGTGTATGCTGTATCTGGAGCAATTTTACCCCAGCTTTTAGCTAAATTTGGTTGTGATGCTGTGGTGTTAAATGCCAGTCTCAAAGAAATTGCAATTTCTGCTACCCAAAAAGAAATTTTACTTGATCAGTTAGGTCAAGTAGTAGAAGCTTTGAAGGCAAATTTTGGCGTACAGGTATCTGCTAACGGCGAACAATTTATTTTAGTAGATGAGGCTGGTTTACCAATTCGGGGCGAAGCTCTAACCGCCTTGATGGTAAATATAATTTTTACGGCTAATCCTCGTAGCACCGTTGTCGTACCTGTACATACTTCTAGTGCAGTCGAAGAGATCGCCCGTCGTCATGATGGTCATGTTGTGCGGACAAAGGTTAATCCTACAGCTTTAATGGAGGCTTCTTTAAATAATCCTAATGTAGTTTTAGGAGGCAATAGCGATATGGGGTTTATTTTCCCGCAATTACACCCTGGTTTTGATGCCATGTTTAGTATTGCCAAATTAATTGAAATGCTCACTATTCAAGAGCGATCGCTGGCAGAACTACGTAATGATTTACCTAATGTTTGTCATAAGTTTGCCTCACTGCGTTGTCCTTGGAAAGTTAAGGGTGCTTTGATGCGCTATTTAGTGGAAATTCATGGGACAGAAAACTTAGAATTAATTGATGGTGTTAAAATAGTTAACCCACAAAATGATAATTGGGTTTTAATTCTACCTGATGCTGGTGAACCTATCGTCCATATTTATGCCAATAGTAGCGATCGCAGTTGGGTTGATGAGCAATTGGCAAAATATCGTCATTTAATTCAAAATTTCGTTGATAGTGAGCAAATTTAATGGTATCACCAAGTTCCCCATTGATTAAGATAAATAGTACAATTGTTCAGTTCCCAGTAATTTTAACTTTAGGAGTAGTAAACCCATGAATAGCTGTGTTTTAATGGCACAAATAACTACTGATCCCGAATTACGTTCTACTCAAGATAATTTAAATGTCACCTCAATGATGGTTGAGTTTGAGTCTGGTAAGGAAGGCGAAGAACCTGGTAAAGTGCAGGTGGAAGTATGGGGCAATTTAGCCGAAGAAACTAAGAATACTTATAAGCAAGGGGATAACGTTATTATTGAAGGGCGTTTATCGATGAACGTTATTAATCTTCAAGAAGGGTATAAGGAAAAACGCGCTAAGTTGATCGCCTCTCGTATTTATCCCCTTGGTAATGTTGCTTCTTCCAGTTTTGCCCAAACAAGTACTAATAACTATCAGGCTACTAGTAATTCCTTCCAAGAAGCTGTTACTACTAAATCTACCCCTAAATCTTCTCCTAAACTGGAATTAGTGGCTGAACCAGTTTCTAGTGGTGGTAGCGATGAGTGGGACGAAATACCCTTTTAATTTCTTTACCCCAAAAAATATTAAGCACCCATTCTATATACAGTCTTGGGTGCGTTATTTATAAGTTGCAGCTTTTATATTTATTGCTAGCTGAGTTAATTTATATTAATTAATATAAAGTTTTTTAGGAATTTTCTTAATAATTTAATACTTTCTTTATGTTTACGCTAATTATAAACTGTTAAATTAAAAGATTATGCAATTAAATACAGAAATAAAAGGAAAAGGATTACCAATACTCTGTCTACATGGTCATCCAGGGTCGGCTGCTACTATGTCTGTATTTACCAATTATCTATCCCGTCAATATCAAACTATTACCCCTGATTTGCGTGGTTATGGCAAGAGTCGTTATAGTAAAGAATTCTTAATCAAAGAACATTTACAAGACTTAACACAACTACTAGATCAAAATAAGATAGATAACTGTTTGCTATTAGGTTGGTCTTTGGGGGGAATTATGGCTATGGAATTAGCCTTAGCAATGCCCCAGAGGTTTAAGGGGATGATTTTAATTGCCACAGCAGCCCATCCATTAAGTAGTCATCCTCAACCAACTTGGCAAGACTTATTATTTACTGGTGTCGGTGGTATAGTCAACTATGTTAAACCAGGTTGGGAATGGAATATCGAGACTTTTGGCAAGCGATCGCTATTTCGTTATTTAATTAGCAATCATACTCCAGAGTCTTATAACTATCTAGCTAAAGAAGGAGTAGCAGCTTATTTTCAAACCTCGAAGGCAGCGAATAGAGCTTTATTTACGGCAATTGGACAGGGATATAACCGCTTAGAAGACCTACATCAGATAGATATTCCCAGTCTAATGTTATCGGGAGAAAGCGATCGCCATATTATCGCCTACGCCAGTCAAAAAACTGCTCAAAATTTAAAAAACTGCCAATATATCAACTATCCCCAAGTTGCCCATCTCTTTCCTTGGGAGATACCCGATCAAGTTTTAGCAGATATTCAAAGATGGTTGGAAAATAATAATTTTGTTAATTAATAATGGATTTTTGCCTTAATAAATAAAACAATTAACTTAAAGAGTTACTATTTATTTAAGCAAGACTAAACATAAAATAATGAGATGAAGCAAACCAATAGTGATGCCTATCTTAAGTTATTAGAAATTCCCCCAGGACATCTTAATATTATGGGTTATGTTGATCAATCCCAAGTAAATGGCCCAGGTTCTAGGGCGGTAGTTTGGTTGCAGGGTAGTTTTAATTCAGACTCTTGGTCTTTTGAAATCAATCAATTGATATCTGTTGAACATTTAGTTGAAAAGATCTTAAATAATCCTAACAATACTGGGGTAACTTTTTCTGGGGGTGAACCTTTCTGGCAAGCACCAGCACTTACAGATGTAGCTAAAAAAGTCAAGGCAGCAGGTTTAAATGTTATGTCTTTTACAGGCTTTAGTTTAGAAAGATTACAATCGGAATATGCTCCTGCTTGCAGTCAAGAATTATTGGCACAATTAGACATTTTAATTGATAGTGTATTTGTAAAATCTTTAGCAGTCAATGAACATAAATCTATAGTTTCATCATGTGAGCAGAATGTTCATATTTTTAATCCTAAACTACAAGATAAACTTGATTGGGCGAGGGAGCAAATAGAAATTAATATCCTCAAAGATGGTAGTAGAATTATTACTGGGTTTGGGAAAACATTAGAGAATTAATATAGCTTGGCAAGGATTATCGGTTCTTTTAGTAGTAGATAGTTAGTAGCTCTAAAGGATAAGATAAAGCAAATAGGGAGTAGGGAGGAGGAGTCTAGTCAATAATTATCGATCATTTAGCAATTAAAAAATAGAAGCTAAAAGCTAATAACCAACAGCTAATAGCTAATAGCTAAAAGTCATCACTTAAATGTTTCGGGGTCTATGATCTACGACTGCATAAAGCTAAAAGCTGATACATTACTTACTTGCTAAACAAGCAGCTAAATCTTGATCGGCAGTGGTAATAGCTTGTAGATTATATTTCTCAGATAACAATTTTAAAACATTGGCTGAAAGAAAAGCTGGTAAAGTTGGGCCAAGACGAATATCTTGAATTCCTAAATAAAGTAGAGTGAGTAAGACAGCCACTGCTTTTTGTTCATACCAGGAAAGAATCATAGACAGGGGAATATCATTAACTCCTACTTCAAAGGCATTAGCTAGAGCGATCGCAATTTTAATAGCTGAATAGGCATCATTACATTGTCCCACATCTAATAAACGGGGAATACCTGCAATATTGCCCATTTCCTTGTCGAAAAAGCGGAATTTACCACAAGCAAGGGTTAAAACGATGCAATCATCGGGAACTTGATCGACAAATTCGGCGTAATAGTTACGGTCTGGTTTCGCCCCATCACAACCACCGACAAGAAAGAAATGACGGATCTTACCCTGTTTAACCGCAGTAATTATTTGATCTGCAACTGTTAAAACCGCGTTATGAGCAAAACCTGTAGTAACCTCTTTATAGGGTGATGGTTCGCTAAATCCTGGTAATTCTTGAGCTTTTTGGATTACGGGCGTAAAATCTATAGTGCCATCTTCTTTTGCAGGCAGATAATTAATACCAGCATATCCCACTGGGCCTAAAGTAAATAGTTTAGCTTCATAATGATCGTGGGGAGGCATCAGACAGTTAGTAGTAATAACAATTGCGCCAGGGAATTTAGCAAAGTCTTTAGTTTGATTTTGCCAAGCAGTGCCAAAATGTCCGTAAAAGTGGGGGTATTGTGCTTTTAATTGCGGATACCCGTGGGCTGGTAACAATTCTCCGTGGGTGTAGACAGTAATATCCTGATCTAAAGTCTGTTTAAGGATAGCTGCTAACTGTTTAATATCGTGTCCCGACACTAAAATTGCTTTACCTGGTAGATGATTTAAAGGTACAGGAGTGGGTACAGGATGACCATAAGTGCTAGTATGTCCTAGATCAATCAATTCCATTGCCCGCAGGTTAATTTTACCAATTTCCAAATTCAAATTAACCCAAGCATCTAAAGATAGATCCTGGCGATCGATACTAGCTAATACCTGTTGTACAAATTCATATACCGCTTCGTCTTCTTGTCCCAATTCATAAGCATGGAAAGTATAAGAAGCAGCACCCTTAACCCCATAAAGCGCGGTAAGTTTTAAAGAAAAAATATCGATATTTGCCCCAGACTGAGCAATTAATTCTAAATTATAATTTTGTCCCTGTTCCACCAAACTGTCATGATAATCTGGTTGATAATTAGAAATATCCGACCAATTAATAGCTGCTAACGATTGAATTTGGGCTTTAAGATTTTCCCGTAGAGCGATCGCGCCTTTGATATAAACTGTAAATCGTTTCTGATCGAAATTTACATTAGTCATAGTTGCAAACATCGACTCACAAGTAAATCTATCTGCTTCTAGCGTCTCGATCCCCAACTTTTTAGCTTCAAGCACTACAGGTGCAAGTCCACGTAAACAATAAATCAATAAATCTTGTACCGCATTTACTTGAGGACTTTTGCCACACGCACCCCATTGATGACACCCATTACCGCTAGCAGTTTGTTCGCATTGTTCGCAAAACATAATTTTATCCCCTAATTTTCCTGGTAAATTTGTTGTTCTCGGTTGATAAAAACTTCAGCTAATAATTGATAAGCCTCTGTCCAAGCCTGCATGACTTCTGGTGTGGCAGCATCTTGTAACACATCCTTAATCGCTTGTAATAAACATTCCCCGACTATGGGATATTGTTGTGGTAGCACGTGACTATCAACATGACGATGGGCAATTTTATCAACCATTGCTTTTAAAGCTTCAAGATCGTCAATATGAGTAGCGTAACTATAAACAGCATTAGCAAGTTTAGCTGGTTGACTACCATTAGCCTGCGCAGACTGATCGAACTGTGTTTTAACTTCTGGATACTGATTAAACATAATCTCGTACATTCGAGTCGTAATTGTTTTACCGTGCTGCTTAAGTACAGGGGCAGTAGATTTAACTATTTCGACGCTTTGGTGGCTAATTTGCTGTTTTTTGGGTAAATGCTCGGATAAAGTGAGAATAAATGCCAGTTTTTCGGAGGTTTGCAAAGCATGAGGCGCATTAGCTGGCATAAATACCAATACACCTGGTAATAAAGTAATCTTTTCCCCATCTAAATTAAGATTACCCTTGCCATCGACTACGGTAATAACAGCATTGCGAGTAGATGTATGTTCTTTAATTTCCGCACCAGCAGCTAAACAAAAAAGAAGGTATTGAGTATTATTATCTTTGAGTAAAACCTTACTAAATACCCCACTGCTAGGATATTCAATTAAATCATGTAAATTAGCGATGAAAGAATTTGTTGTGGGCGTGAGAGTCATAATTATTTCCTTGCTTATTTATTTATCCCTTGGGGGCATTGCGCGTATTAATTACTAATAAAAACCATGTAACCAAGATTATTTGCTTGCTGTTGAAAATTACGACGCATTTGTAAGATTCTTTGGCGTAAATTAGGATTAACTGCAACATTCCAAGCAATTTTGATTGTGCCTAATAATCCTTCATCTTGTAACATTTGATTAAAATTAAGCAAACCCATCTTTCCTACTTGCTGCTGTTGTATAGTCAAACCAGCTTCCAAACATATTTTTATCCATTCCTCAATGGTTAAAGGGTTAGCGTTGACTCGGATGCTTTGGGATAAACTTTGACGGACTTCTAATTCATTGTTACGGACTATCATCTCATGAGCTAGAAATTTACCCCCAGGTTTGAGACAGTTTTTAATGGCTGCGAGGATCTTGGCTTTAGCTACATTCGACTGCATAGTAAGAATTGCTTCAGCTAAAACATAATCAAATTTGTCGCTAATTTCTAGATGGAAGATATCACCCTCAATAATTTTTACTCTATCTTCTAACCTAGCATTAATAATATTTTCCCTAGCTTTAATTACGCTGGCGGGATTTTTTTCAATTCCAACTACTTGAACATCAAATCTTTTAGCGATCGCAATAGCACTCTCTCCAAAACTAGCTGCTAATTCTAATACTGTGTCTCCTGGCTGAAAATTAGCCCAACTCAATAATTGTTCCGTTGCTGCTTTTCCACCTGGGCGTAATATCTTCTTCCCTGCTGCTGCTAATACTTGATGACCTGGTGCGGTAGTAAAATTAAGAGTAGTTGTCATCAGTCATATCCAAACTCGATACCTTTACTTTGACATTAAGTTACAGTTGCGTCTTTGAGGTAGCTCATGTTTGGGGGTAAAGTTTTGTTATGTTAGTCTTTCGTTTGTTTATTATTTATTAGTCGCAATGTCTATTAAAAACCAGATTATTCAAGTAGAAGAGCGTCTGAGGGATGCCATGCTAACTTCTGATGTTGCTGTTTTAGATCAATTATTAGCCCCCGAAATTATTATTACTACTCATAACGGGGAGTTATTAAGCAAAGCAGACGATTTAGCTGCTCATCAATCTGGTGCGTTTAAAATAAATCAATTACAACCTTCTGAGCAACATATTCAAGTATATGACAACGTAGCGATAGTTTCAGTAAGAATGCAGTTATCTGGTAGCTACAAGGGCATCCCTACCAATGGCGACTTTCGTTATACGCGAGTTTGGGCTATGTCTGCAACAGGATGGCAGATTGTTACTGCTCACATTGGCATGATAGCTTAATTAAAATAAATTCTAAATATATCTAAATCATAGCGTCGTCACAGAAGGCAATATAAGGGCAAACAGCGCATTTTTGGATCTGGGGGGTAGCAATATAGTTACCGAGATAGATTTGTTGTGCAGTAAAATCAACTTCTGGAGCGATCGCCTTTAAATCTTGACTATTAAATTCATGTAGATAGTCGTGACGTAAATAGGCTATATAGGCTTGGGGATATTCCATTGCTTGAGCATATACCCAAAGTTGAAAACGGTGATCTTCGGGTTGTAATGAGCGATCGCTTTTGTAATCTAATACCCAGTCATCCCCCACCAGATCGATAACTCCTTTAAAGGTAATCTGGTTAATTTTTAAGTTGATTTGTTGTTCTTTGGCGACGGCGGTTTGGCGAAAATGCTGATATATGGGCAATTGAAAGAATTTACGAGCTAGGGCGAGAGCTTGGGTAATCATTTCTTGTTCCCACTCTCCTTCAATAAATGGTATTAAATCCTGAGCTTTAGTAATATTGTATTCTAATGCTTTATGTACCAAAATTCCTAGTTGCATTCCATAGGCTAATCCTGATCCTAAACCTGGATGTCCTTCTATATAACGTAGTTTAAACCTTTGTGGACAGCGAGCATAGTCTGTTAAGGCGGTTACGGGTAGTTCCCAGAGTCCTGAACCAATGCTATTAATTAGTAATGGGGGTAAATTTTCGGTTTTTATCGGCGTTGGAGGGTGAGGAAATATAGCTTTAGTTGCACTATAGGGAATGGTTATAGGTTCAATATTCGCAGCCATCAAACCTCTTTGTAAGTACGTTAGTTCCCCTTTATCCGCTTGACCAGCACTTAAAATAAGATAGTCTCTGGCTCTAGTTAAAGCGACATATAAAATTCTAATAGCTTCCGCTTGCTCTTTTCGCTCCTGCTCGTATTTTAGCCAATTATATAAAAATGGTTTTAAAGTTTCGCCTGTAGTCGGGTGTTTAATTTCTATTGCCATGCCTAACTTTGCATCAAACAGCACCTTAGAATTAGATGTAGCACGTTTTTTACTAAGATCTGCCACAATTACTACACACCATTCCAACCCTTTAGCAGCATAAATAGTCATTAAGGCAACACCATTATTATTTCCCAATAAAGGACGTGGTATAGCTACCTGTTGCTCAACCAACCCTTTAAGACGACGCACCACCCCAAATAAATCATGGGTTTCTTGTTGTAGATCTTTAACCAACCCTTGAAACCCTTGCCAATCTGCCATTCTACGTTCAGCACCTGCTAAATTAGCTATGACGGCGGTATATCCTGTTAAGCGATCGCCGATTTGTAATAAACGACTAGGTGTTTCGGCTTGACTGTATTTTAATAGCTGTTTTAATACATTTACAGGATGTTCAAATTCCGACAACTGGGTATTTACTAAAATATCCCACCAACAAATATCTGATTGATCTTGTGTAAAACCTAAACGAAATTCATATAATAAGCGATCGCTAATTGTAAAAAAGGGACTTCTCAAAACTGCAACCAAAGCCAGATCATCCAAAGGATTAGCTAAAAACCTTAATAATGCAACCCCGTCCTTGGCTTCCCTTGTCTCTAATAGATTTCCCCCACCGCCTGGGATAAAAGGAATTCCTCTTGCAGCTAAAGCATCACCGTATACAGTTAAAGGTTGCCAGGTATGGGTAAGTATGGCAATATCCTTGGGTTGCACAGGACGAAGTTGTTTAGTTTGTTTATCCAACACAGGAGTTTTATTATCTAGCAGTTGCTGAATTTTTTGAGCTAAATAAAATGCTTCGGTGCGTTGAGCTTCGTCTCTGTTGGGCTTGTCAGATGTAGACTGCTCATCATCCCCTAATCCCTCCCCAACCGTGATTACTTCTAAATAATTACCATCTGCTATTTCTGAGCGTGCAGCAGCCAAATCCTGTTTATTTTCCCCTAATAAAGGTGCAAAGATTTGATTTAAAAGATTAATTAAAGCTTGATGGGTGCGAAAACTAGTACTCAGAATTACCTCTTTCCCCCCGTTAGAGAGAATGCGATCGCGAAACTGCCCAAAAACCTCAATATCTGCTCGTCGAAAACCATAAATGGCTTGTTTAATATCCCCCACAATAGTTAATTCTGCTGCTGTGGTTAAAACACTCAATATTTCTCCTTGAGTAGCATTAGTATCCTGAAACTCGTCTACTAAAAATATTTGCCATCTTTTTTTATAGTACTTTTGAACTGAGGGCTGATTTATAGCTTGCAGGGCGTATATTTCCAGATCGCTAAAAGTTAAAACTTTTTTCTGTAATTTTAAGCGACTTAAATAGGTTGATACTGACTGATAAGCCTTGCGAATCATAGGTAATAAGGATTGCAACTCTTGATCTACCGTAGTTAATTCTCCATTAAGTAATCCTTTGCCAACAACTTCTTTTAAGCGATCGCGCAGACTGGCTAAAGCAGATCTAACTATTTTCAACCCGTCATTTTGCCAATTTTTAGCACTACCTACATTCAGCTTAACTTGACATATAATTGCGATTGCTTGATCAATATTTAATCCAGATTCCAAATCCTCCATAGCTTCAATTACAGAGTTACGAATTACTTCTAATTTATCCCCTGCTTTTCCTTGATGCTGTTGTAAAGTAAGCCAAGTAGACTGCCAAATAGGATCATCAATCAGTGCTTTAATTACTTCAATACGAGCTTTAAAAATTAACTTACGCCAATCCTTACCATCCTGCGCCAAAGCTAATCTAGCCGTGTAAGGATCTGCCAATAACTGCTGTAAAATCTCTTTTAGAAGCGAATAAGGAATAGATTGCCATATATCTGGTGACAATTGCGCTATTGCCTTACGTAGAGACTCATTTAACCAGATTGCACCCTCCAAATCCTCCAAAATCTGAAAATCCGCAGGTAAATTAAGTATTTGAAAATGCTCATAACAAATGCGTGCAGCTAAAGCATGGATAGTACTAATTTGTGCTGCTTCCAACTCTGCCAAAAGATCCAAACGCTGGGGTAAATGATCACTAACCAAAGCCCTGATGCGCGATCGCAATTCTGCTGCTGCTTTTTCTGTAAAGGTAACTGCAACTATCTCCAAGGGCGAATAATTTCTTTGCTCTAGATAATACAGATATCTTTCCGCCAACATATGAGTTTTACCTGTGCCTGCCCCTGCCGTAATCACCACACTACAAGGCGCGTAGGCTGCTGTCTCTTGCTGGGGGGTTAAGTAATTATTACGCTCCACCATATTATTATTTTATATCAATTGGCTTTTTAGCTTCTTAGCTCTTAGCTTCTCCTACCTACATTGTCCCCTTGTGGGATTACTTATTACTTATTACTTATTACCTATTACCTACTACCTACTACCCAAACCCCCACTACCTATTACCTCCTAATCTAGCTTTAAAATCTGCGATCGCTTCGGGAGTTTCTTTAGTAAGTTGCCAAGCTTTACGAGCCAATAAACGATTGCACCAAGCATTTAATTTAGGATAATCAGAGAGAGATATATTAGTTTTTGTTAACCAGGGAATAATTGTACCAGCCACTGGTTCTGCTAAAGTAATAGTATTGCTGCCAAAAAAATCGCGATCGTCTAATAAATTTTCAAAAAACTTAAGTACTATTGACACTTTTTCTTCTGCCCTAGTAATCTTTTCAGCATCTTTTACGGGTAAATCTAAAATGACTGGAGCTAATGACATCATCGTTGGTGCTAATTCGTTAGCTGTGGTTGCTTGTACCATCCTCACAATTGCTAAATCTTGAGGGTTATCAGGTAACATTTTGGGTGTAGGATATTTGTTATCTAAATAATCTAAAATTGCTAGGGATTCAATTACATTAAAGTTATCATCTACTAAGGTTGGGATGTGATGGAAAGGATTAATTGCTAGAAAATCTGGCTTTAATTGTTCCCCTTGATCTAATTTTAAATGGATTAATTCAAACTCTAATTCTTTTTCTAACAAAGTTACCCAAACACGGCGAGAATTAAATGATAATGGGTCGTGGTATAGTTTGAGCATAATTATGTTTAATATAGAATTGTCTATTATCCAGTTTATATCTAGTAATTATAATTAATAAGTTTATTAATAGTATTTTACATTTCGATTTTTCTATCATGAGATATTATATCTAATTTTATTAAAGTAAAATAGACATAACAACTATTATTAAATATAATTTACTGGTTGACAGGATAAGAATATATTTTTAAATATAAAACAATTTGATATATCACTTATCCAAGCATGATTAAATTAAATGCGTGTTCAATAAAACTATCACCTTTATATTAAGAAACAAATAATTTTATAAATACTAAATTTTATATATGTGATTATATTGAACGCTTTTTATGATGGGATTATCAATAAAATCGAAATTAATTAAACCAAAATAAAAACCATTGCATCATAACTGTTTATCTTAAAAACCTGCAAGAGAAAAAAGCAACTTAAATATGCAAAAATAAGCTTAAAAAAAGACAATAAATCAACTAAACGTGATCAGTATAAAAAAAATCGGCAAACTTAAGATAACTGCGATCGCTCTACTAATATTAGGCACAACCACAATTATTAAGAATAGCCACGCTAATGAGAGTGCAAGCAGCTTACTTAGTAAATCTTCCAATCAATCTGATCCTCAAATAATTACTAGTACTCAGGGAATGGTAGTATCTTCGCAACATTTAGCTACTGCTGTGGGTGTAGAAATTCTCAAACAAGGGGGAAACGCCGTTGATGCTGCGGTTGGCGTAGGATATGCCTTAGCAGTGGTCGATCCCTGTTGTGGTAATATAGGCGGTGGGGGCTTTATGGTAATTAATCAAGCGGATGGAGAGGAAATATTTCTCAACTTTCGCGAAACAGCACCACTGCAAGCAACTGCTGATATGTATGTTGGTAAATCTGAGGAAGCATCCCAACAGGGTTATTTATCCGTAGCTATTCCAGGGACAGTTAAAGGGTTAGAATATGCTTTAGCTAATTTTGGTAGTTTACCCAGAAATAAAGTTATGGAGGGTGCGATCGCTCTAGCCGAAGAGGGTTATATTTTAAAGGCTGGGGATATAGAAATTCTGCAACAAAGCAAAAAAAAATTCGCCGATGATCCAGAAATAGCAAGTATTTTTAAAAATAATAATCAAGATTATCAGATTGGCGATCGCTTGATTCAAGAAGATTTAGCCAACACACTAAAACAAATATCCCTTAAGGGAGAATCAGTATTTTATCAAGGGGCTATTGCTCAAAAGTTAGTGCAAGCCAGTCAAGAAAATGGTGGGATTTTTACCAAAGAAGATTTTACTAATTACCAAATAGAAGCTAAACCCCCGCTATCTTGTACCTATCGCGACTATGAAATCCTGACTACACCACCACCAGGAGGAGGTAGTACCCTATGTCAAATGCTCAGTATTTTAGAAGGATATCCCCAAAGTAGAGAAAAATCTACCCAACAGATACATAGACGTTTAGCAGCCATGTTATTTGCCTATCGCGATCGCAATAAATATTTAGGCGATCCTAACTTTGTTTCTGTACCTGTAGATAAATTAATCGCTAAAGAATATGGTGCAGAATTAAGATCCCAAATAGGCGATCGCGCAATAGAACCTAAAACCGTAGGATTCCATACTACAGAACCAGAAGGGCAAAACACCACCCATTATTCAGTGATCGATCGCTGGGGAAATGCTGTAGCTGTTACTTATACAATCAATTCCTATTTCGGTGCAGGGGTGGTTGCGCCAGAGACTGGGATTATTCTCAATAATGAAATGGACGATTTTACTACTATTGCTGGAAAACCTAATCAATTTGGCTTAATACAAGGAAATGCCAATCGGATCGAACCCCAAAAACGCCCTGCAAGTTCCATGACACCAGCGATCGTGAAAAAGAATGATCAAGTTACTATGGTAACTGGAAGCCCAGGGGGTTCAACTATCCCCACAACCGTCTTAAATGTAATCTTAGGTGTCATCGACGAAGGCAAAAATATAAATCAAGCAGTTAACACCCCCAAAATCCACTATCAAGGACAACCAAATGTTGTGTTGAGTGAACCATCTGCCTTAACCAAAGAGCAAGTAAAAGAACTAACCGCTATGGGTTATAAAATTATGCCTTTCAGACAGTGGGGTGCAGCCGAATCACTAGCAGTAGAAAAAAATGGTTTCGTTGGGGGGCAAGATCTGCGTCGTCCTGCGGGATCGGCTCAAGGTTTCTAAATAATTACTTATCAAAATCAAGTAGAGCGATCGCTCTTGAGTTATTCTTTTAGCTAAACATTTTGAGTTTATTTAACTTTATAGTTGAAGTAATAATAAAAATAAATACCAAGAAATATTATTATGTTTGATGCTCTAGCAGAAAAATTAGATGAAGCGTGGAAAAAAATACGCGGTCAGAATAAAATAACCAAAGCCAATATACAAGATACCCTCAAAGAAGTAAGACGTGCGCTGTTAGCAGCAGATGTTAACCTTCAAGTAGTCCAAGCTTTTATTGCCGATGTAGAAAAAAAAGCATTAGGAGAGGGAGTAATTACAGGGGTAAACCCAGGTCAACAGTTTATCAAAATAGTCTACGATGAACTGGTTAAAGTCATGGGAGAGAGTAATGTTCCTCTAGCCCAAGCAGACAAGCCACCCACTGTAATCTTGATGGCTGGGTTACAAGGTACAGGAAAAACCACCGCCACAGCCAAATTAGCTTTATATCTGCGTAAACAACAGCGTTCGTGTTTGATGGTGGGTACAGACGTATATCGTCCCGCAGCGATCGATCAGTTACTCACTTTGGGTAAGCAGATTAATGTACCTGTATTTGAAATGGGAACAGATGCTAACCCAGTGGACATCGCCAAACAAGGTATTGCCAAGGGTAAAGAATTGGGAGTAGATACCGTTATTGTCGATACCGCAGGGCGACTACAAATTGACGAAGAGATGATGGGAGAATTATCCCGCATCAAAGATAGCATTAACCCTGATGAGATCTTGCTCGTAGTTGACGCTATGACAGGTCAAGAAGCAGCTAACCTAACCTATACTTTCCATAACCAAATTGGCATTACAGGCGCAATTCTAACCAAGTTAGACGGTGATAGTCGTGGTGGTGCAGCTTTATCCGTCCGACAAGTATCAGGACAACCGATCAAATTTGTTGGGGTGGGAGAAAAAGTTGAGGCTTTAGAACCTTTCTATCCAGATCGTCTAGCATCCCGTATTTTAAATATGGGCGATATCCTAACTTTAGTAGAAAAAGCCCAAGAGGAATTAGATTTAGCTGATGTCGAAAAGATGCAGTCTAAAATCATGGAGGCAAAATTTGACTTTAACGACTTTGTTAAACAAATGCGCCTACTTAAGAATATGGGATCTTTAGGGGGAGTTCTTAAATTAATTCCTGGGATGGGAAAAATTAGCAGTGCAGATTTAGCTAAGGGAGAAACCCAGTTAAAACGTACTGAGTCGATGATTAACTCCATGACTAAAGATGAAAAAAGCAATCCCGAATTACTCGCCCAATCTCCTAGTCGTCGTCGTCGAGTCGCCAAGGGTTCAGGATTTGATGAAAAAGATGTGTCTAAGTTAGTCCAAGACTTTACTAAAATGCGCTCAATGATGCAGAATATGGGTCGAGGAATGCCTGGGATGGGAATGCCTGGGATGGGGATGCCTGGGATGGGAATGCCTGGGATGGGAATGCCTGGGATGGGAATGCCTGGAATGGGAATGCCTGGAATGGGTGGCACTAAAAAGAAAAAGAAAAAGAAAAAAGGCTTTGGAACATTGTAAACTAATAGATTGTCTGACTATACCCTAAAGAAAAATTAGATAGATTACAATCGTAAAGAACAAATTTGAATAACCTATGATTAAATTACGTTTAAAGCGTTTTGGTAAAAAAAGAGAAGTGAGCTATCGAATCGTGGCGATCGAAAGCAAAACTCGCAGAGATGGTCACCCCATTGAAGAATTAGGATTCTATAATCCTAGAACCGATGAGACTAGACTCAATGTACCTGCTATCGTTAAACGACTAGAACAAGGAGCGCAACCTAGCGAAACTGTTAGCAATATTCTCAAAAAAGCTCAAGTTTTTGATCAAGTTCATGCCAAGTAAGAGCGCATTATCTGGCGATCAGTCAGCTACTAGTCCCGATTATGAGAGATTAGTACGCTTTCTGATCGAACCATTTTTAAGTGATCCTCAATCCCTATGTATCAATTCTGAAGTTAATCAGAATAACAAAAAGATATGGCTCAGAGTAGCTTTTGATCAGAGCGATCGCGGTAAGGTTTTTGGTCGTGGTGGTCGTAATATTCAAGCAATTAGAACTACTGTTGAAACCGCAGCCATAGTTCACAATCAGTCAATCTTCTTGGATATTTACGACGATACAGCTAATAAAGCTGATGATGATAGCAGTCGTGATCAGACAGATAATAGTTCTAGCCGTAGAAAAAGTGCTAGCAAACCTAGTCCTAAAATTACTAAAAAGTAATTGAAATATGGATTAGTGTTAAACGGTGACTGGGGGTAGGTAATATTAATTGACAATTATCTTATTCCCAAACCTTAATATTAGGAGTCAGGAGACAGGAGTCAGGAGACAGGAGTCAGGAGGTAGGGAAGTAAAAAGTAATCCCACAAGGGGACAATGAGAGTAATCCCACAAGGGGACAATGAGAGTAACGAGTCTGGTAGTAGGAGTAGTTAAAGCTAAAAGCTAATAGCTAAGAAGCTCAAAAAGTATCTAGTATTTACTACATTGATGTTTAGTTAAATTTAATTTTGGGAAATCTATTTATAGACGCAAAGAAGTTTAGATTTCTCAAAAAAAACATGGCAGCAATAGAAATTTCAGGGGCTGGTTATCCTATTAAAAAGGTACTCAGCGACGATTTTATATTTAATATTCCTAATTATCAACGTCCCTACGCTTGGACAATTGAACAAACGGAACAATTATTAACAGATTTAATTGATGCACTGGGAGATAAATCGACGACAGATATTGAAAAAATATCTCCCTATTTTTTAGGTAATATTGTTTTAATTAAGCAGAGTGACAAACCAGATTCTGAAGTTATTGATGGACAACAAAGGTTAACAACTTTAACAATTTTATTTGCTGTATTAAGAGAGCTTCTTAAAACTGATGCTGATTCATTGAGTACATATATTTGTCAACCGTCATCTATATTTGCAGGTACTGATGCTCGTCCCAGATTAAATTTAAGAGAACGCGACCGAGAGTTTTTTTATAAGTATATTCAGCATTCCGATGGTCTTAAACAACTTAATCAAATAAACTTAAACACTGTTTCCGATAGCCAACGTAATATTATTGAGAATAGCCATTTTCTACTTAATAAAATTGCTCAAGATTTACCTGAAGAATCTCAAAAAGTTCGTTTAACCCAATTTATTCTACAACATTGTTATTTAGTTATTGTTCATACACCTGATTTTGATTCCGCGTATAAAATCTTTTCCGTCCTCAATGATCGCGGTTTGGATCTATCGATTACAGATATTTTGAAAGCCGATATAATTGGTAAAATATCTAAGGATGAAGAAGAAAAATATACTCGTAAATGGGAAAATATAGAAGAACAATTAGGTAGAAATAATTTTATCGAACTTTTTTCTCATATTCGGATGATTTATGCTCAGAAGAAATTAGAATCATCGGTTTTAAAAAGTTTCCGCGATTATGTATTATTAAAAGAATCAAATAAGGATTCACGCCATATAATTAATAATGTTATAGAACCTTATGCTCAAGCTTTAGATAATCTTAAAAACTATAATTATGCTAGCGATATTCATAGCTCGGAAATAAATCAATTATTCCGTTGGCTAGAAAGGACAGGTAATTCTGATTGGATTCCTCCAGCAATTCTTTATCTAACTAAATACCGTCATGAACCAGAAAAATTGCTTGAATTCTTTACTTCTTTTGAACGATTGGCTGCTGGTTTAACAATTCTAAAATATAATATCGATAAACGTCTTAAACGCTATACAGACATAATTAAATTAATTATCAGTGACGGTGATTTATCTAGTTTAGATTCACCCCTACAATTAAGTGTTAAAGAACAACAAGAAATATGCGATCGCCTTAACGGGGATATCTATAATACCTATAAAACAAAAAACATTAGCCTTTATATCCTTCTGCGACTTGATAGTTCTATTTCTGATAACCCTCCCAATTACGATACATATAAAAAAATTAGCATCGAACACGTTTTACCTCAAAATCCTAAACCAGATAGTGAATGGAACAAATGGTTTTCTAAAGAAGAAAAAGCAAAATATTTACACTGTCTAGGAAATTTAGTATTACTTTCCCGTAATAAAAATAGTGCTGCTAGTAATTATGATTTTAAGATAAAAAAAGAAGAATATTTTAATATACCTGTAACTACATTTGCCTTAACTACTAAAGTTATAGAAACGCAGGAATGGACACCAGCAATAGTACAAGCTAGACACAAAGATTTAGTTGAACAATTAAAGAAAATTTGGCAACTAAAAGAAAGTGAAACTATTAATAAGAATATCTTACCTGATCCAGAACCCTATGCCCCAGATGGCTTTGCCCACATGAGTCCAGAAATAGTTAAATTATGTCAATCAATATATCCAGAACCTATTAAATTAATTCATTGGCAAAAAAACGACTATCAAGAACAATTTAGTATACTTTTGCGTGAATGTCGGCGCGGTTGGTATTTTCAAATGCTGTTAACCCAAAATAAAGATAAATGGTCTTCAGAATATCGCCTACTTCCTTGTTTTTTAAGTTTACTAAATTATAAAGAAACTACTTGGACGAAACTAACTAAATTAGCCAAGCCAGAAGATTGGTATGCCCTTGATGAAATTTTTCTCAACGCAATGATCTTTCCCAACACTATAATTACCCTTGCAGGATCTGATTTAATTGGTGAAGAGGTCGCAGACGCAGCCCTAGAAAAGTTTGGATTTTATGTTGCCAATGAAGAGATGTTACCTGTTTTACTGTTTCAAAATAGTAATCTTGGAATTGACCTTATCAGCTATTTTCGACATCCAGATGGATTTGCCAAAGAAAATAGGGTGAGCGATCGCAATACAGACGAATGTGAAGTTTACGAATCACTAATAGAAGCCCAACAAAGATTAGATCAAAAACTCTCCTACTATATAAACGAGTCTTAAGTTTACGAGTCACATATAATTCTTTGTTGACTAATTTCAATAGCTAAATCAATGGCAGATTTCATACTACTAGCGTTAGCTATTCCTTTTCCTGCAATATCAAAAGCTGTGCCGTGATCGGGGGAAGTACGGATAAATGGTAGTCCAATGGTAGTATTAATTGCCTGATCAAATGCCATTAACTTAACGGGAATTAAGCCTTGATCATGATACAAAGCTAAATAAGCATCTGCAGTATGGGGTGCTACCTTAACATTACCATACCAAGCCTGACCTGGTTTGACCCACATAGTATCGGGGGGAATTAAACCAACTAATTTTACTTGGGGATAGGTTGCTTGGGCTTGATCTAACCAGTCCAAAAGCCAATCTTGTTCTTCTGTGCCTAATTGTCCTGCTTCGCCACTATGGGGATTTAAACCAGCGATCGCTATTTCGGGTTTTTCTATGCCAAAATCATCTTGAAGGCATTGTATTAATAAATCTAGCTTCAGCGACATTAATTGCGGTGTTAAAGCTTGAGAAACTGCTGCTAAGGGTATATGGGTAGTAGCCAGCAAACTGCGTAGCATCCAGCCTGTATGGGGCGACTTGCCAACAAACATCATCCCAAACTTATCTACCCCTGCCTTTTGGGCTAGGACTTCCGTTTGACCTGGATAATCATGTCCTGCTGCTTTCCAAAGAGATTTAGCAATAGGTGCTGTAACAATACCTTGAAATTTACCCTCAAGGGTAAGAGCGATCGCCCTTTCTAAACAGCGAAAACTAAAATCACCACTAACCGCATCCCCCTGACCAAATGTTATTTTAGATTCTGAGGGAATATCTAAGACTGATATTGTATTGGGATCTACTAAATCCTGCTCGGTTAATGAGCTATTTTGTAATAGATGTTCATAGGTAGTTTGCAACAGATGACGATTACCAATAACCATCAGATCGCATCTACTAGTTAGATTTCGATCCAATAAAGCCTTGAGAATAATTTCGCCACCAATTCCCGCAGGATCACCCAGAGTAATAGCTAAGGAAGGAATTTGAGCCATAGGTGGTTAAAGATAGTGGTACAAAATTATCTTAACGTTTTAATCCCAATTCCCTTGATAAATCCCTTATCGTCAGACTTAAAATCTAGAAAAACAATACTTAACACTCCTTCCCTAAACACGTAAACTCTCAAACAACTTACCCACCTCTGGATTATAAATCAGCATATAATTCCAGTAATTCTCAAACACAGACTCAACATACCCTTTAGTTTCACGATAGGGAATTTGCTCAACAAACTGATCCACATCTGCCAACCCATAACGAGATACCCATTTCTCAACCGCATTCGGCCCCGCATTATAACTAGCAACCGCCAACATCGAATTATTGTTATATTTCTGGTGAGTAAAATTAAGATAATAAGTCCCAATATTAATATTATCTTCGGGGTTAGTTAAAGAATACTGAGTTAAACCGATCTCCTGAGCGACATTTTTAGCCGTGGGGGGCATCACCTGCATTAACCCCAAAGCCCCAGCCGAAGATTCAATTTCAGGCTCAAAGCGGGATTCTTGACGAATTAAAGCCGTAACCAACAAGGGGTTTAATTGACGTTGTTGTGACCATTTAAGAATAGTTTCTTCAAAGGGAAAGGGAAAAAGAGCTTGCCAATATTCAGGAGTTTGACGTAATTGCTGCCATTGTTGTTGATCTTCGGGGGTGTCTCGATTTTGCAGATCCCAAATCTTATTAATTCCTTGAAGATTTTTACCTTGATACAATTTCCATAAACTAAGGGTAAATTCTTCTGCAACGGTTAGGGATGTTTTATCACTAATTTCCGTCCGAAAATGCGCCCAAGCATCCGACTCTAAACCCAGTTTATATAGATTCTGAAAGATAGGCGATCCACCAGGGGGAGTAATACGACTAGCTTTAATTACTTGAGGTGTTTGATTCCGCACTGTTGTAAAGTCGCCAACATTCCAACCCAAAGCCACCGCCGATCGCCAGGCATAATAGGAGCGAGGAAAACGAGACAAAACTGATTGATAAGCAGTAGTTGCATCTTCGGGGCGGTTTAATTTCTCTGCCCATTTACCTATCCAAAATCCAGCTTTTGGTGCGATCGCGCTATTGGGGTTATTAATTACAATTGGTTGCGCCCATTGCCAAGCTGTTACTAATTCTCCTTTTTTGGCTTTTTGGGTGGCGACATACCAGCGATATTCCGCAGCCGTTTCGGAATCTTGATAGTCTATCAATAGCGTCTGACGGGCTTTATTTGCCGACTCAGGACTTTTTAGGGTATCGAGGATTTCTGCTTTTTCTAATAGGGCTGCTGGTGCTTGTGTGGGAAATTTTTGTATTGCTAAATCTAGATATTTTAACCCTTCTTTTTTTTCAACTAGCACCGCTAAACGGCGTAACCCCAAACCTGTATCTGATTCATCGGGAAATTGTTGTATTAATTTTAAATAGTATTGTTTGGCTAGCTGTTTATCTTTCCCTAAATCATATCCTCTCGCAGCACGATAAAGATTACGCGCAGTTACTGGGGCTTTGGCGTATGCTTTACCTGCCTTTCCATAATCCCATTGTAACCAATAGCTATCGGCGATCGCTGCCCAATCTTCAGCAGTTAATTGATTGGCATATCCACTTACTAAACGCTCTATTAATTTATCTATCCCAGGCTCACCAGGATTATATTTGATTAACGTTGCCATTAACCTGGGCTGGTTAGGATTTATGCTTAGTTGCTGACGTATAATTTCTTGAGTGCGAGGATGTGCAGGAAATTGGGCGATCGCCTGTTGCCAATATTTGGGGTTTGCTTTACCTAGGATATATAAGGCTTCTGCACTGGCTGGAGATGTGGGATATTCTTTGAGGATGTTTTGTAAAACTGCCGTTGCTTGCTGGTTATTTTTCTCAAGCTCATAGGCTTTGGCTTGCTTTAATAATATGTATGGGGTAATTAAAGGATATTTCTCTTCTAAACCTTGTAACTTGGCTAAAGCTTCTTTACCCTGTTGACGATTAATTAACTCTGTCGCTACTATTAAAGTCTCGTCGGTATTCTCTACGGAATTATTTAAAGATACTGCGGGGATGGCAGTATAGGCTTCTTGATTATTAGCATTACCAGTTTCTTGAGATGCTTTGTTGTTAGAAGTGGCTCGATTACAACCAATAATTACTGTCGATAATAAACTAAGACTAATAATTAAAAAACTCTTGCTATTTAATAATTTTGACATATTATAGATAGTTAATTAATGGTAGAAGATAGAGATAGTAGGCAAGGCTTCAATATATTACGGATATAGTTTGAATAACTTCTATCCAACTATAATTTGCAGTAACTTACTTTAACCATCGCCTGGCTATATTCTTATTGTTCCCTGGCAATATTGATTTATTAACACTGGTAGTTAGTAACCACTAATCATTAAAGATTTAAGAACATAGATAAATAAAAATTAAGGCGATCGCACAATCTCCTCCCACAGGGATAATCAATTAAATAATCAAGCTGGGATACAAAACAATTTAAAAGAGCGATCGCGCTTATTTAAAGCAACTATTTGTATCATAATCTTAATTCGAGTGTAGTTTAAAAGATTATTTCCACCTCAAAAAAATCAAAGTTGCGATCTTGATTCTGTTTCTGAGATGACGGCATCAGCTTCAATTAAGACAAGCATTTCAGGAGTTAATAACTTATTGACTTCAATCAAACTACAAGCAGGGCAAATGTCACCGAAACATTCAGCATGGGCTTTACTCACACTTTTCCAACGAGCAATACTAGTAACGTAAATTCTAGTACGCACCACATCTTTTAGGCTACCGCCAGCCATAACTAAAGCAGACTCAATGTTTTTAATAATTTGTTTGGTCTGAAGATAAGGATCACCCAACCCTACAATTACTCCTTGAGAATTAATGGCTGTAGTGCCTGAAACATGAACATAATTGCCAATTCTAACTGCCCTTGAAGAAGCTAAGGCATTTTCCCAGAAAGAGTTGGTACTAATGTTTTTTCGTTCCACAATTTTAAAGTTCTCACTATTAAAAATATTATTATCAATAGCTAAACTTTACTGTGTTTAGACCCCTGATCAACATTATTATAATAATCTAAACATCAAGGTGAGTCCTAAGATCGTTTAAAACTAGTATAGTAGTCCTATTCCTATTGCATCATTATTAATTTGTTATGAACAACGCCAGCAAAAAATATAATATTATTACTTTTGGTTGCCAGATGAATAAAGCTGATTCTGAGCGTATGGCTGGTGTGTTAGAAAATATGGGGTTTGAAGCTTCAGAAGATCCCAACCTTGCAGATTTAATTCTCTATAACACTTGTACCATTCGAGATAATGCCGAACAAAAAGTTTATTCATACTTAGGCAGACAAGCAAAGCGTAAACATCAGCAACCCGATCTAACTTTAATTGTGGCTGGGTGTGTGGCACAACAAGAAGGAGAAAAACTATTACGTCGTGTGCCTGAATTAGACTTAGTAATGGGCCCACAACACGCTAACCGTCTAGAGGATTTATTGCAACAAGTATTCGACGGTAATCAAGTAGTTGCAACCGAACCTGTCCATATTATGGAGGATATTACTAAACCTCGTCGTGATAGTAACGTCACTGCCTGGGTAAATATCATTTATGGTTGTAATGAACGCTGTAGTTATTGTGTTGTACCAAATGTTCGAGGCACAGAACAATCTCGTACTCCCGAAGCCATTAAAGCGGAGATGGAAGAATTAGGCAGACAGGGATATAAAGAAATTACCTTACTAGGACAAAATATAGATGCTTATGGTAGAGATTTACCTGGAAGCACTCCCGAAGGCAGACATCTACACACCCTAACGGATTTACTTTACTATGTTCATGATATACCTGGAGTCGATCGCCTGAGATTTGCCACCAGTCACCCGCGTTATTTTACTGAAAGACTAATCAAAGCTTGTCAGGAATTACCTAAAGTTTGTGAACACTTTCATATACCTTTTCAGTCGGGGGACAATGAAGTGTTAAAAGCGATGAAAAGAGGTTATACTCACCAAAAATATCGTCGCATTATTCAAACAATTAGGGAATATATGCCTGATGCTTCCATTACTGCCGATGCTATTGTGGGTTTTCCAGGAGAAACCGAGGAACAATTTGAGAATACATTAAAACTAGTAGAAGATATTGAATTTGATTTAATTAATACCGCAGCCTATTCCCCTCGTCCTGGCACTCCTGCTGCTGTATGGGATAACCAATTAAGCGAAGAAATAAAAAGCGATCGCTTGCAACGTCTTAACCGTTTAGTATCTGTCTGTGCCGAAGCTCGCTCTAATCGTTATTTAGGCAGAGTGGAAGAAATTTTAGTCGAAGAGCAAAATGTTAAAGATCCCACGCAAGTTATGGGAAGGACTAGAGGTAATCGTTTAACCTTCTTTCCTGGGGATATTACCCAATTGAAAGGTAAAACTGTGAAAGTAAAAATCACCGAGATTCGCGCTTTTAGTTTAACAGGGGAAGTAATTAGTAGTGATCACAATTAATAATTAGTAATTATCAATGCACATTAAAATTTCTCTTTCGCCCAGAGCAATAATGAAATATCTAGTGATGGGGATAATTTTTTTTGGTTCGATAAGTATAGTAATTCAGATATGCAAGTATGTATATGACTATCGCTCGGACTGGATGGACTTATTTAATCTCGATCGCGAATTAAATTTTCCTACTTGGTATTCCACTTTGATGTTGGCATTTTGTGCTTTTTTGCTCAGAATTATTGCTATAGGTAAAAAACAAGAGCGCGATCGCTATGCTGCCGACTGGAAACTATTATCTTTTATTTTCTTTTTACTGGCGATCGATGAAATTTTAAGTATCCACGAGATTTTAATTATTCCAGAAGTTAGCAAAGCCCTTAATTTACCTTGGTTTCTCCATTCCATGTGGGTAATTCCTGGAACAATTTTTGTTTTTTGGTTTGCCAAACGCTATTGGAAATTTAGCCGTCATCTACCCCAAATATCTCAACGGCATTTTATTACTGCTGGGGGTATTTATATTGGTGGTGCATTAATTATGGAGATGGTGGGTAGTTATTTAGCCGAGGCTCAAGGACAACAACACTTACCCTATGCTTTAGCAGCAACTGTAGAGGAAATATTAGAGATGATTGGTACAGTTATCTTTATTTATGGACTACTCTACTATTTGAGTAAGTGGCAAGAAAAAATTAGCCTCCATCTCAACATTTTAGAGGATATTTAAATTGAAAATTTTTATTAGTACTGGCGAAGTTTCTGGAGATTTACAAGCAGCAATGTTAATCAAGTCTCTATATCAAGTTGCTGCTACTAAAAATATACCTTTAACCATCGCAGGTTTAGGTGGCGATCGCATGAAGGCAGCAGGGGCAGAAATTATTGCCCATACTGATACAATTGGTTCTATGGGTTTAATTGAAGCCTTGCCCTTTGTAACTCGGACGATTAAGATTCAAACTTTTACTAAAAAATATCTTCAAGCAAATCTGCCAGATATCCTAATTATAGTAGACTATCCCACCCCCAATTTAGCTTTAGCTGGTTATGTAAAAAAGCATTTTCCTCATATCCCCATTGTTTATTATATTGCTCCCCAAGATTGGGCTGTGCCAATGTTAAATAATGTCCCAAAAATTACTCAGGTGGTGGATAAACTACTGGCGGTTTTTCCAGCAGAAGCGCAATATTTTACTAGTAAAGGTATTAATGTAACCTGGGTAGGTCATCCTCTATTAGATAGAATGCAAGCAGCACCCAATAGAGAGCAAGCAAGACAAGATCTTAAACTTCCTTTAGATGCTCAAATTATCACCCTGCTACCTGCATCACGCCAACAAGAAATAAAATATCTCTTACCTGTAATGTGTGAGGCTGCACAAAAAATTGTCCAACAGATGCCAAATGTGCAATTTCTCATTCCTCTATCACTATCAAACTATCGCCCGAAGATCGAAGCTGCCATTGAGCAATATAATATACCTGCACAAATTATCGCAGATTCCCCGATAAAAGCGATCGCTGCTGCTGATGTTGCTATTACTAAGTCAGGTACAGTAAATCTAGAAATTGCCCTATTAAATGTTCCTCAAGTGGTTATTTATCGTGTTCATCCCCTCACCGCTTGGATTTATCTTAAACTTTTGCGTTTTTCCATCCCTTTAATGTCGCCTACTAATTTAATTCTCAATAAAAAATTAGTTCCTGAATTACAACAAGAAGCAGTCACCGCCGATAATATTGCGACTCAAACCCTCCATCTATTAACTAACGATTTGGCAAGAAAAGAAATAATTGCAGGATATCAACAAATGCGCTCTCTTTTAGGTAATGAGGGAGTTTGCAATCGCGCTGCTACTGAAATTCTTAATCTTTAGTTATATTTGTTTGCCAAAATAATGAATCAAGAAGTTTATAGTGCTGTTGAAATATATCAAAAATTAATAGACGCAGGTATTAAAGAAGCTAAGGGCAAAATAACTATAGAATTTATGGGAGTTAGTACTCTTGTGCGAGAGGCAAATGCGATCGGAGATTTATTTCAAGAATGGTTGAAAAGTTGGTTTGATGAAAATAAAATTTACGTAAATGCTAATATTTACACTCAACAATCTCCTGATTTTTATATTCTTCCAGATGATCAAACTAAAGGATGATTAGAAATAAAAACATTTGTTCATGGTCGTTCACCTGCTTTTGATGTAGCGAATTTTGAAGCTTATTGTGATGCTCTTAGAACCAAGGCATATCGCTTAGATGCTGACTATTTAATATTTTCCTATAGTTTATTTAATGGAAAACTTGAAATTAAAGATTTATGGTTAAAAAAAATCTGGGAAATTACATCTAGCTCTAATAATTATCCCCTCAAAGTTCAAGCTAAAAGAAATGTTATCATTAATATTCGTCCAGTAAATTGGATATCTCCAAGGTCAAGATATAAACCTTTTGCCAACAAGGAAGATTTGATTTTAGCCTTATATAAAACTTTATCCTCCTATACAAAAACAGAAATTAATAAAGATAGATGGTTGCAAGAAGTAATAGATAATTATTTTGAACATACTGGAGAAAAACTATCTATAGATTCAGCATCAGCAGATAGGGAATAATTACAATTAAAAGCAAAGTCTGATTGAGCTTCATTGAGACAATTTAATAGCCTTGTTGCTACTTTTTTAACAACAGGAATTGGAACAGTATTTCCTAATAAATCAAAAGCTTGTTTAACACTTAAATCTAATACAAAAGATTCAGGAAATCCAAACATTCTAAGACCTTCCCTAGTCGTTAATTTCCTAATTCCTTGTCCGTCAATAACACCTATACGCTCCATATCCGTTGCTACAAGTGTAGGCGCAATAGCTTGAGGATCTAAAATTTTATTGATTTCAAAACTAAGTTTTCCTGTAACAATATTATATCCTTTGGGTAAATCCTCCCTCGGCAATCTCTTTTTTACTAGCTTTCCTAATTTATTTATAACTTCAACTTCATCCTTGGGATGCTCAAAAGACAAATACTTTTTTTCCACCAAATCATCTAATAAATCTTTTAGATATTGAAGATTATTGGCAAAGAAAATAGGTTTATAAAAACTTGTAATTTCTTCTATAGTTAAAGGCATCCCATCCATCCATTTAATACCTTTAATCTCTGCCCATTTATTGTTTCTTCTGGCTTTCAAAAGTTCATTTAGTAATTCTTTTTGCTCTTGGTTGATCTGTCCTTTAAGTTCTAAATCCCAGCTATGAATATTATTATCTCCGCCTCTTTTATCCTTAATTGCTTTTCCATATAACTCGGTTAAACTATATTTCTTTAATAATTTTCTAACAAAGATTGTATCTAAAGTTTTTTTACCTTGTTCTAAAATATCTTCTAAACATGATGTCTCCTCTGAAAAATTTTCTAAGTTTACTTTTTGCTGGAGTGTACCAACAATATAAATTCTCTCCCTACTCTGAGGTAATCCATGATCTTTAGAATTCAAAACTGTATAATTAACTTTGTATCCTAAATTTAGTAGTTTATCTTCAATTATCTTCCAAGTTTTACCATTTTCATGCTTAATTAAATTAGCCACATTTTCTAATAAGAATCCTTGGGGTTTTTTATCTCTTAAGATTCGCTCAATTTCATAAAATAAAACTCCTCGTTCATCCGATAAGCCGTTTCTGTTGCCTGCACTACTAAATGACTGACAAGGAAAACCTGCTAATAAAATATCAAAAGATGGAATTTGCTGGGAATCAATTTTAGTAATATCTCCATCTACTTGATCACCATTAAAATTCTTCTGATAAACTTTAATAGCTGCTGATTTAATTTCGGAAGAAAAAACACAAATAGAATTAATCTTTAAATCTCGGCAAGCATCTTCAAAACCTAACCTTAGACCTCCAATACCGCAAAATAAATCAATAAATCTTATCTGCTTAACCATATTAAATTAGCAACCTTTGTATTTAATAGATATAATAATTTACTTTCTTACTTAAGCGAGATTAGTAAATTTAGTTATATATAAATTGAAGATAACAAAACTTTGTATAGTGTATAATTTTTAAACAAAAAAAAACCTCAATAGCGTTAATACTTCTGAGGAATCTATTATTTAGAGTAATTTAGACTTATACGCCTCTTTTTAAAGAGATTTCTACTTGTCTAAATTCATCATTTAAACGATTTTTTAGCTTTTCTGGTAGTGGACGGTTGCCATAAGAACTATAATAACCAGCCAGCGCGTTTAAAGCAGTTTGCATAGTAGTAAATGAGCGTAAACCAGCAGTTTGGGAATTGCGACGATAACGAGAAGCATAATCGCTAATTTGGCTGCGGGCTAAACTAATTACTTCTTTTTTGTTACTTGCATCATCAGGTAAATTAATTGCAGACTTAAGATTTTCTAAGATTGCTACAGTATCTTTACCGTAATTGCCAGATAATCCAGAAGGATTACTAGTACAACCCATTAAACCAATAGCTACCACTAAAACTAATGCCAATATGCGAGATAAGTATTTTTTAGAAAACATAATTGTATGTAAACGATCCCAGGTTGAATTTATCCTATCAATAAATTGACCCTACCTTGAGAATCTATATAAAAATCAGCTTAAAACTTAGCCAAAACGACCACTTACGTATTGCTGAGTCGCTTCTTGTTGTGGGTTTTGGAAGATTTCTTCTGTAGGCGCAAACTCTGCTAAATAACCTTGACGATTTCCCCCTGCTACTTCCGTAACGTTGAAAAAACCTGTATAATCTGCTACTCTAGATGCCTGCTGCATATTGTGAGTAACAATTACAATAGTGTAGTCTGTTTTTAGTTGGTGGATTAATTCTTCTACTTTCAGGGTGGAAATAGGATCTAGGGCGGAACAAGGTTCATCCATTAGAACTACATCTGGTTGAAGGGCGATAGTTCTGGCGATACATAATCTTTGTTGTTGTCCACCACTTAGAGCTAAACCACTTTGCTTTAGTTTATCTTTTACTTCATCCCAAAGGGCTGCACCTCTTAGCGATCGCTCTACCAATTCATCCATATTCCCTTTATACCCATTGATTCTCGCTCCAAAAGCAATATTTTCATAAATCGACTTGGGAAAAGGATTAGGTCGTTGGAATACCATACCTACTTTACGTCTCACCTGCACAGGATCTATATCTTTCCCATACAAATTTTGATTATAATAGGTGATTAGCCCTTCTAAACGGAAAATTGGAATTAAATCATTGAGGCGGTTATAACAACGTAAGAGAGTACTTTTACCACATCCAGAAGGACCAATAAAAGCAGTTACACGGTTTTTAGGTATATTTAGGTATACTCCTTTTACTGCTAAAAAATTACCGTAATAAACATTAACGTTCTCTGCTTGTAAAACCGTCTCAGTTTGACTAGCATTCCTTTGATCATAAATCATAAAAATATACTTGCTCTGAAATTTAAATTTGTCTTTCGCTGTGTTGATTTTTTGTTGGTATTTAGCCTCATCCTACTCGAAAGTAGTTATGATTATTTTAACTTTTCGTTAAAGAAGTTTATATCTACTTCACCTCTAATATATCTATCGCTTATCTGCCGATTAATCCAGATAATTTTCCTCCCAATCACGATTAATTAGCATTGAAAAAAGCAAAAATAATCAATCTTTCTTTTTTACTTACACAAGATGTCTATTATATAAATACCTACAATATTTTACGTCAAAGCGAAGAAAAGATAAACATCAAAGTTTAACAACGAATTTTAATGATCATCTAACATAAAATAAATTTATACTAGACTGTTAAGAGGGATCAGCAAAAAAATTACACATTCCATTCCTTGATCAACATTACAAGTGCGCGATCGCAGAAGCTATATTTATCCCTATGCAGCCTTATAGTTCAAATATAACTTATATCGTTTAGTAAATTTTCTGCAGATTCGCCGACAAACACCTTAACAAAAATTTACAATAAGCAGTAAGTGTATAGCAGAAGACAATTTATGAATTTTACTTATTTCGATAGTAATTCCTGGCTGATAGAAATTGATGGTCAACGTATCTTACTTGATCCCTGGCTAGTGGGTGATTTAACCTTTGGTAATTTTAGTTGGCTATTTCAAGGAAAAAAAAATAAGCCCCACCCCATTCCTGAAAATATCGACTTAATTCTCTTATCCCAAGGTTTGGAGGATCACGCTCATCCTCCCACTCTCAAGGAATTAGATAAAAATATCCCTGTTGTGGCATCTGCCAATGCAGCAAAAGTAGTCCAGGGGTTGGGATACAATACTGTAAATATCTTAAAGCATCAGCAAAGCATTCAATTAGGGGAAAACTTAGAGATACAGGCTGTCCCAGGATCGCCCATTGGGCCGACATTAATCGAAAATGGTTACATTATCAAAGGGTTAAGATCTGGTAAAACTATCTATTACGAACCCCACGGATATCATTCAGAAACACTTAAGCAAGCAGCACCGATAGATGTAGTTCTTGCTCCAATTACTAATTTAAAGTTACCTTTATTAGGCGCAGTAATCAAAGGACAAAATGCAGCTTTAGAGATCTGTAAAGTCTTAAAACCCCAAGTAATTATTGGTACGGCTGCGGGGGGAGACATAGATTTCCAGGGTTTAGTGATGTCAGTTTTAAAATCAGATGGTACGATCGAAGATTTCAACCAGCTTTTACAAGCAAATAACCTGACAACTAGAGCAATAGATCCACAGTCAGGAGAAAAAATAGAATTATCTTTAGTTTAACTGAGTAAAAAACCAGAAACAGGATTGGCGATCGCCCTATATTTGAGAAATTACTTTAACAAAAAGAGCGATCGCGATATTTAAATATAACCTTGAGCAAAGACCATTAACTATTGAATAGCTGACCTTTCAAACCATTAATATATAAGCCAAGTATAAAAGTACCATTAAGCTAAAGCTGCCTTATCAATTTCCGCACTCCTCATATTAGTAGGTGAAATAACTTCACTGAACACAAAGTCATCCCAACCAATCAAATTAGGTGCAACCCCTGTTAAATTAGCAATGACGCTACCGCCAGTAATAGAGGGATCATTAAAAGTAAAGCCATTAGTTAAGAAATTAACGAATCATTTATTTATTACCAAAAAGTTCTCAGGATTTATAACTTAATTTTGGGCGAAACCTGCCTGATATTTCATCATCTCAAAAAGTTAAGTTGAAAAATTGCTTGAAACCAAGAAAACAGCTAAGTATCATTCCCTACTTGTGTAAAACTAAAAGAAAATCTGCTATTAATTTATACAGCTTAATGGTTTATTAGCTTCAAGCTTTTACTACATGACTAATCAACGGCTTTCTATTTCCCTAACTGATATTATTTTGCTAGTACTGCTGCCCCTATTATTAATTCTACTGTGGCAGTTAAGAACTTTATTGATTGCACTAATGATTGCTATAGTGATCGCTGCAACTTTAGCTCCGATCGTCAATACCACCCAAAAACTCGGAATTCCCCGTTTATTAGCTGTTTTAAGTGTTTATGCAGGTCTAATCGCCACTTTAACAGGTTTTGGGTTAATTGTTGGCCCAACAGTAGTAGAGCAGATCCAAAGCTTAATTGGCAAATTACCCTACTACCTAGACACCTTGCAACTACTTTTATCTGATTTCATTCTGCGTTTTGGGATAAGTGAAACAGGTGAGCCTGGTATTATTAACCAATTGCTAGATGTCCAGGGTTTAACCTCATGGGCTATTAGATCTAGTCAACAATTAGTAATTCGTTCCTACAGTCTTACAAGAGGCATTATCGGGAGTGTATTTACAGCTTTTTTAGCCTTATTGCTTTCTGCTTATATGCTTTCCGCTTCCAAGCAACTATTAGAAGATATTATCAATCTTTTTCCTGAACCTTGGGACTATAACTTAGCAGCACAAATTGAACCTGTTGCTAAAAGAATGGGTGGTTATATTCAAGGGCGCATCGTCGTTTCTGCTATTTTGGGTTTAGTTATCAGTATCAGCCTCAGATTTCTCGGTTTGTCAGAATTAGCTTTGGGGTTAGGAGTAATTGCAGGCTTTACTAATCTTATTCCCTTTTTTGGCCCTGTTTTAGGCGCAGTACCAGCTTTAATTGTCGCTGTCTCCCAAGGAGGGCTGACTTTTGTTTGGGTATTGCTGTTATTTGTAATTGTGCAAAATTTGGAAACTTATGTTTTAGATCCTTTGTTGGTTGGTAATTCTGTTAAAGTCTCCCCTCTCTATCAATTATTAGCAGTATTGGGTGGAACACAGGTATTAGGCATTATTGGGGCGATTATTGTTCCTCCTTGGATAGCAGGAATGGGTGTTTTACTGGAAAATTTGTATGTCAAACCTAAGTTACTAGCTGAGGGACGTTATGAAGCGATGCTAATTCAAAAGTCTGAGAAAGTAATTAAACAGGATAATCAATAAGCAATTATTAGTGAAATTCAGTTAACCTAAAAATTAATAAGTTGATTATATTTACTTTTTATAGATGATGGATATCAAAAAAGGTTTTGTGGCAACGATTGGTAATACGCCTCTAATTCGTCTTAATAGTTTTAGTCAAGAGACGGGGTGTGAAATCCTAGGTAAAGCTGAATTTCTTAATCCTGGTGGTTCGGTAAAGGATCGCGCAGCCTTATATATTATCGAAGATGCAGAAAAACAAGGGATATTAAAACCTGGTGGTACGGTAGTTGAGGGGACAGCAGGTAATACGGGTATAGGTTTGGCACATATTTGTAATGCAAAAGGCTATAAGTGCTTAATTATTATTCCCGAAACTCAATCACAAGAAAAAATTGATACTTTAAGGATTTTGGGGGCAGAAGTTCGCCTTGTCCCTGCTGTACCTTATAAAGATCCTAATAATTATGTCAAGATGTCTGGGAGAGTCGCAGCAGAATTAGATAATGCTATCTGGGCTAATCAATTCGAGAATCTGGCTAATCGTCGGGCGCACTATGAAACCACCGCAGCCGAGATTTGGGCGCAAACTAATGGAAAAGTGGATGCTTGGGTAACAGCGACTGGTACTGGGGGTACTTATGCAGGAGTATCAATGTTTTTAAAGGAGAAAAACCCTAATATTCGTTGTGTGGTGGCAGATCCGATGGGTAGTGGGTTGTATAGCTACGTTAAAACTGGGGAAATAAAAATAGAAGGCAGTTCGATCACTGAAGGTATAGGCAATAGTCGCATTACAGGTAATATGGTAGGCGCGCCGATGGATGATGCTATTCAAATTGACGATCGCTCTTGTCTAGAGGTACTTGATCAGTTACTCCATCAAGACGGTTTATTTATGGGTGGTTCGGTAGGTATTAATGTGGCTGCTGCCGTTGCTTTGGCAAAACAAATGGGCCCAGGTCATACTATTGTTACTATTCTCTGTGACGGTGGCGCACGTTATCAGTCTCGTTTGTATAATCGGGAATGGTTAGCCTCTAAGGGTTTATGTTAATAATAGTTGAATTGGGATTCTAAAAGCTCACCTAATGCCTGAGCGATATCGATGGTTGTTACAATACCTGCAAGTCTATCTGAACTGGTAACTATTGCAGCACCTATTTTTTGTTGTGTCATTTCAAATATTACCTTGGTAAGAGGGGTATTGATATCTACTTGATATGGATTGTAGGTCATTACGTGGGCAACGGGGATATCGTGATTAACTATTGAAACTAGTTTGGAATTAGCTACCCAATGTAAATCTCTTTCGGAAACAATACCGATAATGCGATCGCTTTGTTTAATTGGCAGATGACGTATATCATGTTCATTCATTATTCTGAGTATTTCTGTAACAGGTGTATCAGGTTCTGCAAAATAAGGAAATGGCTGCATTAAGGCTGCAATAGTTGGAATTTGTTTGTAATTCCCAAGCTTCATATCATCATAACTGGCTAAATTAACCCCATCAGTTTAAACAATTGGTTAGTAGTTCTGCAAACTTTTTTAAACTTGGTTTTTTGCTAAAGTACAAAACTATAGGAATGCTCGATATTTTTTAGCTGTTAGCTTTTGGCTTCTCCTGACTCCTGACTTCTGTCTTCTGTCTTCTTGATGCAGTCCAATACGGGGGAAACCCCCAAGACCGTGCTGCATCGCTCCTGTCTTCTGTCTTCCCTCTCCTGTCTCCTGTCTCCTGTCTCCCCTCTCCTGTCTCCCCAGTAATTAAATAAACCTGAATACCAGATTTGCCGAGATCTTTATAACTATAATAAAAGCATAACTATATAATTTAAAGGTTATGTAAAGACTTGTACGTTAAATAGTAGTTGTTTTCAAACTTCCTGATTAACCCGACTATCGGGGGTGAAGAGAAAATAAAAAATGTAATAGTAAAAAGAGTCTGCCGAATTCTAGAGAATTTGTTAGATATCTTGATAATCTTCGATTTTTGTTGCGTTAAAAAAAAATACAGATGTTAGAAAATTTACTACCACCGCTAAACGACCACAATTTACCCTATCCTGATACAATTCACCCGATCGTGGTTCATTTTGTAATCGCGATGGTTTTATTTGCTTTTTTGTGCGATGTGATCGGCTATTTCAGCAAAAACTATCGATTGTACGAGGTTAGCTGGTGGAATATGTTTTTTGCTACTATTGCAATTTTTATTGCCATCATTTTCGGACAGATAGAAGCAGGATTAGCGATCGCTTATGACGCAGTTGAACCAGTATTGAATTTGCATACGTTGATTGGTTGGTCGTTATCAGGGATCATTGCAGCCATTACAGGTTGGCGATATGTAATTCGTTCTCAAGACTCTCAAAAAGTACCTGTAGCTTATTTGGGTGTCGGCTTACTCTTGACAGGTTTAGTATTTTACCAAGTGTATTTAGGGGATAAATTGGTGTGGGTTTACGGTCTACATACAGTTCCCTTAGTCGAAGCAGCTAAAGAAGGATTACTATAATTTTTGTTATTGGTCTTTTCTCTTTTCTATTCACACCTAATAACTAAGATATGAATCCAGAATTAATTAATCAATTAGATTTAGGGGCAAATGGGCTACCTTACCCAATTCCAATTCATCCGAATTTAGTACATTTAACTTTAGGCTTATTCATTATTGGGATTGCTTTTGATATTGTGGGTGTCCTATTTCCCTTTGACCGCACTATATTTAAATATTTAGCAATTCCTGCAACTCGCGCTAATTTCTTTGATGTGGGTTGGTACAATATGCTGGGTGCTGCGATTATTACCTTTTTCACCGTGGGATTTGGTTTTTATGAAATCATGTTAGTAGATTCCACTCCAGATGTTATAAGTGCTTGGGGTCTGGGGGCGATGGAAACTATGCTATGGCATGGGGTTGGTGGGGTATTTCTCCTGGCTGCGATTGTGGGAATGACTATCTGGCGAGGTTTTCAGCGTTATGTTTGGCGTAATGATACCAGTAGACAGGTACAGTGGCGATATTTACTGGCTGGTCTTGCCATTATGTTTATTATGTATGTACATGGGACTTTAGGAGCGCAATTAGCTGCTGAATTTGGCGTTCATAACACCGCAGACAATCTATTACGTCTAGGACAAGACCCCAATGTTTTATTGAGATGAGGATGTTTTGTGAGAACTAAAATAATAATTATCAGTGCGATCACTTTAGTTGTAGTGGCAATGAGTGTCTGGATGGGACAAATTGCTTATTCCTGGTTGCCTCCTCAAGCTTCGGCTGAAGCAGTTTTAATCGATAATCTGTTTAGTCTATTAACTGCGATCGGTACATTTATCTTTTTGGGGGTTACAGGGGCAATTATCTATAACATAATCGTACATCGAGCAGGTAGATACGATACTAGTGATGGGCCACCAATAGAAGGTAACATCAAGCTAGAAATTATTTGGACAGCAATACCTTTAGTCTTGGTATTTATTATTGCTACTTTGAGCTATCAAACCTACGATAAAATGGATTTGCATGGCCCAACAGAAATTGCCCATCTACCCCATATGATGCCATCAGCCTATGCGGATACAGGGTTAAGTAGCGAAGCAACCACCAATATAGAGGTAGATTCTAAACAATGGGCATGGGTGTTTCATTACCCAGATAAAAATGTTACTAGTACAGAATTACATTTACCTGTAGATCAAAGGGTACATTTAACCATGCGATCGCAGGATGTTATTCACGGTTTTTATATTCCTGCATTCAGAGTTAAACAAGATATTATTCCTCCTAAAACTGTTGACTTTGAATTTACTCCGATCAAAATTGGTAGATATCGTCTGCGAGACTCCCAATATAGCGGTACATATTTTGCTGCGATGCAAACTGATGTGGTTGTGGAAAATA
This sequence comes from Chondrocystis sp. NIES-4102, assembly GCA_002368355.1. NCBI lineage: Bacteria > Bacillati > Cyanobacteriota > Cyanophyceae > Chroococcales > Chroococcaceae > Chondrocystis > Chondrocystis sp. NIES-4102. The sequence continues at coordinate 2,212,175 of AP018281.1, read as the reverse complement.
GCGAAGACTACGATCGCTGGTTAAATCAAGCCAAAAGACAGAAACCAACCCCCGCACCCAATCAAGCAGCTAGTGAATACGCCCAAAGAGAACAAAAAGACGCGATCGCTATCTGGGATACTGTTGTACCAGCCCCGTCACCTATGGTTAATTATCATCCTTAATTGGTTGGGATTTTGGCTTATAACAAAACCAATCGATTATCAAAAGTAATTGGTTAATTATGTCTAAAACAAGGGATTCTTGAAGTCATCCTAAAAAAATAGACATATCACAGCCAACCAACCAAAACCTAAGCGCGAGACTAAAAGAGTTGATAAGGATCACAGATATATTTATCAATTGTTCAATTAATGATCACTACTAATTTATGACTACCCTTTCCAACCCTCAAAAAATAACTAAAGAAACACCTCCAAAATGGCGCAAATACTTTAGTTTTAGCCTCGATCATAAAGTAATTGGCATTCAATATTTAGTTACCTCCTTTTTCTTCTTCCTCCTGGCTGGTATTTTTGCCATGATCATGCGTGGTGAACTTATTACACCCGAACCAGATTTATTAGATCGCACCGTTTATAACGCCTTGTTTACTATGCACGGTACGATTATGTTATTTGGTTGGACTTTTCCTGTATTAACGGGATTATCTAACTATCTTGTGCCTTTAATGATTGGGGCGAAAGACATGGCATTCCCCCGTCTGAATGCAGCAGCTTTTTGGATGATTCCTGTGGTGGGAATTTTACTCGCGATTAGTTTTCTTGTACCAGGGGGCCCCTCTCAATCTGGTTGGTGGGCTTATCCGCCAGTTAGTTTACAAAATCCTACAGGTAACTTAATTAACGGGCAATTCCTCTGGTTATTAGCCGTTGCCCTTTCTGGAGTATCTTCGATCATGGGGGCTGTCAATTTTGTGACAACTATTGTACGGATGCGCGCCCCAGGGATGACTTGGTTTAAAACTCCTGCTTTTGTTTGGACAGTTTTAGCAGCCCAATTGATTCAATTATATGGTTTGCCAGCCCTAACGGCGGGGGCGGTGATGTTACTGTGTGATCTTACTTTTGGAACAGCGTTTTTTGATCCTGTTCAAGGTGGTAATCCTGTTTTATATCAGCATTTTTTCTGGTTTTACTCCCATCCTGCTGTATATGTAATTATTTTGCCCGCATTTGGCATTTTTTCCGAGATATTTCCTGTTTACGCCCGCAAGCCCTTATTTGGTTATAGAGTTGTTGCTGTTTCTTCAGTAGTAATTACTGGTTTGAGTGGCATTGTTTGGGTACACCATATGTTTGCTAGTGGTACTCCAGGTTGGATGAGAATGTTGTTTATGGCAACTACCATGTTGATTTCTGTACCCACAGGGATTAAAGTTTTTGCTTGGGTGGCGACAATTTGGGGTGGTAAACTGCGTCTGGATACGCCGATGTTATTTGCCCTTGGAGGGCTGGTTAATTTTGTGTTTGCTGGTATCACAGGTATCATGTTGGCATCGACTCCTATTGATATCCACGTCAACAATACTTATTTTGTTGTGGGACATTTCCACTATGTCTTGTATGGTTCAATGGTATTTGCTACCTATGCAGCTATTTATCATTGGTTTCCTAAGATGACAGGCAAGATGTATTATGAAGGCTTGGGTAAGCTGCACTTTTATTTATCTTTTATTGGTACTGCGCTAAACTTCCTACCTATGCACCCTGTAGGTTTAATGGGTATGCCTCGCCGTGTTGCATCCTACGATCCTGAATTTACTTTTTGGAATGTTTTAGCAAGTATTGGGGGGTTTATATTGGGTATTTCGGTAATTCCTTTTCTCTTAAATATGGTTAGTTCTTGGATTTCGGGCAAACCCGCAGGAAATAACCCTTGGAGGGCGATCGGCTTGGAATGGCTGGTTGCTTCACCCCCAGAAGAAGAAAATTTTGAGGAAACACCAATAGTTATTTCTGAACCCTATGGATATGGCAAAAAAGAACCCTTGACACAGAATATGGGTTAGGTTGTTTCTAAGCTGTTACGCATTTAAATTACTGGTTGAGTGGCTGAGTGGCTGAGTCTAGATAAGGGTTTCAACCTGATTTTCTAAAAGAATAGTATGCAATTTAAATACGCTATAAGCTTATCTAAGTTATTTGGCAGAATGGATGATAATTTAATTAATAAAATTAAGCAGGATTTTGATCGCATTGCTTTACTAGAACAGAAGCTGTGGGATCATAATCGGCATTATCATTCTTTTCTTCTGAAACAATTACCAATTAAAGGTAATATTGCCCTTGATATAGGTTGTGGAACAGGGGATTTTTCCCGTTTGCTAGCCCAACGTTTTAATAAAGTTATTGCTTTGGATTTGTCACCGACAATGATTGCAATTGCTAAACAACGTTCTCAAGCATATCAAAATATTGAGTTTTTGGTTGGTGATATTCTAAAGTGGCATTTTCCTCTAGAGAAATTTGACGCGATCGCCTCTATCGCCACAGTTCATCATTTACCTTTAGATCAGTTATTACCGAGTTTAAAATCTGCTTTAAAATGTCAGGGAAAATTGGTAATTTTGGATTTAGTTAGATATGAATATCCTCAAGATATCCTACGCGAAATTAATTCTTTAGTTCTTAACCCACTGTTAACAATATTAATTAATGGCAAACTAAAAGCTAGCCAAGAAGAATTAGAAGCTTGGCAAAAACACGCCAGTACTGATACATATCTCACCCTCACTCAAGCAAAAGAAATATACAGTAACTTCCTAGAAAAAGCCAAGATCATGCAACACTTATTTTGGCGTTACTCAGTAGTTTGGCAAAAGCCCTAAGTAATACTAAATCCTGTTTAGATACGCTATTTAAAAGTTGAGGCACGCTTACACTAGGCACTAGGCACTAGGCACGCTTAGTTTTAGACTAATTAAAACTACAGATCGATCTTATGTTTTGGTAATCGGATTTCGTGTAAAAATATAACAAGCTAACAATTATGACAGATAGTACCATTCCCAATCAAGAAGAGCGATCGCTCGACTCCCCTAAAGTAGAAGAACATGATGAAGCTGGCAATAGAATGTATGGTTTTATTGTTTTTCTTCTCTCCGAAAGTGTAATTTTCCTCAGTTTTTTTGGGGGATATATTATTTATAAAACCACCATGACTGACTGGCTACCTGCTGGTGTTTCAGGGTTGGAAATTAGAGAACCATTTATTAATACTATAGTCTTAGTTTCTAGTAGCTTTGTAATTTATATTGCCGAAAGATTTTTACATAAAGATAACCTTTGGGGTTTTCGTTTCTTTTGGCTACTAACTATGGCAATGGGTGGGTATTTCCTCTATGGGCAAGCAGTAGAATGGAACGGTTTACAATTTGGTTTTACTTCTGGCGTTTTTGGCGGAATATTTTATCTTTTAACTGGCTTTCATGGTTTGCACGTTTTTACAGGCATCCTGTTACAAACCATCATGTTAATTCGCTCATTTATTCCTAATAATTATGCAGAAGGGCAATTTGGGGTAGATGCTACCTCTTTATTTTGGCACTTTGTTGATGTTATTTGGATTATCCTATTTATTTTGCTTTACGTTTGGCAGTAATCTAGTTTTTGGGGTTGATAAGTAATTAGATAGTAGGATGGTAAGATAATATTTTTACAATATTGATGCTGCTCAAAAAAAATATCTTAATTTATTTAAGTTTATCTTTGATTGCTTTTTTCTTAATCATAAATCTTACAAAAATCAATCAACCCCAGATAAATAATCAAGCTATAGCTAATGATACTGTTACCTTAACTATTTCCGCAGCTACCAGTTTACAAAATGCCCTCAAAGCGATACAACCAAAATATTCTCAACTGCAACCACAAGTAAATATAGTTTATAATTTTGGGGCTTCAGGTTCATTACAGCAACAAATCGAACAAGGCGCACCTGTAGACATTTTTATTTCTGCTGCTATAGAACAAATGGCTGCTTTAGACGTTAAGAATTTACTCTTACCTAGCTCGCGTCGAAATTTGTTGAGTAATAAAATAGTTTTAATTGTGCCAAAAAATAGCAATAAAATTAATAGTTTTGCAGATTTAACCACAGACGCTTTAACTAAAATTGCTTTAGGTATACCAGAAACTGTGCCAGTAGGTAAATATGCTCAAGAAGTCTTAACTTCCCTGGGAATTATAGACGCAGTTATCCCCAAAGCCGTATATGGTAAAGATGTACAACAGGTATTAAATTATGTAGCTACAGAAAATGTCGATGCAGGAATTGTTTATCTTAGTAATGCTAAATTTAATGATCAGGTAAAAATAGTTGCTACCGCCCCCGAAGCTAGTCATTCTCCCGTCATTTATCCAATTGCAATATTAAAAGCGACAAAAAACCCTCAAGCAGCTAAGGAATTAGAAAATTATCTCCTCAGCCCCGAAGCACAAAATTTATTTAAACAACATGGTTTTATTGGGGTTAATTAGTTTTTAGCTAGAAGGCGCAGCTAACCCGTGATAGATAACTTTTAGCTTCTGATATACTACCTGACTCTTTACTTTTGACTCTATACTCAATACTCTATACTCTTTACTTTTGACTCTATACTCGTTACTCCTACCTACTACCTAACTCCCCCCTCCTCCCTAAAAAACAATGCTTGATCTAGATTTATCTTCTATTTGGATCTCTTTGAAAACAGCTATTACTGCAACGGTAATTACTTTTTTTCTGGGTATTATGGCAGCAGGTTGGATGTTAAATTATCGGGGGAAGGGTAAGGAAGTTATTGAAACTTTATTTACTGCACCTTTAGTACTTCCGCCCACGGTTGTCGGGTTTTTGTTGTTGCTATTGTTGGGAAAAAAAGGAATAATTGGACAATTTTTAGCAAATATTGGCGTTACTATTGTTTTCTCTTGGTATGCTACTGTAATTGCTTCAACTGTCGTCGCTTTTCCCCTGATGTATAAAACGGCTTTGGGTGCATTTAAGCAAATTGATCCTAATTTTTTTGCCTGTGCTAGAACTTTAGGAGCTTCAGAAACCAGGATTTTTTGGCAAATTACTTTACCTTTGGCAAGACAAGGCATAATTGCTGGTACTTTGCTGGCTTTTGCTCGTGCTTTGGGGGAATTTGGGGCAACTTTGATGTTAGCAGGTTCAATTCCAGGTAAAACCGAAACTATCCCTATTGCTATTTATTTGGCTACCGAAGCAGGGGAGATGGAGCGAGCATCATGGTTAGTTATAGTTATGTTAGTTATTTCTTTTACGGTAGTTATGGGGGTTAATTATGCTGAAAAAATCCAATTTATAGGCGAAACTGGGTTAAATCGCTTTATTTTGCCGAAAAATCGTAAGCGAACTTGGGATAATATGCCCGTGCAGCACCCAATTGAATTAACAGTGGAAATTCAAAAACAATTACCAGGGTTTTATTTAGATGTCTGTTTTCATACTGACCAAACACCTTTCGGCTTGTTGGGAGCTTCTGGAGCAGGAAAAAGTTTAATTTTACGCTGTATTGCTGGTTTAGAAATGCCCGATCGCGGTAAAATTATTTTAAATGGGAAAGTCTTGTTTGATTCTCAAAAAGCAATTAACTTACCTCCACAAGAACGTAATTGCGGTTTTTTGTTTCAGAATTACGCCCTGTTTCCCCATCTAACTGTGGCAGAAAATATAGCCTTTGGAATGCCATCAGGTAAAACAAGTCAAGCAATTAAAGAAGAAATAGCACAACAATTAATTGCCGTTAATTTAGCAGCTATCGGCGATCGCTATCCTCGTCAACTCTCAGGGGGGCAACAGCAAAGGGTGGCGTTAGCAAGAGCAAGAGCTAGTAAACCTGAGATAATGTTATTGGATGAACCGTTTTCGGCTTTGGATACTTATTTACGCGATAAACAAGAGAAAATACTCAGAAATAATCTGATACATTATCAGGGAGTAACTCTTTTAATTACCCATAACCTGGAAGAAGCCTATCGAGTTTGTCCTAATTTAATGGTAATAGATCAAGGTAGGGCGATCGCTATTGGCAGTAAACAGGATATCTTTAAACACCCAGGTAATTATCGCACTGCTCAACTAACAGGTTGTAAAAACTTTTCCCGTGCGATCGCTATTAATGATCATCAAATTTTAGCAGTTGATTGGTATTGTACCTTAGAAGTTATTCCTCCTATTCCCCCAACCCTCAAATATGTAGGTATTCGCGCTTATCAATTAGATATTCTGGGTATTAAGCAAGCAGCAAATACTTTTAACTGTTGGTTAGCCAACCAAAGCGAAACTCAACACCGCATGACTTTATATCTTAAACTCAATCAAGCACCTAAACATAGGGAAGATTATCATCTACAGGCGGAAGTGTATAAAGATAGGTGGGAAAAGTTAAAGTGTTTACCCTCTCCCTGGAAAATTCAGCTTCAACCTCAAAAAATTATGTTTCTCAGTTAGTTACAACTATCTGGCTGGGAATTTCGCGCAGGAGAATTATTATTGGGTTGAGGTGTAAGACGTACTTTACCATTTTTGATTTCAATACCTCTAGCTGGATAAATCTTTCCTTGGGATGTTTCTATAGGCTGAAGTTTGGTATTGACTGCATTATTAACAGGACAGGGATTAAAAGATGTAGAATCAATATTAAGTAGATCTGGTACTTTATTTATACCTTGAGGGAGATCGGGGTAATATCGCTGAAGATTAATATTAGCAAAATCAGCTTGAGCGTTAAACCGAATTGTATTGCTACTAGTATTATTAGGTAGGGCGATCGCTCCCTCTCCTTGGGAATTAGCCTTAGAGTCTAAATTATTGACTGCGTTGGTGGTAATACCTGCATTTAATTTACCAACCCTTAAACCATCTTCCACTTTAAAATTAATTGTACCAGGGCGATCGCCAACAACATTTAAATTAATATTACTATTAGCAAAGGAATTAACCGCAGTACTATTATCTGCATTAGCTTGGGCAAAAACAATATTTTCGGAAGTAACACCAATACTAGAGTTTACATCTGTTAGTGTTGCTTGGGGGCTATCAATAGTAATGTTTCCCCCCTTACCAATAGTAATTTCAGCAGTTAAATTAAGGCGCGAAATAGCCCTTGATGGTTTTTGGGCGGTAGCTACTAGGGGGTTATTTGCCACTATCTGGGCTTGGTTGTTGGAATTATTAACCACCAAAACCGCAGAATTTAACGCCCCTGTATTAATTATCTTGCCAGCTTTGAGATTAATTTCCCCAGAAGATCCTAAATTTGCTTGAGGGATATTTAAAGTTATTTCGGCAACGGATAAAGTAATATTAGGAGTAGTCTGGGCAGAACTTGAGGAGCGATCGCTCAAAGAAACACTAGAATTAATATTAGCTGTAGTTAAATTTTTTCCCGCCTCCAGCTTAATATTACCCCCGTTAGCAGTATTGAGTTTTAATAGAGTAGCAACTATCCCAAAGTTGTCGAGGGAATTAATATTACTAGCAACAGCGATCGCAGCACTACTATCTAAATTCCCTACATTAATATTACTACCTGCACGTAAATTAATCGCCCCTCCTTCACCAGTATTAAGATCCGCTTGGGGAATAGCAAAAATATTATTGGCTTCAGTAATAGTATCCACCTCAGTATTTAAATCTAAATTAATCCTGCTTGCACTATTAAAATCACCTGCTAAAATATCTCCCAAGGATAAAAGAGTTATAGATCCGCCATTTCCTGAATTAATACTAGTTACTGGAAAAGTTGCCAAATTAGCGACAGTCGTAAGTTGCGTATCAACCACTGAAGCCGTATTAATTCCATTAACAACATTAATATTATTGCGCGCATCTACAATAACATCTCCCCCATTCCCCAAAGAATTACTACTATTAATAGCGGTAACACTAATATCTCCAGCAGCCAAATTCGGATTAGATTGATATTGATTACTTAAAAATACTTTACCACCAGGATTAATAACTGTGCCGTTGATCCTAATATCACTACCTGTAGCCGTGGTAGTAGCGGTGGGAAATTCTGGTGTAACAATTGTACCAGCACGAATATCCAAAGTAGGCTCACGACTACCATCAATTTCAATTTCCCTACCATCACTGATAGTAACCCTTTCTTGTAGAGAATTAAGGCTAGTATCTATCCCAGTAATGCGAATATCACCGTCAATAATAACATTGCCACCAGCCAAAATATGTAAAGATGCCCCTTGATAACCAGCCAGACTTACATCACCCTGCGATCGCACTATCGGATCATCAGTACTAATTAATTTACCTAAATTACCATCCAACTGTTGGAGACGAAAATCACCCCCACTATAATAATGAGCATCACCATTAATTGGGTTGTTACTAATTAAAACCAAATCATCATCAGCAAACAACCCACTAGCACGACTATTTAAAATAGCCAAATCAATACGATCGCCTTGAATTAATAAATTCTTCCCTGCTTTTAATATCCCAGGTTTGCTTACATTATCCCGTATAGTAATCTTATCTAGGGCTTGTAAACTCAGATCACCATTAGCTTGTAATTCCCCTTGCAAATACAAATTATTAGCAGCCAAAGAAAAATCGCGATCGCTAGATAAATTCCCAACACTAATAATATCTCCCGTTGCACCCCTAAGATCCAAACCTATGGGGGCATTAATAGTTAATAAAGGTGTAGATAAATTCCCACTACTAAAAACAGTGCCATCCTCAAATAATAAACCCGTGGCACTACTACCAACAAACGAGCCGCCTACATCCAGTCGGGCATTTTCCCCAAATATCATACCCGCAGGGTTAACTAAAAACAAATTCGCTGTACCATTTGCCCTAATTAAACCATCAATATTAGAAATATTCCCTCCTGTAACGCGAGAAAGAATATTATCTATTGCCAAATCATATTAAAGTCAGTAAGTGAGTTACCCCACCTACTGCTCTACAAAACGCATCATGAAACTTTCACTTCAATGCGCTCCTCAATAAAACGGTTGTTGTCATCAATACGCTATTAGACCCTATGTAATCAACATTCCTCCTTCCCAATACCATCCTTGAGGGAGTTTTACTGGTTTAAAGGTAGGTTCGTGTGATCCGTCGGCTGATGTCTTTTTATCATGGCAATGTCGATGAAGTACCTGCAAGTTTTTATAGTAATCCGTTCCACCTTTTGATTTTGGGATAACGTGGTCTACTTCTAATACATCATCTTGTCTGAACGTTAAACCGCACCAGTTGCATTTTCCTTTTTGGGTTTTAAGCAATTTTGCTTTGCGGGATGGCATTAGGGGATTTTTTCCCATACGGGAACTCCAGTAAATTAAGTTTCCATCGTAAGGACTGACATCGCTTTTTACTTTCGTATAATGGATGATTTTTGTGTCACCATGTGAAAGTAGCCAATTATGAATATTTCCATCTTTGGTTGTCGCGAATATCCAATTTTTACTGATGATTTTACCTTCGTTTATGTTGTAAGTTTCATATTTTTGGAAGTATTTGTTTTTACACCAATCCTTTCCTTTATTATTATGCCTACTTATTCCCCATTTAAAGAGTTTCCACCAGATTAACCAATCCATTTTTTGAAAAACTTTCTTTGACACCCCTATGGAAAAATAATTACACCATCCGCGAATAATAGGGTTAAGTTTACCTATTAATGCTTCTTGTTTCCAAGATTTGGCTTCGGTAATTATTTTTGCCAGTTGTTTATAGTGTCTTAGGATGCTTTTCTTGCTAGGCTTGATTAAGGTTTTAAAGCCTAGTGATTTTCCTCTACACTTTCCGCAGTTGTATTTTCCAACGGTATATTGTTGGACGTTAAATCCTAAAAAGTCGAATCCTTTTTTTTCAGCCCCACAATTATGTAAGGTGTGTGTAATTCGAGTTTTACTGGGTTTTAACTCTAGTCCTATCTCTTTTAGCCAGTTTGAGAGCTTTTCTTTGCTTTTCACAACTATGTCATGTTTGTGGTGGAGTACAACTAAGTCGTCTGCGTATCTAATTAGAGATATTGAGTCTCTTTTACGTTGTTTACTCATACATCCTCCATTCGGATAGGTGATGTTTTGAGTTTCCGCAAAGTCTTTGATATACTCCTCCATTCCATGCAAGGCAATATTTGCAAGTAAGGGGCTTAATACCCCGCCTTGAGGTACTCCTTTATTAGTCATGAAAAGTGTTTCTTTATCCCAGACTCCTGCCTTTAGCCAGGCTCGTATTTGTTTACGAAGCTTTGGAAATGTTTTTAGCTTTTGTAGTAATTTTCTGTGATTGATACAGTCGAAACATTGACTGATATCAGCATCAAGAACATATTTTGGTTTATATCTTGTTGCATCGAAAATTGCTGCAATAGCATCATGGCATGAGCGTCCAGGTCGAAAACCATAGCTGTTTTTCTCGAACTTTGCTTCCCATTCTGGCTCAAGAGCTAATTTGACAAGGCATTGTATTGCTCGGTCTTTTATCGTAGGTATTCCTAAAGGTCTTGTCTCTTGTTTTTCTGGTTTGGGAATCCATACCCTTCTAACAGGAGACACTTTAGAACCCAAGTTGATTTTATCAACCAGTTCAAAACGTTGCTTTGGGGTCAGCATTTTTTTTCCGTCCACACCTGCCGTTTTTGCACCCTGGTTATCTTGGGAGACTTTACGAACCGATATTAATTTTGCACTTCTGGAGTTAATTAGTAATTTTTGGAGTCGTTTAATGTTTTTGACATTGCCACGAATGGACGCTTGATAGATACGTTTTTGAAGCTTATACAGAACCTTCTCGAATTTCTTCCAGGGTAGGTCTGCCCATTCATACTCTTGTTGTATTAATTCAACATAGTCCATAACTTATTAACTTCTACTTATGTCCCTATCTTCCGTTTCATCGTGAGTCTGTCAGCATATACTTCTTATTACAAGAAGTCTTTAGCTTCTGACTCTATCTTTATCAATTATTTCCTAGCTAATGAAACTAGATGTTACATCTTGGTTGATTACTCAGGTTTTCGACCTTTTGCCTGAGAGAAACAATTGATTTACTTCGTTCCAAATAATCTTTGTTTTGTTCTTTTAGATGGGAGTCTATTTGCCACTTTTTAGGTAACACAGATAACTCATAAGAAACTGGTTATCACCTGTTTATCAAAGGATATACCGTTTGATAATGCCTTTTTAGGTCTCCTAGCGTATAAGCCTTTCCGCTAGTTCTAACTGGGGACAATTCAGTCAACTCCTTAGTCCTTGTTCATCATGAGAACTTGCCAACGGATTACCACATTAGGCTAGTAGTAATTTTCCGCCGTCCCCTCGCTTTACGGATTGAAGACCACTCTCTACCGCAGAGGTTTTGCTTTCACGTCTGTGTCTGACGGATTGGACTTGTGTGTTTTAAGAGATTAAGAATCTCCCTTATTTTCTTTGCTTTATAGCTCAATAAGGTTACTCACCAATAAGATTATTTAGTTATCATTGGTTGAGGATTAAAGTGCGAACTCCAGTCATATAAACTTACTCAACCAATGCCTTACATCCCCCTATATATAGGTTTCGTAAGAACGAATCGCACTTCTAAGGTTAGCTGTTTCCCCAGTCGCTACAGAAAAATCTTGAAAACTATGGAATAAATTACTACCTGCTTGCTCACCCCCCGTAATTTCTGCCACGTTGCCCTGTTGCCTGACTTGGGTAGATAAACTATCATCAGGAGTAATTTGCGCCCTAACTTCGGGTGTTACTAAGCAGATACCGAGGGTATATAAACTGGCATGAATCCAAGATAGTTTCATACAACCTTTTACAAGCTACAACTATACTTTTAACATACCACCCTGAGATTTTGATAGCAATGGAACTTTACGATTTAATATAAATCAGCAGTGTTGATTGTAGATATACTCAAAAAAAATCAGCTATATAGTAATTTTCAACTATTGGATTGAGCAAGATTAATCGGCAGCAATTACAATTTGGAAAATGAGTAACAGCGTATATTGGCGACAATATCCCCATCATAACATATTCAATTTTAACATAATTAACCCAGCTACGCAAATAGCAACTGGGTAAAAAAATAAATTAATGGGAAGAAGCTTGAGCCATGTTAGGTTGTAGCAAACTAAGAATACTACCATCGGGGGTACGCATTGCTGCCACTTTGCCAAAAGAAGGTTCTCTAACATTACCTTCTAAGGTTGCACCGTGTTCTTCTAAAGTAGCGATCGTGGCATAAACATCATCCACATGGAAACTCAGAATAGGAGAAGATCCCGACTGACCATTTTCGGAAGCTGCATGAAGAGCGATCGTAGTACCGTCAGCATCCAATTCTGCCCATCCAGGGCTTGATGTAACTACTTTTAATCCCAACCCTTCACTGTAAAATTTTACTGTGGCTGGAATATCTTTTACCATTAGCATAATATGCTTGAATTGAACTGCCATTAAGGATCTCCAAAAGTTATTTAAGAATTTCAAGCTATTAGAGTTAAATCTAACCATGCTCTCTCACATCCTAACAACTTTGGCAATTAAATATTAGGGGTTTAACGGAGGGAATATTTACTGAGAAATAAAACCTGTTAATAATAAGGGTAGGAGAATTAAGGCAGCAATAATTAGAACAATTGTCCCTGCGTCAATATTTATAGTGTTGTTGGGTGGTTTATCCATAATAAGTTTGGGTTTATGGGCATCTAGCATAATATTACTTACTTATGATTACTGTATTGATTAGCAATTAAACCTTTGAGTAAGTAAAGCAAGTGAGCTTCTAACTGTTGGGGTAATTTTACAGGAAAATCATCTAACTTTAAATTAACATCTCTTTGAGGGAAGGGAACATCAATCTGTTGTTCGCGGAAAATCTCTTCAATGCGAAAATAAAGATCACTTTTTAAGGGTGCTTGACGGCTAGGATCTGATGTCCAGACTAATAATTCAAAATTTAGGGAACTATCGCCAAATTCGGTAAAAAAGACTTGTGGTTGTGGGTTACGCAGCACTTCTAAATGTTCCTCTGCTGCCTGTAGCAAGGCTGATTTAACTTTGACTACATCAGAACCATAGGCAACACCAATAGGTAAATGCAGACGGGAAACACTTTTACGATGATTCCAATTGATTACTTCTTCACTCAATAGGCGGGAATTAGGAACAATAATAGCAATGCGATCTAAAGTTTTGAGGACAATACTACGAGTTCTAACTTCTTCAACTACGCCTAAATGCTGTCCTACCTGAATAAAATCTCCTACTTGGATAGAGCGTTCAAATAATAAAACAATACCACTAGCAAAATTACGCGCAATATCTTGAAATCCAAAACCAATACCAACACCCAAAGCACTACCAATAAGAGCCAGCGAACTTAAATTTAGACCATAAGCTTGGAGTAAAACTACCGTAGAAAGAGAAATTAAGCCATATTTAGTAATAATTGAAATAATTTCTTGCGAACCCCTAGTCATTCTTGTTGCTTGTAGGACATTAGTACGCAATAGATTGGTAAGATAACCACTAGTAATAATTGCAGCAATAAATAAGCCAATTAAGATTAGAAGGTTAATAATAGAAAATTCATTACCGCCAAAATTAAAGATAGACTTATTAAAGGTACTAGCGACTAGACTATATAGGACATATAACCAGTTTCTTGTCCAAGGAAAAAGACGAAAAATTAGATAAATTGTCCCCAACCAAAGGATTAATTGAGCAAATCCCAATTTCAGGCGAAATAAGGTAGTCAAGTTAGAAGGCTGAGTATTGGTAGTACTGCGTATACCTGGGATAATTCTTTGAATAGCTCTTCGTAGGGGATAAGTCTGTAATTGATTGAAAAGTCGATTAAGAATTAAAGCTATTAATAATAAAACACAGGTGATAATACCTTGACGTTGGAGATAAGCAGAACTTCGTTCTTTTTTAGCTGTTGCGATCGCTTGTTCGATATTTTGTTTTAAATCTAGTGCTGTTTCACGGTTAGATCTGCCTGGTAAAGTATCTACTCCAGTAACAGTAAATAAATACCTGCGATCTTCAGAATTACTAGCAGGTAAATCGATTCCTGGAAGTTCGGAGCGTTTATTATAAACTATGTATAATATTGGGCGTTGCTCTTGTTCTTCTACTGCTATTTGTTTGTAATTATTATCGTTAATCGCTGCTAATATTTCAGTACTAATATAATTAGCTCTTTCCCCAGCAGGATTCGTATCAATTTTACCTACTGAAAATATTTTACGACCATCAACTACTACAGGAGCTTTAGCAATATCAGGATCGCTATAAAACTGTAAATTTTCTAATTGATTTGTGTTGGGGAAATTAAATCTTGATTGAGCAAGTCCTGAGTCTAAATTAGAAACTACAATCAAGAACACAGAAAGCATTATTAAAACTGCTTTACCAATTCGTTTAAACCACATTGATTAATAAAAAGTACTGTTGTTTATTAAAGTTTGTTTGTCAATTAATAGAGAACAGGATGTATATTAAAAATTACTCAACAACCTGAATCTAAAAAAAGATATTTATCAAGCTAAACCCTATTACCTATAATCAAATATAGTCAGCTAGTTTGATAGTTATGCTAAGTGATGGAAGAAAAGAAGTTGAGTAGAAGTATAATCGGCGTAATCTTTTGCCAATACTTAACTAAGATTTTGATAATGAATCCTTGTACCTGCCCACTGTAGTTTTTCCCTTAAAGTTTGATAAAAAGAATAACTTTCACGCAAAATAATAAAATTCGCCTGACACTTAGCCATTTTAATTACAACTCGCTGCCCTGGCCAAATAGTTGTAGCTAAAGACCCATCTGTCCACAGTTTAGTATTAACCTCATAATCTTTTAGGGGACAGACACTAACAACACTACCAGGGGGTAAAACTAGAGGGCGACCAGAAAGACTGAGGGGACAAATAGGGGTAATAGCGATCGCCCACATCCCAGGGTGTAAAATTGGGCCATTAGCGGAAACTGTATAACCTGTAGATCCTGTGGGGGTGGAAACCAATAAACCATCACCACTATACTGATCTATCACTTGTCCGTCTGCTTCCATTTCTAAAATTGAGGTGGGCATCCGATCAATGCTGGCAGGTTTAATACACATTTCGTTGAGGCAATAATAGGTTTCTCCTAGGGGCTTTAATTGGGGACGTTGACCTTCATATAGTTGAGCCTCTAACATCATGCGCTTTTGCATTGCATAGTGGTCTGATTGTAAACGATCCCAAACTACTTGTGTATTCTGAAATAATTCAAAAGGTTCAGTTAAAAACCCCAGGTGTCCACCGACATTAACTGCCAAAATGGGAATACCTTCTGGGGCTAAATGTCTAGCAGCAGCAAGAATTGTACCATCACCACCTAAAACCACTGCTAAATCAATTTTATCAACTGAATTTGCCAAAAATACAGGATAAGGATTATCTTTAATACCGCTTGGCCCTAATAATACTTGGCATTGAAGGGATTCTAGCTCTGTTGCGCACCTTTTAGCCCATTCTCTGCTAGTCTCATCTCCTGCTTTGTAGGCAATGATTGCACGTTTTAATTCCACTGGATCTATCAGACAGTTAGATTTGATTAATGATTAACTTCTTATCATACTATCGTTGATAATAGCGATGCTGCTTCAATGTGACGAAGATTTACCAAAGCTAATTATCAATTTTCAAAAGTAATGAGAGACTTGGTAAGATAGCAAAAAGATAAATGTATTTTCATGTCTGGAGTACCTAAAATAGCAATATTTGAATCAGTAGAAGAACTAAAATTACTGATGAAGAAACAAAAAACAGGATTGGGATATGCTAAAGTACAAGCATTGTACTACTGAAAATAAATGCAGTAGAAACAATCAGACACTTAGTAGTAATTATTGGGATACGGGAATCGACAGTTCATCGTTGGCTACAGACCTATAAAACTGGTGGATTATCATTGTTACTAGAAAAACCACCCAAAACCCGAAGACCTAAAATATTAAATGTTGAAGAGGTTGCTAAAATGAGCGCAAGAATTATCAGATTTGGAAGGATTTGATAGTTATCAAGAAGTAAAACAGAGGTGGGTATCGATTTGCCAAAATATTGAGGTAAGCTATCCCACAATACATAGAGTAGTAAGATATGAACTGGTTTAATAACTTAGATAATGTCAAGTTTAAAGTAGCTAATATTTTGAATTTTTTATCAGAAAATATTATTCATTCTTTGATCGCTTAACAATATATTCTAGATGCTCTATCTCTGTAGCTTATGCTTGAGAATTGATATTATAACTTGTAGCTTGATAATTTGCGGGAATTATTAATTTAATATTGTAGGTGTCACATACCAAAAATGGAACTTATAGTTTATGGTTTACTAGCTTTAGCTCCAATTATAACTGTCTTTTTATTGCTGGTAATTGCTAGACGCTCGGCAATGCAAGTTATGCTAGTAGCCTACATAGTCACAAGTGCGATCGCCCTATTTGTCTGGCAAGTTCCCTTAACTGCGATCGCTGCTTCTACTATACAAGGATTAGTGATGGCAGCAGAAATTCTCTATATTATCTTTGGAGCAATTCTACTGCTAAACATCTTACGAGAATCTGGAGCGATCGCTACTATTCGACGCGGACTATTAGCGGTTTCTCCTGACAGACGCATTCAGGCAATAATTATCGTCTGGCTATTCGGCAGCTTTTTAGAGGGTGCTTCTGGCTTTGGTACACCTGCTGCTGTCTGTAGCCCTTTGTTAGTAGCTTTGGGTTTCCCAGCTTTAGCTGCTGTTACTATTGCCTTGATTGCCAACAGTACCTCTGTTGTTTTTGGAGCGGTAGGTATTCCAGTCTTATTAGGAATTAATACTGGTTTAGAGGGAGCAAATATAGTAAACAACTACATTGCCGAACAGGGTTTTACCTACGCAGAGTATTTCAAGTTAATTGTGATTAGAGTCGGGGTTTTAAATAGCATTATCGGTACTTTAATTCCCCTATTTATGGTCTGTACTTTAACTCGCTACTTCGGTGAGTGCTTGCCCTCAAATGGAGGTGAATCGTGGCGGGAAGGATTAGCTGTAGGCTGGTTTGCCTTATTTGCAGGATTAGCTTTTACTGTTCCTTCGACTTTGACAGCAATCTTTTTAGGTGCAGAGTTTCCTTCACTAATTGGTGGCTTAGTAGGTCTAGCAATTGTTGTCCCCGCAGCCCAAAACAGGTTTTTGACTCCAAAACAAGTTTGGGAGTTTCCCCCAAGAGAAACTTGGTCGGATGGGTGGTCGGGTAGCTTAACCGCAGCGATCAATAATGAAGCACGATCAGATCTTAGTTTATTAAATGCTTGGACTCCCTATGTGTTAATAGGCTTGTTTTTAATGCTCTCTAGACTGCCATTTTTGCCGTTTCAGGGGTTGCTTCAAGCTCTCAAGTTTAACTCATCTAGTTTATTGGGAACAGGAATAGGCATTAACTCCCAACCTCTTTATCTCCCAGGAACAATATTTATCTTGGTGGCAATTCTGACTTATTTCCTGCACCGCATGAAAAGAAAAGCAACGATCCGAGCAACAGTTAATGCAGTCTCCACTCTTAAAGGAACAGCCCTAGTTTTAGCTGCTGCCGTACCGATGGCGAGAGTATTTATCAACTCTGGCTTCAATGAATCCAATCTTGCCAGTATGCCTGTAACTTTAGCAGATGGTGTTGCTAGTTTAGCTGGTTCTAGCTACCCCTTTTTTGCCCCCACCATTGGCGCGATGGGTTCTTTCATCGCTGGTAGTGCCACCGTCAGCAACATGATGTTTTCCCTATTCCAATTTGGAGTAGCTACTAAAATTGGTGCTTCGGGAGCGGTAGTTACAGCCCTGCAAGCTATTGGTGCTGCTGCGGGTAACATGATTTGTGTGTCTAATGTAGTAGCTGCTTCGGCTACAGTGGGCTTAAGCGGTTGTGAAGGATTGCTAATTCGCCGAGTATTATTGCCCCTGACTTATTATCTGATGGTCGCGGGTATTTTAGGGGCTATCGCTATTTACCTAAAAGTAAGCGTAGTCGTTGGCTAGTCTATTTAATATTAAATCTTGAGCAACGGTCAGACGGTAATTGACAACAGAAATAATTAAGCAAACACAAGCAGTAGTAACATTAGTATATCTTTGAAAATCTAATACCAGTTCTCAAAAGTAATTGTAGACTTAATAAAGAAACAAAATATTGAGATAGCCGAATCTGTAGAAGAATTGAAAAACGAATTGGATTTAAAAGTAAGCACGAAGGCTTCGGTCGAGTGTCTAGGGTCTGTTTGACGCAGCCAGTAAGGGTGCAAATCCTTCAAGAATCTCGTTCTAAATCAAAGATTTAGGATGAGAGTACGTCAATGCAACTACATAAATTATTTTCTAATAAGTTCGTTTAGCGGTTGCCAGTCGAGAAAGAATACTGGTTGCCAAAACTAACAATACAAGAATGAAAGCTGCACCCCAAGCTAATTCTTGCTGGTTTTGGAAAGGAACGATCGCAAAGTTATAAACCAATACTGCTAAAGAAGCTGTCGGCTCAACTAATAAGTTATTCCAGTTGGGCCAATATTGAGTAAATAAAGCTGTAAATAATAAAGGTGCAGTTTCTCCCGCAGCCCGCGCGATCGAAAGGGTTACACCTGTAATAATTGCAGGTAAAGCAGCAGGTAATACTACTTGTAAAACTGTTTGATATTGATTTGCCCCAATGCCAACGGATGCCTGACGTACTTCTTGAGGTACTAGTTTTAAGGATTCATCGGTGGTACGCACAATAATTGGTAGCATTAAGATAGCTAAGGCAAAACCTCCAGCCCAAGCGGAATAACTTTTAGTGGCTAAAACAATTGCACTATAGGCAAATACCCCCACAATAATTGAAGGTACACCACTGAGTACATTAGTAGCAAAACGAATCGATTCTGCCATTTTTCCTTCGTTAAATTCCGACAGATAAATTGCTGCCATCACTCCTATAGGCACACTAATTAATGCCCCAATACCTACCATAATTATTGTTCCCACAATAGCATTGCCAAATCCTCCCCCATCTAACATCGGAGGTGGAGGTAACTGGGTAAATACAGCAGGGGAAAGGGAGCTTATGCCTTTAGTTAATAGGTAAATCAAAATGATAAATAGGGGGATAACTGCCAGCAAAGTAAATAAGCCAGCAATACCACTCATAATTAAGCCAAATAAAGTACGAGGTGAAGTTGGATTGCGTTTGAGGTTAAATGCTTCAAAACCTGAAGGTGTGGAGGGTGTTTGTTTGATCATTGTATCTGTTGTATCTATTTTATGTATCTTAAATTTTGGCGTTGAGCAATTTAATTAAATGTGAAACCGAAAAGTAATCTATTTTCTGCTTTTTAGCGTTAGATTTTCCCAATCATCCTTGGATTTAGTAACGCCATCAATTAAATCAGCGATGCCTAAATTCTTTGTAATCTCTTAACTAGTAACTGAGCTAAAACGTTAACTACTAAAGTAATTAAAAACAAGATTAACGCTGCATACATTAAAGCGGATACTTGCAAACCACTAGCCTCAGCAAATTGATTGGCAAGTAAAGAGGAGATGGTATTAGAAGGCTTAAACACATCGATGGTGGCAGTATTAGAGTTACCGATTAACATAGTAACTGCCATTGTTTCCCCCAAAGCTCTACCCAAAGCCAACATAATACCGCCGATAATACCCGAAGAGGCAGCAGGTAATATTATTTGTAGAATAGCTTCCCAACGAGTCGCCCCTAAACCAACCGCAGCCTGGCGCAAACCCTGATCAACATTGATAATTGAGTCGCGGGCAATAGCAGCAATTGTGGGTAAAATCATTACTGATAAAATTAGGGCTGCAGGTAGCATTCCTGGCCCTCGTAGGGGGGTGAAACCTTTAAGAAAGGGAATCAAGACAAAAATTCCCCACAACCCGTAAACTACGCTGGGAATGGCTGCTAAAAGCTCTACTAAAAAGACCATAATTCTTTGTAAGCTAGGAGGCATATAATCTTCACTCAGGAAAAGAGCAACTCCTAAACCAATGGGGACAGAAATAGCTAAGGCGATAAAAGAACTTACTAAAGTCCCATAAATTGCGGGCCACACCCCATATTGATTGTTAACAGGATTCCAACTACTAGTAGAAAAGAAATTTAGCCCAAAGGTTTGTATGGCTGGTATAGCTTTTAGTCCTACTTGAATAGTAATCCAAACTAAAATACCTGCGATCGCCCAACCTAAGATTTTTGCTATCCAATAAAAACTACTATCTAAAATTCTCTCAACCCCAGACCGAGGCTCTATTCTGGGTTCATAACTGTTATTCATAAATTGGTTTGAATATGATTTAAATTTACAAGTTTTATTGTCAATATTTTACCCGCAGCTTCCGCGATTTTAAATCTAGTGGTCGCGTCACTTGTTAATTTATTTACCTTATTTTGATTAAGCTTAGGTAAAGCATAAATTATTCGC
Organism: Chondrocystis sp. NIES-4102; assembly: GCA_002368355.1. NCBI lineage: Bacteria > Bacillati > Cyanobacteriota > Cyanophyceae > Chroococcales > Chroococcaceae > Chondrocystis > Chondrocystis sp. NIES-4102. The sequence continues at coordinate 2,191,681 of AP018281.1, read as the reverse complement.
TCTCCATCAATTTTACAGCAGCTAATTACGTTAAAGTTGAAGAGTGGAAACCAGATTTTAAAGGATTATTAATCATGACTTTATCAGTTGGCACAACTGCACCCGCTTTTACAACTACCGATGATCAGGGTAATAGTGTTTCTCTCTCTGATTTTGCAGGGAAAATAGTTGTTCTTTATTTTTATCCTAAAGATGATACTCCAGGTTGCACTAAGCAAGCTCAAAGCTTCCGCGATAGTTACACCGAATATCAAGATAAGGATATGGTTGTACTCGGTGTCAGCATGGATGATCAAGCATCCCATCAGAAATTTAAAGAGAAATACGGTTTACCTTTTACTCTCTTGGTTGATAGTGATGGTGCAATTACTAAAGCCTACGATGTTGACGGTGGTGGATATGCTAAACGTGTTACCTATGTAATTGATGGCACTGGTAAAATCACTAGTGTAGACGACAAGGTTAATACTAGTAGTCATGCTGCTGATGTTTTAGCTAGTATCGGCTAACAGAAGTGAGCAAGCGATTAGCATTTTGAGCAGTTAAAATAGTTCTGGGCTAATCGCCTGATAGAATGAAATTGCCGAAAGGGCGATCGCTCTATGTTACCTTATCTCTTTTAGAGATGATTATTGATCATATAGTTGAATCATTTTAATTATTTCCTGTTTAAAATAATTCCTTAACCCATCGGGCTTGATTATAGTGCAATTTTGCCCATATCCTTTGATTTCTCTCATCAACCAAAAAGGATTATACACTTTACGGGTAATGCTTCTTACTCCATTGTTCGTTTTGTCATCACTATCTTTTTCCCTTTGCTTATAGGCTTTAACCATCCAACCAGTTAATTGTATTTGTACTTGAATATAATCTAAACTTGATCGCCATTCTCCAGATATAGGCATTATCCCTTGAATACGATCAAAGCGGAGACAACGATTATGTATAAGTTCTGGGAAATATTTTTTATTGTCTTCTGAAACATCATCGGTTTCTTCACACCAAATATTTAAGTAGAAACGTCGCTCATGAAAGTTTTCCTGGGCAAAGTATACGTTAAAAATTAATTCTTGACCTTGACTATTGATATAAAAAATCTTGAATGGCTGTTTCTTTTCTATATAGTCATTAACTACTAATCTCCATTTATCTAGATGTGTATTAACCAGTTTTAATAATTCTTGGCGTAATGTCGGTTCAAGTTTGCTTTTATCTAAAATGAGTCGGACAATGGTTTCTGCTTCTATCACATCACCGTTATCAATTAAAACTTTAACTGCTTGTGTTAAAGCTAAAATGCACTCGTCATTTAAATAAAATGGATCTCCCGTTGCTATTTCCTTATTGGCGATCGCGGTTACTAATGCTGAAGGAGAAGGGCTTTTACCCCAAAAACAACCATGATCGCGGGCTATTTCTTCTAGCTTGGCTTTGGTTCCTGCTGTAAGTGAAAGTGTAAGTGTCTCTTTTGTAGTTGACATTAAATATTTGTAAGTATAAAATTGATTTTATTATCTTGAATATACATATTGTAAATAAAAATAAATAGTATCAGTATTGAACAATTAACGGTTAGGTGAATGACACATTTAAATAAACATCTTAGAAATTGCATGATCAAATATAAAAAATTAGTCATCGTTTTTCCGCAACCAAGCACGTACTTATAAAGCGGGGATATAAGTTTGAGATGCGTCGTGTTCAAGAACAAGAATACAAGTATAGGTTAGTAATTGAGTCTAAAGCGATCCGAAGGCTATGAGATAGCGCGATCGCTTGATACTTAAAATTATTTATCTGCGTGTAGGAGTAATTTTATTTTGCTTCTAGATCTACTTGGCAATTTAGAAATTATAACCATCATGAATAATAGCGATCCAGTAGCGGAGGTTATGCCTCATTGCCTCAAAGATATTAAAATTTTAGGGAGTGCATTAGTTGCTAATGTTTTACCTCAAGAAGATAGAGAAAAAATAGTTACCCTTCTTGCTAATAAATCTGCTGCAAGAGATATAGTTAAAGGATTTGGAAATAGTCAGTTAATTAGAGAGATAAATTTAGTTCGCGATCGCTCTAAAGAAGAATTACCAATCCTACAAGTAAAAGACAACAAAATTTTTTATGGCAATCAGGAAATAGGAGAACAAATAATATTATATAAATCTCCTTTACCTGGGGAATTGCAAGCAAGATTATCTTATGAAAGTATTAGCGATCGCTTCCTTGAATATCTGCGAAAAGTACATCATGTTATTGTTTTGAATGAAAGTATTTTTCACGTACAGGTTTTCATTCCAAATATTAAAAAAATAGATTTTACTGAAGAATGGAATAAGTTTATAACTGAGGTTGCTTTCTCTATTTATGGATATCCGAAACATCAGTTACCAGGTCTATTAAATACTTTTGTCCTACTACTTAATACAATAAAACTTGCTGTCCCAGAAGAACCTTATAAAGGATTTGGTGTTCCAGAATTACCAATCATTACTAAAGAGCAAGCAAATTTACTTGCTGCTTGGTATTACGCTATTTTATACAATCTATTAACACAAAATAAGATTAGCGATGAGCATAAAAAACAGTTTTTTGGTATAGAAACAAAATATAATCAAAAGATACTTATTATTAAAAAATTATCTAAGCAATTTAGAGATTTTGCATTACAGCAAATTGGTATCACTCAACAAAGAATACCCAAATTAATTGAACAATTAGAATATTTAATTAACTTAGATAAGTTTGATTTTAAACCAAAACCAATTTTGACAAAGGATATTATATATTTTGCTTACCGTAAAGCAGGAGATGACAATAATAGTAATTTTTGTTATTCCTGTGGGGTTAATTTTATAAATAAGGAAAAAAATTATGATGCAATCAAGTTCATATTTCAATCATCTAATCAACGACTTCAATCTTCTAATAACGAGAAACAGCCAAAAATTTGTTCTACCTGTATGTCTATTGCAATCGCTTCCCCGCTTAAATTGTCTCATAGAAATATTATTTTAGAGCTTAGTGTATCTAAACAAAACAATCACAGTTTAAAAATTTATGATTACTTGAGAATGTTAACTAATAAAGAAATCAACATTTTTTCAGGTAAGTATATATTAATACCTTCTGAATATATAAAGAAAAAACACAAGGTATTTGTCTCACAAAAATTAGGACAGATTCAATATGCTTTACTAAAAACTGCTGCAATATTTCCTTTAGAAGTTTTGGAAGATTTTAAATTTAATTTGATTCTACAAGGTAATCAAGCAAAAGAATTATCTAACAGTTATTTAATTTTAATCAAAGGATTAATAGACAATTATGGACAAAAGATTATTGCTGATGGCGAGATTAATTTAAGACTAGGAGATGCAGTTAGATATGTGGAACAAGATTCACCCTACTTAGCAGAATACACCATAGTAAAATGTTGCAAAGTAAGTAAGCCATTGAATATGGAACAAGTCAGATATAAATATTGGAATACATTAAAAGGAGATAATGATGTGAATAGTAAACGAAAAAAATTATATGAAGATGTAGCAGCATTAACTGGATTAACTTATGCTTTTGCTAAATCTTTAGAAAGTACGGCAAGAAGTGCTATGAAACCTGAAGATGTAGGGAGAGAAGTAAGTAAATTAATCGAACAAGTAAACGACCCATTTTCTTTTTGTTATTACGCCACATTAGGAGATGAAAAGAAAACTAGTGTACAGGCTAGATTATATTCTAATCCCGACAATATTTTTATGTATGAACAAACAGTTGATTTATTAAAAAAATTAAATATTAGTCCACAAGAAAGAGAAGTAAAAGATAAAGATGGAAAGAAATATTTAACTCTTTATGCTGATGATATTAATCGAGCTTATACATATTTTAGCGATGAAAGCAGAGAAAATAATTACTCTCAAGATAAAGATTGGAACGAACTAACTTATAACCTTAAACTTTCCCTTTATACACGCTTTCCTGAACTTGTACGTAAATTAAATAAAAAAGGAGATAAATAATGACTACTGGATTACCAAAAACTGACAAAAAAAACCCTCGCTTTCACTTTGATATTTATACCATTTTAGAAGGGGCGCAGGAACTTTATTTTGGGCATGAAACGCAGGTTAACGTTAACTTAGTAGAAACAATAAAAATGTATGGCAAAGATGGTCAAGCATTAGAAAAATGTTATCTCTCTCCTACTAAAAGAAGAGGTATTGAAAGACGTTGTTTATTATGGTCACCTGTCAGTAATGGAGAATTATTAGGAGATAAGCAAAAATGCGGAATTCCTAAAACTTGCGCCGATCCTAAATGTCCAATTTGTTCAACGTATGGCGCACTCGATCCTGGAAGTAAAACTTTAATTGGCAGAGTGAGTCACGGGGGAGGTGTTGCGGTACAGGATATCTATCCTATTGAAAAACAAAGGGCTATGCACCCTGCAATGATTGTCAATCAAAAAGAGGAGACACCACAACCATACAAAAGACAATACAACCAACCAGGCATACTTTACCCAGTATATAACCATGCACTCAGTTTAACAGATAATGAGTTTGCTGCTGTTGCTTATGCTTTTTTGGATTCTCTTCCTCGTATTGGTGCGGGTAATCCTAAAGGTATTGCTATTGCAGAATCCGATGAAGTACCTTTACTAGTGTTAGATCGTTATTTAGTACCCCAAAAGAAACGCCCGATTATTTCTCCTGCAATTGTCGATCCTCAAGCAGCTATTGCTGAGTTTAAACGTCTCGGAAATTTTGAAGATAACGACGGTAATTATATTCAAGAAAATCACTTTGAACGTTGGATAGGTAATCTAGCACTAACCAAATTACAAGAATACTCTACAAGTTTCGTCGATGCAGTTTTGCAAGCTTAAATAATGTATTGTCTCCAAATTAATCTTACACCCACCGCAGCAATGACTTTTCGGATTTTGCCTGGGTCGATATTGAATATAGCTACTTATCCTTTTGTCCCCCCGACTACTTTATCGGGATATCTGCGAAGGGTAGCGATGTTAAGTGCGGGTTTAGATATTCCCGAAACGACAATTAATAAAGATAATCCGCCATTTTATACCTTACCGCGCAATCTAATTTCTTTGGGTGCTTATCCTGTTTGTAATACTTATCATGGAGTGCATCGTACCTATCGTAAAGGGATGCGGTCTTTTAATCACGATGTTTTTTCCAGATTGTATATAGAAAAGGATAAAGCAAACTTTCAATTACACACTTGGGAGTATTTAATTGCCGAAAAGTTAATCGGTTATGTAGTTAGCGAATCAAAATCTGATTTAGAGAAATTTCAACAGATAAAAGGTATGGGGTGCAAATTAGGTAAAGAAGGATTTGCCATAGTAGATGCAATATCTCCACCCATTGAATTAAAACGAGACACCATAAGTGCAATACCATCAACTATTGTCCCTATGGAAGCATTGTTACAGACTAATGAATTTTTTAACGGTTGCGATATCTATAATCTCTATCGTTATCAATGGTCGTCTAACGAGAGTAATAAAGATAGCTTTAGTAATGATCCTAGTGCTATAGATGGTTTTATTCCTTTTGTTGGTGGTTATTATCCTCCTCAATCTAATTCCGTTGCTACTGTTGAATATTATACTGACGGCGAAATTAATATCCCCACATCTTTAGTTAATCTTATACAAGGTAAAGTTGATGTTTAAATCGAATATTAAAAAACGTCCTTTCAATTTTGGTCGTGTCTTTTTTCCTGGAGATAAGACTAAAATTATTCCTGATGAAATTCGCTTTCAACCTTTAGGTAATCATGTAGGTAATGTCAAACGTTTAGCTAAACTTTGGGCTTTAGAAAATGAAGCATCACGAGACAGAATTATTAAAGCTATAGAATTACATGATATGGCAAAACCTCAAACATTTAGAATTCTTTGCGATCTTGATAAAAAAGATCAGTTTAAAAACTATAAATATTCTTTTCTTGGTCATAGGTTTGCAGCCAAAGATCTTAAATATCGTAAACTTGCTAAAAGAAATAATTTAGAATATCAACAATCTTGGTCAGAAACTTTAGCGATCGCTCATCATAATTACTCGGTTAGATATATTACAGAAGATGTTTATAAACTTAGAAAAAATCCTCAGTATAAACATATTTTAGATAATGATCCATTAGCTTATGCAAAAGAACTTTATAACTTAGAAATGTGCGACCAAATAGAAGCAGAGTTAGCCTGTTATATTTGTGGTGATCAGCAACATGGTACTGAACGTACATTTATGGAGTATTCTTTATCTAAAGATGAAAGCAATCAGAATAATGAGATTGATATTTATTATCTTGATCCATATCCATTTATAGAATCAGAACTAAAATTAAACTTTACTTATTGGTCTTGGTTTCCTGATAACTTATCAAGTAAAGAAAAAAAACAACTGGAAAAGTTAGCTAGTGATAAGAAGTATGAAGCTTTAGAGAAAGAATTGGATAGCTTGGTAAAAAGCTGGTGGGAAAAATTAAATAAAGATCCAGAACTTACTACTAAACAAGCAATTATTAAACCATATTTATTACAACAAGAACATATAAATATCCCAGATAATAACTGCCAATATTGGTATCGAGAATTAGCAGGTTTTATTCCTAACCCAATGCAAGAGGAAGTATTTAATAAAATTACGACAGAAGAACATCCAGCTTGTATCGTTAAAGCACCAACAGGAAAGGGCAAATTAGAAGCTATTTTATTTCCTGCCTTAATAAAAAACTTGCGTTTGATTTTACCATTACCTGCTAAGAGTTTATTACAAGATCATCAACAAAGGATAGAACAATATTTAAAGCGATTTTCTCAATTTTATCCCCAAAAAGAATTTTCTTTAGTGATTGATACTGGTTCAGCAATGGAACGGTATATTTATAGAAATGGAAAAAAAGAAAAATCTAGAGTTAATAATCCTCGACGGCACTTATATAAAGGAGATGTAATTTTAACCACTCTGGATAAATTTATCTATCGTTATTTTGCTTTTGGAGATACTAATAAAAACTTTGTCTTTCCTCTAAGGATTAATGGAGAAATAGATGATCAAGAAACTTTAATTTGTTTTGATGAAGTACATAGTTATGAAAATCTAGCTTTTACTAACTTCAAAAGTTTAATTGATAGTCTTTATCAAGCAGGGCGATCGCTTGTTTTGATGACTGCTACAATGCCTAAAGAATTAGTTCAACAATTTGATTATTTGGCAGATGATCTTATTGATTATATAGATAATTCGGAAAAGGCAGCTAAACTAAATTTGTCCCAACATTATAGAAGCTTTGAATGGATTAGTGGAAGTAGCAGGGATAGTAATCAACCAGAATTTCCAACTAAATTTACCACAATTGTTTTAAAACAATGGCAAGCTAAACCAGATACAAGAATTATTGTTGTCGTTGAAACAGTAAAAGATGCTGTTGCGATCTATCAAAATATTAAATGCAAACTAAGGATTGATATAAAGAGTGAAGACAATTATTTATTTCTTTATCACGGAAGGATAGACGAAAAACTTAGATATAAGATATATGAAAAATTAAAAGAGCGAGATAGTAATAATCAGAAGTATATCCTAATTACAACTAGTGCGATCGAGGTTGGTTGTGACTTAAATAGTGAGATATTGATTTCTCAAATTTGTCCGCCAGAAAATCTCATTCAGAGAGTGGGAAGATGTAATAGAAACGGAAAAGTTAAAAATGCAAAAGTTATTTTAATTGGCGATCGCATTAGCGAATATATTAACACTCTTGATGAATCTGGATGGGATAAATACCAACAAACTCTTAAGCAATTAACTACTTTTGAAACTGATAAAATGTTAAATTGCATTTATCGCCAACAACATATAGATGATTATCGTGCTATAGAACTATTTTCTATGCTGCATGATTATGTTTACGATGCAGATTTAACTTGTGAATCAACTCATAAAAAAGGTTTGATTCCTACAAGAAGTTGGACACCATCTGTCACTTTAGTTTATGACGATGGAACTAAAGACAATGATATTAGCAAAATGCCCAAGATTACTGTTAGTATTGATCGCTTAATTATTAAGTCCGATAAAAGTAATATTTATAGCCATATAAATGTTTCAGAAAGATCTTATGATTTAGAAAAATATAATAATGAGAAATTTTCACCTTTATCTTGGGGTTTGGCTTATCAAAAAAATATAGTAGTCAAAATACAAAAAAATCATGATGGTGTGTCTCATTACGAAGAAGGAAAAGAATATATTTATAATCCAGAATTAGGATTTGTCGATCTTCCTGGTGTATTTAAAGCTATAAATTCTTCACAAACGGAAAATCGTTTACTTTATGAATCTGATAAACATAAAGCCATTATTCACTACGTTAAACCCAAAGAGCGATTCTAAATAGTTAATGTAATATGCCCTACAGTCTTGTCTTAAACCTTTTACCCCTCTCCCCCATATCCCCAGGTTACTGTAAAGGTAAACATCTACACGCTTTATTTCTCAATCTAGTCAGCCATTGCGATCGCTCTTTGGGAGACTATTTACACGAGCAAAAAACCACTAAAGCCTTTACTCTTTCTCCTCTACAAGTTATGGGAAATAATCAGAAAATACAGTATCAACACAATAAGCCCATACCTGCTAATACCCCTTGTTGGTGGCGCATCTCATTATTAGATGAAACTCTCTTTGGTAAACTTACTCAACTTTGGTTGAATATTAACCCCGAAAAACCTTGGCATTTAGGAAGTGCTAATCTTACCATTACTAGCATTTTAGGAACATTACAACCTAACCAACCTTGGGCTAATGCAACTCCCTATGATCGCCTTTACGCACAGTCTTCCCATAATAATAATAAGTTTACCTTTTCTTGCGTCACTCCCACAACCTTTGGTAAGGGAAAACGTAATGATTCTTTACCTACTGCCGACAATATTTTTAAAAGCTTATGCAAACGTTGGAATAAATACAGCAGCATTGAAATTCCAGTTACAGAATTACCCCTACTATCCCTTTACCCCAGTAACTTCAACATTCATACGGAAATGGTTACAGACTACAGTAACAGTAAACTTATTGGTTGCGTTGGCAATATTACTTATCAGGCTTTTGGAGATCTTACCCAAGATCAACTTAAATACCTAAATACCTTAGCGGACTTTGCCCTCTATTGTGGCATGGGTAAAAAAACCACAATGGGAATGGGAATGGTTAGAAGAATTAATAATTAAATATGATCAATCAAGAAGAAAATTATATACCGATCGCAGCACTCAACCATTACGCCTATTGTCCCCATCGCTGCGGGCGAATGTTTTGCATGGGCGACTTTATTGATAACCAATATACCATTGAAGGAACAAGCTTACATGAAAGAGTACATACAGTTACTCAAGAAAATCGGGAATATACTTGGCAAGTAAGAGCAATTTGGCTCAAATCAGAAAAATATGGACTTATTGGCAAATCAGACTTAATAGAAAGCGAAAAGGGCGAATTTTATCCTGTTGAATACAAACGTGGGAAAAAAGATGATTGGAATAATGATGCGCTGCAAGTTTGCGGACAAGCACTCTGCTTAGAAGAAATGACAGGGAAAAAAATCACTACTGGTTATGTATACTATGCCCATTCCCATCAACGCCAGGAAGTAAAAATAGATAAAAATCTGAGAGAAAAAGCGATCGCTATAATTTCAGCTATACAAACCATGATCGCAACTGAAAAAATACCACCTCCAGTTTATCATCCAGGTTGCAAAGGTTGTAGTCTTTACTCCCATTGTCTACCTCAAGCCATAAAGAAAGTAAAAGAATATCGGGAATAAAAGAAAAATTAGCAAATTATGGGAACAATATATATCACACAGGAATACAATTCATTTATTGGTAAAAGCGACGAAAGACTTACAGTAAAAGCTAACAAAAAAACACTATTAGATATACCATTAATCAAAATAGATGGCTTAGTAATTATGGGACAAGCTACTATGTCCCCTGATATTATTAAAGAATTGCTTGATAGAAAAATACCCCTGAGTTTTGTTACCGCCACAGGAAAATATCGAGGTTGTCTACAACCAGAATTAAGTAAAAATATCCTTATTAGAAAAGCCCAATGGTTGGCTGCGGGAGAAACAGAAATATCTATTCATTTAGTAAAAGGATTTGTTAGAGGAAAATTAAAAAACTATCGCCATCTCCTGATGCGTCGTCGTCGGGAATATCCAGAATTAAATTTAGACGCAGGAATTAATAAACTAGAACAAGCGATCTTACCTATTGATCTAACTAATAAGATAGACTCCCTCAGAGGCTTAGAAGGTGCAGGAAGTGCAGCATATTTTGGTTGCTTCAATCAATTAATTCAAAATCCTAACTTTAAGTTTAAATCTCGTGTGCGTCGTCCACCAACCGATCCAGTTAATTCTTTACTTAGCTTGGGTTATTCATTATTAAGACATGATGTTCAAAGTGCAGTTAATATAGTAGGGTTCGATCCTTATTTAGGTTATCTTCATTATCAAAGATATGGTAGACCATCTTTAGCCTTAGATTTGATGGAAGAATTTCGACCTTTAATAGTGGATGCAATGGTTTTAAATGCTATTAACAAAAATTTATTAACTCCTAACGAATTTAATAGTGAACCTATTAGTAATGCAGTTTCTTTAACCAAAGAAGGATTAAAAATATTTCTCCGCCTTTACGAACAAAAAAAACAATCTAAATTTAAGCATCCTGTTTTAAAACGTCAGTGTACTTATCAAGAAGCTTTTGAAATTCAAGCTAGATTAATGGGTAAATACTTAATGCAGGAAACCGATAAATACCCTCCATTGATTTTAAAGTAATTTATGTTTGTGATAGTCAGTTACGATATATCGGAAGATAAAAGACGCAATAAAATCCACAGTATATTATCTTCTTATGGTCAATGGATGCAGTATAGTTTGTTTGAATGCAATTTAAGCAAAACTGAGTATGCTAAATTGCGATCGCGTCTTAATAAAATAATTGATTCTCAAACCGATAGCATTCGTTTTTATTTTTTATGTGGCTGTTGTCAAAATAAAATTGAGCGTATTGGCGGTGAAGTAGTTAGAGACGATACATTTTTCTTGGTTGAGTAGGATTTTTGCGCGGTTGGGTAGATGTAGAAAATGAGTAAAGTTATAAATTATGGGAAATTATTCCCCAGTATGGCTTGGGGGGCGATCGAGATAGTTATTGTTCCGCGCACTATACAAGATAATGGTTTCAGCTATTTTGGCTCTATTCTTCTTGTCTTTTATGCTATCATCGACCCAGTATAGCGCAAACGAACCTTGAAAACTAAATATATCAATGTTTTTGAGCTACCGCCGTTTTAACTAACAATTATTCCTATGAGGAATTGAAACGTTAAGTAGGATTTTCTGCTTAAGGGCAGCTTCAGGTTTTAACTAACAATTATTCCTATGAGGAATTGAAACTTTGCCCAAGCAATCTTTGCTCACGATCACCTAGGTTTTAACTAACAATTATTCCTATGAGGAATTGAAACGAGAGCTGCTAGAATGTTTTGGCAAGGCGATCGCCTGTGGTTAATGTTTTAACTAACAATTATTCCTATGAGGAATTGAAACAGGGGGACTGAGAATAAAAGGCCTGGGAATTAATAGGTTTTAACTAACAATTATTCCTATGAGGAATTGAAACTTAGTTTCAACCCGAAACTTATAAGCCCCGTTGGGGTCGTGTTTTAACTAACAATTATTCCTATGAGGAATTGAAACCCGCTTGTTGAGACCTGGGATGCGGTTTCTGATGTAGCCGAGTTTTAACTAACAATTATTCCTATGAGGAATTGAAACAGGAGCTACGATGATTAACACTTGGAGCGCGGTTTTCGGGTTTTAACTAACAATTATTCCTATGAGGAATTGAAACCTATTGTCTTTTTGTATAGCTGACAAGTCGGCTAGACAACTAGGGTTTTAACTAACAATTATTCCTATGAGGAATTGAAACGTTTAGAGGCAATATCTGTGAAACCCCACCTATTGTTTTAACTAACAATTATTCCTATGAGGAATTGAAACTTGGTCTATTGATCGTGAGAATTCTAATACTTTGCAAGTTTTAACTAACAATTATTCCTATGAGGAATTGAAACTTCTTATCGCATTCCTGTAGGTTGTTAAACGATTTGTTTTAACTAACAATTATTCCTATGAGGAATTGAAACGAATATTTGGGAATATCGAAAAAAATCTAGCGATCAATGTTTTAACTAACAATTATTCCTATGAGGAATTGAAACTACTATTGATGGGTTTGATGCCAAATGTGGCGAAAGTTTTAACTAACAATTATTCCTATGAGGAATTGAAACACCCAGTGGTTTATGCGAGATAATGAGATTATAGAGTTTTAACTAACAATTATTCCTATGAGGAATTGAAACGGGATGAAAAGCCTGTGAGCTTTGCGAACAAATGTTTTAACTAACAATTATTCCTATGAGGAATTGAAACCAAAAAGATCTTTCACTTTTACTAGATTTTTAAAGTTTTAACTAACAATTATTCCTATGAGGAATTGAAACAAAAATCTTTAAAATCCTTAGCAACTACAGTAGGCTTGTTTTAACTAACAATTATTCCTATGAGGAATTGAAACAATATGTATTCCCTCGTACATCTTTATAGAGTTAGTTTTAACTAACAATTATTCCTATGAGGAATTGAAACCTCAGCTACCAACAGATAATTCAGGGCATATGGCGTTTTAACTAACAATTATTCCTATGAGGAATTGAAACTATATATACGGCCCTAAAGATACTCTTATTACTACTGTTTTAACTAACAATTATTCCTATGAGGAATTGAAACACAGATTTGAACAAAGTAAAAAGATATGTGGGTATGTTTTAACTAACAATTATTCCTATGAGGAATTGAAACAAATGATTTTTTAATATGTGCAAGCGATTTCGCTTCAATGTTTTAACTAACAATTATTCCTATGAGGAATTGAAACTTCACGGTCAAGCCAAAAGTAAGCACAATGTTTACGTTTTAACTAACAATTATTCCTATGAGGAATTGAAACAACGTAACCAACCACCTTACATTAAATAAATTTATTGGTAGTTTTAACTAACAATTATTCCTATGAGGAATTGAAACTCCAAGTTTGGGCTTGCAATAAGTACCCAAAATGCAGGTTTTAACTAACAATTATTCCTATGAGGAATTGAAACTATATAGTAAATAGCAGGTATGCTTTGTCAGTTTCCTATGTTTTAACTAACAATTATTCCTATGAGGAATTGAAACTGTATTTAGTAATGCAAAAATGACAAAATTCTAGAGTTTTAACTAACAATTATTCCTATGAGGAATTGAAACTATGATGAACCACAGTAGTAATAAGAGTATCTTTAGGGCCGTATATATGTTTTAACTAACAATTATTCCTATGAGGAATTGAAACTATGATGAACCGTTTCTCGCAATGTCTCTATTTGCGATGTTTTAACTAACAATTATTCCTATGAGGAATTGAAACCTAACCCAATCAATAGAAGTATTAACTTTTACATTTTGGTTTTAACTAACAATTATTCCTATGAGGAATTGAAACTGATGAAGAGATGCCATACAACCTTTTTACAGCTATAGTTTTAACTAACAATTATTCCTATGAGGAATTGAAACAGAAATTCGCCTTTCGAACTTAATCGTCAAAAAATTATTGTTTTAACTAACAATTATTCCTATGAGGAATTGAAACATCTTCTAGTAAAGCTCTAATTTTAAATGCACCCCATGTTTTAACTAACAATTATTCCTATGAGGAATTGAAACTCGGAAGCTGATCTTACCGCGCTGGGACACGTAAGTTTTAACTAACAATTATTCCTATGAGGAATTGAAACTTTATATAAATCTCCATTCGTAGATATATATTTTGTTTTAACTAACAATTATTCCTATGAGGAATTGAAACCGAGCGGATAATTATTTACTCGAAGCACTATCCCCAGATGTTTTAACTAACAATTATTCCTATGAGGAATTGAAACAAGCTCCGAAGCCAGGAAGAGCTAGAAAAATCATCGTTTTAACTAACAATTATTCCTATGAGGAATTGAAACGCTCAGACTGCACCCCTCGCTTGCTTTTGTAGCCTGTTTTAACTAACAATTATTCCTATGAGGAATTGAAACGGACTCATGGGTGATGCAACAAAGGCAAATCCAAGTTTTAACTAACAATTATTCCTATGAGGAATTGAAACATGTAATTGTTGGGCGTGTTCGATGCCTGGTTTATGTTTTAACTAACAATTATTCCTATGAGGAATTGAAACACAATTGAAGAAAATGATGATAGTGAAACATTAGAAAGTTTTAACTAACAATTATTCCTATGAGGAATTGAAACGAAATTACTCTTGATCAAGAGGAATAATATCCTCTAGTTTTAACTAACAATTATTCCTATGAGGAATTGAAACTAATTTCTGCTGCATCCGCAGGAGCAAGAGCCTATCTATTTGTTTTAACTAACAATTATTCCTATGAGGAATTGAAACAGGATGATTAGGTGTAATAATCAGAGCCATCTATTGTTTTAACTAACAATTATTCCTATGAGGAATTGAAACATGTAACACTTGCCGAAGTAGGCACTGCGGGATTATGTTTTAACTAACAATTATTCCTATGAGGAATTGAAACGTACCTAGCCCATATTCCCGATAAGTTGTAGTGGGGTTTAAACTAACAATTATTCCTATGAGGAATTGAAACTAAAAAAACCCTCTCAATCTAATCGGTTGAGAGATTTTTCTTTTTTGCCGTTTTAACTAACAATTATTCCTATGAGGAATTGAAACCAGTAGGCAGTGCGGAAAGATTGAAGCTCGTACGTGTTTTAACTAACAATTATTCCTATGAGGAATTGAAACTAAAAGATTCCAATTTTTACGAGATCCATAATGATCGTTTTAACTAACAATTATTCCTATGAGGAATTGAAACTTAACGTAGATGGCGACTTGCCAACAAGGCGAGCGTTTTAACTAACAATTATTCCTATGAGGAATTGAAACTCTTAGATCAAGTATCTCTGCTCTAAATAAACAAGTTTTAACTAACAATTATTCCTATGAGGAATTGAAACTTGATTGATCATTTTCATTATTAGATAGCATTTGAGCAGTTTTAACTAACAATTATTCCTATGAGGAATTGAAACACAATCCCCATAAAGGAAGCTGCTGCCCTAGCTGGTTTTAACTAACAATTATTCCTATGAGGAATTGAAACGCATTTAAATCTTGGCATTCATCAATAAGAATAAAATGTTTTAACTAACAATTATTCCTATGAGGAATTGAAACAAGCAAGGTGAATTTCTTGTATTTGTTTTTTTAAGGTTTTAACTAACAATTATTCCTCTGAGGAATTGAAACCACAGCATTAAAGTAATTTGTGGTAGAGTCAATAGGTTTTAACTAACAATTATTCCTATGAGGAATTGAAACTACGAATGGATAGAATACCTGAGAATTCACAAATACTTGCAGGTTTTAACTAACAATTATTCCTATGAGGAATTGAAACTATTATTTACTGCAATGAATAATTACCAAATAATTTCGGATGTTTTAACTAACAATTATTCCTATGAGGAATTGAAACTCGCTGTATTTTCTATATAATTATCATCTTTTGAAGTTTTAACTAACAATTATTCCTATGAGGAATTGAAACTACATCGATAGATCCAAGAAAACGTGGGTAGGGTGCAAGTTTTAACTAACAATTATTCCTATGAGGAATTGAAACCTCAATATTTCTAAATTTGTAAGGCGCAATGGTGATAAAGTTTTAACTAACAATTATTCCTATGAGGAATTGAAACATTCTTCTGAATTGAATATCTACTTGCGACCAATCCTGTTTTAACTAACAATTATTCCTATGAGGAATTGAAACTTCCGAAGGGCGATCGGAGCAAACCTCTTATATATATGTTTAAACTAACAATTATTCCTATGAGGAATTGAAACTATTCCAATTTGATCCGTCCCAGAAATTTTGCCATGTTTAAACTAACAATTATTCCTATGAGGAATTGAAACCGAGTACTTGCCATCCTGGTTAAAGCCCCGTATTCGTTTAAACTAACAATTATTCCTATGAGGAATTGAAACCAAATCAAATGGTTGGATAAAAAAAGAATAAAAATCGTTTAAACTAACAATTATTCCTATGAGGAATTGAAACAATTCAAGTCAAAACGATTAATTATAGATTAAGCAAGTTTAAACTAACAATTATTCCTATGAGGAATTGAAACAAAAAGCTTATTAAGACAGTACTCCTGTGATTTGCGTTTAAACTAACAATTATTCCTATGAGGAATTGAAACGCGTTTGACATATTTTGAGCAAATAAAATACGAAGTTTAAACTAACAATTATTCCTATGAGGAATTGAAACCAAGATATCAATTCTGAATTAAAATTTAAAATACCTGTAGTTTAAACTAACAATTATTCCTATGAGGAATTGAAACTATTCCAATTTGATCCGTCCCAGAAATTTTGCCATGTTTAAACTAACAATTATTCCTATGAGGAATTGAAACTAATTTTGAGGATTGGAGAGAATTATATTTAGACTCAAGTTTAAACTAACAATTATTCCTATGAGGAATTGAAACAGCAATGCAATTGTAAATTAAACAAATTATTGAGTTTAAACTAACAATTATTCCTATGAGGAATTGAAACTATTCCTATTCGGATCTAAAACTTTTAAAAGACTTGTTTAAACTAACAATTATTCCTATGAGGAATTGAAACTTAAATGTTATAACTTCCTCTAAAATCAAATCGTACAACTTGTTTAAACTAACAATTATTCCTATGAGGAATTGAAACTGTTAATTGTTGCCTTATCCAATAGCTTACTCATGTTTAAACTAACAATTATTCCTATGAGGAATTGAAACAGTAAACTCATAAGAACTACATTCAACACAAGTTTAAACTAACAATTATTCCTATGAGGAATTGAAACAAAGCTACTAGTACTTCCAGTTAGAGCTTCATAATGGTTTAAACTAACAATTATTCCTATGAGGAATTGAAACAATCCAAAGTAGACGATTCTTTTAAACCTCGGATTATTGCGTTTAAACTAACAATTATTCCTATGAGGAATTGAAACTTTGCACAATTAGGTTGGCGCATACAAGCATCTAAGTTTAAACTAACAATTATTCCTATGAGGAATTGAAACATCTATTTGAATAGCGATCGCTGTGGAAGTGAAATTCACTTGCATCCAGTTTAAACTAACAATTATTCCTATGAGGAATTGAAACTCGCTCAGAAGTGCGATCGCTGATAACATCACCTGTTTTAACTAACAATTATTCCTATGAGGAATTGAAACATTTGCAATCCTCCGTGGATTTACTTATAATGGGGAGTTTTAACTAACAATTATTCCTATGAGGAATTGAAACAGGTATTTTCTTAATCTTTCTGCCTGATTCTCTGCTTGTTTTAACTAACAATTATTCCTATGAGGAATTGAAACGAATTAGAGCTAGATATCTCGCAGGACGAACTGTGTTTTAACTAACAATTATTCCTATGAGGAATTAAAACCTCGCCAATCAAAACTCACGCTGTAGTAAACGCCCTGTTTTAACTAACAATTATTCCTATGAGGAATTGAAACTGATTTTTTGGGAACAATAGAGACAACAAAATTGTTTTAACTAACAATTATTCCTATGAGGAATTGAAACAAATAGACATCCCTATCTACTTTATTACTTGGCAGGTGTTTTAACTAACAATTATTCCTATGAGGAATTGAAACGAGATTAGGCTTGTATCGTACCTCGCTTGGGGGAAAAGTTTTAACTAACAATTATTCCTATGAGGAATTGAAACGAGATTACAGTGAAGGGGGAACAATCGGCATGAGCAAGTTTTAACTAACAATTATTCCTATGAGGAATTGAAACGGCAAACATTGTAGCGAAAGAGCCGTAATAACTATAGTTTTAACTAACAATTATTCCTATGAGGAATTGAAACCTTTCTCTGGTTGTGGCTCTGGTTCTTGGGGTTCGGTTTTAACTAACAATTATTCCTATGAGGAATTGAAACTCAATATTTATTGTTGTTGTTGTTTTGTTTGAAGGTTTTAACTAACAATTATTCCTATGAGGAATTGAAACTGTTGTAATTCTGACAATTGGGCAATCGCTTCTTCAGTTTTAACTAACAATTATTCCTATGAGGAATTGAAACAGATTTTTTACTCTGGGCTGAAAACGATTTTAAGTTTTAACTAACAATTATTCCTATGAGGAATTGAAACAGCAGATATTCCAAGTGAACTAATAGAAAAACTTGTTTTAACTAACAATTATTCCTATGAGGAATTGAAACCGATACAGGTGGCATTTGGTTGGCTACTGTAAATCGGTTTTAACTAACAATTATTCCTATGAGGAATTGAAACGCGCTAACCAATCTAGCCACCTATTTGCTTCTCTATCATGTTTTAACTAACAATTATTCCTATGAGGAATTGAAACACAGGAGAAGAGAGAGCAGATAGATGTATTCTTGTTTTAACTAACAATTATTCCTCTGAGGAATTGAAACCAAAACCGAAAGACCAACTCGGAATAGTGAAAGCCGTATTTAAACTAACAATTATTCCTCTGAGGAATTGAAACCGATTAATTGTTCATATAAAGGATTAAATTTACGTTTTAACTAACAATTATTCCTCTGAGGAATTGAAACACAGGAATTAATTGCGATGGCTAGTTCTAAGACTACATGTTTAAACTAACAATTATTCCTATGAGGAATTGAAACTAATTATGCTCTAGGCACTAGGAAGGTATAAACTAATAATTATTCCTCTGAGGAATTGAAACAATAAACAAATCTTGGGTAAGATTAATTATTTAATTTTATAAGATGCAATTTCTAAGACTGGCCCAATCATCGCCATTGTCATAATATCTTTACGAATCTTACCTTCAATCTCTACTTTTATTCCTTCTTTTTTTAATTCGGATGGGGGATCTTTTAACTCGTAGGTTGTGCCATCATCTGCTACTAATGCCCAAACCCCAAAACCAAATCCTTTTTTCTCGATTTTCCCTGTAACTTTCATAGTTTTTGCTTTATATAGTAGAGCCTATAGTTATAACGATGATCTAAAAATATGCGTAGTAGTAGATAGATGTTTTGTCTCTTCTATTACTACGTCTTATGATATATGATTGAGTCGCTTTGCCTTATATTTAAATGTAAAATATTAAGTGCAATTTTAAACAGAAATCATATTAATTGATCAGCAAAGCAAAAACGTTATAATGCCCCTGCTGCCGTTTTATCAATAATACTGCCATCTCCTAAGTGAGTGGTAATATTAATTGCTTGTAATACAGGATTACCTGTTGCACCATTGGGGTAATCTATAACACTTACTGCACCATTACCTTGTTTAATGTTCCAAAAGTTATCTGGCTTTAAACCCAATAGATAGCAAAGAATCACTTTATTAATGGCATCGTGGGCGACTATTAAACCTGTTTGGGAAGCATCAGTAGAAGTATACTGAACAACTATTTTATTCCAAGCTGCGATCGCTCTATCCCAGACTTGTTGTAAGTTTTCTCCTTCAGGCATTTGTACTGTTTCTGGTTTATCTTTCCACTGTTGCAGTAAGTCGGGATATTCTGCTTGGATATCTGTTTCTAGCATTCCCTCCCATAAACCATGACAAATCTCAATTAATTCTGGCGTAGTCTCTAGGGTTACATCTGGATGCTTTTCTAGGATGATTTCGGCGGTTTCTTTGGGGCGTAGCATTGAGCTTGAAACGGCAAAATTGATCTCTACATCTTCTAAAAATGTACCTGCTAGAACAGCTTGAAGACGACCATTATCATTTAGGGGAATATCCCTAATACCCTGAAAACGGGATTCCTTATTCCAATTGGTTTCCCCATGTCTTACTAATAGTAAACGGGGTCCTTTATGACCAGGACGGGTGGGAGGGACGCTAAGACCAAGGTGTGAGGTTTGATTGAGGGATTCTAACTGGACTGCACCACCAAATTCACCAGTAAAGTTGAGAATATTAATACAACAATTAGACTGTTGAATTGAAGGATAGCGATCGCAACTCATCCCGATAGCACTCATAATTAAGCAACGATTTATGCCATTGTGAGCCACTATTAAAATGGTTTGTCCATCATGTTTAGGTATAGTTTCTCGCCAAAAGTTTTGTGCTTGCTGATAAAGAGCAACTACAGGATAATGTTCTTGTCCATCTGCCAATAGCATTTTAAATTCTTGTGGGTTAGTGTGCCACTGCTGATAGTCGTCGGCAAAACGCGATCGCACTTCTTCTTTATTGAGTTTTTCCCACAAAGGTAAGTCTATTTCTAGTAATTTGTCCGTAGGTTGTAGGGTAGGAGGATTTACTAAAGCATTATGAATTGTTTCTGCTGTTAGTTTGGCTCGCTGTAGAGGACTACAATAAAACCCATCGATCGCAATTTCACTTAAAGCTTGTGCCACTTTTTGAGCATCTGCTATCCCTTTTTCTGTTAAAACAGATTCATCACAACGACCTTGAATTAGCTTTTGTGCATTATAGGTACTTTGTCCATGACGGACGATTATCACACGAGTAGACAAGCTAACATTCCTCCTAATTATTTCACCTCAGTTATTGTATATGGTAGATATGGTTGATTGCTAAGTTTTCTGGGAAAGTGGATAATGCCAAAGGGTTATAAAAATATTCGGATAATAAGGTAATCCTCAATCTTTTTACTAATGACATTAAAACGTGTAATTCTCACTTTACTTACTATCTTTGCGATCGCCAGAATTGGTTTTTCTTTGAATGATAGTCTTTCTCAACCTCAAATTCAAAGTCGTCTGGAGTTGTATCAAACTAATTTAGTTCTTCACATCACGGAATTTAAGCCTGAAGCCACGGATGATTTGGATTTAAGTAGTACGGTTAATTCTTTGGTTGGGGAAGATCCCTATGGTGCAGCGAGTAAACAGTATCAAAAAGCCCGTAAGCAATCGGTAATAAGTCGGGATAATTATCTTAAGCAGTTGCAGCAGTTGCAAGACACAAATCTTACACCTAATCTGACACAACAACAATTACAAGTTAATTCAACCCAAAGGAAGCAATTGAAACAACAGATTGCTGAAATAGATCAGTTTATTAATGAGTTGGATTTGAAACAAGGTATCTTAACTGCTGTACAAGGTAAGCCTGAAGAAGCTATTGGAATTTGGGAAGGTGCAATTGAGCGTATTGATAATTCTCAAGATCGATATTTTCAAACTGCAACTATACTCAAGCAACTATGGCAATCTCCCACCCAAACTTTACAAGCAGGGATGGAAACTATTAGTAGTAATTTGGATAGTTGGTTTCGTTATCAAGCTTTAGCTAAATATGCCCAAGTTAATAATTTGTCCGATGATTTGGCAACCTTACAGGCGCAAGAGTTGGAAACAGCAACTAATTCTCTGTTTAAATTAGCTGCCCTTAGTGCTATTCCTTTTCTCGGAGGTGTGGGAGGAGTAATCTTATTAATCTTTTTAATAGTTCAAAGATTGCTTAAAAAAGATGAAGCAATTATTGCCACTAATAGTAATAACACCTGGTCAACACCCTGGGATTGGGAGATAACCTGGCAAGTTTTGATTGTAGGCTTTTTCTTTATTGGTCAATTTGTCCTACCTTTAATTTTAGGTATTGCTAATATCAATCCTGTTAATTCTACCCTCAGAATCAAGGCTTTATATGTTTTAGCTACTTATCTCTTAATGGCTGCTGGTGGTGTTGGGGTTTTATATTTTTCCATTAAATCTTTCCTTCCCCTACCTCAAGATTGGTTTAAATTTAAATTATTTGATAATTGGTTTGTTTGGGGTATCGGTGGATATTTAGTAGCAGTACCTTTAGTATTACTAGTATCACTAATTAATCAGCAAATCTGGCAAGGACAAGGAGGTAGTAATCCTTTACTATATTTAGCTCTACAAGCACAGGATAAGGTAGCCCTGGCAATCTTTTTTAGCACGGCTTCCATTGCTGCACCGATTTTTGAAGAAATCATGTTTCGCGGTTTTTTACTTCCCTCCCTAACCCGCTATGTTTCTGTTACCAGTGCCATTATTATTAGTGGTTTTATCTTTGCTATTGCCCACTTGAGTTTATCGGAGGTGCTACCCTTGGCTACTTTAGGAATAGTTTTAGGGGTAGTTTATACGCGATCGCGCAATCTTTTAGCCCCCATGTTACTCCATAGTCTCTGGAATAGTGGGACGTTAATTAGTTTATTTGTTTTGGGTAGTGGTGTTTAACTATAGCCGTACAAAATTAGATTAGGACAATTAGGTAGTAGGTAGTAGGTAGTAGGTAGTAGGTAGTAGGTAGTAGGTAGGGGGTAGTAGGGAGTAGATATCAGTGATGCAATGTTACAAAAACTTAAATAACATCTTGAGTAAATCGGTTTTATTAAAGGGTTTAACTAGGTAATCCGTAGCACCACTTACTTTAGCTTGAGTGCGATCGCTATTGTTATCTAAACTAGTGATCATTATTACAGGTGTATCTTTGAATTTTTGGTTTTGACGTAATAAGGTACAAAATTCATAACCATTAATATCGGGCATCATTACATCTAATAAAACAATATCAGGTTCGTTTTTGATAGTTTCTACTAGGGCATTGATGGGATTATTAATGGTGGTGACGTTAAACATTTCATTATCCAAGTATTGTTCTAAGGATTTTAGAATTGTAGTGCTATCGTCAATGCAAACTATCTTGTAGGTACGACCCTGATGCTGTTTACTTGGGGGTTCAATTGTCTTTTTAATCACAGACTGTGGGGTTTTTCCTAGGCTTGTCTGACGATTAAGAGTGGTAGCTGATGAATGATGATTGCCATTGGCTTGGGTCATCGTAGGTAATAGGGAGGCATATTGCCCACGGGATTTAGTTTGACTGGGTTTGAGATTAAACATTTGTTTTTCCTCGAACCTTTTTTCTGTATGAACTAAACGCCCATCTTCCATATGAATAATGCGATCGGCAATATCTAATATTCTGTTATCATGGGTAACTAAGAGAATGGTTGTATTTTGCTCTTTTACCAAACGGTGCATGATATTAACGATTTCTCGCCCAGTTTTACTATCTAGTGCAGCAGTAGGTTCATCGGCTAAAACTAATCTTGGTCTGGGAGCTAATGCCCTAGCGATCGCTACTCTTTGTTTTTGTCCCCCCGATAGTTTTTCAGGAAAGTATTTGATTCGCTCTTGTAAACCCACATCCCCAAGCATCTGGGCAGCAATTTTAGCTGCTTGACGGGAATTGATCTTAGGGTTTAATTCTAAGGACATCTGTACATTTTGCTGTGCGGTCATAAAAGGCAGCAAATTATGGGCTTGAAATATATAACCAATGTTGCGTCGAATATTAACTAGATCTGTTTCTTTAGCTAAAAATAACTCTTGACCTAGGGTTTTAAGGCTACCTGTTTGAACTCTTCTTAATCCCCCCAGAAGGCTTAAGAGGGTGGTTTTACCCGAACCAGATGGGCCAGTCATAATAACTATTTCCCCAGGTCTAATCTCTAAATTGATATCAAATAAGACTTGTTTTGTTAATCTATCCTTACCGAAATAATGATTTAAGTGTTCTATAATTACTGGTTTCATGGTTTTAAAATACGTCAGCAGGGTTGGCAGATTTTAATTTATTCATAGCGGAAAATCCCGAAATCAGGCACATTATCAATGTGGTAACAAGTACAAATACTGCTCTTTGCCAAGTCATAATGATTGGTAATAAAGTCATTTTGGCTGCAAATTGATATTGAATAATACTAATTATTAACCCTGGTAAATATCCTAAAGCCCCAATAAATAAAGCCTGTTGAAATACGATAGAGAGTAGATAATTTTGGGTGTAACCGATCGCTTTTAAAGTAGCGTATTGTGGTAAATGATCCGACACATTGGTATAAAGGATTTGGTAAACTACCACCACCCCGACAATTAACCCCAGAAATACTCCTAAATTGAAGATAAACCCGATCGCTGTGCTACTTTGCCAATATTTCTTTTCAAATTGGATAAATTCTTGTTTGGTTAGAATTTTGATATCTCGCGGTAATTTTTGGACTAGTTTTTGTTTAAATTGATTGGGATCTGTACCTGGAGTAAGTTTAATTAAACCTACATCAATTCTGCCTTTAGCCCTTGTATCAACCAGTCTTAAAAAGTTGACTTCACTAGTAATTATATTGCCATCCGAACCAAAGGAAGTGCCTAAATCAAATAGTCCTACTACATCTACCCGACGATTTGAACCGCTATTACTACCTATTTCTGTCTTGGCTTTGCCGTAGGTGGTAAATTGTTGCGCGATAGGCCCAAATTCTGTTCGAGAACTGCGATCAAATAAAATAGTATCGGGTAATTGTAATTTTTGACGGTTTTCATTCACCCCAGGTAAAGTAAATACTTGATCTCGTAAATCGAACCCAATTACAAAGATATTGCGCCAGTATTTCCTAGATTCAGGATTTTTCCACTGGGCGAAGTCTAGATAAATGGGGCTAACATGGTCTACTTCTTCAAAAGCTAATGCTTGGGCTAAACGTCTGTTGGGGAAATTTTCCATAGCAATTAAGGAAGTGGAACGAGGGCTTATTATAAAACAGTCGCCATCTAAACTCTTATGAAAGCGCACTGCACTATCAAATAGGGCATCTCTAATACCTAACTGCATAAAAACAATTACGACGGCAAAAATTACCCCTGACAATGCCAAAATTAGACGTATTTTTTGATATTTTAGTTGTAGCCAAGCTGTAAATAATTTATTAAACATTTTATTATATTGAGTTTAACTATTAGTATTAATAATTACGTTAACTTGTAAATTAGTAAGAGCCGTCACTTGCTTACTAGCTTCAGGAGTTAAACGGATTTTTACTTCCACCACCCGCGCATCAGCATCAGCTACTGGGTCAGTACCCAAGACATCTTTCGTGCCAATTTGTAATCCTATTTCTTCGACTGTACCTGTTAATTTACTAGTAATCCCACCACTATCAATAGTTGCTTGTTGACCTATTTTTATTTTATTTATATCAGTTTCATATACTTCTGCCACCACATACATATTGGCGGTATCACCCAAAGTAACGATCCCTTTGGTATTATTAATTGTCTCGCCAGCCCAAGTATTAATTTGTAGAATTTGACCATCAATAGGAGAACGAACATAAGCTAAATCTAATTCCGCCTCCGCCTTACTTACCGCCGATTTTGCCGTTTCTAATTCAGACATAGCCACCGCCACATCTACATCCCGTACTTCTGCCACCGCTTCTAAACTAGATTGAGCTTCGATGATTTGCTGATCTAAGGTATTAATAGTACGTTGAAGATTACTTTTAGCTTCATTGATTTGTTCGCCCAAAGTATTAGTAATTCTTTGTAAGTTGACATTAGCTTCTAGCAGTTGATCTTGCGAGGTGGTTTGCTTAAGACAAATACTATCTTTTTCCGAGGCAGATATCGCCCCTCCCACGGACAACTGTTTGTAGCGTTGACATTCCTTTGTCGCATTTTCAACTTCTGCTTTGAGTCGGTTAATAGTGGCTTTTTGGGCGTTAGTTTGCCCTGCCAATTGGGCGTTGAGGTTAGCGATCGCAGCTTTTTGAGTATCGATCTGTCCTTGTAATTCTGCCTCAGTTGCTTGAAATTTAGCTTTTTGTGCTTGAATTTCGCCTGTTTTCGCCCCTGCTTGAACTTGTTGTAGACGAGCGTTTGCTACAGTGACTTGTTTTTGAGCTTGATTATAGGCAGCTAAAAGGCGATCGCGATTATCGAGAATGGCAATGATTTGACCAACTTTTACTTGATCTGTGCGTTTTACTAGTAATTCTTGTACCCTTGCGCCCTCAACAAAAGTAGTGGCGGATAGATTAATGGGATCTTGTTTGGTTTGGATATAACCGATGGCTGCTACCCTATTATTTAAATTAGTATTAGCTGTAGTAATTGTTTTTGGTGCTGTTGAAGTTTTAGCCTGATAATTACTAATAATGTTGCTATTTTTAAGGGTATAGTAGGAAGTGAAACCCAAAGTAGTCAGAGCCAAAGCCATCAATAGCAGACTAGTTTTAACATCGAGAATTATGGCTTGCTGCCTTGACTGGGGTCTATATTGATAATTAATTTTTTTATTATTTTGTAGATTAGGTGGATTATTATTCATAGGGCGAATTTTTCTATCTACTGGATAATTAATTTAATTTTGGGTTTGAATAACAATCACAGGTACTCCTTCTACGAAAGTTAGACGAAGGTAGTATTTTACTGCAAGATTATTATCCCAACAGTATAGAGGAATGCCCACAGACTCCGTAGTTCCACTTAATAAAAGTAAGTCTCTAAAGGAAAGATGTTTGTGTTGGAAATGATGCGAAGCGATCGCCGAGGCTAAAATTAGGATAATACCGACATCTGCTAATGCAAGATTTTCTAAACTTACAAATTGACCACCACAAAGGCGATTTAATTCAGCAGTAGAAAGGTATAAACCTAATTTAGTTAAAACTGCCTCTAGTTCGTGAAGTTCGATAATTAGATGTTGATTCGTTGAGGGGGATGGATTAATAGGGGAAGTTGATTTTAAGGTTTTAGCAAACATCTTTTAACTACGAATTATTCTAATAAGAAACTAACCAAACTAAAGGCAGTAGAGGAATTAATTATCTTGCCAGACCCCAGCAAACCCAAAGGGGATAGGGGCAGGTAAAGCTAATTTACAAACAGGTTTACTATCTAGTTGGTCGGTGTCAAAAACCCAAACTTCGCTCTTACCACTATTGCCATTAAATACCTGTACTAATAGCCAATCTTCTGCTGCATTATTAACATGAACCATCAAGACAGGATAATAATTTTTGCCTAAATTAGCTGTGGTTAATTCTCCTGTTTGGCGATCAAAACGAGCAATTGTATCTGGTAGATCTTGAGCAACATTATTGTTATGGGAGTAGACGGATAAATAGGTAAAACGCCAAGGTTTACCAACATCTTGCTCGGCAACTACAGGATATTCACAAAAATTATTTAAGGGAGATTGGTTATTTATAACCTGTCCTGTTTGGGGGTTAATAGTTATCTCTCGTAATTTACCTTTACTACTACTTGCTAGGTGATTTGAAGGGACATATTTTAAAAATTCATTAATGCCAAAATCAGGATAACAAACGGCTTGGATAACTATATTACCAACTTGATCTACATACCCATTGCTGTAATTCCAACTAAACCAAGGGGCGGTAATTCCTTCACTAACCACCTCAAAAGTATGATGATCGATAATTAAAATCTCTGTGCCTAATTCTGGTTTCCAACTTAAGGCATCGGCAAAACTTTTTTGTTTACTTAAAAAAGGTAGAAGTTTTAAACGTAGGGGGGGAATAAAGAAGACTAAATAGCGTCCTGCTAAGATGAAATTATGGATATAGGGGAAACCTTCGAGGGGAATATCTGCTTGTTGGATTATCCTGCCAGTGCGATCGCTACAGTAGAGTTTTAATTGGGCTTTTGTGCCATATTCTATCCCAAAGTTATATATCCTACCTGTTTCTGGGTCTATTTTAGGACTGCTAGAGTAGGGTAATTCTGCTTTCTCTGTACCAAAATTGGGATCGATTCCTTGGGTGGCTAAATTGTTCGGATTAACTACGTAGGGAGAGCCTGCGTTCCAAAGAGCCAGTAAACGGTTTTCTAGGGCAATAATTCCGCTATTAGCTCTATTTTTAATCGGAACGGTCAATTTTTGCCAAAAAGAGCCTGAAGGTAAACGACCATAAGACCCAAAGGAAAACTTACCTTCTGCGGATTCCTGTTGATAGGCTTCGGTTTGCACATAACGATACATCGCCGTTGCCGTCTCCCCTGTAAAATTTACCTTGAGAATTCCCCCATCCCCATCAAACCAGTGAGCAATTGTTTCGCCGTTTCTTTCTAATAATCCTGGACCTATAGTGTAAAAAGAACCTGTTAAGTTTGGCGGTATTGCACCCTCAATAACTTTTAAATCCGTCGGCTCAAATTCCTTGGCTGATTGTATAAAGGCTTTTTTCCAACTGAGGGTTTCGGCAATGGTGGGATTAATAGTGTTGACCATGATTTAAATTAATTATTGTGATGATTAACAAGATGTTTGGTGGGCATAACCCACCCCGTGATCTGATTTGGTTTAAACTCTAAACTTTAACTAAGTCTTGAGAAGCGGATTTTGTTGTTGAATTATCAGGTGTTTGAATCATTGGTTGATAGCGATAATCTTTAAACTCTTGGCGCATCTGGGCTATTTCCGCATTGTCGGGAAGTCCTTTAATTTTGGATTTGTAAATAATTTCGGCGATCGCAGTTTGTAGGGATAAACTAAGTAAACGCCCAAAATGATAGATGTGTTTGGGATGCACAATTCCAGCCACTCCAAAACCTTTCCACTGAAACATTAAGTACCAAATTGCTATATAAAAGTAGGCGTGTTTCATCCCAGCAAAGATATTAACGCGCAAGGGTTCTAATTTGGAGTTTTCTAGGAAGTGATCGAAGTGATCGAGGGGACTATAATTATTGATTAGTTGATCGGCACGGTAGGCATCCATTAAACCGATATTCGCCCCACGCTCTACTAATTGATTGAATTGATTGTAAACATCGACAAATAACCCCTGTTGGTTGGCAGGCATCAATACTAAAAACTTTTCTAGAAACTGTAGGTTGAGATGCCACTTGCCGACAAACATTGGTACATGGATACCAAACCACCACATATATTCAAAGTAAATCCGCCAACTCATGACGCTAGCATGACCTAATTGTTTATGGTGATGGCGCATTAAATGATTGACGTTTTCTGAATATGCCAGATTAAATCGATTGTAGGCATCTTGTTTAACGGCTGCATCGGCTTCTTTAGCTAGTTTGGCGCGAATTACTTCGGTCGCCCCGCCAATAGCAAAAGCAATCATGGTTGTGCCGTAGGAATAAAAAGCATCGAAGATATAGGCAGAGTCGCCAATGACGTACCAGTTATCTGGAGAAAAGACTTCTTTACTTTTATAGGGAACTTTTGATCGATAGTGGAAATCGACATCCTGACCACTTTTAACCAAGTTATAAAGCATGGTGTGGTTGGCTTTGAGGAAGCCGTAGAATTTCTCTTTGGTATTGATTGTATTAGCAGGGATGACATCGTGGTGGTGCATTACCCCTATGGATAACTCCATTGAGTCCAATTCACTAGGAATCATCCATAACCAATGACCTTGACCGAAATAGTGATTAGTGGCGTAATAACTACTACTAGAAGCACGATAGGGGTGATAACCATCGTCAAAGATAGTGCGATCGACGTTATTAACCCTCACCCAAGCTGATCCTGTATTTAAGCCGTAAAGATTTTCCGACTCGGTAATTAAATTATCCTTTTTCTTACCAATAATAAAACTTTGTCCCGCAGCATCTACTAGGTGATGGGTAGTTAGAGAGTGATATTGATCACCAATTTTAACTTTTACGCTATTTAGTTGTTCCCCTGGGGTTAAATCCACATCCACCACACGACCATGATAGAAACTTGCCCCCATCTCTCGAACCATTTGCAGCACATCGGTTTCAAATTTTGCACGATTCATGTGAAAAGAGGCGATCGCTGTTTGGCGATTTGACCAGACATGATAGTAGTCGTCAAGATCTTTAGTTGCTGCGGGATCTTTGGGCCAATGGAAGTTTAAACCTGCTTTGGGGGTATGATTTTCAATCATGTATTCGTGCAGACCAAGTTCTTTGCAAACAAACAAGGCTGCTGCTTCCACCATAGATTCACCAATCTTAAGATCTTTATGATCTCGATTTTGCGATCGCGGATCGATAATGGCAATTTTAATTCCTGGGATATTTAATAGCAGGTGTCGAGCTTGACAAATACCTGCAAACCCTGCCCCCATAATCACCACATCATAATCTGCTATTTGTTGGGTATACATATTAATCGGTTTTATATTTATCTTTAAACTAAGGAATAATCTGGTTTACTTTCTGCTGGTGTTTCTGCCGACCAAGGTTGTAATTGGGGTTTATAGCGATAATTTTTAAATTCTGCGCGCATTTGGGCAATTTCGCTGTTTTTGGGCATATTTTTAGTCTTAGATTTGTAAACCATTTCCCCGATCGCTGATTGCACCGCAAACCAAATTAATAAGAGGAAATAATAGATATGTTTGGGATTTAATACCCCCTTGAATTTAAAGCCTCGCCATTGAAACATGGCATACCAAATAGCTGCATAAAAACAGGTGTGCTTCATTTCCCCAAAAACGTTAGTATGCAACGGTTCTAATTGGGTATTAGCTAGAAATGGTTCAAAATGTTTAGGAGTGTAGTAACCTGCAATCAATTGATCCGCTCGATAGCAGTCCATGAAACCAATATTGGCATTACGTTCTACTAACTGGTTAAATTGCTGACATAAATCGGCAAACAAACCATCTATTTTGCGGTTAACTCCTGAAAATACATTGATAAAGGTTTTATCTAAATGCCATTTACCGACATACATGGGTACATACATTCCAAACCACCACATATACTCAAAGTAAATACGCCAACTCATCACGCTTGCATGACCTAATTGTTTACCATGATCGCGGTAGAGATAGTTAACAGTGAGGGCGAAAATTTGGTTAAATTTATTATATAATTCCCGTTTCTCCTCTACTTCTGTCTCTTGGGCTAAATGGGCGCGAATGATTTCGGTAACGCTTTCCACCGCAATAGTAATAGTAGAAGTTCCATAGGAATAGAAAGCATCAAAGATATAAGCAGCATCCCCAATTACATACCAGTTATCGGGAGAAAACATGATTTTACTTTTGTGGGCAACTTTAGACCAATAGTGAAAATCGACTATTTCCCCACTTTCTATCAGGTTATAGACCATTGTATGGTTGGCTTTGAGAAAGTCGAGGAATTTTGACTGGGTGTTGATAACTTCGCTGGGTAATTGTTCGTGGTGCTGCATGATGCCGATGGATAATTCCTTGGCTTCTTTATCTATGGGAATCATCCACATCCAATGACCATGACCGAAATAGTGATTGGTGGCGTAATAATGACTAGAGGTAGCTGTATTGGGGTGATACCCATCATCAAAAATGGTACGATCTACATTTTTAACTCGCAACCATACCGCACCGTTATTTAGTCCTAGTAGGTTGTCTGGGCCTGTAAGAATGTTATCTTTCTTTTTACCTATGATAAATTTACGTCCCGCAGCATCGACTACGTGCTTGGCTTGTAGTTCAAGATGACCATCTGCGGTTTTAACTACCACTGTTTTTAAGCGATCGCCTTGGGTTAAATCGACATCGCTAACACGACCATGATAGAACTTTACCCCCATTTCCTGATTCATCCTCAATAGGTCGGTTTCTAATTTGGCGCGATTGATTTGAAAGGCAGGAATTTCGACATTACGATTTGACCAGATATGATAGTAGTCGTCTAGGGTGTCGGTTTTAGCGGTATCTTTTGCCCAATGGAAATTTAAACCTATTTTGGGTACATGGTTTTCTACTAGATATTCGTATAGTCCTAATTCTTTGGAGAGGAATAATGAAGCTATTTCTATGGTAGACTCACCTATTTTTAGGTCTTTTTCGTCTCTAATTTCTGGTCTGGGATCTATCAGGGCAACTTTGATCTTGGGTATATTTAATAGCAAGTGTCTTGCTTGACATAAGCCTGCAAACCCTGCACCCATAATTACTACATCGTAGGTTTCTGTCGTTGTTAATCTGGTCATGCTGTTATTTGGTTAAACTAAAGGTAATAGTTCGTTTTGGGCGGATTCATTTGATTCTGTTTGCCCCTGATCCACCACTACCCAAGGTTCTAGACGATCGCTGTAGCGGTAGTTTTTAAATTCTTCTCTGCTTAGTGCGATCGCGCTGTTGTTTGGTAAGTTACGAGTCTTCCATTTGAATTGAAGTTCTCCCAAGGCGCAAAGAATGCTTGAACTTATCAGGGATGCTGTGTAATAAATTGTTTTGCCGTTAACAATTCCCCTAACCCCAAATCCTATCCAGCTAAACTTGAGATACCACACAATAATATATAAAAAGGTGTGTTTCATACTGCCGTATATGTTGCAGCGTTGGGGTTCTAGTTTGGCATTTTCTAAGAAATCGTCGAAATGTTGGAAAGTATAGTATTTCCCTATTAATTGGTCGGCGCGCACCGCATCCATAAAACCGATATTTTTCCCCAGATCGCCTAATTTTTGCAGTCTATCGTATACATGGGATATCAGCCCCTCACAACTTGCTCTAAATGGTTTGACAAAACTTTGAGCAAAATCTAAATCTAAATGCCATTTACCTAAGAACATGGGTACTAAAATACCAAACCACCACATATACTCGAAATAAATGCGCCAACTCATAATACTGGCATTGCCTATTTGAGAAGAATGTTGTTTGACGAAGGTATTAATTGCATCAATATAGGTAAGATTAAACTGATTGTAGGCTGCTCGTTTAGCTTCTAAGTTAGCCACTCCTTGAATTTGAGAACAAATTAGTTCTGTTGTACTTTCTATCTGTACAGCAACCATTGTCAGCCCTAGGGAATAGAAGGCATCAAAAATTGCTGCTGCATCTCCCAAGACATACCAATTATCTGGAGAAAATAGAGTTTTACTTTTATGAGCAATGCGGGGGAAATAGTGGAAATCGATCTGTTGACCACTATTAATTAAGTCATAAAGTAGGGTGTGATTATTTTTTAAAAAAGCATCAAATTTATCCCTAGTATTAATCTCTTTAGCAGCAATAGCATCGTGATGATGAATAATACCTAATGATATTTCCTGTTGGTCGCGATCGATGGGAATCATCCAGATCCAATGACCTTTACCAAAGAAATGATTGGTAGCGTAATAATGACTAACGGTAGTGCCTTCTGGATCATAACCATTGTGAAAGATTCGGCGATCAATATTGCGCACCCGCACCCAAGCTGCACCGTTATCCACCCCTTCTAACTGTTGAGCATCGAAGATCAAGTTATCAGTTTTACGACCGATAATAAATTTACGTCCAGCAGCATCAACTAAATGGGATGCTTGTAACTGTATATTTTCTCCATTTTTACACTTGACGTTTACAAGGTGAGGAGTATCTCTATTTAGATGCACATCTACCACTCGACCATGATAGAAGTCCACTCCCATCTGACGATTCATTTTTAACAGGTCTTGCTCAAATCGCGGTCGATTGATCTGAAAAGTGGGAATGGGGGGTTGACGATTAATCCAAATATGAAAGTAATCATCGATATTTTTAGTGCGATCGCTCTGTTTTGCCCAATGGAAATTTAAACCAGCTTTGGGGGGATGGTTTTCGATCATATAGTCATTAAGACCTAACTCTTTGCAGAGGAATAAAGATGTAATCTCCACCGTAGATTCTCCCAATTTATGGTCTTGATCACCTCTGGTTTCGGGACGCGGATCTATTAGGGCTATTTTGAGGTCTTTGATTTTGAGCAAGAGATGTCGAGCTTGACATAAACCTGCAATACCTGCACCCATGATTACTACATCGTAATTTTTAGTTGTAGTGGTTGTTGAACTATTCACTATTTATTTGGGATTTATTTAATGAAATTTTTAATCTTAGATTCACCTAGCCAAGGCATAAGTAACTTCGGGAGATCGAGCAGCTTGGAGCAATGCTTTTAACACTGGTTGGGGCCAAGGGCTGGCGATCGCTCTACCATCTGTCTGTCTGGTTGCCCACACTACTTTTTGTACTCCACTGTGTAGTTTTTCTAGTTCACCATTGGCGGTTTGACGGAAGAATTGGAATGTAAACTCCGCTCCGCATTCTGTGACTTCATCTACATAGAGATTGGTCAAAATGGTATCGAAAGGCATCGCCTCTTTAAGGTAAGTCATACGACTATATACTGATAGAACTTCTCCTTTGGCTTGTTCTACACGGAAGTATTCGGGAATGAATTGATAGAAGAAGAAATCTAAGGTTCTTCCCTGCCAGATAAAGTAGTTACCGTAGTAGACATTACCCACCGCATTGGCTTCTTCTAAAGTAGTTTGATAGCTTTTAGAAAAGAGGAGATCTTGGCGTTTGGGACTGGGGGTAGCTTGATATAGTACCTCTCCAGGGTCTAGGGAGGCGTTGGGTTCGGGTAATTTGGGTAAGCTGATCGTCGGAGCATTTTTTAAATCGATGCTGGCTGGTTGATCAACGGTAAACAGACTGAGATAGTTGGCTAAATAATCGGGTAGGGCTTCGGGAGCAGGAACACCATATTTTAGAAGTTTTACCCAAGTGGCTTTAACCTCTGCCATTGCCACTCGAACTAGGGAGTGATCCGCTAATACTTTACAAAACTCGATATAGGTATCGAAGGAGGAATTTTTGAGATTTCCCAACCAGCAACGCCCTTGAATGGTGTCATAGGTGGTAACATCCCCCAAAATGCGTAGGGTTACATCATTAGTCACCATGCCATATTGACCACTATAGAAGTCTCGTAGCATGGGTTGAGCCATACTAATCATGGGAATTTCGCGAAACTTACCAACCCAACCGATATATTGTGAGACTGGGACATTACGGCTGATGCTACAGGCTTGGCGGAAGGAAACCTGAAACCTCTGTAGATAAACTCTTTGACCTTGGGGTCCATCATTAGTTATTTCGACTCGATGATGGTGGGGTTGGATGATTGTATCTACCATTTGTTCTATGGTGGCAGAGGCTAAATTGAGGTCATCCTTTCCCTGGGGTTGAACTACTAAGGCAACGACTCGTTTGCTTGGGCGGGTGAATTGTAAACTTAGGGTTAAAACTAAATGTCTGCCTATTTCGGTTTCGGCTTTTAGTAGTGCAGTTGTACCCTGATGTTTAACTAGGGAAAATTTGGGGTTAGTACCGTTAAAAGCTTTGCGTACTGCTTCCGTTGCTGACCAAATGCGAGTCCCAGCACAGTTGCGGTCATCTCCCTGGGTGATTAACTCTTCGACTATGGAGGAATGTTTATTACTAAGTAAGGCTAACCAATCTGTAGCCGAGCGATCGCTCTGGATTTCGATATCGCACCCTTGCGCCCCCATCCCCACTGTACACAAGCAATATTGTTGGTCGTGGGAAAGGGAAAGATCTATTTCTGGATAGTCTTGAACTGTTATTTGGGGTTTACCATTGGCTAAGGTTTTAAGTCTATAATTAATTGCTGTTGGCACTTGTAAATGTTGAGCTAAAGCAGCAGTAATTAAAGGTTTTTCTAGTTGGCGACGTTGTTTTTTGTCTTTATAACCTATTTTGGGTAGATATGCTAGTTCAACTGTATTAGGAATCAGCGCAAATTGTTCATAAGCCTTGGTAATGGCTGAATGGAGCAGGGCGCGATCGCGACTTTCGGGGTTAGCAAGTTGTTGTGCGGTGGGATTTTCTGGATGTTCTTCTAGTATACGCAGTCGATAACCTTGGATTCTTTCGCGAATTATGCCTTTTTTATCGGTGGCTATTACTTCACACAGGTATTCTCTCCCTTCTAGTTTGTGTAAAATTGCCTGTAGAATTCTTTCGCCACATTCGTAACTAGGATCGTAATTAAATTGTATACAGTCTATTTGGACTGGTAAGCAGATATCCTGGGGAATATTAACCTGCATACATTGCAGCAGCACATCTCGATAGTAGGCATCTCCTAAGATTAGATGTCCCCCTAAACCTTCACCAAACCCTTCGTTAGTTAATTCTGTTGCTGGGCGAGTGGTAACGCTAAGAATACTTAACTCTCTTGAGAGGGAATATATTTTTTCTAGGCGTTGGAATAATTCCCCTTGAAATAGTAAACCTCCGTATAAGTCTTGTTGTGGTTGGATATCTAAAGCCGATCCTATTTCTACTAGTGATCTTTGGGTTTGCTGGCTGCGTTTACCTACTATAAGTTCTGCACTAAAACAATCGGCAGTATAATTTGACTGTTGGGAACTTATGCCAACTTTTACTTTAATTTCCCCTGCTGCATCTAGTTCTAATACTTCTGCGTGAATTTGTATTTTTGTGCCTGTTTGAGGGTTAACTACTACAGGACGACGCAAAGAAATATTTTCGATCCTGACTATCTGGGGTTGGGCATCACCTAAAACGTAGGCGGTAGCCTGTGCCATTGCTTCTAACCCAAAGACGGTAGGAAAGAGATATGAACCACGCCAAATATGATCCCCTATATAGCGATCGCGCTTTATGTTTAGATCGGCGATAATTTTTGTTTCTACCCCAGGTTCGATATATTCTACTTGTTCGATAAAACGCAGTGGTTTATTTAAACTGATATTTTGGGGATGCCAGGTATCTAAACCCCCTAAACGGGCAGCTATAATTATTTGCCCAACACCAGGATCTCCTTTAAATAGTCCTATAAAGCGTTCTATCCCTGCTTGGGGTGGAATGGCTTCAATACCTAGACGTGCTAAATGTTTAATACTTCCTAAGCGCGCTCCCATTCCTACTTCACTCCAAACGCTATAGGCTAGGGAAATTACATCACTTTCTGGGTGTTGTTGTTGCCAGCGATTTAATAGTAAGGCTAAGGATTCATTAGCAAAGGCATACCAGCTATTCCCAGCCATTCCAGTTACACCGATGATTGAACTAAAAGCTGTAAAAATTTTTATTGGTTGTTTTAATGCTTGCAGCAGGTTATACGCCCCTAAAAGTTTGGGAGAGGCTTCTTTTTGGGCTGCTTCTAAGGTTACTTGTTCTACCCGACGAGGGGTATTAAGTCCTGCACCGTGAATTATTCCTGTAATATTCCCTAATTCTGCATTAACCGTTGCTACTAATTGCTCTACTGCTAACCCATCCGCAACATCGCAACCATAATATCTACAAGTCAATCCTTGCTGCTCAAATCTTTCTAGGGTTTGGGCAATTTCCCCCGTAATATCTTTACCTCGACCAACTAGAGCCATTTTAACTTGAGTTTCTTGGGCTAGGGCTAAGGCACATTCGGCGGTGATCCCTTTTGCTCCTCCCGTGACTAAAATGACATCCTCCGCAGTCCAATTATGTTTACGAGGTTGGTATTCAACAGGCTGTACTATTTGAGATTGGGGTAGCCAACGATTTAAATCTAGGTCGTATCCGACAGTTACAATTGTTTCAGTACCAGGTATTTCTTGCAAAATTAGTTGTGAAGCCTGATCAGGTTTGATCTGAGGATCTAGATCAATTACCCTAACTTTTAAATCATTTCGTTCTAAATGCACACTACGAGCAAAAGCAGCAGCATTGCAAACTTCTGGGTGGATATTTTGAGCATTTGTACCGAATTTACCACCACCAAATTGTATATAGGTAATACAGGAATTTTTAGGTGCAGTGGCAATACTTTTTAACCTGGTAGTCATTGACTCTAACGATAAATTAGAATCGTCTTCGGCAACTTCAGGTAGGAAAGCAAAATAATGGGTGTATCCTGTTAACTCCCCTTTTAGATCTTGATAAGTAACAACTAATACTTGGGCTTGTTGTTCTTGTAGTTGTGTTTTTAAACTGCTAACTAAGGAATTATTAGGGCTTTGGCAAACTATTAAAACCTTGGCAATAGACCAATTTTCAACTTCAACATTATTTTTTGCTTGATTTATATATTCAAGTTTGAAGTTACGCACCCAATTAGTTGTAGACTCGGCAATAACTACGGGTTTATTTAATGGCTGATCTTTCTTATTATTGGGTAAGTTGAGTAATTCTAATACCTGGGCTATTTCTTTAATGGTTGCGTTGGCTAAACTAGCAGGTTCTACTTGTCCCCCAACCCCTAATTTTTGAGCAGCAGTGGCTACTAGTTCTCCTGCTTTGATGGAATCTAGGTTTAAGTCGTCTAAAAGCTTTAAATCTGCATCTAATGAGGCTAAGGGAAAGCCTGTCTGTGTGGCAACTAAATCTAATAGTAGTTGGGTAACATCTATTGCTGCTGGAGAATTGCTATTTACTTCTACCTTGGGATCAACTAATTCTGAGGCGATCGCTTTGGTAATTTCTTTAATAGTTGCATTGGCTAAACTAGAGGGTTCTAATTTTCCCGCAACCCCCAATTTTTGAGCAGCAGTGGCGATTAATTCTCCTGCTTTAATTGAATCTAGGTTTAAGTCATCAAGTAAACGTAATTCCCCAGAAATGGTGTCTTTTGGGTATCCTGTTTGCTCAACAATTAAATTGATCAGTAGGGTTTGAACATCATGATCATTTTTATTTTTGGTATTCGGCGCGATAATGGGTTCTGGTTTTGGTTCGATAGTTACCTTCCCGTTGCCATTACTATAACCATTACCATTACTTGGCTTATACTTCTGTACTTGGGGAAAGGTCGGCAACAAACTAACGGCAGACTGGTTTAATTGCTTGCCATAATTAGAACTAGTTAAATCTGCTTTAATTACTTGTGCTAGAAATGCGCCTCGTTGTTGGAAGTAGAAGGATAATAATTTAACTATTGACTGGTCATTATCTGGGTCATTATTATCTAAACCATTAGCCTTATGATTAATCAAATTTGGATTCATTATTGAAAAAATAGGGTAAATTTTCTAGATCTGCTTTAATTAGTTCTGCTAAAAAGTCACTACGATTCTGAAAATATGTAGTTAATATTTCCGCCACCTCATCGGAATTATTATTTATTTCTTTAGGTTGTTTGTAATTCCTTGCCTCATTTTTAAAGGGCATTATTTTATTTATATCCTCAATTTCTTCTGGGGATACTTGAAACTGGCGTTCACAAGGATTCTCTATAAACACCTTTTCTTTGGTTGCAATAAAATCTCTAATTAATCTATTACTATATAATTCTTGCCAATTTATCTTACCATTGCTGATAAAAAACCTAGCCAAGAATATATGAAAATTTACTTTAAGATCAGATTTTGCTTCTGTTGAGAACACCTTAGATTGTTGCTTAATAATCTCTTTCCCCAAACCACACAAAACTTTACCCGAACCAACCTCTAAAAATAAGTCTACTTGCTTGTCAATTTCCTTAACTAATTCTACAAAATTAACAGGTGAAGTAATTTGCTTGCCAAAGTGTTCTTTAAGTTTAATTTTACTATTAATAATTTTGCCGTTGGTGCTAGAAAATACAGACAGGGAATCAGATATAAAATCTTCAGCAACAGGAGCATTAACTTTAATATATTCGGCAGCCTCAGCGACTAATTGTGAATGGAAAGCATTAGCAACGGGCAATTTACGAGTTTGCACATTATGTTGAGCAGCCACTTGTAGGGCGTGATTAATACTATCACTATCTCCCGAAATAACAGTTTGATTAGTACTATTAAGATTAGCAACTACTAAATATCCTGGGACTTGAGCAATAATCTTTTCGGCAGTTTGGCGATCGCAACCTAAACTAGCCATTGTGCCTGATTTTGACTTACAATTTGCCAAGGCTTGACCTCGAAGGGCTGCAAATTGGATCAAGGTTTTAGCATCGTAAGCACCCGCCATATAGAAAGCGGTAAGTTCACCTAAACTATGTCCCCCTACTGCCTTTGGCTCAATGCCTAATCTTTTGAGGTATTCTATCCAGAGTAAGGAAGCTAAACAAATGGCTGGATAGGCGATCGCACTTGCTGATAGTTGCGTTAACCATTGTTGTAATTCCTGTTCATCTGCTGCTTTTTCCCGACAGCGATAGATCAACTGACTAACAGGTTGACATCCAATTTCTTGCAACCATTGATCTGCTTGTTTCACTAGTTGCTGCGCCCAAGTAAAGCGTTCTACAATAGTTCTGGCGGTATTTAATCTTTGCGAACCTTGTCCTGGAAAGAGGAAAGCCACGCGATTTTGAGTAACTTGATTACCCACCCAGATCTGCTCGTAGGGATTAGTTTTTACCTCCCCAGCTACTGGCGGAGAATCTTGGAGTATTTGCTCTAATTGCTGAAGATTATTGATCAGTTGTTCAGGATCACTAGCAATAACTGCTGCTTTTACATATCCCGTCAGATCCATTTTGGTTAGAAATACAGCCAGATCAGCCATCTCGGCTATAGAGATACCTTGAGCTAAATTAATCACTTCATAGGTGCGTTCTAATAATTGCTCAATTGAACTAGCACTAAAGACAAATAGTTCGCTATCTTGGGCAGAAACTAATAATTCCCTGGGAGATAAAGCTATTTTTAGGTCTTTTTTGGGGCTATTGGCTGATTCTAAGGCAATATGAGTATTAATTCCGCCAAAACCCATTGCTGAAACCCCTGCCCGTAATATTCTCTTTGGTTCGCATACTTCTCCTGTTAAAATTGGATAGGCACAGCTTACGGAATCTGCAAATACAGGGTTGGGTTCTTGACACCCTGCAATGGGAGGTATTACTTTTTGGTTAACCGCCAGAATTGTTTTGATTAAACCTCCAATGCCAGCAGCAGCTTTGGTATGACCAAATAAGGATTTAAAAGATGTTACTCCCACCCGTCGAGGTTGAGTAGGTAAGATATGATTAATCGCGATCGCAATACCTTCTAATTCTTCACGATCCCCAACTGGTGTACCTGTTCCATGTCCTTCGATAAAATCTATATCTTTACCCTGATAACCAGCCTTTTGATATGCCCTCAATAGTGCCTTAGACTGTCCAAATCTTGAGGGGGCGGTAATTCCACCCTTGCCATCGGCAGAGATACCCCAACCCTTGATCGTTGCATATATGTAATCCCCAGCAGCTTCTGCGTCTTCATAGCGTTTGAGGACAACAAACCCACAACCTTCACCAGGAATAAAACCACTGGCACGGCGATCGTAAACTTTCATGTCTGCATTGGTTAATGCCCCAGTTTTGGCAAAGCCAATTAACTCCATTGTGTCTAAGCTAACATCAACTCCCCCAGCTAGGGCAATATCTAGATCCCCACTCATTAAAGCACTACAAGCATTAGCCACAGCAATTAGGGATGAAGCACAAGCCCCATCAACCGTATACCCACCACCGTCTAAATTGAAATAGTTGCAAACGCGACCAGCTATTGTATTGGAAAGACCCCCAGCTAAGGAATCTTCTGTTACTGGTGCAAATACTGATTTGTAGAATTTTTCTGTGGTAGTAACTAAAGCGGTCATTTCTGCCTCAGATAGTCCTCTATGTTGCCCCGCAGCTAATAAAGCTTTTTTGACGTAAGGCCAACGTAAACGCATTGTACCTGCACGGGTTTGTTCCCCCGTTAAGGTGTTTCCTAAGATAACTCCCGTCTTTTCTTGGGGTATAGTGGCACGGGTATATCCAGCATCCTTGATCGCCTGATCAGCAGTTTCTAAAGCTAGCCAATGTACTATATCGGTCGCTAATACGGTTTTTTGGGGTATGCGACGACTTGCCCAATCAAATTGAAATCCGTCAATTACCGCAGCTTTTTTACCATAGGTTTTATCAGGTACGGTTTTATCAGGGTCATAATATTCCCAAAGGGGAAGTCTTTGGGCAGGAAGCTGGCGAAATTGGCATCTTCTGCTTAATACGTTTTCCCAAAGCTTTGTTAAATTTTGCGCATCAGGATAATTGCACCCAATGCCAATAACCGCGATCGATAAGGCTGATTGAGACATTTACAGTTCTAGAAAAATTGGGTTGGGAAATTTTAGGTTATTCAAGTTAGCTAAAGAATGAATAACACTAAGAAGTTTAAATATTTTGCAAGATAGTTATCAGCCAAGTTACTTAAGAGGTGTATACACTAGCTTGTTAGCGTTGCTACTAGTTTACTTAAGTAGATTTACCTTGAAGTTTACCATGAGAAAAAAGTTTGGACGTATTCTAATTTACTCAAATGAGCAAAGTTACTATTGGAATTGGAGTAAAATAGAGCTAGAACATAGATATAGTCTAATTTACATTAAATATGAATAATTGTTTATTTTTCTAATATTTTGAAAATATTAATTTAATCTTTTATTTATTTTTTTTATAGATAATATTCAGATTAACTGTTACTAATCAATATATGATCAGGAAAAATCTTAAATTATAAGTGCCTATTAAGACTGGGTTATAAGCATTTTCTTGATTACTTTTTCCCTACTTTAAGGTTTTAAGTTTCATTAACTATACTTGCTGGTAACTTTAGAAACCATTTAATTTTTTAGATATTTTATTATGCGATAACCAGATATTTTTTATACCTATGCTGAGAAAAAAAGTTCTTACTAACCTGGGTGAAATAGCTTTAGAAATTGAGCAACAGGATACTGATCCACCTATTGTATTTATGCACGGTCTATATCTTGATAAAAGTCTTTGGGCTGATTACGGTAGTAATATAACGGGTAAAACCCACATCTACCTAGATATGCCTAGTCATGGAGATAGCAGCAATATCGATCAGGATTGGAATCTGGATGATTGCGTTACTATGCTATTACAAATCTTAGACAATCTCGGTATCCAAAAATGTATTGCGATCGCTCATTCTTGGGGAAGTATGACCGCAGTACGTACAGCCTATAAGTTTCCTGAACGTTTTGCAGCTTTGGGGCTATTTAATATGCCCTTTAAAAGAACAGCAGGTTTGGATAGATTAGGATTTACTATGCAAAAATTTATTTTAATGTTTCCAGAATTTTATGGACAGCAGGCTGCTAAATCTCTTTATTCCGAGGAAATTTTAAGTAAACGACCTGAATTAGCCGTGGCTATGGGTAAAAGACTATCAAAAAGACCAGCCAAAGAAATAGAACGTTTGATTGATGCAGTCATCCTTAATACGACAGACATAACCCAGATTCTCAATCAATTACAAGTCCCTGCCTTAGCTGTAGTGGGAGAATCCGATTATGTAGGTACAATTCCCCATATCCCGACTAAAATAGTCAAAGGAGGACATATAACCCCCCATGAATCTATTGAGGAAACTAAGCAGGCAATTAAACAAGTGATTGAATTAGCCGAAAGCTCCAATTAGGTTTGAGGAATAACTTTACAGCAAGATTATCACTTAATCGTTTCTCATTCAATAGAGATAAACTATTGTCAGAAGATTTAGTTTTAGAAGGATATAAAGTAGATCAACTAGCGAGGGGAATAATTGCAGCTTGATCGGGAGAAAGAATCTTACCTAATAGTCAGGCTTGCTTAAATTATGTTCAAACTAATTATAACTGCAGGGCGATCGCTCTTTTAAATTAAATTGGTTGATCAGCAAGCGTAATCTAGTTACTAAAACATTTAAAAACAACTAGATAATTCCCAAACGAGCTAAGGACTTTTTACCTATTATCAGTAACTCCTTATTACTTTTTGAAATTTTTTTAAGGCGATATTCAGCACTTAAAGCAGCAGATCGATCTCCTATTTCCGCAGTAAAAACTAATTGTAGAGGGTGTCTAGTCTTAGTGTATTTAGAAGCTTTAGCACCTGCTAATTGATGAACTTCAAAACGTTTGGCAACATTATTAGAAATTCCCGTGTAAAGAGAATTATCGCCACAACGAATCATATATATAGACCACATATAGCAATTTTATCAGCTAAAAACTAATTATATTGTATAAATAAAAAATCTATAAATCTGAAGTTTCA
Source organism: Chondrocystis sp. NIES-4102 (assembly GCA_002368355.1). NCBI lineage: Bacteria > Bacillati > Cyanobacteriota > Cyanophyceae > Chroococcales > Chroococcaceae > Chondrocystis > Chondrocystis sp. NIES-4102. The sequence goes on along the minus strand of AP018281.1, from coordinate 2,147,829 downwards.
ACATTTTTAAATCAATCAGCTACTCTTTTTACATAATATATAGTTATTTTATACTGCTCATTTCTCTGTTGATCATGTTTGCGATTAACATAAATTGAGGTGATATGAGATATTCGCCGAGCGTTAGGAAGATTATTGAGGGTAAATTAAATTAAGGCAGTACTATTACAATACCAAACAATGTTATAACTTTATACTACCTACCACCTTCAATGAGTAATTATAATTGTTAACAGCTAATATATTACAATTCAACCACGTAAATAATCAGATTATTAAATCTTTAACTGGGCTGAAAAATCTTGCAATTTAGTAAAACAATAAGCACCCATCAGTGCGCCCCAAGTACCTTTGCCAGTTTGGGGATCAATACCGCGATCATATATTTGCAATTGATCCGCCCTAGCTTCTAAACCCAAAAAAACCTCAAAAGTAGAACCTTGATATGTAACTTGACACCGCTTATCTGTTGCAGGAGTAGTAGTAAAACTATACTGCCCATTGGTAAGTTCTGCTGTGGAAACATTGAGGGTACAATTAGGCAAAAATGTAATCTTGTCTGGTGTTATTTGTCTAATTAAATTTTCATTTTGTCCTGCACCTTTGGCTGTAGCTAGATCTTGAAACATATAAAATTCAATTTCTATAGCTTCTTTCTCTCTTAATCTTAAAATTCTAGGGCGATAAGGCTGATCTAACTTCAAGATATTGGCTTGTTCAGCAAATAGAGTGATACTATCATCAGTAAAAATTGGAACTGGACGTATCCACAGACGTAAATTAACAAACCAGGCTGGCTGGGCTAATGCTTGTGGTTGATTACTAAATTCACCAGATAGATAGGTAGCAAGGCTAATCAATTGAGAAGAAAAAACCATAAAATTATAATAAAAAAATACAGATACTTTTACTTTACATTTTCAACAGACGTTGTTATAACTATGTGGCGATTTAAAGTTACTTGAGCTATGGACATTTGCAACATTTATCATACTCGAATGTTATAAACACCTAATAACTAAATGTTTAAAGTTTAATCTTACTAATTGCTGTTTTTACTAAAGTTTCTAATAGTGAGCAGTCTCAATATTACTGATTAAAATGCGCGATACCGTGCTATTACTTTAAAAAAATTGATTGTTATAGGTCTTTTATATCACACAGATTATGTATAACTTATGGTTTATAACTCAAGAAAGATGTTTTACAGCCACTCAAATATTACAGTAAGTGAAGTTAAAGTCTAAAACTTAAAAATTCGGTTAGGATAGCCAAACTTCTCAACAAAGTTAATCTGTTGATTAAGTTATGCTAAAATACTTTAACTTTAGTGAAAAAATGATTAGTCAGGTTTAATGCCTTGATTATTGATTTTTACCTACTGTGATTATATTATTGGCAAATTTAAAACAAGTAATACAAGTAATAATTAGGAGTCATTATGAATTTATCTAAATTAAGTGCTACTACTCTTATAGCTATTAGTTTAGCCTTACCCGCAGGTGCAGCTTTCAGTCAAGATCAAACCGTAGATACCAACCTAAATCAAGCAGAACAAAATCTTGATAATGCTGGACAAAATCTCAAGGAAGCAGGTAATGCTATTGGTGATAGCGTTGAAAACACAGGTGAAGCTGCTCAACAAGGTTTGGAAAATACAGGACGAGAAATTGACCGAAATGTAGATGTAGCAGCACAAGAAGTAGAGGAAAAAACTGATTGGGGTTGGTTAGGTCTTTTAGGTCTTTTAGGTTTGCTAGGTTTAGCTGGTAAAGGTAAAAAAGATGTTGTAGTTGACCGTCGCGAATTAGATCCTCTAGATCCTAACGATCGCACCACTACTTATAATCGTTAATCGATATCTAATTAAATTGTTTTGAGGGACAGTTAATCTGTCCTTTTTTTATTAATATGGAAACTTTAGTTGCTATAAGTTTAGGAATAACTCTTAGTGCTGCTTGTGGCTTTCGGGTATTCGTACCACCTTTGGCTATGAGTTTAGCAACCATTTCTGGGCATTATACCCCTGCATCTGGTTTTGAATGGTTGGGAACAAGTGAAGCTGCGATCGCTTTAACAATTGCTACTATCATCGAGGTTTGCGCCTACTATATACCCTTTGTTGATAATTTATTGGATACAGTTCAAATTCCTGTGGCGATGGGAATTGGTACAGTTATTACTGCTGCAACTTTAGGACATACAGATCCTGTATTGCAATGGACACTTGCTGCGATCGCTGGCGGGGGAACGGCTGGTATTATGAAGACTTTAGCCAGTTTTACTAGATTATTCTCCACAGGGGTTACAGGCGGACTGGGTAATTTTATTGTGGCTACCATTGAAGCAATTGGGTCAATTTCTTTATCTATTTTAGGAATTACTTTACCTTTGCCTACGCTATTTATTGTATTTGTCTTGTTGGTTTTTGGGGTTACTAAAGTTGCTACTAAATTCCCCTTGACTAAAAAAGTTAAGAATCAGGAAGAAACATCTATTTAGACTTATTTAAGGTGTTTTATAACTAGCGACACGAACGGTTAATTCTCCCTGCTGAGGATCACGGTCAAAAATAAATTCACCTGAACGTTGTTCTTGACGAGATAGAAAATTTATTTCCTGCATTCCTGCTTCAGTTGTACCGTCTTTTAAGGATAATTCCCCCACAACTTCTACAGACTCTGCTGTTTCTCCCCCCTCATTGGTTACTGTAAATGGTACATAATACTGTTGATTGACTTTTCTAGTTTCGCTAGTTGTAACTGAGAGGATAGGAGGGTTATTATCTCCCCTGATCCAGGTGTAGCAAATTAAAGCAACAATTACACTCATTATTGCTAGGGAAATAGCCAGACTCACTTTTTCCGCAAATGATCTGCCTGAAGATCGTTTAATACTATTTCTCATACTGTTAAGCGTCCTGCTGCTCCACCAATACTTGCAGGAAATCCCAAAATTATACCGTAACGCAACCAAATAAACCAAGGATCACTAAAGGTTAATTGGTGGAAAAACCACAACATAATTATTCCAGCTATCAAAGATATTAAATAAGAAATTATTGTTTCTGTTTGAGGATTTTGGAATAGTCCTTGCTGTTGATGACGTTGATCATAATTAGTAAATTGGGCAGCAAAAACAATTCCGTAGGAAATATAAAGTGATACAAATATCAGAATTAATAATTCTAAGGGAGAAAATGAAGCAGCTAACATAATCACCTCCTCGGTTGGAGCAATACTAAAAGCTACAAATAAAGTACCAATTAAAGTAGCACCAAAATCTGCCAAACTATCATGCCAAATATCACCCTTGCTACTAGATCCCCCAGTAGACTGCTGATCTTCAGGGTCAAAATCAATTTTAGTGTTTCCCGTAAGAAGCGATCGCGAAAAAGCTACTCCTAGACAAAAAGGTACACTTTCAAAAATGATTTTTCCCAAAATTTCAGATAGAGGAGTTTCTAGATCTATACGTCCTAAAACGATTAGCATTAAAGTAGTACAAACGATGCCAATTGCTAGAGTTTCGATACTTTCTGCAGTTGTTTCCCAAAAAGTTTGAGCTTGTTGTTCACGAAAACCCTCTATTTTGTTTAATAAAACAACAACAACAAACATAATGACTAAAACACTTAGTAAAATGGGAGGTTGGATAAAAGAACCTATAAACCAAACTTCCATAGTATAAAGTAAAGGAATTCCAAACAAAAATCCGCCTGAAGCTGCGCTGATCAGTTCTCCAATTTCCTTATCCCAACCATTTAAATTATTTTGGCGATCGCTTTTCAAATCAGTTACTCATTAAAATTTCGGCAGCTAACCATAATAATACGCTCAACTACCGAATATACCTTCTAACTATACAATTTTTAGTTTAAATTAACGAGCTTCTGTACCTTGATTAGGAGATCCTGGTACGTCATCTTTGTTACCTGGTGCTTCTGGCTCTGCTCCATCACGGGTATCTTGACTTTCTCCCTGACCTGTTGTACGATCTGCTTCTTCTACTGGAGTTCCTGCATCATTAGTAGGATTTGGTACTTCGTCGGTTGGATTTCCCATAATTGTTTTCTACCATTTTGTATTAGTTTGTACAATTTATATTATGAAAAATCTTGATCCTTAATCAACCTATCTCTGGATATATAAGCATTAATCAATCTAGGTTTTGGTACTCAGGAACTATTGTATACCTGTAGATATACTGAAGTTATTTTGTATCTACTTCATAAGTTAGATGAAAATTTAATCGACAATCAATAATCTATAAAATAACCAAACGATACAAAAGGAATAATAGAAAATGGCACTAGCAAAAATAGCTGATTTATATCCTGATTATAAGGATGATATCTTTGGCGGTGAAGATATTAAGAATTTTTCTGTATATGATTATAGCAATGATAAAGTAGGCTCAGTTTACGACATTTTAGTTGATGAAACTGGTCGTTTTCGTTATTTAGTAATTGATACTGGTTTTTGGATTTTTGGCAAAAAAGTTCTATTACCAGCAGGCAAAGCTAGTGTAGATTATAGCCAACAAAGAGTATACGCTCAAGGTTTAACTAAAGAACAAGCAGAAAACCTACCTGAGTATGACTCTAGCATGACTGTAGACTATGATTATGAAGAAAGAGTCAGAAAAGTCTATAGAGGTGTAGAAACCGTTCCAGGTGATGCTAGTTACACTCAAGATGTTAACACTGTAGACACAGGTGTAGCTGCTACTCCTGCGGTTGCTAATGTTGATACTAATTATAGTTATGATCGTGACGCGGATCTTTACGGATATAAGGAAGATGATGGTGATAACCAAACTCTCAAACTATATGAAGAGCGTTTAGTAGCTAATAAAGAGCGTTTTCGTGCTGGTGCAGTAAGTATTGGTAAGAGAGTTGAAACTGAAACTGCCAATGTTTCTGTTCCTGTTGAAAAAGAAAAAATTGTTATCGAACGTCGCACTCCTACTGACGCTACTGCGGTAGCTCCTGGTGAAACTGCTTTTAATGAAGGTGAGGTAGCGCGTTTAGAAGTTTATGAAGAAACCGCTAACATTCAGAAAGAAGCATTTGTAAGAGAAGAAGTTAGCGTACGCAAAGAAGTAGAGCAAGATGTGGTATCTGCAAGAGAAACCATTCGTCGTGAAGAACTAGATATCGATAGTGAGGGAGACAACATCATTAACCGTGATGTATAAGTTAAAATTCTTTAAATAGTTCCAACAGCAGGTAGGGTGATATGCTCTACCTGTGCTTTTTAAGTTTATAATTGAGCTAAAAATTAAATCCTATGACTATTAGTAAAGATGATTATTCAGGTAATTATAGCGAATTCGACTCTCAAAGGGTTGATCAGCAAAAAACCTTAGAAGTTACAGAATCTTATAAAATTCCTTTATTATCAGAAAAGCTTAAAATTAATCGACGTAAATATAAAGTTGGCGAAGTAATTGTACGTAAGCAAGTGGAAACTAAGATGGTACAAGTTCCCATGCGTCGTGAAAAATTAATTGTAGAAAGAATTGGTAAGCATCCCGAACAACTAGCAGAAGTAGTTATTAATCAGGAAAAAGTTAACGGTTTTGAATTTGAACAGTTAGAAAATGATAGTAGTCTACATATTACTAGAAGCAATTTTCTTTCAGTGGAGACAGCCAAAGAACTTTTAGAAGCGATCGCCCATCTATCTGCAAGTGGTAACGCCAAAATCTGTTTAGAAATTGTCACAAGTAGTGGTGAAGAACAGATGAACTATCAAAACATTTGTGAGCAATACCATTAGGTAGACATAATACTCACTTACAAAAAAGAAAAGCTATTAGTTAATTACAATACTACTAATAGCTCCTTAATAATTTAAATTTAACCAGCTAGAACTGAAAGCTCGATCGCTCTTTTCTTAAGTAACTTCATCGCCTTATTATTAATTTGTCGCACCCTTTCTCTACTAATGCCACAAATACTACCAATTTGCTCGTAAGTCATAGTTCTACCATCTTTCAAACCATATCTTAGGCTAATTACATCTCTCTGTTTGGGGGATAAGGTATGTAGAAGATTTTGAACCTTAGATAAATTTTCCTGCTCAGTCACAAATTCTAAAGGTGAAGTTGCATCGTCTGCTAATATTTGCCCTAATTCGGTTTGATTTTCATCTATAGTAACATTCAAACTCTTAGGCTTGGTAATTCTAGATGCTTGCGCCAAGCTTCTTAATTTTTTTACATCAATATCCAACTCTTGAGCGATCTCTGTATCTGTAGGCTTTCTACCTAAATTCTGCGATAAATTGCGTGTTGTCTTTTTAATTTTGTTGAGATCTTGAGTAATATGAATTGGTAGACGAATAGTTCTGGCTTGATTAGCGATCGCTCTGGTCATCGCTTGTTTAATCCACCAATAACTATAAGTGGAGAATTTATATCCTTTACTTGGATCAAATTTTTCGGTAGCTCTCATCAAACCAATACTACCTTCTTGAATTAAATCCAATAAAGATAAACCACGATTTTGATATTTCTTGGCAACTGAAACTACTAAACGCAAGTTAGACTGTACCATTTTTTGTTTGGCTTTTTGTCCTTGAAGAACTATTCTTCTTTCTTCCAAACTTAAACCTTCTTGCTCTAATAAAGGCAGCATAGCTTGAATTTGATTAGCTAGTCTAATCTCCTCTTCTGCACTTAATAGAGGAATGCGACCAATTTCTTTTAGATAGCTTGTAACGCTATTACTATTATTAGTTGTTATCATTTGTCTAGCTGCTTTTTTGACTAATTAAGAAGAGGCTATACAATAGCCCATATTACATTGAATAAAATCTTAAAACTACCTAGGATCTGTCTATCACTTACGCTTAAGTTTCTAACTCTTTATACAATTAGCAATTTTTAAATGCTTTATACATCTTCCTCAAGCTAGACATAATTGAAATAAAATAAAAAATTTTATCGCTCTTTTAAAGCAGTATTCTCAATTACTAAGTCAGAACTATTTAGTTTTTTTCAACTCCAAACAGAGCATCTACAATATCTTTTCCTTGACTTAAAAATAAATCGCGATAAACATTATCTTTATATAATGTCTCTAGGTGCATTTGTAATAACAATTCTTGTGCTTCTTGCTGAGATAATTGTCTTACATAATCACTAAATATTCTGTGGTTAAATTCCTGCTCGATTGAAAGACCTTTTTCTAGCTTGTCCATTACTACCACCTCTAATTATTTATACGTATATTGTAAATAATCCTTAAAAAAACTTAACTCTATCCAATGTCGTAATATCCGAAATAATATGGGGATGATTCTTCGCTACCCGCTTACTTGCAGATAAATGTAATCAGTCTCAATAACAATTAATCTAAATATCAATAAAATCATTCTTAGGTAAGATTAATAAAAACCCTAAATATTAAATTAATTAGTAATTAAACTAATAACAAACTTTCAGGAGTAAAATGAAATTCTTCTCTAAAATTAATTTACGTAGAATTTTTAGTATTGGCTTGTTATCGATTACTTTATTCTTCGGTTCGGCATTTGCTCTATCAACTAATAATTTAGCGATCGCCGAGGTAGCCCAAGCCACAGATCAAGACGAAGCTCTGGGTATTTCAGGTGATACTATGCTCGATGAAACTGAATATGAGTCTGCTAAAATGAGTCGTAATGAAAGACAAGCAGCCAGATCCCAAAAAGCTGAGGATGCAAACACTGAAGATGCCGATAGCATCGTTGAAATACTCAACTTAGACCAAATCACAGAAACTTTAGGTGACTAAATTACGGTAACTGCAAGGTTTTTATTGTCAAAAGTGAGTTTAGCTTAGAATAGTTTCTAAGTTATTTCTAATCAAGCTCCAGAAAATGTTGTTCTACTAAGGAAGATATTTGTTGTGGTTGTATCAGACTATAATTAGTTCTTTCAGGTAAAATAACTATATTAGGAGCTTGTTTGCATTTTTTCAGACATCCCACAGTTTTTATTTCAACCTTAGCTGCTATTCCTCGCTGTTCTAACTCTGCTTGTAATAATGCACAGGCGGTTTTTCCTCCTCGTCTCCAACAGCCAGCTTGGCAGAATAATACAGTGGGTTTTGGTTTTACTGCTTCAATTTCAGCATCTACAACCTTGATTTCATAAGCGGTATATTCAACTAGATCACCTTCAAGTTTCTGGGTTTGCATTCCCTTCACCTCTAATAATGATCCTAATTTAAGCTGCTGATCTAAATTTGCAGGCTGGTTTTTGAGAACTTTTATCCAGTACTGTTGTTGATTGTCAGATAGTAATAGATACTTAACTCTACCATTAGACTTAGTAGCTAAATTTTCTAATTTGCCGACTAGGGTAAATCCAGAAACAAATGGTTGTAACGCTACCATAATTCTATTTATATCTTATTTATTTTGTTTATTGAATATTATTATCAATAATTTTATTCGGTTATCATTGTAGCAACATTTTGCACATCTTGTTTAAACGTGAAATTGATTACTTGGCGACTAAAAAAACTAACCTTTATTTGGGTAATCATCATTTCCTTACTGATAACTCAATTAACTACTGCACCTAACCACACTCCCGAAAAATCCCAACTAATAAAAGGAATGTGGGTAGGTCATGTAGCCAACGCTATCTTTACCTATACAGGTACAATGGATAATGCCCTGCATCAGCTATCTAAATTAAATTACAATACCGTGTATATTGATGTATACAATACTGGGACTTGCTATTCCAGTAAATATGCACCTAGAAATTATCTAATGTCATTACCTTTTACTAATCCCCTAAAAGCAGCTATAAAAGAAGGTAAACGCCAGGGTTTAAAGGTTTATACGTGGTACGAACATGGTTTAATGACTTTTCCCTATACTAAATTAGCCATAAAGCATCCAGATTGGATTTTAAGCACTAGTAACAATAAAAAATTAATCGATTACCATTACTGGTTAGATCCTGCAAACCCAGAAGTACAGCAATACTTTGTCAATCTATTTAGTTAAGTAGCAGCATCATATCCTGAACTTTATGGCATTCAAATTGATGATCATTGGGGGATACCAAGACAATTTGCTAATAAAACTGCTGAAATGACACAATTAACTAATAAGGTAGTAGCAGCTATTAGGAAAATTAGACCAGATTTAGTTATCTCCCTCTCCCCTAACCCTTTTTACTTTTCTCTCCAAAAATATTCCCAAGACTGGTTAGCTTGGGTAAAAGCAGGATTAATTGATGAAATAGTTATGCAGATATATCGTCAAACTAGCCAACAAGTTACACTTTCGATTAATAATTCCGAATTAGCCCAAGTTAGTAATTATGTGGATGTGGCGGTTGGTATATATGCTGGCAATTTTAGAAAGCAAAAACCCTTAGCTGAAATTCAACGCCAAATTACTGCGGTAAAAAAATATGGGTATGGATATGCAATATTCCCCTGGGAAACTTCTATAGGTATCCTACGCTCTCATAGTCGCGCCACAAAAGAGCATCATCTTAAAGCAATTTAATAATAACTCCATTCTAGTTATAATCTCAGCTATGTCACCTAAAGACACTAAAGCGATCGTTTTAGAATTTTATCAGGCTTTCGATAACAGAGATATTGAACAAGCTTTCAATTTAATCTCTCCTAACTTCACAGCTTATATGGCTGGTATACAAAAACCATTAGATGCTGAAGCATTTAAACAATTTGGCATGAGATTTTATTCAGCTTTTGCTGATAGTCAACATCAATTTGAGCAAATAATAGTAGAAGATAATAAAGTAGTGACTTGTGGGACATTTAAAGCGAGACATCTAGGTGAATTTCAAGGTCTTCCGCTAACTGGTAAACAAATAAAAATAGCAGTTATGCACATTGATCGCGTGGAAGATGGCAAAATTGTAGAACATTGGGGTCTAGGGGATGCTCAAGGATTAATGCAGCAATTAGGTATAATATTTTTTCCTAGTCCTAAACTGATCCCATCTATCATAAAAAGTATTTTAGTTAAAACTATTCGTCGATGAGCCAAAATCCTTATTTATTATTAAGTCAGACACAACGTCTTCGAGTTAGTGATGGAGAAATAGTTTCCATTTTTGATGGTTGTGAGTTTGCAGAGCGTTTACTTGTCTTAATTTGGTCACAATTAGGAGATTTCGATAGCTTAGAATACGCCTGGTGGATACAAAAAGAAAGGGAAAAACTACAAGCTCAAGGGATAACTATTAGAGCTATAGGAATAGGCGATCGCTCATCTGGGGAAAAGTTTTGTCAATATACAGGCTTTCCTCCACAATGGTTATTTATGGATGCTGAAGCCAAGATACATCAACAATTAGAGTTATATCCAGGTTTAAGCCTAAAATTACCCTTCCTCTCCACAGGACAAAAAGCTTGGGTGAACTTAATGTTAATGTGTGCAGGAATAGGTAGCCCTGGTACTCTTTCTGAAGTATTTCGAGGTTATAAAGGCGATCGCCAAGCACCACAATTAATTGCCGATGCAGAAGTTATTCGGGATACTCCCCTACCACCTATTGAAGGCAAGTTTTTTAATTTAGCTGGGGGAAGTGGGTTTCAACGTCCTTTTGAGCTTGCAACTTTACGGCTGCGTAATATGACCGAAGTTTTGAGTAATTGGAATACCTATGTTCCTAATTCTGCTTATTTAACTCAAAGAGGAGCGACTTTTCTATTTGACAATGAGGGAAAAATTTTATATGAGCATCGAGACCGTGCTATTTTAGGGTTTGCAGCCAATATGAGCCGTCCATTATCATTTTTATTAGAGTAATAATAGTAGCACTAAATAATTACAGCGATCGCAATACCATAATGCTAAATCGTCAGGCTCTAGAATCAAGATTACTGCAACAATTATTAGCTCATCCTGAATTGAATATTAAGATTTGGAGCGATCAAGAATTACTCGCCTCAATTCGAGAAACATTAGCACAAAATTCTACTGGGCAATTATGGATATTTGGTTATGGATCGCTTATTTGGAATCCTTTATTTGAATATTTAGAACAAAGAGTAGTTACAATTAAAGGTTGGCATCGTCAATTTTGCTTACTTGCACCAGTAGGTAGGGGAACAATTGAAAATCCTGGTTTAGTTTTAGCTTTAGAGCCTGGCGATCGCTGTGAGGGGGTAGCTTATCGTTTAGCAGTTGATGCTAACTTGGAGGCTGAATTATTGCTTTTATGGCGTAGGGAGATGGTTGTAGGATCTTATACTCCCAGATGGATTACGGCAACCGACGGTAGAGAGAATATTAATGTCTTAGCTTTTACGGTAAATCATCAACATTCAACCTATGTAAAGTTATCCACAGTAGAAATAGTTAATTGTTTAGCCACCGCCACAGGGGTATTAGGTTCATCTGCGGAATATTTACACCATACGGTGCAGGGTTTGTTAGCAGCAGGAATTGAGGATTCTAGTTTATTTGAACTGGATAACTTAGTAAAGAAGCGACAACAGCAATTATAAGTTAATTAAAAGTTGCTTGAGACTTTTTAACTTTAGAAACCCAACCTTGATACTGTTGCAAAATATCTTTATAAGCAATTGATGAGTCGTTTAAAGCGTCGAATAGTGGGGGTAAAAAGTGTTGAGGGAAAAGTTTGTAGAGAATCTTAGCTAGACGCTGTTTAATCATAAATTCAATAGCTAAAGAGGAGACAGAAGGCAAAGTATAATTACTCAGTTTAACGATCGCCTGGGTATCTGATACACGACGTTTAGTAAACTCTGGTAATATTTCCCCCCATTGATCGGCATATTCATTACTAAGCTCATTTAAAATTCTGACATCTTCCAAAGCACAATTACAACCTTGTCCGAGGGAGGGGGACATCGCATGGGCTGCATCACCAATTAGAAGCGCGAACTTATCATAATGATAGGGGTTGCAACGAACAGTTAAAGAATTACCATTAGGTCTATTGAAAAAAGTAGACATCTCTGATGTGGACATAAATTGAGCTACTTGAGGAAAGTTTTGTTCAAAAAAATGTTTCACCTCCCCTTCGTTTTGAAGATTCATTATTTGATTATTGTTTCTTGGAAAATGAATTACCCCTGATACACTACCATCATACTGGGGTACTAAGATAACTACAGTGCCGTCTTTTATGCGCCAAGTATGAATCTTATCTGGTTCTAAGATTTTAAAGTCTTGAGAAGATATAGAAGATAAATTAATTGATTTATAAGAGTTATTTATGTACTTTTGCTCTAGTTGAAATAACGAAAGATCCTGAAAAGATTTTCTAAGTTGAGATCGCGCTCCATCCGCCCCAATAATTAAGTCATAATCTACTGTAATTGGTGAGTTTAAATCAGAATTAGTGAAAGTAGCTTGTTTGTTAATTAAATCTACCCCAGTACAAGCATGATCAAAGTAAATCTTACAGCGATCGCTATTGTAGTTTTGTTCCAAGGTATCCAAAAAGACTTTAGTTAAAGCTGTGCGATCAAGGGATATTAAAGGTATAGTTCTGGTAGTTTTTCGTTCTTTACCACTACTAGAATGAAAAATAGAACCCCAAATCTCTAGGCTAATTTTTTCTACAGCATCCTTCAACCCTGGAATTTCTGCGATCGCTCTCATCCCACGTTCATTAATCACTAGGGGAAAGGTTCTAGATTTATTAATTAAACTAGTTGCAGGATGACACTGACGTTCATAAATACTTACTTGATATTGCACATCGCGCTTTAATAAATAAAGAGCTAAAAGCAAACCACTAGGTCCTGCACCAATAATTGTAATATTCTTTACCATATCTCAAATAACCGTTTAATAAAGGTATGTCGTTAATTTTTCCTAGCTACTTAATTAAATTAATTGGGTTAAATCAAGTGCAAGGTATAAAAATAAACCAGAACACTATGAAAAAATATCCTTTGCGCTTAAGTCTATTTTTAAGAAATCGGCAAATTTTGATTATCTATGTATAAATGTTTGTCTGGCTTGCCAATTAAATCACTGTAAAAGTTTAACTACTTTATTTCATCCTATCTTCACCAAATAACTGCTAAATTTAATTTCAAATTTTTTTCAGCTAAAATTAACCCTTTAATTAAAAAAGTGTATCAAGATCAAGCAATAGCTCAATAGTTAATTAAACAAATATTTACTATCTTACAAAAATGTTGCGCTGATTCAATTTCTGCAAGTATGCCTAAGTGGAGTCGAATAATTAAAGATCGGGGGAGAGTTTAATTCTTACTACCTATCAATGTGCTTATATCAGTAGTATGGAGTTTGAACCGAGAAAGTTATCTGCGATTGAAGAAAATGGGCAAAGGATTTATTTAAAAAAAACCTACCTATTGCCCAATATAGTCATTCCGAATAATATCTAAAATTAATTGATCACTTGAGGTGGGTTAGTAGCCGAAGGACGACGAGCAATTACCTGATCGATCAAACCGTAGGCTTTTGATTCTTCAGCAGACATAAAAAAGTCTCTTTCGGTGTCCTCTTCAATTTTAGATAAAGGTTGTCCCGTATGGTCAGCAAGATGTTGATTAAGCTTTTGTTTGAGATATAAAATTTCTTTAGCTTGAATTTCAATATCCGTTGCTTGTCCTTGTGCGCCACCTAAAGGCTGGTGGATCATAATTCTAGAATTAGGGAGACTCATACGTTTACCTTTAGCCCCAGCACTAAGGAGAAAAGCCCCCATAGAAGCAGCTAGACCAATGCAGATAGTACAAACATCAGGGCGAATTTGATTCATAGTATCAAACATCCCCATCCCTGCGGATACAGATCCACCAGGGGAATTAATATAGAGATAAATATCCTTATCAGGGTCTTCAGCCTCTAGGAAAAGCAATTGAGCCACGACTAAGTTAGCAATTTCGTCAGTCACTTGCTGTCCCAAAAAGACAATTCTCTCTCTTAATAAACGAGAATAAATATCAAAGGCGCGATCGCCACGACCTGAACTTTCAATAACGGTTGGAATCATGCAATTATGCCTTGTTAATGTTCTTCTTGCGGTATTGTTTAAATTGTAACTAATTTGATGCCAGAAACTAATCAATCGCTCAAGTATATTACAAAGGCTATTTTAACTATGACTTGATTTTGATGACAGCCAAATATATTAGGAATACAATTAAGTGTTTTCTTGGTTGGTAGGTAACATCTGGCGATGAATCATGTAATTGATCTAGAATATTTAGCTCAACAAAATAGTTTAGATATAGCTATAGCAGAATATTCTCGTCTTTATAAAACTTCCCCTCCCACTCATATTTATCAGGCTTTAGGTAAAGCTTTTTGGCAGCAAGGAAATATAGAACAAGCAACAAATTCTTATTACCAGGCATTAGCCATTGATTCAAATTTATATGAAGTTTACATTGATTTAGCCTATCTTTTAGCCACAAATAATAATCTAAAAAAAGCTGCCGAAGTTTATTTACAAGCTATATTATTAAATCCAGAAAGACACGAAGCCCATAGTAAAATTAAACGTCATAACTGGAGTAAAACTGAGGAGGATATATTAATTGATGGGTTAAAAAGTGTGATTACTACACAACCGAAATCTAAACTTCCTTATATGACTTTAAGTTTTTTATTAGCATCTCAACAGAACTTAGATTTAGCCAATAGTTATCTGCAAATTGCCAGTAATAATAAAGCTTTAGCTTTAAACAAGAAATATAATTTAACTGATTCTTTAATTATTAAACAAAGAATTCCTAATTTTTTAATTATTGGGTCAGGAAAATGCGGTACAACTTCTCTTTATGAATATATATCTAAACATCCACGTGTTCTACCTGCCATAATCAAAGAAATTGGTTATTTTGATACTAATCGAAGATATCGTTATGGTCTTGAATGGTATTTATCTCATTTTCCGCAAATGATGGAACATGACAGTTTTTTAACAGGAGAAGCAACTCCAAGCTATTTATACCGTTATCAAGTTGCAGAGAGATTATATCAGGTTTTTCCTCAGATCAAGTTAATTGTAATTTTAAGAAATCCTATAGATAGAGCAATTTCTGCTTATCATCATGCAGTTAAAGATCAAGGAGAATTACGTTGTTTAGAAAATGCCATAGATGAAGAAATAAAAATTTTAAAAGATTTTGAAAATCCCTTGGAAATAATGGCAACTAAATATAAATTTGTTCAACATTTAGAGCCTAGATATGTAGTTTGGGGACTCTACTATTATTTTTTAAAGAATTGGCTAGAATTTTTTCCTAAAAATCAACTTTTAATTTTACATAGCGATGATCTTTTTAAAAATCCCGAATTAACTACAAATCAAGTTTTTGAGTTTTTAGGTCTACCAAGTTATAGTTTAAAACAGTATTCAAAATATACAGCAGGAAATTATCAAAAAATTGACCCACAACTACATCAAAAACTATCTAATTGTTTTAGAGAGCCTAATGAGAAACTAGAATCATATCTAAATATTAAATTTAATTGGAATTAAAGATTAGGAAACAGAAGAAGATTCACTTTAAGACTGATTAAAGATCACCTCTTCTAGTTGAGCGATCGCTTTTTCTAGATCATCATTGACAATTTGAACATCAAACTCATCCTTGGCTGCAATTTCTAAAGAAGCTATTTCTAAGCGTTTAGCGATGGAATCTTCAGAATTTTTACCTCTGGTTCTAATCCTTTCCTCCAGTTCCTCAATTGAAGGGGGTAAAATAAAAATACGTAGGGCAGAGGGAAATATATTAGCGATCGCCCTAGCACCTGCCAATTCTATTTCCAAAATAATATGATTGCCAGACTCTAACTGTGCAACAACTTGAGATTTAGGTGTACCATAATAATTACCTGCATATTCTGCCCATTCTAAAAGTTCTTCTTGAGAAATTGCTGTTTCAAAGTCTTCCCGACTGAGAAAGTAGTAGTGTACTCCTTCAACTTCGCCTGTGCGAGGGGTTCTAGTTGTCGCTGAAATCGATACTTGTAGTTGGGGATGACGTTGCAGTAGTGAACTCACAATTGTCCCCTTACCTACACCACTAGGCCCTGTAATGACGATGAGTTTTCCTGAGTGTTCTAGTGACATTAATGATAATCTAATTAGGCTAGGCTTCTTTATTAACTACAAAGCGATGAGCTACAGTTTCGGGTTGTATTGCTGACAATACCACATGGGAAGAGTCTGTAATAATTACAGCACGAGTACGACGACCATAAGTTGCATCTATTAATAAGCCTTTTTCTCTAGCTTCGGTAATAATCCTCTTAATAGGTGCAGATTCTGGGCTAACTATCGCAATAATTCGATTAGCTGAAACGATATTACCAAAACCAATATTAATTAATTGAATATCCATAATTATTAGTGAATCGACAATTTTACGGTAAATTATCGCCAAGCAAGTTAGAAAATAAAAATCTAGTTTTAATACTATAGTTAAAAATGCTGATTTACAAGCTAAAAGAGATGTAGACGATGTTATTCAAGTAAATTTTAGCTTTCATTACAACCAGAAACACGCCTGTATTCGAGGTCACAATAGTTTCATCTTTTTTTAAAAATTAGTTTAAATTTATAACTTAATATTATTTATTATTATGCAACCAGTCGATTATACGACCCTAATGGCAACCTGTGCCGAATTAAACCGAGATTGGATTCCCTCTAAAATTGAGCAGGTATATCAACGCGATCGCTTTACAATTTCTTTAGGGTTACGTACCCTCAAAGCCAAACCTTGGTTAACAATTTCTTGGCATCCTGAAGCTGCTAGGATTAATATAGGCGATCCACCCCCCAGAGTCAAAGATACATTTACTTTTAGTGATCAGCTACGACACCAAATTAATGGTTTAGCGTTAATTAAAATAGCTGCGATCGCTCCTTGGGAAAGAGTAATAGATTTACAATTTGCTCAACGTCCAGGCGATGCTCCCCTATGGCATCTATATGTCGAAATTATGGGGAAATATAGTAACGTTATTTTAACTGACGATCAACAACAAATAATTGCCCCTGCCCGACAAATTACTAGTAATCAATCTAGTGTCCGTCCCATTCTCACAGGTCAACTTTATCAAGCCCCTCCTAGTTTAACTGGTACTACCCCAAAATTAGACGAATCTCTCACACGTTGGCAAGAGCGAGTAAGTTTAATTCCTGGAAATCTTAAACGTCAGTTACTCCAAGCCTATCGAGGTTTAAGCCCCAGGGTTGCGGAGGAAATTATCTTAGCTGCGGGTTTATCTTTAATGCAAACTACTGATACCCTGCAACCTCAAGATTGGCAAGAATTATATAGTTTTTGGCAAAAGTGGTTAATAATTCTAGATCAAAAGCAATTCAATCCTGGTTGGCTACAGGACGGGTATACAGTTTTAGGTTGGCAGAAAACCGCACCAGTGCCACAGCTACAAAACCTACTACATCAATATTATGAGCAAGCAGTTAATCAACAACAGTTTGGCCAACTATACCAGCAACTAAATCAGAAATTAAATAATCTACTCAAAAAGCTGCGCCTCAAAGCTGATACATTCCGCGATCGTCTAGAAGAATCTGCCGAGGCTGATAGTTACCGTCAACAAGCAGATTTATTGATGGCACATTTACATCAATGGCAACCTGGGATGAAATCAATTACCTTAGACGACTTTGAAACAGGAAATCCCGTTAAAATCAAGCTAAATCCCGAAAAAAATGCTGTACAAAATGCTCAGGCTTTATATAAAAACAATCAAAAGCTCAAACGGGCTAAAGGTGCAGTCGTACCCTTATTAGCTGCGGTAGATGAGGAAATCAATTATTTATCTCAAGTGCAGACATCTTTAAATCAACTACAGTCTGAAGATTTAGAAGCATTATTAGAAATAAAAACAGAATTAATTCAACAAAACTATCTAACTAGCGCTCGCCAGGAAGAGCAACGCCAGGTAGAGAAAGATTCCCAACCCTATCGCTATACTGTACCATCAGGGTTTCAATTGTGGGTGGGTCGTAATAATCGTCAAAATGATCTACTCACCTTTCGCACGGCGGTAGAATACGATCTGTGGTTTCATACCCAAGAAATACCAGGAAGTCATGTATTATTGCGTTTAGAACCAGGAGCAGTTCCTAGTGAGGAAGATCTTCAATTTACGGCAGATCTTACAGCTTATTACAGTCAAGCTCGTGATAGCGATCAAGTACCAGTAATTTACACCAAACCTAAAAATGTCTATAAACCCAAGGGAGCAAAGCCAGGGATGGTAATCTATAAACAAGAAACGGTAATTTGGGGAAGACCACAACTCGCCAAGGAATATCTGGCAAAGCAGGAATAATATTTAAAATAGATGTTGCTGATTTTAGGTAGGAAATTGGAAAGTAATCTATTTTTAGCTTTTAGCCATTAGCTTTGGGCTTTTAGTTACTCGTTACTCTCATTGTCCCCTTGTGGGATTACTCTCATTGTCCCCTTGTGGGATTACTCTTTACTCCTGTCTCCTATCTCCTATCTCCTGTCTCCTATCTCCTGTCTCCTGACTCCTGACTCCTGTCTCCTACCTATTACAATTAGCCTTTCAATATTCAAGAGTCATACCTCTTAAAATAATCCTAAATCTTGTAAACAACGTCTAGTCACTTCTAACCTAACTTTAGGATCGCTTTGGGCATCCATATCTAAATTGGTAGCAAAAAAGTAAACATTATCATCTTGTTCCAAATAACCCACATACCAACCGAGGTTAGGAGTTACAGAAGTAGCCCAGCCAGTTTTAGCTCGAAGTATGTAATTTGGGGTTTGCTCGGCGATCGCAATATCTTTAACTAAATCCATTGTCTTTTGGGAAAAAGGTAGGTCATTTTGATAAAGACGACGCAGAAAAGTAATCTGCTCTTTAGGTGTTATTTTTAATTCCCCTGATAACCAAAAGCGATCGATATCTTCTTTGCCACCTATATTTTGATTACCATACTCAATTTTAGTAATATAATCCTGCATCCTTTGATAACCAATTCTACGCGCCAAGACTTGATAAAACCAGACGGCGGAATATTTAAAAGCTAAACGTAGATTTAAATCTTGATTCCATTGCGCCATAGAAGAGCCATTAAAACCCCTGTCGATACCGTCCCAAGTTAAAACTGCCACATCATCTTTTATTACCCCAGTTTCCAAAGCAATTAAAGAATTAGGAATTTTATAGGTAGATGCAGGAAGCACCGCAGTATGATTGCGAGTAGGGTTATGTTCGTAATATTTATCGCCCTTGAGATCATAGATAATAATTGAACCTTTTACGCCTAATTCCTCAAAATGACGTTGAAAATCAATTTTTTGCGCTATTACAGGCTCTATTTGCGAATAAACTGGTTGTTTTGCTGTTGTAAGGGATGCGATCGCTGTTAAACTCAAGATTAACAACAGAGTTAGTAGTTTTTTCATAAGTTTTAGTTTTTATCTGTTCATCCGTATTTGTTTTAATCTCAGTTAAGGTTAAATTAGAGATAATAAAGACTCTAGGCTGTATATGGTCGAGTCTCTTAAATATCTTAATTATTTATTATTGGTTAACCATTTAGTTTGACAATAAAGAAACATTGCCCAAGATGAGATAGCTTCCTGATTAGATTCGAGATTACCTAATTCAGTTTGAGCTACCTTTAAACACTGTTTTAATAGTTGTGCATCTGCCTCAAGCTGCTGATCATTATTAGAAAGCAAATTATTGGCAATATCTGGGGGTGTCTGAGGAGTAAAATTTATATAATTCTTAGGCTCAATCTTATCTTTAACCTCTTCAGCAAACCCTGAAGCTACAATCCCTGCGGGTAAAACAAACACGCCAATTCCAAAAAAAGCCAAACTTGCACCCAGTAATTTACCAATAATAGTTACAGGATAAATATCTCCATAACCTACCGTTGTTAGAGTTATTACCCCCCACCACATCGCAGCAGGAATACTAGAAAAAGCTTCGGGTTGAGCATCATGTTCGGCAAAAAACATCAAACTAGAAGCAATAATTAATAAAAAACAAATGGTTGAGAAAGTAATCAAAAGTTCTTCTCGTTTCCTAATTACCACTCTTACTAAAGATCGTATTGATTGCGAGTGTCTACCTATCTTGAGAATTCTAGCTAAACGTAAAAGTCTTAAAGTTTTAAGAAAAGTTAAGCTGTGAAATATGAGCAAAAGATAAAAAGGAAAGGTAGAGATAAAATCAATAATTGCCATTGGGGTTAAAAGATAACGGAGTCTACCCCATAAAGGATGATTATATTTGCGTTTAGCAGTACATAGCCACAAACGTAATCCATAATCGATGGTGAAAATAATAGTAGAAAAAATAGCAATACTTTCAAATAACCAGGCGTAAATTTGATTTAACTGTGGTAAAGTTTCTAAAATAAAAGCACTAATATCTAAAATAATTAGAGTAGATAACAAAATTTGCTCAAGTTCATTAAAGCCGTGGGTATAACTTGTATTCTGTAGAATATGATAAAGTTCATGCCAAATAACTTTTTGCTTCATTTCTTGTAAGCTTATCCTATTTTATAGTCACCTGAAAGATTGGATTTGAGATAAAACCTATCAGCAAAACTTAAATTGATTTTATGTTCATATTTCTGCATAAATTTATAAATAATAACTACAAGTATTACTATTATCTGTTTACCAAACTATTGATTATTTCGGGGATTTCCAGTTTACTATTACTAGGAGGTTGCAATAACCTTAGTCAATCAGATAATCAACAAGTAACAACTATAACTTTTTGGCATGGTATCAACCCTCCCGAAAATCGTGATATTTTTCAAAAATTAGTTACTAAGTTTAACCAACAAAATCCTGATCTGAAAGTAGAGGCATTATATATTGGTCAACCCGATACCCAATTACCCAAAATCTTTGCTTCAACTATTAGTAATCAACCCCCTGATATCCTTTGGTTTGTGCCTCAAATTGCGGGTAAATTGTACGAATTAGGCGCATTATTACCCTTGGAAGATTGGCTAAATAATTCCGCTATAAAATCGCAAATAGAACCTGCAATGCTGGAATCTATGCAGTTAGATGGACATATAGTATCTGTTCCTTTTGCTACTAATAATGCTGCGGTATTTTATCGCCCTAGTTTATTTACTCAAGCAGGAATTATTGATCACCCGAAAACTTGGTCACAATTACGCCAAGTAGCTAAAAAACTTACTATAGATACTAATAATGACGATCGCCTTGATCAACATGGAATCATTTTATCCCTGGGTAAAGATGAATGGACAGTCTTTAGTTGGCTACCTTTTATTTATAGTGCTGGGGGAGATATCCTTACTCAAGGAAAGCCGAATTTAGTTAATGATGGTGCGATCGCAGCCTTGCAATTGGGAACAGATTTACTAGCCGATCAAACAGCAATTTTGTCTTCTCCTGGACGAGGTTTTGAAATTGATAATTTTGTAGCAGGTAAAGTAGCTATGCAGATTACGGGCCCTTGGACATTGGGACAGTTGAAAAGTACTAACATTGATTATGATGTGTTTCCTATTCCTGCTGCTAAACAACCTGCTGCGGTAATTGGGGGCGAAAATTTATTTGTCTTTAAAACTACTCCCAAACGACAACAAGCTAGTTTAAGATTTTTAGAATATATTCTCAGTGAGGATTTTCAAACAACTTGGGCATTGGGTACAGGATATTTACCTGTTAATCTTAAATCTCAGCAAAGTGAGGTATATCAAAGTTTTGTCGCTGCTAACCCTGTACTGAAAGTATTTTTAGAACAAATGCACTGGGCGCGATCTCGTCCGATCATCCCTCAATATACTCGCGTTTCAGAAAATTTAGGGAGGGCGATCGAAGCTAGTTTATTAGGAAAACAAACTCCCAAAGAAGCACTAGAGCGATCGCAGCAGCGATTAGACTTGATCTTTGATAATAATCGTTAAACTAAGCTTATAGCGTATTTAAATTGCATACTATTCTTTTAGAAAATCAGATTGAAACCCTTATCTAGACTACTGACTTCAGGAGTGCATTCGCGATCTTCATGGAAACCGTACCCATAGCACAGCACCGCTCCTGACTCCTGACTCCTTTCTCAACCAGTAATTTAAATGCGTAACAGCTTATTATGTGTAGCTATATTGTTTAATTGCCTTTTCTACTACCTGGCGATCTAAGTTTTCTCCAATTAAAACTAAACGAGTTTGTCTGGTTTCGTTAACTTTCCACAAGCGATCGTAAAAGGTATCAAAACGATTACCAACCCCTTGTAAAACTAAACGCATGGGTTTATTAGCAACATTAATAAATCCTTTAACTCGATAGATTTCTTGGGTTTGGAGTAGTTGTTTTAATTGTTCAATTAGAACTTCAGGATCAAAAGCTTGGTCTAAAATAAGTTCTACGGAATTAATATTATCATCGTGTTGATGTTCTTCTTCATGATCGTGATGGGAATGACGACTATCTAAATTATCTTCCACCGCAGCATTAAAACCTAAAAGTAAGTTGGGGTCAATTTCCCCTTGACTAACTGTAACTATTTTTACTCCTGGTTGTATTTCTTCCTTAAGCCAAGTTTTAACTTTATCTAAAGCGATCGCATCTACTAAATCGGTTTTTGTTAGCAATACTAAATCTGCACAAGCTAATTGATCTTCAAATAATTCTTCTATGGGGGTTTCATGTTCTAAATTCGGATCTGCCTGTCTTTGAGATTCTAAGGCTTCCAAATCACCCACTAATCTACCTGTAGCTAAAGCATAACAATCAACTACCGTCACCACTCCATCTACAGTAGCACTGTTGCGAATAGTCGGCCACCTAAAAGCTTGAATTAATGGTTTGGGTAGGGCTAAACCTGATGTTTCAATTAAAAGACAATCTATTTTATCCCGACGTTTAAGTAATTCTTGCATTACAGGATAAAATTCTTCCTGCACGGTGCAACACAAGCATCCATTAGTAAGTTCGACAATATTATCACTGCTACTATCAGACTCATCGCATATTTGACAGGATCGCAATAAATCCCCATCAATTCCCACTTCCCCGAATTCATTAACTAATACAGCAATTCTTCTCCCTTGATTATTTTGTAAAAGATGACGCACTAAAGTTGTTTTTCCTGCGCCGAGAAACCCTGAGATAACGGTAACTGGTATTTTGTGCATTATATATAAATAGTAAAATTGATTAGATAGATATTGCCATGCTGCTGCGGAGGCTAAACTTAACCCACAAAACTAGTAGAAAGGAAAGCCAAACCAACGCCAGTAATAATCAAGCCTGCAAGACTTAAGGGTGATTGAGTAGTTACACTATTTTGTATAACTCTTTTACCCACATAAAAAGCGATCGCGCTAATTACTAATTGCATTAGACAAAAACCTAGCAGATATGCCCCAACTGCTGAGGTTTGCGCCCCAATAATCGATTCTCCATAGGCGTAACCATGAAATATACCAGCGATCGCACTTAGCAAAACTAAATAACTTAAATTTGCCCTATAAACTTGCGCCAGAAAAATACCCACACTCAATACTGAAGCAGCTACAACTATTTCTACTATGGGTAAATTAATGTTTTGCAAGTGAATTATTGTCCCCATAGCTGTACTAAAAATAAACAGGGGAATCATTATTCCCATTCTTTTACCCAAGCTGGCTAATAACCCCACACCTACCACAAACGCTAAATGATCAATACCAATTACAGGATGTGCCAAACCAGATAACAATCCTTCCATAGTAGTACTAGGTAGTTTTCCCCCCATTCCATGATGAGCTAAGGCAGGAGATATATTAGCCACCAAAGTAACTAATATTAATACCACAACGCAACCATATACGATTACTGAATTGGATTTGGCGATCGCTTGATTTTTCTTCATATTATTTATATTCGCTGAAAACTAGACACAATGTAATTCAATACAGCAGTATTAGATCTTCTACACCCAGCATAATTATCTTTTCCTAGACCAATTTGCACGGTGTGATAGATTAACTTGCTTTGAAATAGAAAACTAATTAGGAAATCTCAATTACTTGATTGATTGATTGTATAAATACTTTAAAAAACTAACTGTTCGTAGAGTAGATATAAAACAACTATAATTCTCATTTTGTAAAATTAACACAATCTGTACCTCGCAGATAGGATATTGATCTGACTTGCAAAATCGGTGGGCATTCTGACTTTTGAGTCTTAAGACAAACTTCTTCACAGTTGCGGGACAGTGCCAGATTTTCACTGGGCTTTCCCCCTTACGTTTAATGACTGATCCTCATTAAAACCGATCTAAATTTAAGCTAATGTCAATCTACCACAGTTATATGATACAAATTACGAATTTGTGCGGAGTAGTCAAGTTGGGAGTTAGGTAGTAGGTAGTAATTAGGAGACAGGAGACAGGAGTAATCCCACAAGGGGACAATGAGAGTAGCGAGTCAGGAGGATCTAAAAGCTAATAGCTAAAAAACATCCCCACACTATCTAAGAGTCAATTAATATTAGTTAGAGACAAAGTTTAAAACAACTGAAACCAAAATAAAGACTCTTGGTATAATCAGCTTTAAACCAAATCTTAAATAATTGCATACCAATGACAGACTGGCAGGTAGTTAATGGCGGAATAACTGCACCTAAAGGCTTTCGAGCAGCAGGAATTGCAGCAGGGTTAAAATCGACTGGGGCAAAAGATCTCGCGTTAATTTTATCAGAAACAGAAGCGATCGCTGCTGGGGTATTTACTACTTCTCAAGTGCGTGCTGCTTGTGTAGATTATTGTCGTCAATTGCTACAAAATAAAGCTAGTGCTAGGGCAATTTTATGTAATGCAGGACAAGCTAATGCAGCTACTGGGGAGGCTGGATGGGAGGATGCGATCACCACGGCTAAGTTATTGAGCCAAGTATTAAATATTGCTCAAGAAGAGGTACTTTTGGCTTCTACGGGAGTAATAGGACAAAGAATTAAAATGGATGCTTTACGTCAAGCTATCCCTCTAATTGTTAGAGAAGCTACAGGACAAGGGGGAGAAGATGCAGCCAAGGCAATTATTACTACTGATTTGGTAATTAAGGAAATTGCTTTAGAAACGATGATTGAAGATCGCCCTGTGCGTATTGGTGGCATTGCTAAAGGATCGGGGATGATTGCGCCAAATATGGCAACTATGCTAGGGTTTATTACTTGTGACGCTGCCGTTTCCACTAATTTGTGGCAGGAGATGCTTAAACGCGCTGTTAATAAAAGTTTTAATCAGATTAGCGTTGATGGGGATACCAGTACAAATGATTCAGTAATCGCCTTAGCAAATGGACAGTCTCGGACTACAGCCATTACCGATGATAGTCCCAATGCTCGAAAACTAGAAGCGATGCTTACAGAAGTTTGTCAGTATCTAGCTAAAGCGATCGCTCGTGATGGGGAAGGTGCAACTTGTTTAATAGAAGTACAAGTATCAGGTGCGCAAGATGATCAGGCTGCGAATCAAATAGCTAAAACCATTGTAAGCTCATCTCTAGTTAAGTCTGCTGTCTTTGGACGCGATCCTAATTGGGGTAGAATTGCTGCTGCTGCTGGTAGGGCGGGAGTTAAGTTTCATCAAGATCAGTTGACTATTCAACTGGGAGATATATTATTGATGAAGAATGGTCAGCCTCAAGACTTTGACCGTCAGGCAGCTAGTAATTATCTCAAGCAAGCTGCTGCTGGGGAATATTTAAAAGATGATACTGTCTTAATTACTGTTAATGTTGGGGTAGGTTCGGGTAAAAGTACTGCTTGGGGTTGTGATTTGACTTATAAGTATGTGGAAATAAACGCCGAATACACCACATAGGAATAAATATATTTTGTTGCTTAATAGGAAGTTAAGATGATCTGCGGTTTGAGAATTTGCTATTAATCTCCCTAGGATCTCTTAACTATTTTTGTCTGCGCCTGCTTAAAATAATCGCTAATTATGATTTAAATTACCGCAGGTAACGCTACACGATCGCAGCTAGTCTTAAAAATTCAGGTTAAGCTCGGTTAATAAAACACTTGAGTTTAGAAATTATTATAGCCAAAATCTCAACCTGAAATATGAATAATATCTCCCAATGTTATGCAATTCTAGGAATTCAACCTAAAGCATCTCCCGAAGCGACGAAAAAAGCTTACCGTAACCTGGCAAAAATTTGGCATCCAGATCGTTATACTGATAATCCTGCGCTAAAAGCTAAGGCTGAAATTGAGATTAAAAAGATTAATCAAGCCTACGCCACAATTAAAGACTATTTGGCTAATGGTAGCAATAATATTATAGATGTAGATGTTAATTCTTCTCAACCCTCTGTAAATAAGCAACAACGTACTCCCGAATTTTTCTATCAACAAGGGGTAGCTTACGCAGAGTCTCAAAATTATCAGGATGCTTTAAATAGTTTTGCTAAAGCTATTAAATTAAATGCCGATTTTTTAGAAGCTTATCAATATCGGGGTTTTATTTTATCTAAATTAGGTTACGAATATCAGGCTGACGCGGAATTTAGAAAAATACATCAAATTAAAGTTAGAAATCAGAAAAGTAAGCAAGCTGGCTCTAAATCTAATAGTGTTTCTCAGCAACCTTATACTACTATAAATCAGCCATCTGTATCTAAACTTGAGGACATTTATAAGCAATCTTTTGCCACAAATCCTAATATAAATAAATCACAACAAAATAAAGATTTTTTACAGTGTTACTATCAAATTTTACTAGACAATTCTATAAATCATTTAGCTATTAGTTATAGTAATCAAATATTTGCCAGTGCTAGTAACGAGCCTAAAATTCAACTTTGGGATTTAAAAAAGGGTCAGCTTATAGCTATTTTAGCAGGTCATACCGCTCCAATTACTTGCTTAACTATCAGTCAAACTGGTCAAACTTTAATTAGTGGTAGTCAAGACCAAACTATTCGTTTTTGGGATTTAAGAAGTAAAAAAATTATCAGAACTTTTGGTGGGTATGGTGATGGGCATCTGGGTAGTATTTTGGCAGTAGAAATTAGTCCAGACAATCAAACTTTATTTAGTTATGGTGCAGATAGTTGTCTAAAAATTTGGGATATAAATCGAGCTAGGGAAATTAATAATATTACAGTAACTAGTGAGATAACTTGTTTAGCAGTTAGCCCCGACGGACAACTATTTACCAGTGGTGGTTTAGATCCAGAAATAAATATTAGACAAACTAAAACAGGTCAAATTATTAGTTCAATTAATAATGAAGTAGGTGTTTTATCTATAGCTTTTAGCCCCGATGGCAATTTACTTGCAACAGGTAGTTATAATCATCAAATAAAACTGTGGGATCTAACTACAGGTAAACTAATTTATATTTTAGAAGGTCATAAAGATCGCATATCTACTGTTGTCTTTGGTAAGGATGGCAGAAGTATAATTAGTAGTAGTTGGGATAGTAATATAAAACTTTGGCAACTAACCACAGGTAAAGAAATAGCTAGTATTCAAGCTCATAATAATAAAATTAATAGCATAGCGATCGCTTGTGATTATCAGACCTTAGTTAGTAGTAGTAGCGACAAAACAATTAAGTTGTGGCAATGTAACTGGTAGTTTTTTATTACTCTAAAATAGGAGAATTAAAATAAATGCAATATACAGTTTTACAGCAAAGGTTAAAACCATATCAATTAGCAGGATTAGTAAAATTACAATTAAATGCTCCTAAATTAATTTTAATGGCTGAATATCAACGTTGTTTACAATTAGGATTATCTCAACATGAATTAAATAGATTAACTAGTATTCAAAGTTTGCAAAACCTAGACTTAATTATGTCTCTAGAAATATATACCTCACCTGAAAAATTTCCTTTACAGATAATTAAAGCTAAAGCCTACCAACTGGCACAAGTGAATAATCTCTACGAATTAAAATTAGCTTTCCCAATCATTAAAGATCAACAATTCGATTTTAGATCTAAAAACTCCTGGTCGCAATGTGTACATCTTCTTGATAAACTTACTAAAAATAATCAAGAGTTTGAAAAATTTCAACAAGATATTAAAGCCTTAGTTACGGCTATCGAAACACAACAATATCATCAATTAACTGGTGAAACCGCAGTCGAAGAAGCTTATGATGATTTAGCTAGTTATATTAGCTGTTGGAAAGGCGCGCAATGGGAATATAATCTTAAATCCGCCTCAACTTTAGACTTGTTAAAAAGGGCTTGGTTAGAACAATTTTTATCCCAGCATAATCTTAGTCGATTATTGAAATCTAGTTATTGTGATTAATGAAAAAATTATCCCTACTTTTAGTTACTACTTTAAAGTAATAGGGAACAATAAATCTAAATAAAAAATATAAGATACTGGTACTGCTCATGAATCTAACTAAAACTAGATGGAGTTTACAAGAAATAATTCAGAATTGGAAAGATCAAATAATCTGTTTTTCTCCTAAAGGGGAAGGTTACAGTGCTTATCTAGTGGATTCTAAAAGTGAGCAGTTAGTTAATTATATTCAAGCTAATTGTGATGAGTTACGTCATCTCGCAACTAATTACGATCTATTATTAGTTAAAATAAAAAATGAACATGAAGGATATTTAAAAGAAGCCATCCTCAATACAATTAAATATGAAGCCACTAGAAGAGCTTTTAAAAAACAACATGAATGGATACAAAATAGTTATCAAACCATAATAGATCAAAAAAAATTAACCGCCGAACAACAACAGGCAGAAATAAAAAAACTTAAACAAATTATTGCAGATCAAAAGCAAGAAGTGGCAACAATTAAAACTCAATGTCGAGATGAAATAGTTGCTATAAAAAGTGAAATATTGCTACAAAAAGAAGCCATAATTACACAGCAAAACCTCGAAATTGCTAAATTAAAAGCACAATTAGAACTAAGCGATCGCCAAATTCAAAGCTTACAAACCGAATTGCATCAAGGTTTACAAACATTACAACTAAAATATAAATGGTTGATTGCTCAATTTATCCAAGAGCAAACCGCTAGACAAAAAATTGCCCAAAACAATAAAAGTTTACAAACCTGTCAAAGACTATTTAAAAAAGCGCAACAAAAAATCAATTTACTTCAGTGTCAAAATAAATTACTTGAGCAGGATAATATTCATCTTCAACGCAGAATTAAATTATTAAGAGTTTAATTAGTTCTTAATATTAAAACCAACTAATCTGTGATATTGTTATATGAATTATTTAAATGTTGGCTACAAATAGAACGGTTTTTAGGTAGTAAGTAATCCCACAAGGGGACAATGTAGGTAGTAGATTTTTTCAGACTCCTGACTCCTTATAAATTCCTAGCATTCTTTTTGGTAATTCATATTACTTAAGAATAGGCTCAAAATAACGACATCCAGCACAAGGACCTTCTGGATTAACCGCACAACGCATAATTTCAGATCGAGCATTAAAGCGACAACTAGCATTACCAATTATATAGCGATCGCCGATTAAAGTAGTTTCTTCAGGTCTAGATGACTCTTGAACATGAAGGGTAGCTTTATCAAATCTATACCCTCCAACACGATATTGATAAAAATGATGTCGCTCCAGAATAGCATAGGTTTTCCCCTCAAAATCCATATAATTACCTGGTTGTAATTGACGATCTAGATTTATTTTGCCGATACATTGGCGTGCGGGAGTCAAGATAATTTCTGTAGGTAAAAGATTATTCTTAAACGACATGGATATTGCTGAATATGTATGCTCAATGGGAAAATATTAACCCGATGGAGAGGTTGAGTGGCAATAAATACCTTGATAGTTACTAAATCTCAATCAATTATAGGTATTACCACTATTGACAAAAGATAGATAGGGATTTCAAAAAATCTTACTAATTAACGATTCATAAGCTAATCAAGGTTAAATAAAGTTAACATATATTAAGAGTCTAAAGTTAGTGGTGATGTCTTTACTACTTGATCACAAGCGCGAAAAGTAAATTAATTGTCAAACTTGGGTCAATTAAAACCTCTCGATTAGGAAATAATAATAATATATCAATGAAACTAGCGGTAAATCGTAATTCCAAACATTATCCAGTTGCAGTTACAGGATTAGTAGCACTTTGCTTAACATTAATTGGGTTTACTAGTTATAGAATTATTCAAAACTCCAAACCCAAAATAGACCTAAATGCTTTAACTGTACCTGTAAAAGCAGAAGATTTAAATGTCGAAATCGAAGCTAGTGGCAGAATTGAACCTATAAAAAGCGTTAATGTTAGTCCTAAAGAACCTGGTAGACTAGTTAAACTATTAGTAGAACAAGGCGATCGCGTTAAAGTAGGTCAAACTTTAGCAATTATGGAAAATACCGAACTTGCTAACCAAACCTCTCAGGCGCAAGCAGACTTAAAACAAACTCAGGCGAGTTTTGGGGAAGGAAGAGCCAAAGTGAATGCCGAAATTGCTCAAGCAGAGGCTAGATTAAGACAAGCAGAAGCAAGATTAGCCCAAGCTCAGAGTAGAATTCCCACAGATATCGAACAAACAAAAGCACAAATTAAATCCGCCGAATCTCAATTAAAGCTAGCACAAGAGCGAGTAAAACGTAACCAATATCTCTTACAACAAGGAGGTATAGCTCAGGATACCTTTGATGAAGTAAACAACAGTTATCAAAATGCTCAGTCTAGTATAAGCGAATTACGTCAGAAACTAGCACAGTTACAAAGTACTGGTGGTTCAGAAATAGCTCAAATCCAAGCAGAAATCAATGAGGCTAAAATTGCCCTACAGCAAAGACAAGCAACCGCAGGGGATGAAGTAGCAGCCTTAGAAGCCTCCCTAGAAAAAGCTTCCGCCTCTTTAGAACAGTCCCAAATACAATATGCAGATAGTATTGTTAAAGCACCTTTTGATGGCATTGTTACCCAAAGATACGCTGTAGAAGGCGCATATGTTGCTCCTAGTACTTCAGGCTCTAGCACCGCCTCAGCTTCTGCCAACTCTATTTTAGCCTTAGCTCAAGGATTAGAAGTAGTTGCCGAAGTTCCAGAATTAGATGTTGGTCAATTAAAACCAGGACAAAAAGCTAAAATTATAGCTGATGCTTATCCCGATAAAGAGTTTATGGGGGAGATCAAACGTATTGCCCCTGAAGCAGTAGTTAAGGAAAATGTTACCTCCTTTGAAGTTAGGGTTAACTTACTTACAGGACAAGATGTTTTACGTTCTAAAATGAATGCAGATCTAACTTTTTTAGGTCAGGAATTAAATGATAGTTTAGTTGTACCTACTGTAGCCATCTTTACAGAAAATGGTGAACAGGGAGTTATGATACCTGGGGAAAATAATCAGCCAGAATTTAAACCAGTGAAAGTAGGATTATATTTAGGTGATAAAACCCAAATTCTTGAGGGAGTGGAAGCTGATCAAAGAGTATTTATTGATCTTCCTGAAAGTAAAAAGAAAGGTAAAAAAGACGAAGATAATTAATAGTAGATATAGATATTGAGCTTAAAAAATTGATGCTGTTGCAATATTATAATGCGATCGCTTTTTCTTAATATGTTTGACAAGTGCGATCGCGCTTAAACTAAACCCATTATAATAAAATTAGATTAGGCTGAAACTAACTTAGCGACTAGTAAAGATTTACCTTCTGCTTGTAAATGTAAAATTAATTCTTCCATTACTTCTAAGCCATGTTGCAAAGCTGCCTGACAAGTATCTCCATGAGTCACAGGCTGCATAACTTCTTCAGCAAAATCGGGGAGAGGAGTTAAATAACATTAATCTTCTTGACTCCACGCAATAGTAATTTGATACGTAAAGATTTATTTTGTATTCTTTTAAAGGATAATTTATAAAATAATCTTTAAGGCGACCGCTCTTTTTATCCTGTTAAACATTTCAACATTTATACAAAAAATATTTACATTTAAGATGAAGTAACTAAGTGTAATGATTAAATGAATACCCAACTTATTGAATCCATATATCAAGTTATTCAATCTCTCTCCGATGAGGAAAGATTACTCTTGGAGGAAAAATTATATACAAATATACAAATACTACCATATCCTTCTCAAAAAGAATTGATTGCTTTAGCTGAAGCGAGTAATGTTTTTTATTTTCTCCATGATGAACTTAATTTTTATAGTTTATTAAATGATCCAATAATGATGGCAATCACATTCAAAAAATATTTATCTTAATAGAATAGCAAATAGTTATTTAGCAAATTTATAAAACTACGTTCGATAGCTATTTATATCTATAAAAGCTATAAAGCAACATCACAGGATACTGTAATTATTTTATTGATAAGGGGAATACTAGTATAGTCGCACTATTAAAATTATAGTAGGAAATACCATTATGAAAAGCAAAATATTGCTGGCTACAGTTAAAAATATATTTATTTTTTTGTCATCTGTATTACATTAAGCTCTTGTGGAACTAGTGAAGAAGCATTAGAAACTAAAAAAGTGCTAGATAAACTTCAGGCTAAAACAGAAGTAGGTATTAATCAAAATGAATATGGTAATTTAGTTGCCGATTTAATATATGCCTTTAGACAAATAAAGAATTCAAGAGAAAAAAAAGCTTTTGAAAAGATCATCAAAATACACGAAATGACTTATACTTTTTGGAAAGAATGTTATTCATACGAGTATGAATATAACTGTATTAGCGATGTACAGATGAAACCAATTTTGGAGTCTTTTCCAGAGATAAAAGATAAACAAGATGATTACGCAATAACCTCGCTTAATAATGAAATTGCATGGCATACAGATAGTGTGATTCGAGAACTATGGACGATAGCTAATAAGGAACTAGAAACAATTAAATACTAGATTTTCTAAATAATTAAATATTCTTTCATATCGTATTATGTGAAACTAGCACTGAAGGTAAAGTATGGGCTATGCAAAGATATCTATTATCATTACAAAGAAACTTACGCTCCAAAAAATAACAAATATTACAGAAAGACATATCATTATTTTGCTAACAGAAGGTTTAACCAAAATAAAAGAGTCACATAAACTTGGAAAACTATCTTGTTGTCTATAACCTGATAGAAATTCTTTAACCGCATTATCTGTTGCTTTTTTATTAGCAGAAAATAGATATATTTCTTGGTTAATTTCTTTTTCTAATTTTGCTACTTCGTATTCCCATCTTACCTGCCAATACTTGCTACCTATATTTACCAAAAACCATAAAAATGAAACAACTATTCCCAATAATAAAAAGTAAATTTGAGATTTTTCAGCTACTTTTGTAAATGCTCCAACTGCAATAGATGTATTTAAAACCAGGAAGTAATTTGACCTTTGCCAAAATAATTTAATTTCAAAGTTTCGAGTCTCAATTGCTATTTTATATAGTTCTAGTTTAAGTTCTTTTGATTCAGTATGTCTCATACTACTTTAATGTAACTTGTCTTTTATAGTGTTCCCTATTGCTTGAGACAATTAACATCGCCTGTATATACGACAGCTAATCTAATCAATAGAAGAATAGATATAAAAGAAAGAAAGTTACAACTCAGAAATAATAAATTGCATTCATAGCCCAGTAACCAATTAGCAAGAGTGACGGCAATGAATATACAATAAATAATTGCTTTAACTACTCATACCTCTGCTAGTTCAAATGACCGCAACTGAAACCAACCTCTCTACTCAATACGATCCTAAGCAAACCGAAGCTAAATGGCAGCAATACTGGAGCTCAAAGCAAGTATTTAAAGCCGATCCTAACCATCCTGGCGAACCTTATTGCATTGTAATTCCCCCGCCAAACGTTACGGGAAGTTTACATATGGGACACGCTTTTGAAAGTGCGTTGATTGATACTTTGATTAGATATCATCGTTTAATTGGGCGCAATACCTTGTGGCTACCAGGGACAGATCACGCTAGTATTGCCGTCAGTACAATCATTGATAAGCAAATTAAAGCCGAAGGTAAAACCCGTCAGGAAATTGGTAGGGAAGAGTATTTAAAACAGGCTTGGGCGTGGAAAGAAGAGTCTGGCAATACTATTGTTAATCAGTTAAAGAGTCTGGGGGTATCAGCAGACTGGACGAGGGAAAGATTTACGATGGATGAGGGGTTGTCACAAGCAGTGAAGACAGCCTTTATTAAGCTTTATGAGGAAGGGTTAATCTACCGTGGTAATTATTTGGTTAATTGGTGTCCTGAGTCGCTATCGGCTGTATCGGACTTAGAAGCAGAAAACCAAGAGGTAGATGGGCATCTGTGGCATTTCCGTTATCCTTTGAGTGATGGTAGTGGTTATTTGGAAGTGGCAACGACTCGCCCTGAGACGATGTTGGGGGATACTGGAGTGGCGGTTAACCCCAAAGATGAAAGATATAAGCAATATATTGGTAAAACCTTGAAGCTACCTATAGTTGGTAGGGAAATTCCAATTATTGGGGATGAATTTGTCGAGCCTGAATTTGGCACAGGGTGTGTAAAAGTGACACCAGCCCACGATCCTAATGATTTTGAGATGGGTAAACGCCATAACCTGCCGATGATTAATATTATGAATAAGGATGGCAGCCTCAATGAGAATGCAGGGGAGTTTCAGGGACAAGATCGCTTTGTGGCGCGTGAGAATGTAGTAAAAAAACTGGAAGAATTGGGCAATTTAGTTAAAGTTGAAGCTTATCGTCATAGTGTTCCCTTCAGCGATCGCGGTAAAGTACCTGTAGAACCTTTATTATCTACCCAATGGTTTGTCAAAATTGAACCGTTAGCGAGTAAAGCTTTATCTTGTTTGGATGAGGATAATTCCCCTAATTATGTTCCCCAAAGATGGAAGAAAGTATATCGTGATTGGTTGGTTAAGTTAAAAGACTGGTGTATCTCTCGTCAATTATGGTGGGGACACCAGATACCAGCTTGGTATGTCATTTCCGAAACGGGGGGCGAGATTAATGATCATACTCCGTTTATTGTCGCATATGATGAAGCTCAAGCCAAGGAAAAAGCGATCGCGCAATATGGCAATGATATTCAATTGGAACAAGATCCCGATGTATTGGATACTTGGTTTTCTTCTGGTTTATGGCCCTTTTCGACTATGGGATGGCCTGAAGCTACTGCGGATCTAGATAAATATTATCCCACCACAACCCTAGTTACAGGTTTTGATATCATCTTTTTCTGGGTTGCTCGTATGACCATGATGGCAGGACATTTTACTGATAAGATGCCCTTTGCAGATGTTTATATTCACGGGCTAGTATTAGATGAAAATGGGCAAAAAATGTCCAAGTCGAAAAATAACGGTATCGATCCTCTATTAATGATCGATAAATATGGTGCAGATGCCCTACGTTATACCCTAATTACTAAAGTTGTGGGTGCAGGACAAAATATTAGCTTTGATTATGATCGTAAATTACAAGAATCAGCATCAGTAGAAGCTTCCCGTAACTTCGCTAATAAACTGTGGAATGCTTCACGGTTTGTAATGATGAATCTTAAGGGTAAAACTCCCCAAGAATTAGGTAAACCAGAAACCAATCTAGAATTAGTAGATCAATGGTTGCGATCGCGTTATTATCAAACCGTAAAACAAACTCGAACTAATATTGAGGTATATGGTTTAGGGGAAGCTGCCAAAGGTTTATACGAATTTATCTGGAATGATTTTTGTGACTGGTACATCGAATTAGTAAAAACCCGTCTGTGGCAAGATGAAACTTCAACCTCTCGCCAAGTTGCACAGCAAACATTAGGCTATGTTTTAGAAGGTATTCTTACACTACTTCATCCCTTTATGCCCCATATTACCGAAGAAATTTGGCAAACTTTAACTAAAGCAGAAGGAAAACAAACTCTCGCCCTGCAAACCTATCCCGAAGTTGTAGAAGAGTTTATTAATCCTCAATTAGAACAAAGTTTTGATTTACTGTTTAAGGTCATTAGTACTATTCGTAACCTGCGCGCCGAGTCGGTAATTAAACCAGGAGAGAAAATTAAAGTAATACTGCAAACCGAAAGCCAAACAGAAGCCGATCTTTTAAAATCCACACAAACCTATATCCAAGATCTGGCAAAAGTAGGGGAATTAATTATTACTCCCACCCTAACAGAAGATCCAGGACAGGTAATTGCAGGAGTTACAGGAACAGTACAAGTTTTGATTCCTTTAACTGGTTTAGTTGACGTGGCTGCATTAGAAGCTAAACTACAAAAGAAATTAGAAAAAATTGAAAAAGAGATTAAATCTTTGGGTGGAAGATTAAAAAATCCTGGTTTTGTAAACAAAGCACCAGCAGAAGTTATCAAAACAGCAGAAAATGACTTAGCAGAAGCTCAAAAACAAGCAGAAATATTACGGGAGCGTTTAGATCGTTTAAAGTAGCACTATCATTAATGATTTTTACTACTGCATTGGTGTATAACACTCCGAGAAACCATGATTTATTTAGCTCAAGTTCAAATTAATCCTAATTCGGGAGATATACAGTTACAAGTACTTGCTCGTCAAGAATCAGAATATGTTTGGGAGGTTGACAATTCCCAAGCATTACTTCTGACTAAAGAAAGTTCTTTGGGTGCAGGGGTTTTGGTACTAGTAGAAACAGAAGCAAATCAACATATTATTAGTGTGCAGGATGCTAAAGACTGGGTTTTAAGCATATTACAACAACATTTGACTAAAAACGCCATCAATCCCCAGTTTATCGAAACCGAACAAAGTAAAGTGGAGAAATGGAGACAAGAAATCACCGCTCAAAATCTCGAATTAAATCAACGTGCTTTGGAAATAGAAACTCGTCGTGAACAATTACAAGAATTAGAACAAGAATTAAAACGCGATCGCGAGGAATTGGATAAATTACAACAACAGTTAAGTAATAAGTAATTTGCTTGTCTTTGATGGAGATTAATAAGATAGTGATGCACCGTTTTTAGTTTTTAGCTCTTAGCTATTAGCTTTTAGTTTTTAATAAACATTACCTTCTAACTACCGACTCCTTATAAGTATTAAGTAGCGCGTTACTCGTTACTTTTTACTCTCATTGTCCCCTTGTGGGATTACTCTCATTGTCCCCTTGTGGGATTACTCAACCCTTAGTACCTCCTGACTCCTGACTCCCCTCTCCTACCTGACTCCTGACTCCCCTCTCCTACCTGACTCCTGACTCCCCTCTCCTACCTGACTCCTCTTTAATAAGACAAAGATTGAAAGGATGCTAAGTAATACTGTTATATTGATTGTTGACCAAAAGCCTCTAGATAATGAATAATTCCTATTTCCATCAGTTTACACCGATCGCAGCGATCGCTACTCATCATCAAGCAGCACAAATATTAACACCTTTAGCTCAAAACCCTGATATTAAACTCTGGTTGCCTAAATCAGTCGGCAAACAAGATAATGCTCAATATTACAATAATTCTCTGCGAGAACATCTGACTGAGATTTGGACAGAAAATAACGCTTTTATATTTTGTTTGGCTGCTGGGGCGGTGGTACGGTTGATCTCCCCATTACTAAAAAATAAGAGTGAAGATCCTGCGGTAGTTGTAATTGATGCCCAAGGTAAATATGTAATTAGTCTTTGTAGTGGACATCAGGGAAAAGCAGATTTATTGGCGCAATTAGTGGCAAGTCAGATTAATGCCACCGCAATTATTACAGGGGCATCTGATAATTTAGGTTTACCAGCGATCGATACCTTGGGATATACCTATGGTTGGGTAAAGGGAGATGGTAATTGGAATTGGGTAATGGCAGCCATTAGTAAACAAGAAACCATAGAAGTAATTCAAGATGCAGGTTCGAGTTTATGGCAGCAACAATTACCCCCAAACCATTCATTTAAATTAAATAATTCAGACTCCCCAACCCCTAATACTAAAGCCTGTATTTGGATCAGTGCTAAAGGACGTAAAATAACTCCCACCTCAGATTATCCTATGGTGCAGTGGCATCCAAAAGTATTGTGGGTGGGTATTGGTTGTGAAAGAGGCACATCCAGTAAATTAATAGCCACGGCAATTGATGAAACTTGTAAAACCTATCATCTGGCTACACAAGCGATCGCGGGTATAGCAACTATAGACATAAAAAGCGATGAAGTAGGAATTTTGGAATTATGCCAACAGCGTAACTTATTGCTAAAAACATTTAAAGCAGAAGAATTAAACCAAGTAGAAGTCCCAACCCCCTCTCAAATCGTCCAGCAAGAAGTTGGAACTCCTAGTGTAGCCGAAGCTGCTGCCATTAAAATTGCACAAAACTTAATTGTCGCCAAACAAATATTTAAATCTGAAACAGAATTAGGAGCAGTAACGGTAGCAATTGCCCAATCTAAAGTAGAATATATAAATAGGATAGGCAAACTATATCTTATTGGCACTGGACCAGGAAACCTAGAACATCTTACCCCTGCTGCTAAAACTGCCATAACTGAAGCTGATGTAGTAATTGGATATAAGCTTTATACCGATTTAATTAGTTCTTTAGTGCGATCTGGGCAAATTGTCGAATCTTCCCCCATCACCCAAGAACAACAAAGAGCTAGACGAGCTATTGAATTAGCCCAATGGGGTTTAACAGTCGCCGTTATTTCTTCTGGAGATTGTGGCATTTACGGCATGGCAGGTTTAGTATTAGAAGAATTACAAGCAACTGGTTGGGATGGCAAAACGCCCCAAGTACAAATAATACCAGGAATTTCAGCCCTACAGTCGGCAGCCTCGCGAGTGGGTGCGCCCTTAATGCACGATTTTTGCGCCATCAGCCTTAGTGATTTATTAACCCCTTGGGATGTTATCCAAAAGCGTCTTACCGCAGCAGCTAGTGGAGATTTTATTACCGCCCTTTATAATCCGCGATCGCAGCAACGCACCCAACAAATCATTACCGCCCAAGCTATTTTTGCCCAACATCGTCAAGCAGATACTCCTGTGGCGATCGTCCACGGGGCATATAGACATGATGAACAGGTTACTTTAACCTCGCTAGCTAATATGTTAGATCACCCCATTGATATGCTAACTACGGTGATTATAGGTAACACTACTACTCGCAATTATGCAGACTGGATGATTACCCCCAGGGGATATTTAACTTAAATTAAAATAGAAGCACTAGGCTATATTCCGTTGCTATAAGAATTTATCTCATATATAAGAGGATGGTTATTGGTTTTCTTTGTTGTTTATTTATAGGAGAAATAATCATAGGTAGTTAGAGGTAATTTATTAAATATATACGATTAATAATCTGCTTACGCCCTATCTGTTAGCTGTTAATTGAACAGTACCATAACCACTTGATATTTAATTAAACCTACCTACTTATCTAACTAGTTCAGATAGCAAAACTATTACTAATTAACTTATATATATTATTTTTAAGCTTAAGTTGATGTCTTATATAGCCGTAGTAGATTAATTTATTTAGGACAATTCAGGAAATTATCGGCAGTCAGAAGTTAGATAGCCCTAGAGGATGAGATAAAATAAATAGGTAGTAGGTAGTGGGTAATAGGTAATAATAATCACCGAGCAATCATTAATTAAAAGCTAATAACTGCAAAGCTAAGAGCCAAACCCTATTTTAAGATTAATTATCAAATAGCAAACAGTATTTACTCAATGAGAAATTATAAAGATCCACTACCTTTTCTTTTTTTAGCTGCAATTTTTTC
This sequence comes from Chondrocystis sp. NIES-4102, assembly GCA_002368355.1. Taxonomy (NCBI): domain Bacteria; kingdom Bacillati; phylum Cyanobacteriota; class Cyanophyceae; order Chroococcales; family Chroococcaceae; genus Chondrocystis; species Chondrocystis sp. NIES-4102. The sequence goes on along the minus strand of AP018281.1, from coordinate 2,108,148 downwards.
TTGAATACTAACAGTAATTAAAGTAATTATCGTTAAAGGTAAAACAAACCATAGCATGATATTAATATAGGTAGATAACACCTCATTATTTTTAGTCGTATATAAAATAAGGTATCCTGTATAAGCTGCATAATAAAATAAAAACAATAATCCTTCCCAACGATCAATACGTTTACCAGAATAAAAAATTGGCAAGCAAGCAAAAGCAACCGCGATCGCTACAGGAATATCAAATTGGATTGCTTCTCTACTAACTTGAATACCATCAGGTGATACTATTCCCGAAAGTCCTAAAACAGCTAAAATATTAAAAATATTACTACCTAATACATTTCCTACTGCAATATCTCTTTCTCCGCGAAAACTAGCCACAACTGAGGTTGCAAGTTCTGGTAAGGATGTTCCCGCAGCTACAATTGTTAATCCAATTAATAGTTCACTAAGCCCTAAACTTCTAGCAATGGTAATAGCTGAATCTACTAACCAACGTGAACCTAATACTAGTAAAGCTAATCCACCAAAAATAAATAGTATATTTTTTACCCAAGTTAAAGCTGATTGTTCGGGAGAATTACCATATTCCCTGGCAAATTCGTCGTCTTCTCCATCGCTTTTTTGTTTACTACTTTGATAAATCAAAGATAAAGTATAGGCTATAGCACCAACAAATAAAATAATACTATCAACTTTACCTAGTTTGCCATCTAAACTAAATACTAATAATAATACTGAAACACCAATCATAATTGGTACATCAGACCTAATCAACTGACGAGTTACAATTAAAGGTGTAACTAAGGACGATACACCGAGAATAAAGAGTACGTTAAAAATGTTACTACCAACTACATTACCAATAGCAATGTCTGCTTGTCCTGATAAACTAGACATAACGCTAACTGCCATTTCTGGCGCACTTGTACCGTAAGCAACAATAGTTAGTCCAATAATTAAGGGTGGTATTCTTAAAATAGCAGCTACCTGAGATGCACCCTTGACTAAATATTCTGCTCCTACTACTAATAATACTAGCCCTGCTAGTAGACTTAAGAAAGTTATTGGAGTCATAAAAAATCTTAAATTTATTGAATTTCTTTATTTTGACAGAGATTGCGACCAAATATTTTAACTGGTACACAAACTATTTCAACTGTAGAAGCAATTATAGGCTTGTGTTGGGTAAATGATATAGCTAGGCAGCAATAAGAATAATCAACAAATTTAGAGCAATATTTCAAGCGATCGCCAACTTGAGTCAACCTAGTCTTCAGGGTGCAAAAGTAATATTAAGTTCTTGTTTTTACAATTCTAAAAAATCATTACCTCGAGAATGGATTGAGCTTAGTTATCAATTGTTTAAACTCCCAGGAAAAAAACAGGCAATTATTTCCCTGCGGAGGAGTAATTTCAACTTATGGGGGCTTAAAAATCAGATATTTGAGCCGATTGTCAATAATTTGCCCCAAATCACTCCACCAACTCTGATTTTCTCGGGTAAACAAGATCGAGTGATTCTAGTTAAGCACGCCTATCTTGGTTTTAAACTTTTACCTCATAGTCGTCTTCATATTTTTAATTATTGTAGACATTGGGCGCAAGTTGAATACGAATTAGAATTTAATCAGCTAACTCTAGAATTCTTGCATACTGCATAAGATATATAAAAAAATGTTTAACTGTTTACATAATTTTAAAAGTTTCCTAATCGGTTTTTTAAGACTCCTTATGACCTAAAAGATAAATTTTGTTTAGTACAAATACAGCAATTATTGAAAATTAGACTGATGATCTATCTTTAGTAGGAAGAAACACTGTTGCTCTGTTTTCTAGCATATAAAAACAAAGACATTTTATCTCGTACATAAAAGAAAAGTTTTTCTGCCTAACTCTTGTTTACTGTTATCAAAGGGAATTTAAACTTTTCATCCAAAAAATTAAAGAGCAGGAGTATTAAAAATGGCTTTAATTAACAATTAACTTATCAATCTTACTATTATTAGCTACTCTCATAATTATTGGCTTAATTAGAATCTTCACTGAAAAAAGCATTTAGTAAACTCTACTGTAGTGTTGTTAATTATTGCTGTCTTTGGTTAGTTCAATAGTGTAGCAGTGATCGCTAAGACAGATTTGGCAGCTTAAGGTACAAATGAAAATAATCTGAATTAGAAAAAATTTATTTAATAAAAAAAAGGAGAATAATAAATTATGACTAATAAAAATTCACTTTTAGAAATTAATAATTACGGACAAAGTGTCTGGATGGATAACCTCAGTCGCAGTCTGATTGAGTCGGGTGAATTAGAACAGCAGATCGAAAATTACGGATTAAAGGGTATTACTTCTAACCCTGCTATTTTTGAAAAAGCCATTGCTGGCAATCAAGTTTATGATGCTGACATCGAAGCAGCAATTAAAGCAAACAAACCAGTGAGTGAAATTTATGAGACGCTGATTTTTAAAGATATTCAAGATACCTGCGATCGCTTTAAAATAATTTACGAACAAACTGGCGGATTAGACGGCTATGTCAGCATTGAGGTTTCACCGCACCTAGCAAGAGACACCGAAGGCACGATAGAAGAAGCATTACGCTACTATCGGGCGATCGAGCGTGAAAACGTCATGATTAAAATTCCTGGTACACCTGAAGGTTTTGCTGCTATGGAACGAGTAATTACTGAAGGAATTAACGTTAACATTACCCTATTATTTTCAGTAAAAAGTTATGAACAAGCAGCTTGGGCATATATTCGCGCTTTGGAGGCGAGAGTAAACAAAGATGAACCAATCGATAAAATTGCTTCTGTTGCCAGTTTCTTTCTTAGTCGCATCGATACCAAAATCGACGATTGCATTGATGAAAAACTTAAGAACATCGGTACAGAAACCTTAAACCAAGAAGTCCGTCTGCGCCAGGTTCAGGGTAAAGTAGCGATCGCTAATGCTAAGTTAGCCTATCAAAAATTCAAGGAGATTATTAATACTGATCGCTGGAAAGCTTTAGCAGAAAAAGGTGCAAATGTCCAAAGACTATTGTGGGCAAGTACCAGTACCAAAAATCCCGAATATAATGACGTGATGTATGTTAACGAATTAGTTGGGGAAGATACGGTAATTACTCTACCGCTAAACACATTAGATGCCTGTGCCGACCATTGTGACATTACCGCTAATTCGATTAAGACTGATGTTGAGAAGGCTAAACAACTTATAGCTAGTCTCCAAGAACCAGATTTTAATATCGATCTCAATAAAGTAATGGAAGAACTATTAGAGGAGGGAATTGATAAATTTATTCAACCCTTTGATTCTCTTCAGCAAACATTAGAAGATAAAGTCAAACAGCTTGCTACGGTATAAAATACTTGCAGCAACAATTGTGATAATAATTTATCGCTCAGTAACTACCTTACAGACGAAAGGTTATTTACACGTAAATACAAGTAACAAATTAAATTTTACTCCCTACAAGCTAATCGCAAGGGCGAACTATTCGCCCCTAATTACTAACCAAAAAATCATGATTGAAACACCTCCAACCCCTCCTAATCCTAATCCTAATCCGCAACCAGTTCCCACACCGATTCCGCAACCAGTTCCCACACCGATTCCGCAACCAGTTCCTACACCGATTCCGCAACCAGTTCCTACACCTATATAATGACTGGTAACTTTAAGCTTTTCGCGGGTACGCCAAATCCTTAATTAGCCTAAGCTGTTACTGATAAACTTAGTATCAAATTTCTATAACCAATACTGTATCCGCAGAAGAAGCTGAGTTACAACTACAAATAGTTTTGATTGCCTCGTTAATCGCCCAAGCTTTAAAAAAAATTACGTCTAGCAATTCTTTTCACTGACTTAATTAAACCATCTCTTAAAATTATCTATTATGATTAATGATCCTGCCTCGGATACTCAGCAACTATCCCAAAATAATACGGCGGAACTCAAACAAAAGTTACTTGAACTTACTCGTAATCGCGATTTTCAACCCCTCAAGCAAAAAGTTCAGTTTTATCAAGAACATTTAGAACCTATTGTCACCGAGTTAAGTCGGCGAAATTCCTCCCTACAGGCTGAAGATCAAGTTCCCCTGATTCTCGGTGTCTGGACTCCTATTTGGACAACTATTCCTTTTCAAGACATTTTACCAGGTCGAGTAGCAGAGCAATCCTATCAGATCTTTCATGACGATGGCTATTATGCCAATATCGCTCGTTATGCACCAGGTAGCAAACTAAAAGGCTGGCTACAGAAATTAGCTTCTGTATTGCTAGCTTTCGATCTAATGATTATCCAAAAGTATCGAGTAGAAAATGGTCGATGGCAGATTGAAAATATTGGCATTAAACAAGCATTAAGATGGCAAGGTGTTGCTCTAACCATCTCTAAAGCAGACGCTTGGTTTACTAAAGCAATGCAGTCCTATTGTAAAGCAAACACAGCCACCAAAATAGAGTTAAAAAATCTAGATGACAGTACAGTTAAAAAACTTAAAACTTCCTTCGGTGCTACTCCTCAATTAGAGCATTTATACATTGATCGTGATTTTCGCATTGTTAAAACTCGGCGAGAAGCCAAACAAAGACCTTCTTATACCGTCGCTATACGCAAAAACAACAACTTTACTTAGTACAGTTTAAATGCATCAAAGCTTAAAATATATCAAAAACTGTTTAACAGTTTACCCAATGCTTATAGATTCTATAATTTTTCTTGAAAATAAGAAAGTATTTCGTATATTCTAAGTTCAGATTAAGTAAACTAAAAATATTTAAATAGTTACATGATTTTTTTACCAACCCTAAGTAATTGATGTAAAGTCGCTTAGTAGTTAATACAGCAATATTCTTGATGACTTGATGAAGGGTCAAATAATTCAAAATAAATACTATATTTTAAAGATTTTAAGTAGTGATGCTATAAGTGAAACTTTTTTAGCTAAAGATGTATCTCGTTTTGGATTACGTCGTTATATTATTCATAGATTTCGCTCAATATCAAATAACTATCAAGCAAAATCAATCAAACTATTATTAAGTCAAGAAGCTAATCTTTGGCAACAATTAAGTAGTAAAAATGAGCAGATTCCACAGCTATATGAATATTTTACGCTTGGGCAAGATTTCTATGTAGTGCGTCAATGGATTAAGGGTATAACCTTACAACATAGGGTAGAAAAGCACGGCGTAATATCAGATATTGAAGTTAAAGAGATATTAATTAGTATTCTATTTGTTCTTAAATATATTCATAGCTACGGTCTTTGTTATCGACAATTAAAACCGAGTAATATTATTTTATCTGAGGATAATCAGGGCAATATATTTACTCGAAAACAATATTTACCAATCCCGATTTATTTTTCAGGAGTCGAACAACTAACAGTAGAATCAGAATTAGAGCAATACAATTTAGTTATTGCTAAACAAAACGAACATAGTTTTTCGGCATTTGAGCAAACAGAATCAAATTGTCATGGAGATCTCTATAGCTTGGGTTTAACTGCTATTTATTTACTAACAGGCAAAACCCCTACACAATTCAGTTGGGATATTACCAGTAAGCAAGGTTGCTGGCAGACTGATTTAGTTAAAGTTATTAATCGTGCTATTTCTCCTCATCTTTGGGAACGTTTTACATCTGCTGATGAAATGTTGCAAGCCTTATATTCTCACCCGATATTCATTTCAGATTCTGCCGTTTCCCCACCACAGAAAAAATTATCTTTAAACTTAGATCTTAAAGTAAGCTCAATTTTGTTTGGCATAGGATTATTAAGTATGGGGATGGTTTACGCTGTGGCAAATCATGATTCAACCCAACCAGTTGTTAAATATCAATCCAATGATTCTAATGATTCAGTAGTAAGCCTGCCTCAATCATTAACTAAATCACCAGTTAAACCAACAGCAACCCTATCCAAAAGCCGAGAAATACCAGTTATAGCCGTAGGTACTACCCAAGAAAAACTAATTGATTTATTAGGTCAACCAACAGAGCAAAGTAAAGGGTATTGGATAAATACTAAAGCTTTATCATATAAAAATATGGCGACTGGGCAGTTTGATTTAGGGTATTTAGTAGATTTAGACACAAATAAGGTACGCCAAACCGAGATTTGTTTCCATCAATCCTTTAAAGATTTGGCAATCATTCAACAAACAGTAGAAAAAATTCTCCTAGATGAATATTCCCCAGAGATTCAAAGAGATATAGAACAGGTGTTCTTAAACAAAAGCAGTCAAGAGAATCTGATAACCGACAATTTTAAAGGAGTAGTTGAGCGAAATTCCCATAACAACCTTTATATCGGTATTTGGGATAAACAATTTCATTAATTGCTATTAAAGATTAGATAGCTCATAAAAAAGGTTTATTAAGAAATATAACAGTAACTCAGCGATCGGGAACTTTTAATAAAATACATCCTTCCTCACACCAGAAAGCAATATCTATCGACTCCCTCAAAATTAATGTAATTTTGATAACATCAGCCAATCCTGTTATTACGGAGAATAGACCCACAAAACTGAAAAAATAGCGGAAAAAAACTTCAGTAATGTTTTTTTTCATGACGAATTGGGCAATCTATTCAAAGAGGAGGGAGTCAAACCAAGGATGAGGGATGAAGGATTAAGAATAAAAATTATTTCATTATCCTCCCAAGTCATCTTTCATTGCTTCTAGAGCAGAAAGACCCTGCTCATATCCCAACCTTCACTGGAGTCGTCATTAAGAGATCGCTATGCTTGCAAGTTCTTCATACGTTGAAACCGAAGGAGATGATTCTTTCTCCCCTGATATTAATCTTGATTTAGAAGCCGATAATCATCTATCAGATAAATTGCCAGAGGAATTAATAGAACTCGATTTAGAGGGAGTTGATTTAGAAAATATTTCTCGCCGAGGCAGTCGCACTACTACTGATCTAGTTAGATTATATTTACAGGAAATAGGCAGAGTTCCTTTACTAGAGAGAGATGAGGAAGTATCAGAAGCCCAAAAAGTTCAACGCCATATTCAAATTATCGAGCAAAGGGCAAAAGCAGCTAAGGCTGGCAATACAACTTTGCAAGAATTTATCAAGCTAGTTGATGTACATGATCGTCTGGTTACCCAACTGAGTCATCGTCCTTCAATGAAACGTTGGTCTAGAGCCTTGGGTATGGAAATTAGCCAATTAAGAGAGCATTTAGCTGAAGGTAAACAAGCCTGGGCAGAGGTTATCGGCTGTTCTATTAAAGACTTAGAAGCAATTCAAAAAAACGGTATTCGTGCTAAAGAACACATGATCAAGGCAAACCTACGTCTGGTGGTTTCTGTAGCCAAAAAATATCAAAACCGTGGTTTAGAATTGTTAGATTTAATCCAAGAAGGTACTTTAGGTTTAGAGCGGGCGGTAGAGAAATTTGACCCAACTAAAGGCTACCGTTTTAGTACTTATGCCTATTGGTGGATTCGTCAAGGCATCACTAGAGCGATCGCAACTCAAAGTCGAACTATTCGTCTACCTGTTCACATTACTGAAAAACTCAACAAAATTAAAAAAGCCCAGCGCAAAATTTCTCAAGAAAAAGGACGCACTCCTAAAATTGAGGATATTGCTAAAGAGCTAGATATGACTGCTGCTCAAATTCGTGAGGTTTTGTTACGTGTACCACGTTCTGTTTCTTTGGAGATTAAAGTCGGTAAAGAAAAGGATACAGAATTAGGAGATTTGTTAGAGACAGAAAGTGCTTCGCCAGAAGAAACTTTGATGCGCGAATCTTTACAAAAAGATCTACATTATCTCTTATCGGAATTAACTAGTCGTGAACGGGAAGTAATTCAGATGCGTTTTGGTTTTGGTGGGGAAAAACCTTTTTCTCTAGCTGAAATTGGGCGTTGTTTAGAATTATCTCGCGAAAGAGTACGTCAAATAGAAGCTAAAGCGTTACAAAAATTACGTCAGCCAAGACGCAGAAATTTGATTAGAGATTATCTTGAATCTTTAAGCTAAATTACCTCTAGCAACAAGGATCTAATTCTTTCTCCCTATTGTTTAAATTAATTAATAATCAACTGTGTAAACCCAATGCTGATATTGGGTTTCTTTATTTTCAGTTATGGCTGTTAGCTTTTGTTTTATTTTTTCTGTAATTGGTCTTTGATTAGATAGATGATAGTTTTCGATTTGTTTTACGGGTGTTATTTTCGCTGCTGTACCACTTAAAAAGACTTCTTCAGCAATAAATAATTCGGTTTTATCGATCGCTCGAGCTACGGTTTCAATTCCTAAGTCTTGGGCAATGGTGAGAATACTATCTCTAGTGATACCTTCTAAAATATCTTGATTAAGCCCTGGAGTAACTAACTTACCATTTCTAACCATAAATATATTCATCCCCGAAGCCTCACAAATTTTTCCCTGGGAATTCATCAAAATTGCTTCATCAAAGCCTGATTCTACTGCTTCTGTTTTGGCTAGGGAGGAAGTTATATATGCCCCACTTATTTTTCCTCTCAAAGGTAAACTTCTATCCTCCTGTCGATACCAAGAACTTAAACGACAGCTTATACCTTCAGGGGGTAAATAATCTCCAAGCTCTAAACCATAAACAAAAAAGTCTTTTTCTATTTTATGCAGTCTCGGTGCAATTCCTAAATCAGAAGTATATATAAAAGGGCGGATATAAAAAGATGTTGTTGGTTTATTTTTCTGCACAAAATCAATAATAATTTGCTGGATTTTGTCCGCAGGTAAATCATATTTTAGAAATTTGGCACTATCACTCAATCTTTGACAATGGCGATCTAATCTAAATAATAGAATTTGATTGGGTACTTCTGGATTGGGAATACCTCTCAAACCTCCAAACGCCCCAGTACCATAATGTAGAGCATGGGTGGCGATCGAAATGTTTGCTTGCTCAAAGGGGACAAATTGATTTTGAAAATAGGCTAATTTTAGGAAATTGTGCATAGTTATTATTAATTATTCATTACGAGCGAAATACTCTTACTTAATCTTAGTTTGAGCGAGTTTACTTATACCTGTAAGCGATATGCCACAAGCTTTTAAGATATTTTATCCGAAGATTAATGATGAGCAATCCTGATGTCATCCAGGTGATTACTTAGGGAATCAATTGCTTATTTCCCCAACCACCCAACTAAATTCTGTTGCTCCAACTCTGATAAATTATCTTTAATTACTACCTCATAACGACTTACCTGTGGCTTACCCAAAGTAACAGCTAGAGTTTTCAATTCATCCTGATGAAAGACAGTTACATCAATTGTTTGATTGACTTGATAATCTTTTAATCTTTCATTTAAAGATTGAGCATTGACGCGAATACCATCAATAGCCAAAAGTTCATCGTTAGCTTCAATTCCCGCTTGTTCGGCTGGAGATTCAACAGCAACAAATTTAATTAATTCTTGATTTTCTGACTGTACTCTAATACCCATATAAGGTATATCTGATTCTTCCACAGTTTTTAAGTATAAGCCAAAAGAGCTTAAATATTGCTCGAATGGTAATTCTTCTGTAGTTTCAATATAGCGAGTATAAAAATCATCCAGATTTTCCTCTGCCACTTCCGTAATTACCTGTCGCAATTGCATCTCGCTAAAACCTACTTCAGATTTCCCAAAACGTTGCCACATGATGCGCATTACATCGTCTAGCGATCGCTTGTTTTGATGTTTTGCCCGAATTATCAAATCTAATAATAAGGAAACTAATTGTCCTTTAAGATAATAAGATATCTGGTTATTATCACTGTAGGCATCACGACGATAGAGTTTAATCCAAGCATCATAACTAGATTCTCCCAAAGGCTGTATTAAACGTCCTGGTGTGTTGAGATATTTAGTAATATCCTTACTGAGATTATCCAAATATGTTTGACGATTATAAATACCTGCCCGTAATGGTATTAGTAGATCATAGTAGCTAGTTGTCCCTTCACAAAACCAAAGAGAAGTAGTATAGTTTTCCGCTTCATAATCAAAAGTTTCCAAAGCTTTGGGGCGAATACGTTTAACATTCCACAGATGGAAAAACTCATGGGCTACTAACTGAATAAAGCGATTGTACTTGTCGCGATCGCGAAAACCAAAACGAGGATAATTTAAAGTACAACAATCTTTATGTTCTAAACCACCATATCCACTACCTGATAAATGCAGGAGAAATAGATATTGTTGGTAAGGTAAACCACCAAAAAGTTCTGCTTCCTGAATAATTATTTTTTTGGTATCGTTAATTATTCTTTGAGGATCTGCATTGCCCTTACCCCAAATTGCCAAGGAATGGGGTATATTTAGTACGTTAAAATTATGGATCTGCTGTTTTCCTACCTCTACAGGACTATCTACTAAAGTATCAAAATTGGCAGCTATAAAGGTATTATTTTCTCCTTCAACTTTAGCTAAAGTCGTGCTTACTTGCCAATTAGATTCAGGAGTTACAATTTTTATTTTTATAGCTTGCTTTTCTAAACCTGGTATAAAGAAAAATAAGGCAGCCCCATTAAAATAACCGTGGGTAAGATCTAAATGATTAGTACGTACTGTTAATTCATTAGCATAAATACGATAAAAAACTTTAATATCTGAATTGCCTAAAGTTTTGATTTGCCAATGATTTTTACTTACTTTCTTTACTGTTAAAACCTCACCACTGCTACCCTCTGCCTGGAAATCTTGAACGTGTCTTGCATATTCTCTGACTAAATATGATCCAGGAGTCCAAACTGGCATTTTTAAATTTAAAGTTTCTGAGTGCCAATTGCTTACTTGCAATGTAACTTCAAATAAATGAGTAGCAGGTTGAGGCATAGCAACTTGGTAAAATAACGTTGCTTCCTTGCTTATAGGTGTTGGCTTACAAATAGCAGTGGCTTCAGTCATTAAGGTTTCGTAAAGAAAAAAATAAAAAATATCTGCAAGTTTATATTTTATCTATATCTTTTAAAAATAGTCTTAGTCGAAGTTAGTTGAACACAGATACTCAAAGAATTACGCTCAATATTTAAAATTTTGCTAATCCCCTCAAGGAGTTGGTTTGCACAAAAAGCCCAAATTTAAAGTAACTTCACAACTAATTCAAATTTATATTCAGTCAGTAGAATTAAGTACTCAATATGGAGATCGTGGTAACTTAAAATATAATCGTAACCGTGAGGAAGAACTAAAATTTTTATAGCGTCTTGTTTAGTCTTAGGTTATTTCCAACCCCCGTTTAACCACCCAAAGATACGGACAAAAAAGAATAATTAGAACCCTGTTTGAAATATATCTTGAAGCAATTAGCGATCGCCATCTTAGTTTTATTCCCTCTCGTTTTGTGCGAGAATTTCTAGAAATTGAGGAAAATGCAGCTAATACTACCGAAATGACCCAGGAAAAGCTGCGTATGGCGGTGGATATCGTGGCTGGTTTAAGTGAAGCTGAAGCGGTTATTTAATATCGTCGTCTGACAGGAATCAGTCAGGGTTCTTTTTTTGATAATTGGAATTAAATTATTATTAATTGTTTATGACTCAGCCAGAGGCACTAAAAAAAATACTTAATGCGATCGCGCTAGGTGAGCTTAGTCCAGATTCTGCCCTAGAAAAGCTAAAAGATCTACCTTTTGAATCTTTAGATGAATTTGCCAAAATTGATCATCATCGTCAGTTAAGAACAGGTTTTCCTGAAGCTATTTGGGGGGCGGATAAAACCCCCGATCAAATTATTAAGATTATGACTGCCATGTCCGAAAAAGCTACAGTGGTTATGGCAACACGTATTCAAAGCGAAGTTTATCAGCAATTAAAAATCGCCCTTCCCCAATTAGTTTATTACCCTGCTGCTCGTATATCTGCCTTATCTTTACACCACATTCCTAAGCAAATAGGTACAATCTCTATTCTAACGGCTGGGACGGCGGATATACCTGTGGCTGAAGAAGCAGCGATCACCGCCGAATTATCTGGTTTTACTGTTAAGCGTCTTTGGGATGTTGGAGTTGCAGGCATTCATCGTTTATTGAGCAATCGTCAGGTGGTTTATGATGCCCAGGTATTAATTGTTGTGGCAGGTATGGAAGGGGCGTTACCTAGTGTTGTTGCAGGGATGGCAGATTGTCCTGTAATTGCTGTACCTACTAGCGTTGGGTATGGGGCAAGTTTCAAAGGAGTAACTCCTCTATTAACTATGTTAAATTCCTGTGCTACTGGTATTGGTGTGGTTAATATTGATAATGGTTTTGGCGCAGCTATATTGGCAGGGCAAATTTTACGCACGGGTATGAAGATTAAGGATGATGCTGGCTGATTCGTATTGAGCAAACTTTTTTTGTTAATCTTTTAGGTTAAGGAAGATTAAATTCTCGTAATCTAAAAATTAACTTCATGGAAAATCCTATAATCTTTGCTTCTCAGTTAGCTATCTCGCCCGAAAAACCAGAACAGTTTGGCATATTAACCCATGAGAGTTTATCTTGGTGGCAACAGGGGAAACAGCAATATTTAGCTTTAAAAGATGTCGTGGGAGTTTCTTTAGTTAAGCAAAAAGCTGAACTTCCTGGTTTAGTGGTACACGCCTATCCTATAGTTACCACTGGTTATATATTTAAAAAACAGCAAAGAGTACTAAAAGAATACTACTTTACTTGTCCCAATCTAGAAGTGCGATCGCAATGGCAACGGGCAATAAATAATACACTCGTAGGACAACCGCCAGATCTAAATATTCCACCTCGTCACTTACAAATTATTATCAATCCCATCAGTGGGAAAGGACAAGCACCGCGAATCTTTCAACAAGTATTACCATTACTTGATCGCAGTAACTTAACTTATACAGTTACCGAAACATTAAGCGCAGCCGACACAAAAAACTTAGTTGCCAAACTCAATCTGGCGGATACCGATGGCATAGTTATCGTTGGGGGTGATGGTACAATTCACGATGCGATCGCAGGTTTAATGAGTCGTAGCGATCGCGATTTGGCTATTAAAATTCCTTTGGGTGTGATTCCTGGGGGTACTGGTAACGGTTTATGTAAAACCATCTTAGAACTATCGGCAACTAGTTACGATCCTCTTGATGCTGCTTTTCTAATTGTTAAGGGGAAACAGCAAAGTTTCGATCTCGCTGCGGTTAAACAAAATAACCAGGATTATTATAGTTTTCTTTCCTTAGCATGGGGACTAATTAGTGATGTGGATATTGAATCTGAAAAGTTTAAGTTTTTGGGTTCGTTACGTTTCGATCTTTATGCTTTGATGTTAATTTGCCTACTACGTACCTATAAAGGTAAATTTGCTTTTATTCCCCATCCAAATTGTCAGTTATCCCCAGATTTAAAGACAGCTAGACAGGGTAAATGGCACATCATCGAAGACGAATTCATCTTTCTTTGGGCGATGAATACCCCCTGGGCTGCTCACGATATGAATGTTGCTCCCTACGCTCAACTAAACGATGGTGCAATGGATGTCTTATTAATGCGCAAGGGTACATCTCGCCTAGAATTATTAAAAGCCTTGATGCGTCTTGGTAAAGGGAAACATCTTTCTCTACCACACATGGAATACTATCAAGTTCGTTCTTTTCGTTTAGAGCCTCTAACTAAAAAAGGTATTTTAGTAGTAGATGGTGAAGCTGTTGACTATGCACCCATAGAAATGACAGTGATTCCCAATTTAGCTAGTGTTAACTGTTAATTTTATTAATTTATGGAAAAAGCAACTTTTGGTGGTGGGTGTTTTTGGAAAATTGAGGATGCTTTTCTTCGTATACCAGGAGTAATTACCACATCAGTCGGATATATGGGGGGTAATTTCCCAAATCCTAGCTATCTAGACGTTTTAGCCAGAATTACAGGTCATGCAGAAGTAGCGCAAGTTGAATATAATCCTGATCAAGTTAGCTATGAAACATTATTAGATATCTTTTGGTCAATTCACGACCCTACTCAATTAAATCGTCAAGGGGCTGATCGTGGAGAACAATATCGCTCAGTTATTTTTTATCATACTCTGGAGCAAAAAATTGCTGCTCAACATTCCCTGAGAAAGTTACAACAGTCTCAATTTGATAAAGAAATTGTGACTAAAATTGAGCCTTGTAATGAATATTATTTAGCTAGTGCTGAACATCAACAGTATTTGGAAAAAAGGAGACAGGAATTAGGTAGTAGGTAGTGGGTAGTAGGTAGTAGGTAGGAGGTAGGAGTCAGGAGACAGGAGACAGGAGTCAGGAGAGGGAGGTAGGAGGTAGTGGGTAGTAGGTAGGAGGTAGGAGTCAGGAGACAGGAGACAGGAGTCAGGAGGTAATGGGTAGTGGGTAGTGGGTAGTAGGTAGTGGGTAGTAGGTAGGAGGTAGGAGTCAGGAGACAGGAGACAGGAGTCAGGAGGTAATAGGTAGTGGGGGTTGAGGTAGTAGGTAGTGGGTAGTAGGTAGTAGGTAGTAGTCAAAAGCTAAAAGCTACCCTAAAGGATTAGCTGCGCGTCATAGCTAATAGCTAAGAAACTAATAACTAAAATTGAGAAGCTTGATATTTCGCTGCTTTATTCAATAAAGATTCGGCAAAAGCGATCGCGTCTTCGGCTGAATGTCCTCCTGTAATTTGGGCTAATTCTTTGACTCTAACTGTGTGTTCATTTAATGATTTAACTCTAATAACAGTACGAATATCAGCCACACTAGAATTACCGTTTTGCAGTGTAGATTTATTAGTTTCTTCGACAATAGTTTTTTCTATTTTAAAATGTCCATCCGCCATAGCAGCAATTAACGGTTGGTGAGTCACACACAAAACCTGATGTTGTTTACCAAGTTGATAAAGTTTTTCCGCGATCGCTTGGGCTACTTTTCCTGATACTCCTGCATCTATTTCATCAAAGATTAAGGTGTTGGAACTTTGTTCTGTATTAGTAAAACAAGCTTTAAGAGCTAGTAAAAAACGACTCATTTCTCCCCCAGACGCTATTACTGATAGAGGTTGGGTTGCTTCCCCTGCATTGGGACTAAAATAGAACATCACTTTATCTGCACCCTCCCCTGTCGGTGAGCATTCCACAAGGCGACATTCAAAGATAACTTTTTCCATTGCTAAGGGTTTTAATTCCTTAACTAGTTGTTTTTCTAACTCTCTTGCTGCTTGTTGACGCAGTTGGGTAAGTTTTTGGCATTCTTTAATTAAATTAGCAATTGCTAAATCGTATTCTTGCTGTAGAAATTCAATTGATTGTCCCCCGTCTTTAATTTGAGCTAATTCCTGTTGTAGCTGTTGATAAAGCGCGATCGCATCGCTTAAATCTGGGCCGTATTTGCGACAGATGAGTTTTAATTGTCTGATTCTCGCCTCAATCTCACTTAAGCGTTCTGGATCTGCTTCTAAATCCTCACTATATCCATTTATTTGTTGTCCTGCTTCGACAATTTGCGCTAACCCCGACTGCACCATCTCCAAAATTGATGCCAATTCAGAATCATATTCCACCATTTCCATTAAACATGATTCCGCTTTTGCCAATAAATCTGCTGCTGCTAATTGCTCCTCCTCACCTTCATAGAGCATTTGATAGGCTTGGTGACCTAGTTGTTGCAATTCTACTACATGGGATAAGCGATCGCTTTCTTGTTCTAATTCCTCTAATTCATTGGCATCGGTTAATTCTGCTTCTGTTAACTCTTTTAGCTGAAATTCTAATAAATCCTGTCTTTGTAATAATTCTTGTTCTGATTGTAATCTTTGGTCTAATTCCCGTTTTAATTTTTGTGCGGTTGTATAGTATTGAGACACTACGGATAACTGAGCAGTAATAGCTTTACCACCATAAGCATCCAATAATTCCCGTTGCTTTTGGGCAATTAACAAATTAATAGTTTGTCCTTGAGCAGTAATTTCCACCAAGCGCGATCGCAATTGAGCCATCAACTGACGGTTAACCAAAACCCCATTAACTCGATTACGAGATCTTAAATTAGTTTTACTAACAATAATTTCACGACTGCAAATTAGGGTATCATCATCCAATGGGTCAATTTCCTGCTCTAATAACCAGTTATTTAAACCAGGACTAATCTCAAAGGTAGCTTCAATCAAAGAGCGATCGCTGCCAGCACGAATCATACGGGTAGTTGTTTTCCCACCCAAGACCACATCAATTGCATCTAAAATAATAGATTTTCCTGCCCCAGTCTCTCCAGTTAAAACACTCAATCCCTGACCCAAACTAAGTTCTAGAGAATCAACCAGAGCAAAATTATTGATTTTTAAATTAATAAGCATCTATATAAATAAATCTCGCAGGCTGGAAAGATCAAATAATAATTATTACTATCAGCAGTTTAACGAAACCCAAACAGATTATTAGTATTTTTGATTAAAAAAGTAATGTTGCCAATTTGAGGCATGAAAATAATAATACTGTCCGTAGCGATTAGCTATACACTGTAAGCTTTCTTTAATTTTCGCTACTCGATTGCCAAAACAGGTAAGGTGGGCAAACTCGCCTATTATTACCCACCCTCCTAATATTTAAATTATGCCTTCAACCACAGGATGGAAGAAGAAAGCCAGGGTTAAGACGGCATAGGTAGCGAGCAATAAACCACCTTCCAACCAATTAGATTCACCATCCGAACTAATAGAATTAGCAATTAAAACTGCAACTGCTACAGCCACTAATTCAAAAGGATTAAAATTAAGATCCATTGGTTGACCAATTGCCCAACCTGCAATTACTAATACTGGTGCAACAAATAAAGCAATCTGCATACTTGAACCTACCGCCACAGATACAGACAAGTCCATTTTATTCTTCATAGCTACTGTTACTGCGGTCGCGTGTTCAGCAGCATTACCAATAATTGGGAGTAAAATTACCCCAGTAAATAATTTACTTAAGCCCAACTCCTCGGTAGCTACTTCCAAAGAGTCTACTAACAATTCAGATTCAAAGGCAACTGTCAGGGTTACAACTAAAAGGATCATAATCCAAAACCCCAGATTTACTTTAGGCTCTCCCTCGCCCCCTTCATCTAAATCCGTATCAGCCACCTCACAAAGATAAGCATGGGTTTTCATAGAAAAGAGCAAAGTAAGTAGGTAAACTACAATTAAAATAATTGCTACCGCTACAGATAAGTTTTGCAAAGTCTGCTCTTCGATACCTGAAGAAGTAAAATCAACCGCAGTAGGTAAAAGTAAAGCAACCACCGCCAAATTCATCGAAGAAGCATTAAGACGAGCCACCGTTGGCTGGAATTTCTGTTCCTTAAAGCGTATTCCCCCTAAAAGCATAGATAAACCCATAACCAACAGGAGGTTACTGACAATTGACCCTGTGATTGTTGCTTTCACCACACCAACAAAACCCGCCTTAAGGGCGATAAAAGCTAAAATCAATTCTGTGGCATTGCCAAAAGTTGCATTTAATAACCCACCAATATTAGGGCCTGTTACTACGGCAATTTCCTCTGTAGCTGTCCCCATATAGGATGCCAAGGGGATAATTGCCAAGGCTGCGGTAACAAATACTATGGTTTCCCCCCATTCCAATAAATGTGCAGCAATAGAAATGGGAACGAATATTAGTAGAATTAAGAAGATCGTATTTTTATTCAACATATTGACTGGTTATTCCTTGAATAAGTTCTATCATCGTCGTTGCACTTCCGCCAATCTTAATGTCTTTTTGACTGTAAGATCTAGGTAATTAGGTATTTTGATAGAATTCAATAGGGGTTAGTGCTGATTACAAGTTAATTTTTAATGCTGGAATTTTTACAAACACAATTTTTTTTATTAGAACAGTTTGCCGATCGCGTGGTTTCAACTCAATTAACCCATCTTAGTTTGGTTAGTTTGGGCGTGATCTTTTTGGCAGGCTTAGTTACTAGTCTGACTCCTTGTATGTTATCCATGTTGCCGATTACAGTTGGTTACATTGGTGGTTATGAATCTGAAGGTAGATTACAAGCTGCTGCTCAATCTAGCTGGTTTGCTTTGGGTTTGGCTACAACTTTGGCTCTTTTGGGTATTGTGGCTACTTCTATTGGTAAGGTATACGGGCAAATTGGGGTGGGTTTGCCTATTGTAGTTAGTTTAGTGGCGATCGCTATGGGTTTAAATCTTTTAGAAATTTTACCTTTGCGTTTTCCCTCCCTTGGTGCAACTGATTGGATTAGTAAGGATTTACCCCGTGGGCTACGTTCTTATTTATTGGGTTTAACTTTTGGGTTGATTGCTTCTCCTTGCAGTACCCCTGTATTAGCTACTTTACTCGCTTGGGTGGCTACCACAGGAGATTTAATAGTTGGCGGTGGTTTATTGGTTGCTTATGCCATTGGATATGTCACCCCGTTAGTAATTGCAGGGACGTTTACAGCCTCAATTAAAAAGATTTTAGAATTACGTCGTTGGTCGAGTTGGATTAATCCGATCAGTGGCGCATTATTATTAGGTTTTGGTGTTTTTTCCCTTCTATCTCGCCTACCTAAAATTTAATTTTAAGCGGTATTAATTTTTATTCTTTAAGATAAAAAATGTCATTTAATTCACTATTAAAGCCTAAGACAATTGCGCGTCGTTTGATAGCCCTAGTCGCCAATTTAAAATTAGCAATTATTCTCCTGCTGGCGATCGCTGTAGTTAGTATTAGCGGTACAGTTATCGAACAGGCGGAAACTCTCAGTTTTTATCAACAAAATTATCCCGAATCCCCTGCCCTCTATGGCTTTTTAACTTGGAAGGTTATCTTAGCCTGGGGTTTGAATCATGTATATAGTACCTGGTGGTATTTATCTTTATTAATTCTCTTTGGTATAAGTTTAACCGCCTGTACTTTCACTCGCCAGCTACCAGCCCTTAAAGCTGCCCGTCAATGGAAATACTATCAAAAACCAAGTCAATTTAATAAACTAGCCCTCAGTGCCGAATTAAATCAAGGTTCAATTAAATCCTTACGTACCTTACTAGAACAAAAAAACTACCGCGTATGGCAACAGGATCATGCTCTTTATGCCCGTAAAGGTATCATAGGTAGAATTGGGCCAATAATTGTACACCTGGGGATGATCATTGTTTTGGCTGGGGGTATGTGGGGAATTTTTACAGGATTTTTCGCCCAAGAAATGGTAGCCAGTGGTACTAGTTTTAAAATTCAAAATATCATCGAATCTGGGCCCTTGTCTCGTCCACAAATTCCAGATAATTGGCAAGTAAAAGTAAATCGTTTTTGGATCGACTATACAAACGGTGGCGATATAGATCAATTCTACTCCGATCTTTCCGTAATCAGCGATCGCTCTGGTGAGGAGTTGAAACGTGAAACCATCCATGTTAACAAACCTCTGCGTTATGACGGCGTTACTTTATATCAAACTAATTGGGGTATTGCTGCTGTTCAAGTTCAGTTAAACAATAGTCCAATTTTTCAATTACCCGTTGCTAAATTAGATACCCTCGGTGCAGGTAATATTTGGGGAACTTGGATTCCCACCAAGCCTGATATGAGTTCTGGCGTTTCTATGCTTATTAAGGATTTGCAGGGTACAGCTTTAATTTACAATCAACAGGGAGAACTAACTAGTGCTATCCGTATCGGTCAGGATATAGCCATAGACGGTATTAAAATTAAATTACTGGATGTTATTGGTAGCACAGGTTTACAAATTAAAGCAGATCCTGGCGTGCCAATTGTTTATACTGGTTTTGCTTTATTAATGTTGGGAGTGGTAATGAGTTATTTTTCCCATTCTCAAGTTTGGGCATTAGAAGAAGATAATAAGTTTTATTTTGGAGCAAAAACTAATCGGGCGCAGGTAAGTTTTGAAAGAGAAATGTTTGAAGTTATTGAGAATTTAGATAACCTTACTACAATTGAAGATACATCCCCAGCTAGTCAATCTTTGGTTTAAGTTTGGGTGTTGATTGCTTATTTTGCCTTTAACATCACTCTTTAGATCTAGAAAGATGAGGTAATGTATCATGCAAGAATAGTCTTCTTCTGACAATTGATAAAAAAGTAATTTATACCAATTCTTAAGCATTAGCTGGAAAGGTAAAAATATTTATTCAATTAATCAAAAGACTAAAAGCTAACAACCATACATTGTCTAAAATTACTATACTAATTATCAACTCTCAAATGTGTCAAATATTGATGTGTCACACTCAGCAACATTTTTAAGATTTCCAAGTCATATTATCAACTAATTAAAATCGCTATAGGGTTAGATATTAGCCCAGAGCTTAAATCAAATTAACCCTGTAATCTAATCGTAATCCGCGAGGAATGGAAATTAGTTTAGCAATATTACAGCTTAGAAATATTATTAATAATTAAGTTGGGGAATTGTCGTTATGGCAAACGCAGAACATTTAGCTTTACTAAAGCAAGGCGCAGCAGTCTGGAATGAATGGTTAAAACAGCACAACAAAATAATTCCTGATCTAACTAACGCTAATCTTAGTAATCTTAATTTAAGTAATATTAATTTAAAAGACGCTAATTTAAGCCAAGCTAATTTTAGCCATGCAGATTTAAATCAAGCCAATTTAAGCAATGCAAATTTAGAAGGGGCAAATTTTTTAGGCGCGAACTTAGAAGGGGCAAATCTTAAGGGGGCGAATCTAGATTATGTAATTTTTAGCAAAGCAATAATTAATCCTAAAACAACTATAATTGCAGCCAAAAGTTTACGTATTTACGAAATAATTAATAATCAAACTGTAGAGCGCAACTTGGCAAATTTAGATCTAAGTAATTCTAATTTATTTCGTGCCGATTTAAATAATGCTGATTTGAGCAATGCTAAATTAGTTAACGTTAATTTCAATGGTGCAAACTTAAGTAATGCCTATTTATATAAAGCGGATTTAACCGCAGCTAATTTGCAAAATGCCGACTTAACCAATGCTTACTTTAGCCATGCCAATCTGACAAAAGCTAATCTAAGTAATGCTGCTTGTTGTGGCACATATTTTAAAGATGCAGAACTTAAATTTGCTAATTTAAAACACACTAAATTAAGTCCTAAAAGTATAATTGATGTCAAATGGTATTCAGTTTGGGAAATTGTCAACCGTGGTGCAGTCGGCAAAAATTTGAGTGGTGCAGATCTGAGTAATGCTAATCTTTCTGGAGTAAATTTTAAAGAAGCCAATCTGAGCAATGCTAACTTAAGTAATGCAATTCTTACCCGTAGTAATTTAGATCGGGCAAACTTAACCAATAGCGATTTAATTGGGGCAAATATTTGTGGTGTAGATTTAGAACAAGCCCATGTTCAAGGTATTAAATTAAAATCAGTTATTAGTAACCGTGATACTCATTTACCTATTGGCATAGATTCTGGTAGAAGCAATTTAATGGTTAAGGAAAAACCAATAACTAACAATTCAACCTTCAGAGCATCTGAAAACACTCAAACCTTAGTTAAACGAGAACCAGAAATCCAGGAGAATCAGATAAAAGTTGCCAAAAATACCAATTTAATAGGTATATTAGCATTTTTAGGGTTTTTAGCTCTGGTTATTGGCTTAGGGTATCTATTTTTAAAAAGTAATCCCGATTTCGCTGTTAAAGAACAACCAAACCCAGAAATAAATATACCTGCAAAATAATGTAATTAAAAATTCAATTCCTCACCAATAAAGAACGCCAAAAAAACTTAGGCAGAGATAACATTCTACGCCAACGCCAAGGCTCTTGATAAAGACGATAAGACCATTCTAAATTATTATTTCTTAACCACTCTGGGGCGCGAGATTTAGTTCCCGCCCAAATATCAAAACTCCCACCTACTCCAATCCATATAGCATTAGGACACAAGTATCGATTTTCGATAATCCAAAGTTCTTGTCGCGGTACTCCAATACCTACCAAAATAACTTGAGGTTGCTTTTCCTTTAGGGTTGCTTGCCATTTAGATTCTTCCTTCCCAGTTATATATCCATGTTGACTTAAAATTGACAATTGAGGATATTTTTCTTGCCAGGCTTGGGTTGCTTTACTAGCTGTTTCGGGAGTACCACCAAAAAAGCAAATAGAAGCAGAATTATCAGATTGAGCGATTTTTTCAATTAGTCCAGCAGCAAGTTCAATACCAGGACAACGTTGATGTTTTATACCCCGTAGACGCATATAAATAATGATACCTGCCCCATCGGGAATAACTAAATCTGCTGTCTTGATGGCTTGATAAAGAGCGGGATTAGACTCTGCCATAATACTCATCTCAGCATTTAAAGTTACTACATGAGTACCAATATTTTGCTCTAATCTAGCCATAAGCCAATCTTGATAATCACTTAGCAAATGAACATCAAGATTTAAAATTGGAAAGGTGGGAGGGGAAGATAAATTACTATTGGTAGATATCATAATTTTTTTCAGCCAAAGGTATAAAGTTAGATCAACAGATTATAAATTAACCTAACTTCACCGCCGTACCTGTAGCAGTAATTAACAATAACACTCCCTTACTGTCTACATTAATTGTACCTGTATCTATTTCTATACCGATTATGGCATCAGCATTTAATCGTTGAGCGCGTTGTTTAAGTTCTTCAATCGCTTCCCTTTGTCCTTTCTCAAATACTCTCTCATAACTGCCAGTGCGTCCACCAATAGTATCGCGAATACTGGCAAAAAAGTCCTTGAGAACGTTAGTACCATAAACAACTTCGGCGGTAACAATTCCCAAGTAAGATTTAATGGCTTGATTTTGGATGGTGTCGGTAGTGGTAACTAACATTGGTATCAAAATAATAATAGTAATGAAAATCTTTTTAGTATTTTATCTTGCTCCTATGAGTTACTGCACATTTGATCGATTTGAGGGTATGTGGTTGGGTAGCCTAATAAACTCAGATTTAACCGCAAGCTGGATTATAAATCGCAATAAAATAGCGGAAATTTTAATTAAGGCTGAGAAACTGGAGGTTAGTTTTATTTCTAAGCAAATAGAAGAGATTATAGTAGATTCAAAAGATCTTAATTCTCGGCAAATCGCAGCTAAACAAAGACATAGCTTAGGAGAATATCAGAATACCCTACTACCACTATTACCCTTAATAATTTTTTTTAGCGATAATCAAGACTTTTTAGGATCAATAATTGCCCAATGTCAGTTTAAAACAAGTAATGAGACAGAAATAAAAGCGGACATATTAATCTGGGGTTACATAGTAGCGATGATTGCCGATGGGCAAAAAAAATCTTTAAACCCAAACATTCATATAATAGTTACACAACTCTTAGCTACTGCCAAAATAAAAACAACTTTAATAGACAAATTAGAAATAGTAAGTAGGGGTTGCCATTCGGGGATAACTTGGCAGGAATTAACCCAAGAGCTATTAAAAGAAGCCAATTGGGGACAAAGTGCGATCGCTTTAGCCGTATATTGTTTTGCCAGTACA
Source organism: Chondrocystis sp. NIES-4102 (assembly GCA_002368355.1). NCBI lineage: Bacteria > Bacillati > Cyanobacteriota > Cyanophyceae > Chroococcales > Chroococcaceae > Chondrocystis > Chondrocystis sp. NIES-4102. The sequence goes on along the minus strand of AP018281.1, from coordinate 2,084,726 downwards.
CCGCAGCATTTTCGGCTATCAATACAGCGTGCTGCTAACTTAAATACTGAATTGGCTAAATTAACAACTGCTTTAACAGGTACATTATCTGGGGCATATAATGGTATGACAACAATTCCTTGGAGTTGGAGATCGATTAATTATAATGATCAAATTTATCAACAAACACAAATAATAGGCACAGATCTATGGAAATCTTGGCTAGGAATATATTCAATCAATGAACAACAATTACCCTATAGTCAACAACTTCATGCTGTGGCACTACCTAATAGAATTCAGCCCCGTAAAACTCTTAAAATTATTTCTCAAAAAATTTATTTAAGTTAATTAGATTGATTGAAGTTTTGACTATTAAAACCTTGAAATTAGGCAAAATATTATAGCTTCTAAAAGTCTTCACCTATGATGAAAAGCTGGCATTCATTAATTCACAAATTTGAGGGATGGCGAAGAAAGTATCAACATTACAGTAGCTGGCTGTGGAGTCTAGACTTTAGACGGCTAATATCAAGCCTATTTATTGATAAATTGAGTTTGAGTAGGTATAGACCCAAAAAAAATGCTATAAAACTGCGAAATTGCTTATTTGTTTTAATTTTTAGCATAATTTCTTTAACTAGCGTCGTTGGGTATCGCTTTTACAATCAACCGCAATTAACCGTGGGCAAAATTGCTCCTGTAACCATCAAAGCTCCTCATACTGCACAATTTGAAGATACTAAAACTACTTTAGAAAAACGTCAAGAAGTTCAAACGGGAATTATTCCCATACTTAAACGCAATGAAAGTCTGACGCAGGAAATTACTGATAATCTTGATCTCTATTTAGAAAGTATTGATCGTTTAAGAAATTTAACTGAACCTTTTCCTTTTTTCGATCCTCAAGCCCTATCAATATCTAGCCAAAAATACATTCGATTATGCCCCGAATCTGAATTTCAAGCAATTTTAGCTTCAGTTGACGAAAATTATAGAGAGAAAAACTTAGCCTTAGAAAACAGCCCCAATTTTAATGTGCAATTACAGAGGGTGGCTACTGAGTTAAAAGCTTATCGCGCACTTACTTCTGCGTCGGATTTTAATACTCTAATTGCCCAGATTACCCTAACTCGACATCGTTATGCTCAGGCTTTGCGGAAACTACCGAGAAAAAAAGCTACCCATTTTAATGAGCAAGAAATGATGCTGCTGTTAGATTTAACCGAAAAAGATTGGCAAACTACCAAAAGCACCATGTCTGTTGCGGTGAATCGAATTCTAGCCCAAGGAATTGCTGAAGGTATCCCTTCCAATGTTTTAGAACAAGCAGTTATAGCCCAGATAAGTCCAGATATACCCACAACCACTGCAAGTTTTGCCTGCAATCTGTTACTAGAAATTTTAAAGCCTAATTTAGAAGTAGACCGAGATGCAACCAGAAATATTGCTGAAAAGGCTGCTATGGCTATTAATTCGGTGATAGTTGAAATTAATCAGGGTGAAGTAATTGTTGAAAAAGGAGCAAGAATTAGCCAGGCGGATTTTGTCTTATTAGATGGGTTTAAACTGAGTCAAAGGGCTTTTAATTGGTCAGGATTAAGACTATCTGCCACTTTTGTTTGTGCAATCATTGGCTTGTTTTTATTAATTCAAAGACAAATTCATACTCATTTACGCCATCGTGACTATCTTTTATTGTGTTTATTGAGTTTAACTGCACCATTATTGAGTGTTTTTGAAATTCCCCATAGTAGTTTGCCAGCTATCGGTTTACTGGTAAGCAGTTTTTATAGCCCTGTTTTAGGGGTTTGCGAAGTATTGTTAGTTACAGCACTAGTAATCTTTAGTACTCAGCCCTTAAATTCAGCTTATTTATTTGCTGCTTGTGTTGGCGGATTAATTGCAGCAGGTTTTGCGGGTAAATTGCGATCGCGCGAAGCTATGGCAAAATTAGGGATTATGGTGGGTTTGGCGCAATTATTGGTGTATTTAAGTAGTAATTTGATGGTTAGTGCCAGTCCTACCACTATTTGGTCGGCTATTTTACCCGATGCTTTAAATTGCGGTTTATTTGGCGTTGTTTGGAGTGTGATTGCTATTGGGATTTCTCCCTATCTAGAACGCTTTTTTGATTTAATTACCCCTATTCGTTTAGCTGAATTATCTAATCCTAATTTACCCCTATTAAAACGACTGGCTACCGAAACACCAGGAACATTTCAACATACGATGTTTGTGGCTTCTCTAGCTGAAACTGCTGCCCGTGAATTAAATTGTAATGTAGAGCTTGTGAGGGCGGGAACTTTGTATCATGATATAGGAAAGATGCACGACCCCCTAAGCTTTATAGAAAATCAAATGGGTGGTGTTAATAAACACGATCGCATCAATGATCCTTGGATCAGTGCCGAAATTATTAAAAAACACGTCAGCGAAGGGTTAGTAATGGCACGTAAATATCGTTTACCCAAAGCAATTCGTGATTTTATTCCCGAACATCAAGGGACTTTATTAATTGCTTATTTTTATCATCAGGCACAACAACAAGCCCAATTAGAAGGTAAAACCGTTTTAGAGTCAGATTTTCGCTATGTCGGCCCCATTCCCCAGTCGCGAGAGTCTGGAATATTAATGTTGGCAGATGGCAGTGAGGCAGCCTTGCGATCGCTCAAAGATGTCACCCATAAACAAGCGATCACTACTATTCAAAAGATTTTTAAATCTCGTTGGCATGATGGTCAATTAAGTGATAGCGGTATAAGCTATGATGAATTACCGATTATTGCCGAGATCTTTGTACGAGTTTGGCAACAGTTTAATCATAAGCGTATTATCTACCCCAAGGCTGCTTTAGAAATTAAACCTAATCCTCGGCAAGATTAACTAGGACAATCGGTTAGATAAAATAGTTAAAGACAGTTAAATATAAAAATTGCTGTGAGTAAGAATTCAAAACAGGAAACCCATTTTAATCAAGCTCGTGCTAGTCTACAACAAGCTATTTCTTGGTATTCTGGTTTTCGTCGTCATGGTAATTCCCCACCCAGCCAACAGTTACAACAAGCTGTCAGGCAAGATTTACAGTCTCTACAAACTGCCCTCGATAAGTTAGATAGCCAAACTATTCGCATTAGCACCTTTGGCTTAGTTAGTTGTGGCAAATCTTCCCTAATTAATGCCCTTTTGGGTGAAGAGGTGGTAGCTACAGGAGCGTTACATGGTGTAACTCAATCGTTAACAATTTTACGTTGGAATCCACTACCAGAGCGAGGACTCACGGTTGAACTTATTGATACACCTGGGTTAGAGGAAGTGGGTGGAGAAGAGCGCGCAGTTATGGCTAGGGAAATCGCCAAAAAATCCGATCTAATTTTATTTGTGGTGTCGGGAGATATTACCCGCACGGAGTATCAAGCTTTATGTGATTTAAGAAGTACTAAAAAGCCTTTGATGTTGGTTTTCAATAAAGTAGATTTATATCCACAACAGGATCGTCAACAAATCTATCGACAGCTACAAAAGTTAAATGCAACCTACAGTATAGTAAACCTCGATGAAATTATTACCCCCCATGAAATCGTCATGGTAGCTGCTAAACCTCAGCCTATTCAAGTGAGGATCGAAGCTTTAGATGGCACTGTTGAGCAAATATGGGAAAATCCTGAACCAGATATCCTAGATTTACAAATTGCCATAAAAAAAATTCTGCAACAAGAAGGAAAATCTTTATTGGCTTTAAATGCTTTGGTACAAGCTAGAAATGCCCAAGTCAATATTGCTCGCAAAACCGTAGATCTACGTCAGGCGGAAGCCGAAAAAATTATTAATCAGTATGCTCGTTATAAAGCGATCGCTGTAGCTATAAATCCAATTATTGTTTTAGATCTAATTACTGGTTTGGTGGCAGATTTAGCCCTAATTCGCTCTCTATCTAAGTTATACGGCTTACCTATTACCACCTATGAAGCGACCAACCTTTTACGGCGTATTTTGGCAAGTTCTGGCGGTCTATTATTGGGGGAAATTGGTAGTAGTTTGATCTTGGGTGTGGGTAAAAGTGGCGCAATTTTGACTAATGGGTTTGAAAGTACAGGGGCATTAACCGCTTATCTTGGTACTGCTAGTTTACAAGGGGCGATCGCAGGCTACGGCACTTATGTTATCGGTAGGGTCGCTCAGATATACTTAGAACAAGGTTGTACCTGGGGCGAAATGGGATCTTCTACCTTAATTCAAGAGATTTTAGCCCAAGTTGAACCAAACACCATTATTTCTCGTTTACGACAAGACCTATTGCAACTGTAAACTATATTTGTCACATAGTCAGGAGACAGGTAGTAGGTAGTAGGTAGTAGGTAGTGGGTAGTAGGCGCGGAAAGCGTCGTCACGCACGCTCTTGAGGCGACCAAAGCGCGAACGTGACGATAGTAGGTAGTAGGTGGTTAGGAGACAGGAGACAGGAGAGGGGAAGACAGGAGAGGGGAAGACAGGTAGTAGGTAGTAGGTAGTAGGTGGTTAGGAGACAGGAGACAGGAGAGGGGAGTCAGGAAGTAGTTAGTAGATTAGAAGCTAACAGCTAAGAAGCTCACAGCTAATAGCTAATAATAAAAAGCTAAAATCTAAAAAATATCCCGTGAGTTATCTCGTACTGCTATAGAAAATAAAACCATGCTCAATTTTTTCAATTCTCTGTTAAATCGTCACCCAGAAAAACTAAAAGCTAAGGTAGAAATATATACTTGGGCTACTTGTCCATTTTGCATTCGTGCCAAATTACTCTTGTGGTGGAAAAGTGTAAACTTCACTGAATATAAAATCGATGGTGATGAGCTTGCAAGGGAAAAAATGGCAAAGCGTGCTAATGGGAAAAGGACTGTACCACAGATTTTTGTTAATGATCAACATATAGGTGGGTGCGATGATCTTTATGAATTAGATGCTCGCAAACAGTTAGACTCATTACTAACTGATGGATATATTCTTAAATAATAAAAATAATGCAAACCAGAACCTTAGGAACATCCGATATTCAGATTACCCCGATTTTAATGGGGACTTGGCAAGCAGGGAAAAGAATGTGGACGGGAATTGATGACGAGGAGAGTATTAAAGCAATTCGTGCTGCTGTGGAGGCGGGAATAACCACCATCGACACCGCAGAGATTTATGGTGAAGGACATTCAGAACAAGTTATTGCTCAAGCCGTATCCTCAAAACGCGATCGCCTGGTATATGCCTCGAAGGTATTTGCTAATCATCTCAAATATGATCAAGTAATTACTGCCTGTGAAACATCCCTAAAAAATCTTAATACCGATTATATAGATCTTTATCAGATTCATTGGCCCAGTGGATCTTTTAATAGTGAAATAGTACCTATTGAAGAGACGATGAAGGCTTTAAACAAGTTAAAAGCAGATGGTAAAATCAGAGCCATTGGGGTTTCTAACTTTTCCCGCGCTCAATTAGCCCAAGCAGCAGAATATGGCAGAATTGATAGTTTACAACCGCCTTATTCCTTATTTTGGCGCAAAATAGAAGAGGATGCCGTACCCTACTGTATTGAAAATAATATTTCGGTTTTGGCATATTCACCGATGGCGCAAGGACTCTTAACAGGAAAATTTGCTTTAGATCATCAATTTGCTGAGGGTGATCATCGTGTTGCTAACGTTTTGTTTCAAGGGGATAACTTTAAACGCGCCCACCAGGCTTTAGAAGAGCTAGAACCTATTGCCAAAAGTCATAATTGTACCTTGGCTCAACTGGCTTTAGCTTGGTTAATTGCTCAACCACAAACAAATGCGATCGCAGGAGCAAGAAATGAGCAACAAGCAGTAGATAATGCTCATGCAGGTAACGTTAGTCTAACAGTTGACCAACTGCAAGAAATTGATCGTATTGGCAGACAAGTAACCGATCATCTTGATGATAATCCTGTTATGTGGGATTGGTAGTTTTAATTACGATCTCGTTCTTTTTTCTGCTTTTCTAATTTAAAGGTAGGCTCAATAACTTCAGGCTCAGGATATAATTCAATTTTCCAAATTTTGATTTCTTCTTGAGCAGTACTGAAGCTAGTTGTACCTGAAGGAACTTGTCCTGCAATAGCGATCGCAGTCTCCAAGGAATTATTGGCAGCATCTCTAGCTAAAAATAAGATTTGTTCTGCCCAATAATTAACATCTCCTACTACCTGGGAACGAGCAGAACTACTACTAGGGGCTTGTCTTGCCACTCTAATAGCTCTTGCTAGGGCTTCTGGTGTACCTTGGCTGGCTATATCCCTAGCTTGGCGTAGATATCTTTCCCCGTCTATCTCTGCTTGCCAACGGGCAATTCTATTTTGAGCATCTGAATATAACGCTCTACCTGAGCTTATTTTACTAGCAGTACTAATAGCTGCGGAATATTGCTCTACATTGGCTAAAGAATCAGCCTCGTTGAGAATGGGTTGATCTTCTATCCTTTGAATATTTGCCCGCCAAGTATTTATATACCCCTGGGCTTCACCGTATAAAGGACTGCTACTAGTAATCAAACTCGCCTCAGCGATCGCTCTTTGCCAAGCACTAACATTATTGCTATAGGATAATTCCTTAGCACGCTCTAAAACGGGTTGATCTTCAATGGTTTGAATTTCTCTACGCCAACCATATATTTCTTGTTGAGCATCACTATAACGAGGATTAGCACTAGGTATTAATCGAGCCTCAGCGATCGCACTATTTAAACCTGCGACTGTCCCCACCTCTGCCAATTCCCTCGCCTTCGACAAATGGCGTACATCTTCAATTTCTAATTGCCAACGACCAATTAACCTTTGGGTAAGTGGATAATATTTACTATTTTTCTTGAGCTTTTTAGCTTCTTCAATGGCTTCTTCCATACCGAATACTGTATCTAATTGCGCGCTAGAACCTGCATTGGCTAAAATCTGCCAATCTTCAACCCGATTCTGCAATTTTAAGCTATCGGGAATACGATTACTAACTCGCAACAACTCACGCCAATCTTGAGTATCAATTAACTGTTCAATAATGACTAATAGTTTTTCCCTCGCCTGAGCAATTACTTTTTGCGCCTGCTCATAAGTGTAGCTCTTCGGTAGTATATCATCTGCCTTATCAATTGCTAAAAGCAGGTCATCAATTTTGCCATTATCAATTTGAGTTTGGGCTTTAGTGAGGCTGGCATTTTCTTCTTGAGCAATATTAATATTATCAATACTCTCTTCGTATTTAATAGTTGCCCAATACCTATTAGAACTTTCAGTTAAACGCCCTGCCCAATTAAAAGCCCCATTCCAATCAGCTTGACGTAGTTTATCTTCTACTTCGCGATAAATATCCTCTGCCTCAGACCAGACCGACTGCCAATTACTAATTTTTTCCTTAACCAACTTTTGGGCAGAAACCCCTGCGGGAATTTTCTTGGCTGTAGCGATCGCACTCTCTAATTTTCCTGCTTGAAACTCAGATTCGCCAATTTCTAGAATTGAAGTTGCCCAGCGATCAATATTACGATTAATCTCGGAACTTAAAGGGTGGTTATCGGGTAAAACTGCCAATAAATTAATAGCTGCAAGTAAACCCTCAACATCATTCTTTTCAGCAGCAGTCTGAGCGCAATAAAGACGCATAGAAGCAGAAGCAATTGGCCAAAATACCTTAGAACAACTCTGAGTTTTCGGTAACTTTAAGAGCATGGAGGTTGCTCCATAACCTACTCCCCCAGAGCATAAAACTAAAATAAGTCCCCAGATTTGCCACCTTTTCCACCAAGGTCTTGGCTGATTAACTGAAGCAAGTTCTGTTGGCTTAGAAGGATTACTAATAGAAGAAATTTGAGGACTCACGGGTATTAAAAGATTTTCGTGTAAATCTGAATTGGGAGTAATCTGGGAATGTGGTAGAGATGAATATGGCTTCACATCATTAATTTTAGCGTCAGATTCATTTCCTTTTGCCTCTGAGTCTGAATTGGGTGGTTGTTGATTTATCGCCATAAATTACCTGATATCATGCCAGTAATTATCTCTTTAATTTTTCCACGTTAATGGTTAAATCGTATCCCATCTTATCACTTGATTTTAGAGAGTAAAGATTACAGTTACGTCAAAAAAATGAAGAATTGATGAGATTTTATATTTAAATGAAAATCTTAAAGATAGCTACATTTTACCGTCAGTGATTTTACTATTGATTTAGCTTACTGCGCCTGAAGTTCAGCAATTAATTGTGTTAATTGAGTCTCGTTTGCTTGATATACTTCACCACAAAATTGACAGATAGCCTCTGCTCCCTCATCTTCCTCAATCATATCTTGTAATTCCGCTACACCTAGCATTTTAAGCGCACCTAAAACCCTCTCAAAAGAACAGCCACATTGGAAACTTACGGGTTGAGATTCTGGGAAAATAAATAGGTCTAAATCCCCTAATAGTTGTTCCATAATTTCTCTTAAGTTTTTACCCGCTAATAATAAAGGGGTAAATCCAGATAATTGTGAAATGCGAGACTCCAACAAAGCTATTAATGCTTCATCTCTTGCTGCTTTGGGCATAATTTGTAACAGAATTCCTCCTGCTGCTGTTACTCCTTCTGCTCCCACAAATACCCCAACTAATAGAGCAGATGGCGTTTGTTCTGAGGATACTAAATAATTAGCTACATCCTCTCCCACTTCACCTGAGACGAGATTAACGGTACTAGAATAGGGTTGTCCGTATCCCAAATCCCTCACTACGTGTAAATACCCATTATGACCAACTGCTCGACCGACATCTAATTTACCTAAGTCGTTGGGTGGAAGTTCAACTTGCGGATTTTGAACATACCCTCTAACAGTACCATCAAGTCCTGCGTCGGCTAAAATTGCCCCTAGAGGGCCATCTCCTTTGACATGAATATTTACCCTCGAATCATCCTTTTTCATCCCAGAGGCTAATAAAAGTCCCGATGCCATAGCTCTACCTAATGCAGCAGTAGCTACGTAGGATAACTTATGTCTGTATCTAGCTTCTTCTGTTAAATTTGTAGTAATTACGCCCACCGCTCTGATACCACCATCAGCAGCCATAGCTCTAATTAGTTGATCTGTCATAAGTACGTTATTTTCTTTGTTTTGCTGTTATGTGAAACTGAAAAAAAGGGTTACTGTTCCTTGATTAGGATACAGATAGAAATTGTAATTATGTTAGCGCAATTACTGAAGTGTTTTTTCGTTAGATTATTTTAGTTCTGATTAATTTTGAATTGAGATCAGAATTTACATCTTATCTTGGTGAGTAATTGTTCTTAATTGATGCTGCTGAAATCTTTTTTTGATTAGTAGAATTATTAATTGAGCGGTTTATTGATCTTTAATTTGATTATTTAATCACAATAAATATTATAATTTATAACTGCAATATATATGATTTTTAAACTTCCTGTTGTTATTTTTACTTGTGCTGCCTTATCCAATTTAACCATCCCTTCTAATAGTTGGGCAACAGAAAGAGAAGTTAATAAAATAATAGGTTTTTCAAGTTCATCTTTAGTAAAGCAGCATCAGAAAAACCATATTAATCAGCAGCTTTTAGAGCAGGAAATTTTAGTTAGTAATTCTACAGAAGAAAGTGAAAATACTCAGCAAGTATCAGCACAAACAGGAGTAATAAATAGACAACTGGCAATTATAGGAATGGGAGTAACTTCTTGCTTACTTTTATTAATGTTGTGGATATTATTTCTACCAGAAAAAAATAAAAATAAACCCGAACAAGCTAATAAAAAAATTGCCACAAAATCTGAGAAAAATCCTAATCAAGATTCCCCTATTTCTAATCCATTGCCAATAATTAAACTTGGGGATACCGAATCAGATATCATAATTGGACCTCATGAAATACAAGTACCAAATATAATAGAGAATGAAACTCAAACTTCTGCACTAAAGCAATTAGAAAGAGAAAGTCAAGCAATCAACACAGCAGAAATAGATATAGTTTTTGAACTAATAAAAGACTTACAATCAAGCGATCGCCACCTTAAACACAAAGCTATTGGTAAACTCTCTCAAACAGGTGACTTTAGAGCCATAGAACCTTTAATATTAATATTATTAAATGCAGATGCCTCGGAGCAAAATTTAATTTTGGATGCCATTACTAAAATTGCTCAACGAGGTTTAGAATCAATCAATCTGGCTTTAGTTATTTCTTTAGATGCGGAAAATTCGGCAGTTAAAAAAAATGCTATTCAAGATGCAGCTACTATTTATCAATCTATTTTGCCGATCGCTAAACGACTTTCTCAGATGACGGCAGATAGCGATCAACAAGTCCAACAGACAGCTAAATTGGCATTGCAACAATTATCCTCGGCGATTGATCCTGAGTGATGAAAATCTAAGGCTGTGATAGATGAGCTTAGTAAATCATAGTAGTCAGGAGGGGGGAATTAGGTAGGAGGTAGTAGGTAGTAGGTAGTAGGTAGGAGGTAGGAGTCAGGAGGTAGGAGGTAGTAGGTAGTAGGTAGAAGCTAAGAAGCTCACAGCTAAGAGATCAAAGCTAAGAAGCTAACAGCTTAAAAATGTCCTAACATTATCTCGTATTGCTTATAATATTTTACTCAAATGTTAAAGATACTTTTATTATCTACTTCCGTTGGTGCTTTAGGGTCTGGAGAGGGAGGCGGAGTTGAATTAACTGTGCAAAATTTAGCTCAAGAATTATCTCGTCGAGGACATCAATTAGAAGTAGTCGCCCCGCCTAATTCTTTTTTGGTTGATATTCCCGTAACTTGCATTAGTGGTAATTTACAAATTCCTATACAAACCCAAAGTCGTAATGTTCCAATTTCTTTACCTGATAATTCTGTTTTGGCGAATATGTGGGAATATGCCCGACAGGTACAAGATAAGTATGACTTACTGGTAAACTTCGCTTTTGATTGGTTGCCCTTTTATTTAACTCCTTTTTTTCAAAAACCGATCGCCCATTTTATTAGTATGGGATCAATGACTATCGCCAGCGATCGCATTATGCAGCAAATTATCGCTCAATATCCTGGTAGTTTTGGGGTTTATACTCGCTCTCAAGCGGAAACTTTTCCTTTTGCCGACGACTGTGAGATTCTTGGTAGTGCAATTGATCTATCTCTATATGAATTTAACGCTCATCCTGAAGCTAGTTTAGCCTGGTTAGGACGTATCGCCCCCGAAAAGGCTTTAGAAGATGCCTTAGAAGCAGCTAAGATAACAGGGATTCCTTTAAAAATCTTTGGAAAAATCCAAGATCAAGAATATTGGTCACAGATATGTCAAAATTATCCCGATGCAGCATTAGGATATCAAGGGTTTTTAAATACTAAGGACTTACAACAACAATTAGGTAAAGCCCGCGCTCTGTTGATGACTCCTCGTTGGTTGGAAGCCTTTGGTAACGTGGCGATCGAAGCTCTTGCCTGTGGTGTTCCAGTAATATCCTATAGTCGGGGAGGACCTGCGGAAATTATACAAGATGGTATAACAGGATTTCTAGTTGAACCTGATAGTGTGACAGGATTAGTAACAGCCATAAAACAGCTTGATCAAATTGATCGTCAGGTATGTCAAATTCAAGCAGAAGCAGAATATTCCTTAGAAGCATTGGGCGATCGCTTTGAAGCTTGGTTTAATCGTCTTATCTCTTAATACACTGTTGAAATGCTTTAGTTAAAATTAAATAGTATAAATATAAGCCACACTGGGGCGTTAAAGCTTACGTGAAGATAGTTTAATTTAACAAGAGGTTTTGCGTGTTATCAAACGAAGAAGCTAAAGATCAAACAGAATTAGAACAAACGCTTTTTAGTTTTGAAGCAATTAGTGGGGAATTGAATTACCGTCAAGCCCAAACTTCTCTACGCAATTTAATTAGTAATATTGATCTGACTGCCGAAGAGCAAGTAGGCTTAGAATCAGAAATTGAACGTCTGGCGCAAATGCTAGATAAACTTGAGCAGTCGGTAGTCCAAATTGCTGCTTTTGGTATGGTAGGCAGAGGTAAATCATCTGTACTCAATGCTTTAGTTGGACAAGATATTTTCCCCACTGGTGCATTACATGGGGTGACTCGCTCTATCGATAGTGCTAATTGGCAACTTACCCCAGAGCAAATTGCTAATACTCCCGAAAATCTCCAACGCCTAACCATTACAGGGGCGCAAGGGGGACAAATCCAATTAATTGATACTCCTGGTATTGACGAGGTAAACGGCGAAGCTAGGGAGGCTTTGGCTTGTGATCTGGCAAGCAGAGTTGATTTAATCCTGTTTATGGTTTCGGGAGATATAACTCAAGTCGAATATCGTGCCTTATCAAAACTACGTTCGGCAGGCAAACCTATGTTATTGGTGTTTAATAAAATCGATCAATATCCTGAAGCAGATCGTCTAGCTATTTATCAAAAAATCAAGGAGGAAAGAGTAAAAGAATTAATTTCTCCTGATGAAATCATTATGGTGGCTGCCTCTCCTATAGAAGTAAAGGGGTTTAAAGATGTAACGGGCAAACTCAAAGTACAACGTCTTAAAGGCAAACCTCAAGTAGAAACATTAAAACTCAAAATTTTAGAATTATTGCATCGTGAAGGAAAATCATTAGTGGCTCTCAATAGTATGCTGTTTGCTGATCAGGTAAATGAACAGTTATTAGAGCGTAAATTACTAATTCGAGATCAAGCAGCCAATGAATTAATTAATAAAGGGATGATGGTTAAAGCAATGGCGATCGCTCTTAATCCTGTCACAGCTATTGATTTATTTTCAGGCGCAATTATTGATGTGGGGATTATTATTTCCCTTTCTCGTCTTTATGGCATCACTATGACTCAATCGGGGGCGGTTAAGCTACTAAAAAATATTGCCTTGGGGATGGGTGGTATTAGTGCTAGTGAACTTTTGGCAACTTTAGGTCTTGGATCTATTAAAAGTCTTTTGGGAGTTACAATTCCTGTTACAGGAGGATTATCTCTTGCACCCTATTTATCAATCGCGATCGCTCAAGGGGGTGTTGCTGGTGTCTCTTCCTATGTAATTGGACAAGTTACGAAAATTTATTTAGCTAATGGTGCTTCCTGGGGTGAACAAAGTCCTAAAATAGTTGTTGAGAAAATTTTGGATTCTCTAGATGAGCAATCTATTCTCAATCGTATTAAGTCGGAATTGCGAGCTAAGTTAAAACGTGTTTAGGGAAAAGGTAGAAAATTTGATAATTGATCAACAGCATCGATTAAGTCATTGGTAGTTTGTAAACCCGACAAATGTTTAATATGAAATACAACTAAGAATGCTATGAATTTATAAGGAGTCAGGAAAGGGGAGTCAGGAAAGGGGAGTTTGAAAAAATCTATTACCTACATTGTCCCCTTGTGGGATTACTTACTACCTAAAAACCGTTCTATTTGTAGCCAACATTTAAATAATTCATATAAGTTATCACTTTTAGCTTCTCCTACCTACTACCTACTACCTACTACCTACTACCTACTATCGTCACGTTCTCTTGAGGTCGCCTCAAGAGCGTGCGTGACGACGCTTTCCGCGCCTACTACCCACTACCTACTACCTACTACCTACTACCTAAAAACCCTTCTACTGATAGCGAACATTTTAATATGCTATTGCTTCCCTACTTTGGTTTAAGCATTAATTATTAAAACCCCTAAGATCTGGCTTTTTGGATTATATTTGTCTTAATTCTTTAATTAAGGTTGCTGCAATATATACTACCATCGGGCATAATCGCATCGGTTAAATCCGCATCATCTAAATTTGTACCTGTAAGATCCGCACCCTGTAAATTAGCCTTGCATAAAATTGCACCACTCAAATCAGCATAACTTAGATCCGCATTCTGTAAACTAGCTTCTGTTAAGTCGGTGGCTAATTCCATCCCTGCACTTAAATTGGCACGACAAAGTTTAGCACCATCTAATTTTGCTTGATACAATATCGCCATGCTCAAATTAGCATAACTGAGATTACTATTACTAAGATCCGCATGATTTAGATTAGTACGATAATCGCCAGTAGGACGTAGATCTACTTCAATCATCATTGCTTCAGATAAAATACTATGGCTGAGATTTGCACCTTTTAAAATTGCTTTGAGTAAAACAGCGCGTTTTAAAGAGGCGTTGGTTAAAATTGCTCCACTTAAATCTGCTTCTCTTAAGTTTACTTGATCTAAATTAGCTTTGGTTAAGTCTGTTCCCCAGAGAATCGACTCACTAAGATCTGCTTGACGCAAACAAGCACCACTTAAATTAGTTCTACCTAAGCGTGATTGTCTTAAATCGGCTGCGCTTAAATCTATCTGGCTCAGATTAACTTTAACTAATTCCGCTTCCTGAAGATCAATGTTAGAAAAGTTTCTTTCCCCTGCATTATATTGTTGTTGTAGAAATTCCTCGCTATTCATTTAATTATTATCCAGAAACATTTTTAATAATACGATCTGCACAACACAGTAGAAAATATTTCTAGTATTAAAAGATTTAGGCAATATCTCAACTGATTACTCAAAAATTTATAGACTGTTATTTAGGTTTCCAATATTCATTACTTGGATGAGCATCATAAGCTTGAATGGCAACTTTTACCTCTTCAATATTTTGATACGCCCATTCTCCCATAACTGCTATCGGTTCTACAAGCGATCGCCCAAGAGTAGTTAAGGAATATTCTACTTTAGGTGGTACTGTGGGATAGATTTTACGCTCAATCAAACCACATCTTTCTAAATTACGGAGATTTTGAATCAGCATTTTGGGGGATATACCAACAATTTGCTGCTTTAGTTGGTTATAGCGTTTTGTGTCTTGTGTTAGAGCAAAAATAATTAAAATTGTCCATTTATTAGCAATATATTCAAGTATTTGATGAGCAGCGCAAGTGGTGTCAAAAATCTTCGTTATTGCCACGCGATCGAGAGTAGGTTGCGGTAAATACTTCTGGGTAATATCGCTTTGTGCTTTAGAGTAATCCATGTTTACCAAAAAGTAACTATATTACTTCTCGGTTAATCCTTCCGAGCAGCATTAGGGTAATGGTATCAAAGAAATACTAGATAGTATTTAGCATCAATAGTATGAAAGCTTATCAACTTCAAGCCTACAATTCCCTGGATGAATTACGATTAATTGATTTACCTGAGCCTAAAATTGGGAAAAATGATGTTTTAGTAAAAATTAAAGCTAATTCTCTTAACTACCGAGACTTAATTATTCTACGTGGTGGATACGATCGCAATCGAAAACTCCCTCTAATTCCTGTTTCTGATGGTGCTGGGGAAGTAATTGAGGTTGGGGAAAATGTAACTAATTGGCAAAGGGGCGAGCGCGTCTGCGGTACATTTTTTCAAGATTGGCAATCAGGTAAAGCTACAGAAAGCCACATGAACAAGGCTTTAGGAGGGGGAATTGACGGTACATTAGCTGAATATGTTGTTTTTCCCGAACACTCACTAGTAAAAATTCCTGATCATCTTAGTTATGAGGAAGCAGCAACCCTTCCCTGTGCAGCGTTAACAGCCTGGAATTCCTTAACTACAGGGGGATTAACCTGTGGAGAGACAGTTTTAACTTTAGGTACAGGAGGAGTATCAATCTTTGCCCTACAATTTGCTAAATTATTCGATGCCAAAGTAATAATAACCTCCAGTAGCGATGAAAAACTTGCTCGTGCTAGGGATTTAGGGGCGGATGCAACTATTAACTATTTAAAAGATCCTGACTGGCAAAATCAAGTACTCCAATTAACCGATGGAAAAGGTGTTGAGCAAGTGGTAGAAGTTGGTGGTGCAGGAACTATAGAGCGATCGCTTGCTTGTGCTGGTTTGGGTGGATATATTGGCGTAATTGGGGTTCTCAGTGGGTTTGGTGCAGCTAATTTTACCCCTGCAACGGCATTTTTTAATCAATTACATATTCAGGGAATTTATGTAGGTAATCGAAAAATGTTTGAGGAGATGAACGCAGTTATTACCCAGCATCGTTTAAAACCAATTATTGATCAGGTAATTCCTTTTTCTCAAGCAAAGCAGGCTTACAAATTACTGGAATCTGGTAAGCACATGGGCAAAATTGTTATTAGCCATTGTTAAAGGAGCTAAGTAAGCTATCGTTCATTTACAGTAAATTTCAGTTCAATAAAACACGACTGAAAATAACTGTAGGGCTGTAATAGCTTGCTTTAATCTAATTTAACTGATTTTCTTGGCGTAAGTAGGCTTCGATAAAATCGTTTAAATTACCATCCATCACATCATTAATATCAGTAGTTTCCGTTTCGGTGCGTAGATCCTTAACCATTTGATATGGATGAAAGACATAATTACGAATTTGATTACCCCAAGCTGCTTCTACCATATCCCCACGAATTTCGGCGATTTCCTGGGCTCTTTGTTCTTCGGCAATAATTAACAATTTAGCTTTTAATAGGGCTAAGGCTCGCTCTTTATTTTGCAATTGCGATCGCTCTTCAGTACAACGCACGGCAATTTTAGTCGGTAAATGGGTAATTTGAACGGCAGTTTCCACCTTATTTACATTTTGTCCCCCTGCACCACCAGAGCGAGAAGTCTTTATTTCTAAATCCTTTTCGGGAATCTCAATATTAAGTTCCTCATCTCCTAAATTGGGCATAATTTCAATCCCTGCAAAGCTAGTTTGCCTTTTACCATTAGCATTAAAAGGAGATATCCTAACCAAACGATGTGTACCTTTTTCCCCTTTTAAATATCCATAAGCGTAACGCCCCTCAATTTCCAAGGTAGCGGATTTAATCCCTGCTTCATCCCCTGGAGATGATTCTGCAAGACGCACTTGATAACCTTCTTTCTCCGCCCAACGAGTGTACATTCGTAATAACATTTGCGCCCAGTCTTGAGCATCTGTTCCCCCAGCACCAGCATTAATCGTTAAAATTGCACCTTTAGTGTCATAAGTACCCGCTAAAAGCTGTTGTAAGTCCCATAGCTCTAATTCCTTATACAACCGATCCACATTGCTTTGTGCTTCTGCTGCTAGGGCTGCGTCTGATTCCAATTCTAATAATTGAGCGATCGCGTTGGTATCTTCTAGAAGCTGTTGCCAATGCTGGTATTGCTCTAATTTTGATTTAAGATCGTTTAATTCCTGCAAAACTTGTTGAGCTATATTACGATCGTCCCAAAAATCAGGTTGTACTGCTCTTTGCTCCAAATCTTGAATTTTAGCTACTATAGCAGGGGGGTCAAAGATATTCCTGGGCTTTACCCAGGCGTGAAGTGATACTTTCAATATGACGTTTTAACTCTGATACTTCCATGTTTAACTACTAAAATCAATAAGGCTTTAGTCTTTATTTAATTATCTATCACCTATTTACTTTTTTGCTATTAGGGCATGAGTTACTAATAATTGCTCAACGCTATTCCACTATCTATTATTGTTTAACTGATCACTGTTAGATACTGACTTTCCAATAAAAAAGCTCCTTGAGTAAAGCGAATTCCCCAATATCCACCAGGACGACGCTCCATGACTATACCTTCTTCCCCTATTGTTAATAGATTAGGAGAACGTAACATAGGCATAGGTTCAGCAGTTTTTATGTAGGCGGGTAAAGCTATAATTTTAACGCGATCGCCCACTTTTATTGTATTTTCCATAAATTTCGTTTTATCTACAAGACTATCAAGCTACGTGCTTAAATATCAATCATATAGTCTTGCTATCCAGAATAATTAACATCAGTCAATTTTGAAGCTTGAACTTTGGTTAAAATTTTCTCCTTAGTTTTTTCTAATTCTTGCCTTAAAATTTCTTTGGCTGAATTTATATCCCCAACCCCTCTAGTTACCTGACTTAAGTTTGCCCACTGTTGCAACATCTGACAATAGCGAGGATTAATTATAGATTTAACAATATGTTGACATTGTTGAGGTTCATCTAACGTGTAAAATAAAATGCGATATTTTCCTTCTTTAGCCAGGGCGCGCGTAATTTCTTGTCCTCTACGGGATTTTAAATCTAAATAGCACGGTAGCCATTTAGCTCCATGCTCGGAATTATACAACAGGGTTATCCATAGCAAAGTTGGATAAGGATGACTTAAATATAAAAATTGATTATAGCGAACGCTAGATATACGATTGTGCAATTCTTCTTGATCTAACATTACACAAAGTACAGGTGCATCTCCTAAAGGAGTAGTGATAAATTGGGAAAATACAATTTTGCTTATTGGTTTGTTTTTTGGCCAAGGGGTTTGTAGACAAATTTCTGTCAAAGACGACTCAGCATTTACGGTCTTATTTAAGTTAGTAGTTGTATCGTACGCTCTAGGTTCAATAATAGTTTTTTTTGAATCTTGGGGAATTACTAATTCAGAAGCGGTTTGGTGAGATTTTCGAGGCTGCATCAAGGCTTCTAAAGCATCAATAATTTGCCTTACACTTTGAGGACGATTATCTCTTTCTTTTTCTAAACATTTAAATACTAAATCTTGTAGTTCTGAAGGGAGATTAAGCCTACCGCTAAAGGGTTCTGGTTTAAAATTATGGTGTGCCTGATACCAACCACCAAAAGAAGAGTTTTGGGGCAACAAAGGCATATCCATAGTTAGCATTTCATACATCATAATCCCCAAACTATAAATATCAGAACGATTATCTAATTCCTTTCCTTCCATTTGTTCAGGAGAGCAATAGGCTAAAGTCCCCATAAAAGATTGGGTTTGGTTATTATCAGGTTGGATTAGCTTGGCAATACCGAAATCCAGGATTTTGGCAATTTCTCCTAAAGTAGGATCATTAATTACAAGTATGTTACTAGGTTTAATATCTCGATGAATAATACGACACAATTCATTATTAAAATAGATACCTTGATGAGCAGATTCTAAGCCCAAACAGACATGACGAGTCAAAGTTAAAAATCTTTCCAAACTTAAAGGTTGGTAACGAATCAAATCATTAACACTAGTGCCAGACAAAAATTCCATCACATAAAAAGGACTGTTATATTCGTCTACACCGTAATCCTTAACTCTGACAACATGAATACTTTTTTCGCCTAAAAGAGCAGAAATTGTCGCCTCACGCTCAAAACGCTCACGCATATTCTCACTGAGTAAAGCATGAGCTAAAAATTTAACTGCCACCACAACACCGCCTAGTATAGTGTCCTTAGCTCGATAAACTCTACCCATAGCACCTTCACCAACTAAATCACATAGTTGATAACGGTTGGCAAGTAAACGACCATTATTAGGATCTCTGTTCATACTGTATATATACTGGTGGTTAAATCAGTTTGATTCATTTGCAGTGAGTTTAGCTATTTAATATCCGTCAGCGTTTGAGAGTAGCTTCTATTATATTTTTTAGATTATGACCGTCGAGAATGCTGCTGATCAGATAATATGTATCTTGATCAACACAATAAAAAACATCTAAACCTTTCTGTTTGCTAGGTGTGCCAATAAACCAGTAATACTGAATAATAGATTGTAATTTTAATCTTCCTTCTCCTTCAATATTCCCTAAAAGACTGTGTTGTGCAACATAGGTATAAGATTTTTCTTCGTAGTTTAGATTACCTCGGTATTGGGAAACAATTTGAGTAGTCGTTTCATCCTCGCAGGTTAGGGAGGTAGAAATTTTGAACCAATTGTCTCGTTTCCAGGCAATATGGATAGTTCCTTTAAAGGGAATTGCTAGTGAATTATTTTTAAACCAGTGACCATTTACATTCCAATAGCCTGATTCCAATAAGAAACTATGTTGCACCAATTTACACCCCAAAATTTTTAATAGTTATATTCCTTGTAAAGATTTTGCACATAAAGCGTCACTTACTTGTGTGATCATCTTCAAGGGTAATAAATTAATTAGTAGGGACAATGAACATCTCCTAATAAAGTTGGTAGTTTAGCTGCGGTTACTTGAGGTAAATTACCAGGAATTAGATTAAGTCGCCAATATGCCAAAACAGCAAAAGCGATCGCTTCTTTGAAATTGCCATCAATTCCCATTTCATCAGTTGTAGTGATCTGTGCCGATGTTAATTCAGCTTGTAGACGTTGTCTGAGGTATAAATTGCGACTGCCACCACCGCAAAGTAAAACCTGATCTGGCATAGTTGGTAAAAACCGTCGATAACTATCGACAATAGAAGCTACGGTAAGTTCAGTAATTGTCGCCAAGCGATCGCTACTATTAAGTTGGGCTTGGTCGAAATCCTGCCAACATTGTTCTAGGTAATCTTGTCCAAATAGTTCTCTGCCAGTGGATTTTGGGGGAGATTGTCGAAAAAAATCTGCTTCTAACCATTTAGCTACTAATTGCTGGTCAGGGCTTCCTTGTGCTGCCCATTGCCCATCCAGGTCATAGGTTTGGCTACCATTGCTAAGGCGAGCTACAGCTAAATCTATTAGTGCATTTCCAGGCCCTGTATCCCACCCACATACTTGTTGTTGCCAATTGGGTAATTGATTGGGCGGTAAATAGGTAACATTGCCAATACCTCCTATATTTTGAACCGCTCTAGTTTTTTGGGGATGAGCTAATAAACAAGCATCTATTTTAGATACTAAGGGCGCGCCTTCTCCTCCTAAAGCAATATCTGCTGATCTAAAATTGCTAACGGTTTTAATACCTGTTAAGTGAGCGATTAATTCTCCTCTGCCAATTTGGAGACTATAACCTAACTTTTTATCCGTTGCAGTGGTTAGGGGTGGTCGATGATATACAGTTTGACCATGAGAACCAATTAATTTTACTGTAGGATATTGCTGAGAAATTTGGCGTGCAGAATTGGCAAATTCAGTGGCGATCGCATCATCTAAGGCTGCTAACTCTGCTAAAGATAGAGCTTCCCCCCCACACACTGCTAATATTTTCTCCCTAATTGTTTGAGGATATGCAAAGGTTTCTCCTGCTAATAGGTCTACTTGCAGATCTTCTTGCCCATTTACATCAATCACCACAGCATCAATCCCATCTACAGCAGTCCCACTTATTAAACCGATAACTTTCATGTATTTAATTAGTAGTATGTATTCTACTTTTAGGCTATGTTTGCCAATTATATTTTTTTAATTAATCATTGGTTGTAGCCTACAAATTTATTTAATCGCAAGCTTTAATAGTTGATTGGAGAAAAAGAAAAAAGTTTATTGTAGGTCTTAAACTTATAAAGCTCCTGGTTTACAGCTTCTAGTATTTTGAGAAAAATCAAAAAAATCTTAACTAGAAACCACCTAAGAACCTATAGTGATAAATATCGATCGCTATATAAAAAAACATCATGAAAGCAATTACTATTTTAGGTTCTACTGGTTCTATTGGAACGCAAACCCTTGATATCGTCACAGATCATCCTGATAAGTTTCGCGTGGTGGGATTGGCAGCAGGTAGCAATGTTACACTCCTAGCGTCACAAATACAGGAATTTCAGCCTGAAATAGTAGCTTTGGGGGATGAAAGCAAACTCGAAGAGTTACAACAAGCAATTTCCTCTTTTCCTCATAAACCAGAAATTTTAGTCGGTCAAGAAGGTATCTGTGCAGTAGCTGCTTATGGAGATGCTAAAAGTGTTGTAACGGGGATTGTTGGTTGTGCAGGTTTATTGCCAACTATTGCAGCCATTGAAGCGGGTAAGGATATTGCTTTAGCTAATAAGGAAACTTTAATTGCTGGTGCGCCTGTAGTTTTGCCTTTAGTTGAAAAACATCAGGTTAAACTTTTACCTGCCGATTCTGAACATTCTGCCATATTTCAATGTCTTCAGGGTGTGCCTGATGGTGGGTTGAGACGAATTATCTTAACTGCTTCTGGGGGTTCATTTCGCGATTTACCTGTGGAGAAATTAGCCTCAGTAACGGTTAAAGATGCTTTAAATCATCCTAATTGGTCTATGGGACAAAAAATTACCATAGATTCTGCCACTCTAATGAATAAAGGATTAGAAGTAATTGAGGCACACTATCTATTTAATTTAGATTATGACCATATTGATATTGTTATTCATCCTCAAAGTATTATTCATTCCCTAATCGAAGTACAAGACACCTCTGTTTTAGCTCAGTTAGGGTGGCCTGATATGCGTCTACCTTTACTTTATGCCCTTTCCTATCCTGAGAGAATTTATACAAATTGGGAACAATTAGATCTAGTTAAAGCAGGAGATTTAACTTTCCGTGAACCTGATCATCAAAAGTATCCTTGTATGCAGCTTGCCTACGCAGCAGGACGTGCAGGAGGATTAATGCCAGCCGTCTTAAATGCTGCTAATGAACAGGCGGTGGCTTTATTCTTGCAAGAAAAGATAGGCTTTTTAGATATACCTAGTTTAATTGAACAAGTATGCGATCGCTTTACTAGTCAAAATACTGCTAATCCTTCTTTAGAAGCTATTTTGGCTGCTGATCAATGGGCAAGACAAGCTATTATTGATGCTCAAGCAAGCACGGCTAAGGATTCTTTAATTGCTTTTTAAGTGATTGCAATTATGGTAATTTAGAACTTTGTTTAATTGTTTCCCAATCTTCAGGGCTTAATCTCTGATAATAACCATCAGCAAAAACTACTCCTATAGTTCCATCTGCTGCTGGTTGGGATTCGTAGAAAGTCACGGTTTCAGTTGGATCATTGATATCTGCTAAAGTTTTATTGGATAACGCAGGGTTGGGTAAGTAGGGTTCTAAGGTTTCTGGATGCACAAAAAAGGCAGGATCATAAACTAAATCTCCTAACGCCTCCTTCACTGTCTCAGAGTTATTCATGTTTGGTAATTTGCCTTGATGTTGGTCTGCATAGCTTTGTAGAGCAATTCCTAATTCTCTAAGATCAGATTCCACCTCAGAGTTAATTGTTTCTGTTTTTATGCGCTCACAGGCTGCTTTCGACTGTTGTTGTGCCTTTTCGGCTGCTGCTAATTCGCTTTCTAAATTGAAAGGGCGTATATCATTCAAGCTACCAATGGTTTTTAAATTAAGCAAGGATAGTTGAATGTTTGTTTGGGGGGTAATTTTATCTACCGAGCCAATCTCATCGCAATCTGAACCTGTTAAACCTCCCATCGAACCCATGATATTTTCCATGAAGGATTGCATAGTTAGGGTTTGGTCTGAAATTGGCAAGCGATAAGCAACTACATAACTTTCATCATTAACGATTACTGTTTTACCCTGGGTATAGTAGATGTTGTTATAGCTATTGATGCCAAAAATACTAGTCCAAGACTTCATTAAGTCTGCCATTTCATATTGACCACTAATTGCTATTTGTCGCCAAGACTCATTTAAGTCTTTTAACTGCTTAGTTAGAGGTGCTTTTTTACCTGAAATTAGATCTTGGAAATCATCGGCTAGACATTTTGGACTATAAGCTAGGATAGAACTTAAAATAGCTAATGTTAGTGTAATTTTGCCCATA
The DNA here is from genome assembly GCA_002368355.1 of Chondrocystis sp. NIES-4102. NCBI lineage: Bacteria > Bacillati > Cyanobacteriota > Cyanophyceae > Chroococcales > Chroococcaceae > Chondrocystis > Chondrocystis sp. NIES-4102. The sequence continues at coordinate 2,061,296 of AP018281.1, read as the reverse complement.
GTTATTAGATAAAAGTTTTACCTAAGATAGCTTAGACAACTTACTTCGCCCTCTGTGACCCTACTTAAGTATTAAATTCCTAAACGTTGATAGATTTCGTCTAGATGTTTTAAATGATGATTAGGATCGAAACAAGCAGCTATTTCCTCACTCGATAAGGTTTGATTTACTGTTTCATCTTGGGTAATTAATTGACGAAAATCTCCATTATCTTGATTCCATGCAGTATGAGCGCATCCTTGCACCACACGATAGGCTTCTTCCCGATTCATGCCTTTTTCTACTAGGGTTAGTAAAACTCTTTGACTAAAAATTACCCCGCCATACATATTCATATTGCGTTTCATGTTTTCAGGGTAAACTAGCAGATTTTTGACTAAACTAGTGGTTTCTTTCAACATAAAGTGCGTCAAAATGCAACTATCTGGTAGAATCACTCTTTCAACGGAACTATGAGAAATATCTCTTTCATGCCACAAAGCTACGTTTTCTAAGGCAGCTACCGCATTACCCCTAATTACACGCGCCATTCCCGTTAATCTTTCAGAACGAATAGGATTACGTTTATGAGGCATAGCTGAAGAACCTTTTTGTTTTTTCGAGAAGAATTCTTCTACTTCTAAAACATCTGTGCGTTGCAAATTACGAATTTCGACGGCAAAACGTTCCATTGAAGCTGCTAAAAGAGCCAGTTGCTGGACATATTCTGCATGACGATCGCGCGATATTACTTGAGTTGAGGCGGTATCTGGTTCTAAACCTAATTTTTGACAGGCGATCGCTTCTACTTGTGGATCTACATTGGCATATGTTCCTACAGCCCCCGATATCTTACCCACAGCAATATCCTTGCTTAATCTTACCAGGCGATCGCGGTTACGAAGAACTTCTGCTAACCAACCAGCTAATTTAAATCCAAAGGTGATTGGTTCTGCATGAATACCATGTGAACGTCCCACCATGACTGTATCACGATGTTGTTGTGCTTGATAGCGAATTGCCTGTATAAGCTCTTCTAGGCGTTCTAAAATTAAGTTGAGACTTTCTACTAGCTGTAAGGCAAGACCAGTATCTAGTACATCGGAACTAGTTAACCCTAAATGTATATATCGTCCTGCATCCCCCACATATTCATTAACGTTAGTTAGGAAGGCAATAACATCATGGCGAACTTCTGCTTCTATTTCTAATACCCGTTGTGGATCGAAATTAGCTTTAGCTTTAATCTCTTCAACGGCAGATACAGGAATATAACCTAATTCTGCTTGTGCTTCGCAGACTGCTATTTCTACCTGTAGCCAGGTTTTTAGTTTATAGTTATCAGTCCAAATTTCGCCCATTTCGGGCAGAGTATAGCGTTCAATCACAGTCTGTGTAGAAAAGTACAACCGTCAATTGTACAACTATTTGCCTCTGATAAAATTCAAGATGTTTAATATTGAGGATAATTATCGGTAATAGCCATAAATAAGTAAAGCGATCGCGAAGCGTACCCGTAGGGTAATCGCTACTGAACATCGGGCGATCGCCCTGTTATTTATACTAGTGATTACACATCAATTGCTTGAATATAAAAAGCGACTCCACCATTACTTTCTAATTGATAATTAGGTAGATTGGACATTACATAATCTCTTTCAATTACCGAAGGTGTAAAGAAGTGGAAATCTCCTTGAGGTTGATAGAAGCGATATAACTCAATGGTATTTGCTTGGGGGGTATCGTAGGCATAGTAAGCAACATTTTCAAAAGTATAGTTATTTAAATTGTCTTGAATATAGTTTTTCTCCACATCAGAAATAGTATATAAATGCGCCCCTGAATTCTTATTAAAGAAGCGATAGACAGGTTTTGCCCCTGTAAGAGAATCATCCTCAGCAATAGCTTTAAAAGATGTTCCCTCGTATTTATATTGGGGTAAATTGTTTTGGATGGATTGTTTTTCTACTTCTGAGGTAGTGTAAAAATGTGATCCTATATCCTGGCGGAAGAAGCGGTGAACTACAGGATTTGCTGTATTAGGATTAAAATGATTAAGGATCTGCCCCCCAGAAACATTATTGATAGTATCGATAAAACCTGTACCTTCCCTGCCAGCATTGTCAAAGAAATTGCTAACTTTAAGATCATTAGTAGCATTAGCCACACCATCACGATTGAGATCGATAATTAAATCGTTGCCAAGTTTAGCTATACCAAGGGTATTAGGGGCAGGTTGATTAAGGCTTAGGGCGACTGTGCCAAAAGAACTAGGATTTTGGGGATTGAGGGCATCTAAATTAAGATCATTATTGGTAATAAATAGAGCATCTGTACCTGAAGAATCTCGAATCTCACTACCAAAAGCATTAAGATTTAACTGATAGGTATCATTACCATTACCACCGTTTAACAGGTTTCTACCATCTACCCCCAAGAGAAAATCACTACCATCTTCTCCAAATAATAGATCATCACCCTGAAAACCAATGAGGGTATCGTTACCCAACCCACCATAAATACTATCGTTACCTAAACCGCCGTTAATTCTTTCACTATTACCAGATCCCTGATTGAGTAGGGAAAAAGCTGTATCTTGAATAATAGTTGTATTGGTGTTACGGCGCATAATTTCTGAGAAAGTCGCCTTTTCAATCTCAGCAATTTCTTGAGAGGTAAAAATATTTTCATAATAAAAGCGATCGCCTTCTCTTAAAGCCAGAAACTGTTTTGCTACTAGGGCTTGGAATGTTTTGCCCACTGCTGATCCTGGTGCGTGATCTTCTGCTAAAAGTGCTACATATAAATCGATGTTATTAACATTGCCATAAAGGGATGCTAATTTATTTTGTAAGTCTACATCACTGGTAATCTCAGCAAAACTGCTAACTTCACGTAACCCAAAAGCATCTCGCACGGTATTATAATCACTGATGCCGTTAAGTCTACCCCGTTGAATATTGATAGCGAATAAGTCACGGGCGGTAGTAGTACCACTAAAACTAAATAGTAAGTTGCGAATATCATTAATTATTTTGACATCTACTTTCTCACTTAGGGAAGAAGCTATCCCCCGCAAAATAGGATCAGCACCCGCTTGTTGGATAACATCGGCTGAACGGAAAAAGACTTCAGATAGAGTTAAACTACCTTCGGGTATTTGTTTACCGTTAGGATCTAAACGTAGGATTTTTGAACCTAACTGGGTATGACCAACACGATAGGAAGCGGAACTAAAACTGTTTTCTAGATTAGGATTAATACTGGGATTGTAACCACGATATTCTGGGATAATGCCCACTCCTAATAAGCTGGGTAGGTATTCACGGTAAACTACCGCCTGATATTGGGCAATATTGATTTGACGGGCGCGTTGATATAATTGTTCATCTGTCCATTCGGGATGAGCGATCGCTAGTTCGGCTGCTAAACGGTTATGTTCCCTCATAAATAAGGTGTGCATCGCCACTAAAGCAGAGTTTTCGTTAACTCTATTATCCCCTGCTATAAAGGAATTTACATTGGGGCGGTTGGGATCTGGAGGTGCAAAGGGTAATAGATTACCAGCACTGGTTTTTAAGAGTCCACCTGTTCCTGAACGTAAGCTGGTAGCATTGGTTTGGGCTGAACCATAGATATTTGAACCATCAATCCAAGCGGTGATGCCGTTAGCAATTTGGGCAGGATTACTAACACTTGTTCCAGTACCACTTACAAAAGCTGTATTGTTTAAGGAAATATTTACAGTACCAGTATTATTTGGATCTAAATATGGATCGCCTTTTGGGACTGCAAAACTAATTCTTGATGCGCTATTTTCTGGAGTAAAAGTAATGTCATGATCTAGAAACTGACCAAAAACCCAAATTAAATTAGTAAGACCGCGATCACTGACAATATTGTTATCTTGTTGCGCTAATGTGTTACTAATAACTCTAGGGTTTGGACGATCTGCCCCAGCTGGACTTGAAATACCATCCCCATAGTCTAAGGGAGCAGTATTGAGGAAAACGCTACCAACTGCCCCATAACTTGTATTAGTTTGATTATTTCCAAAACCATTAACTGAATAAAAATTGGTTTTTCCAGTTTGATAAATATTGGTATCTATAAGAATGTTAGCCATAAATATTTCCAAGTAATAAGTTGTAATAAATTAATTTAAATTGTTAAAATTAAAGATTTATTTGCTTTTGTAATACTCATTACAACACATTTATTTTGGACTGTGTATTGTATGTGTAATAAGTGTTGATGAAGGTAATTTAAAATTTCTATGAAGTTATGGTCATTGTATAAAAACTATGAGAATAAAGAGGAGAAATATCGGTAATATTTGCGTTATTTTAAAGATTGAGACTATATAAAAAATACCTATTCAAATGAGCCTATTTAATCTCCAAGCACCCTTTGAACCTCAAGGAGATCAACCCACCGCGATCGCTGATCTTACTAAATCATTACAAGCAGGAAATACTTTTCAGACTTTACTGGGTGCAACAGGCACAGGTAAAACTTTTTCAATTGCTAATTTAATTACCAATGTACAGAAGCCTACTTTAGTTTTGGCACATAATAAAACCCTAGCAGCCCAACTATGCAACGAGTTACGGCAGTTTTTCCCAGATAATGCTGTGGAATATTTTGTCAGTTATTACGATTATTATCAGCCAGAAGCCTATATCCCTGTCAGTGATACCTATATTGAAAAAACAGCCTCAATTAACGATGAAATAGATATGTTACGTCACTCAGCAACGCGATCGCTTTTTGAGAGGCGAGATGTGATTGTTGTGGCTTCAATTAGTTGTATTTATGGTTTGGGGATGCCTTCGGAATATCTCAAGGCTGCTGTACCCTTAAAATTGGGAATGGAAGTAGATCAACGGGAATTATTACGAGATTTGGTATCTGTACAATATGCCCGCAACGACATTGAAATTGAACGGGGGCGGTTTCGGGTTAAAGGAGATGTTTTAGAAATTGTTCCTGCTTATGAAGATCGCATTATTCGCATTGAATTTTTTGGGGATGAAATTGAAGCATTGCGTTATGTCGATCCTGTAACAGGGGAAATTCTACAAAGTTTAAATGGAATTAATATTTATCCCGCCCGACACTTTGTTACTCCCGAAGAAAGATTACAGCAAGCTTGCCAAGATATTAAAGCGGAATTGGAAACTCGTTTAATTGAATTGGAAACGGAAAATAAACTCTTAGAAGCCCAAAGACTCGAACAGCGTTGTCGTTATGACTTAGAAATGTTGCAAGAAGTCGGTTATTGTAACGGTGTGGAAAACTATTCTCGACATTTAGCAGGTAGACAACCAGGTGAACCCCCAGAATGTTTGATTGATTATTTCCCCGATGATTGGTTATTAGTTATTGATGAATCTCACGTTACTGTACCTCAATTAAGAGGAATGTATAATGGCGATCAGGCGCGCAAAAAAGTATTAATTGAACATGGTTTTAGATTACCTTCGGCTGCCGATAACCGCCCGCTAAAAGCAGATGAATTTTGGCAAAAAGTAAATCAATGTGTATTTGTTTCTGCAACCCCTGCCCAATGGGAATTAGAACAATCAGGCGATCATGTTGCCCAGCAGATTATTCGTCCTACAGGCGTAATTGATCCTGAGATTTTAGTTCGTCCTACAGATGGGCAAGTGGATGATCTTTATGGCGAAATTAATGAACGAGTGGCTAAAGGGGAAAGGGTTTTAATTACTACCTTAACTAAGAAGATGGCAGAGGATCTTAGTGAATTTTTTGCCGAACGAGATCTCAAAGTTCAATATCTCCATTCCGAAATTAAATCAATCGAACGCATTGAAATTTTACAAGCACTACGTAAAGGGGAAGTAGATGTTTTAATTGGGGTTAATCTTTTACGGGAAGGTTTGGATCTACCTGAAGTATCTTTAGTGGCTATTCTTGATGCTGATAAGGAAGGCTTTTTACGTTCTGAAAGTTCAATTATTCAAACTATAGGAAGGGCTGCCCGTCACGTCCAAGGACAGGCTATTTTATATGCCGATAATTTAACTAATAGTATGGCACGAGCAATTGAAGAAACCGAAAGACGACGTAATATTCAAATTGCTTATAATAAACTGCACAATATTATCCCCAAACCAATTATTAAAAATGAAGAGAATTCTATCTTGGCATTCTTAGATATCTCTCGCCGTTTAAACTCCGAACAATTGGAACAAATCACTGAACAATCGGCTGAATTACCTTTAGAAAAAATCCCTGAATTAATTAAACAGTTAGAAGTCAAAATGCAAGAGGCAGCTAAAGCCTTAGAATTTGAAGAAGCTGCTAAATATCGCGATCGCATTCTCAAGTTAAGAGAGAAACTATTGGGGAGAAAGTAATAAGCTGTGGCGCATTTAAGTTATTGGTTGAGAAAGGAGTCAGGAAGAGAGATAAGGGTTTCAACCTGATTTTCTAAAAGGATAGTATGCAATTTAAATACGCTATAAGCTTAACCAACTGATACATTTAATATAAATAAAACATTATTTAACCATGACTGAATTACTTCAACAAGCTATCGCCCAAATTGCCAAGCTTCCACCTGAACAACAAGACGTGATTGCTACTCGGTTGTTGGCTGAATTGCAAGATGAACGAAAATGGGAGACTAGTTTTGCAGCGACAACTGATGCTCAATGGGATCAAATGGCTGCAATGGTACGACAAGAAATTGCTAATGGTGAAACTGTTCCACTGGATAGTATTTTTCCACCTCAAACATGAAATCTAGTGTAACTAAAGCATTTCGTAAGCAACTTGATGTTCTTCCTACATCAGTTCAGGAACAGGCTTCAAAAGCTTATGAACTCTGGCAAGTATATCCGTATCATCCGAGCCTTCAATTTAAGCGAGTTAGTCACAGACAACCGATTTATTCTGCCCGTATTAGTCTTAACTATCGTGTTTTGGGTTTTCTCGAATCTAATCACGTTTACTGGTATTGGATTGGTGCGAACCGTTAGTCTGAAATGGGTATAAAAACCCAGGGAAAGGCTGCTAGTTGTTAAGAAAAATTACAAAAGTAAATAAAGTTAACAATTAGACAACTTAAGGTTCGTGTTGGTGAGGATAATATCCAAGTCCAACCCCCTAGATGCAAGGGTGAAAGCGCATCCCCATTGATTAAAGGTGGTAACTGTAATCGATGAAGCGGGATGTTAAAAGGTGGTAACTCAAAACCTGACTGGGAACTCCATCGAAGCAGCTAACTATGAGTAGGAGACGAACTTTCGTTTGAATCGTCGTAATACCAGACCAGCCAAAACAGGTTGATAGGCTGGGAACAAAAGTTCAAAGGTTAAAGGAATAGGTACTCTAGGAGACCTATTAAAAGAAAAACAGTTCAATCCGTGTTTTTTGGCATCCAATAAAAAAACCTCGGCGAATAGAAAGACTCTAAAGTTAGAAACCAACGAATCTTAGGAACGGGATAACCTTAAAGGGGCTCTCAACCATGTTGAGTAGTAACCAGCGTAAGCCCCGTTAAGGAAGGATAGAGTCAAAAGCAAACGCCTGGAGTAATAACCAGGATAAGCTGACGGACTCACGGTGAGATGAAAGATAAAGTCTGGAGTAAAAGTGCAAAAGTCATGAACACGGAAAATCCGATGTATGAATGGAATACTATACCCTGGCGCAAGCTAGAAAAACAGGTATTTAAGCTGCAAAAAAGAATTTATCAAGCCTCTGAACGTGGACACGTCAAAGTAGTACGCAGACTCCAAAAACTTCTGATAAGCTCATGGTCATCCAAAGCAATTGCGGTAAGACAAGTAACTCAAGACAACCAAGGGAAAAAAACAGCAGGAATAGATGGGGTCAAATCCCTAAATCCTGCACAAAGACTGAAATTGGTAAACAACCTTGAACTAGAGAATAAATCAAAACCCACTAGAAGAATATGGATACCAAAACCAGGGTCGTCTGAGAAAAGACCATTAGGGATTCCTACTATTATGGAAAGAGCAAAACAAGCTCTAGCCAAAATGGCATTAGAACCAGAATGGGAAGCCAAATTTGAAGAAAATTCATACGGTTTCAGACCAGGACGTTCTTGTCATGACGCAATTACGGCAATACATAAGTCACTAGGTCAAAAATCCAAGTACATACTAGATGCGGACATAGCGAAATGTTTTGATAAGATTGACCATCAAAAACTATTAGGGAAAATAAACACTTACCCCAAGATGAGAAGGCAAATTAAAGCATGGCTCAAAAGTGGGGTAATAGACAAAGGGGTCTTCAATCCAACATCTGAGGGAACTCCTCAAGGGGGCGTTTTAAGCCCATTACTTGCGAATATTGCTTTACACGGAATGGAAAACTTTATTAAAGAAAAGTTTCCCAGGAAAGTAAACAAAAATATGGATAGACCGACACCCAATGTTATTCGATATGCTGACGACTTTGTGATTTTACACAAAGATATAGAAGTAATCAAACAGTGCAAAATCCTAATAGAAACTTGGCTAAAAGATATAGGTTTAGAGTTAAAACCAGAGAAAACTCGTCTAAGCCACAGTCTTGAAGAGTACGATGGAAACACAGGATTTGAATTCTTAGGTTTCCATATCCAGCACTATCATGCAGGGAAATACAAATCAGCACTAAGCTCAAAGAGAAAACCACTCCTTCACAAACTGAAAATCAAACCTTCCAAAAAAAGTATCAAAAAACATCTAACGAAGATTGAAGATGTAATTGATAAACATCGAGTATCCAAAACTGAAAAAGTTATTGGAACACTCAACCCAATCATTAGAGGATGGACTAACTACTTCAAGGGAGTAGTCAGTTGTGAAACGTTTAAACTCCTAGACCACCTAACATATCAAAAACTCAGAAGATGGGCGAATAGAAGACACCCCAAAAAAGGGAAAAAGTGGATTAAAAACAAATATTGGAAATCCATAGAAAACCAAAAATGGGTGTTCTCAGAAACCTATGAGAATGAAATCACCATTCGTCTAATAAATCATTCGGATACTAAGATTGTTCGACATATAAAAGTTAGAGGGAAAAAATCCCCCTATGATGGTGATTTTGTTTATTGGAGTCAAAGATTAAGCAAATACTCAGAGTTGCCAACAAGAGTAAAAACTTTACTCAAAAATCAAAAAGGCAAATGTTCAAGTTGTAAACTGTCATTCACCAGTCGAGACATATTGGAAGTTGACCATATCAAACCTGTAAGTCAAGGCGGAACAGACACGTACAAAAATCTGCAACTACTACATCGACACTGCCACGATAAAAAATCAAGCCAAGATTATAAAAAATGGCGAGAACAGAGGTATTCATGTCAAGAATCATCTTACTGAGGAGCGCAGTGACTAGAAATAGTCATGCTGCGTTCTGTAGTCGAGTTAAAAAGGCGACTTTTTAGCTTAGATAACGCTCACATGATGAGTATGATGAGTTACTTAGGCGAATGTAGTTAAAGCCCTAGAATTTAAAGAAGCAGCTAAATATCGCGATCGCCTAGCGTAGCTATCGAGGGCTAATCGCATTCTCAAGTTAAGAGAGAAACTATTGGGGAGAAAGTAATTGTAAGTTTAGTATTTCCTGTTAGAAATTAACTTTCATTTAATCTCGGTATTAATTGGGCTAAATTGCAAGGTCGATTACGAGAATCTAATTGATCTTTGATTATTCCCCACCCAGTTTTGCAAGCACCACTTGAACCTGGTAAACAGAAAATATAAGTAGCGTTAGCAACTCCAGCCAGACAACGAGATTGTATTGTGGAAGTTTTTATTTCTTGATAGGAAATGAAGCGAAAAAGTTCGCCAAAACCTTCTAGTTCTTTATCTAATAATGGTTTAATTGCCTCTGGAGTGCCATCTCTGCCTGTAACTCCCGTACCTCCTGTGGTGATAATTATTTGAATTGTCTGATCTGCTATCCAGTTAGATATGACTGCACGAATCTGATATATGTTGTCAGGTACAATTGTTTTTTCTGCTAGAAAATGCCCCTCCTGTTTTAAACTTTCCATTAAAATTTTACCTGAGTGATCGTCTGTAGATGTACGTGTGTCGGAAACAGTCATCACAGCTATTTTTAATGGTTGTAAAGATTCCTTTTGATTCATCTGTTGCGAAGGATTTAAGGAAAAAACTCAGCTAATATTTACTACAATCTTTATGTTAATAGTATCTGCTTACTTTATAATATTTTTTGTCTTTATTGATCATCTACTATTTATTTGAACAATTTAAAAGCGATTCTCATAACTATAAACTATTTACTGCTCACTCATTATCTAAATTAGAGCTAGTAATACTTTATTTGCTTGAAAATCGCTATTTAGACTACTTGCAATATCCAAATTTTAAATTGTATTACACCATAGCAAAGAAAATCACAACCGTCAAAAGGCAAAAAGCCACCACTAATATTCCAGCAATAGTTGGATATGGAGCTTGATTAGTTTCCTCTAAATATTCGTTTACTTCAGAATCTTTTTTCTCTGGATGCCAAACCATACCTCTAAGACCTATTGGAATTTTCGGAATTTTCATAATTTTTTTCCTTTAACTTCTAATAATTTAAAGCTAACAAATCATGAAATAGGAAATTGCCTGTTTTGCAAGTTTTAATTATTTGTAACTATCAGTATTGATTATTTATAAATCTTGATATTTTATTAAAAATTTCAATTATAAATTAGACCAAAACAAAAATTATACAAATTTTTTGCTATTTTAAATTTTTGCTGTTAAATATTAACTTTTGAAAAATCTGAGGATATGCCCTAGAGGGGGATGCTAGACTACTGGGTAAATATACCTTTGTGGCTAACTGCCAAAGCGAAGTAAAGCATATAGCCTCATTAAACCGATTCAGAAATTTTAATTTAATTTATTAGGGAAAGTAGCACGTGGTCACAATTGGACATCAATCTACAATTCACGAACATGATCACCATCATGATTCACAAGAACATATCCATCATAATCACACCCACGACGATACTGCAAACCAACGAGTGGCGGTTTTATTAATGGGTTATGGTGAGGTTGAAAGCTACGAAGACTTTGCCAATTATAACGAACAGGCATTAAACCTGTTGACAGCAAAATTTGCGCCAGTGCCAACTTGGATTTATCCTGCGATCGCTAAACTTTTGGCTATTTTCGATTTACATGAATGGAGTCACCAACACAATAATTTTATCTCCCCCCACAATGCAATTTTTGAGACTCAAAGAGCAGGAATAGAAAAAGAATTGCAAGCAACTTGGGGAAATAAGATTAAGGTTTTTAAAGCGTTTAACTTTTGCGCTCCTTATTTACCAGAACAAGTATTAGAAGAAATAAAAGCAGAAGGGTTTGAAAAAATATTAATTTATCCTTTACTCGTAGTTGATTCTATCTTTACTAGTGGTATTGCTGTTGAGCAAGTAAATAAGGCTTTAGCTAAACAAGCATCTGGAGAATCACACTGGTTAAAAAATACCCGTTATATTCCTTCATTCTTTAATAAGCCAGATTATATTAAATTGCTGGCGACAATGGTGGAAGAAAAAATTGCAGAAGAACTAGCAGCAGGACATCTAGCTTCTCAAATTGGCATTATTCTGATGAATCATGGTTGTCCCCATAAAGCCAAAGGATTTACATCGGGAATTAGCGAAAGCGAGGCTTTATACGAATTGGTGAGGGCAGAATTAATTGAAAAATATCCCCTCATTTCTGTAGGTTGGCTCAATCACGATACACCACTGATTGAATGGACTCAACCTAATGTAAAACTTGCTGCACAAAATTTGATGGAGTTGGGGGCAACTTCGATAATTATGATGCCTATTGGTTTTGCCACCGAAAACCACGAAACTCTGTTAGACGTAGATCATATAATTCATCATCTGCAACACAAACATTCAGATGTAACTTTTATCAGAATGCCTTGCGTTAACGATCGCCCTGAATTTTTAAAGATGGTAGCAGACTGGGCAAGCCCTTTAATTGGCGATTTACTAGAAACTTCTGGGGTAGCAGTTAATCCACAACTAGCCAAAGCACAAGCAGTACATCACCATCATCACCACCATTAAAAAAGTAGTTTCTTGTTAATTTTTAATTGATGGGTTGAGATTAGGTAGTAGGGGAGGAAAAGTGTTTAAGAGTTAAAACTTTCTTCCCCTTGCTTATTGCTCAAACAAACTTAGCCAAAAAATAGGCTGTTGATGTGATTAATTACTCAGATAAAATTAACTTTTATAAACAAAGTTGTTAAGCAGTATTGCAACTTTTAGCAAATAAAGCGATCGCGCGATCAATAAAGTAGGGGTACATGATAGTATCCAGAAAACGGAGAGATAAAAATAAGTGAAACTCCTAAATGATTCACTTTTGTCCTCAAATACAAAAAAATAGATTTTTATAGACATATAGGAGAAAAACTTTGGGATTAAGGGTAGCTGTTGTAGGTTCAGGGCCAGCAGGTTCATCAGCCGCAGAAGTTTTAGCCTCTTCAGGTATTGAAACTTATTTATTTGAGCGCAAGTTGGATAATGCAAAACCATGCGGTGGCGCAATTCCTCTTTGCATGGTAGAAGAATTTGATTTGCCACAAAAAATTATTGATCGGCAAGTCAGAAAAATGAAAATGATCTCGCCATCTAATAGAGAAGTAGATATCGGACATACTCTTAAAGGTGGTGAATATATCGGTATGTGTCGCCGAGAAGTTTTAGATGGCTTTTTACGCGATCGCGCTGCTAAATTAGGAGCGAACTTAATCAACGGCACAGTATATCAGCTAGACATCCCTGATAGCGATCAAGATCCCTACACCCTACACTACGCAGATCATTCCAATGGTAGTGTTCAAGGGGAAATGAAAACCCTCAAAGTAGATCTAGTGATCGGTGCTGATGGGGCAAATTCCCGAATTGCCAAGGCTATTGATGCTGGTGATTATAATTATGCGATCGCTTTCCAAGAGCGTATTCGCTTGCCTGAAGATAAAATGGCATATTATCAAGATCTAGCAGAGATGTATGTGGGTGATGACGTTTCTACAGATTTTTATGCTTGGGTATTTCCCAAATATGACCACGTAGCAGTCGGAACAGGCACTATGAAGGTCAATCAAGCAGATATCAAGAAATTACAAGCTGGTATCCGTAAACGTGCTGCTAAAAGATTAGAAGGTGGCAAAATTATTAAAGTAGAAGCCCACCCCATTCCAGAACATCCCCGTCCTCGTCCTATTCGTGGTCGTGTAGCTTTAGTTGGCGATGCTTTGGGTACTGTTACTAAGTCTTCTGGGGAAGGTATTTATTTTGCAGCTAAATCTGGTCGGATGTGTGCAGAATTAATTGTCGAGCGATCGCAGAATGGACAAAGAGTTCCCACGGAAAAAGACCTCAAAGATTTCCTCAAGCGTTGGAACAAAACCTATGGTTCTACCTATCTTGTGTTAGATATCCTACAAAGAGTTTTCTATCGTAGTGATGCTACTCGCGAGGCATTTGTGGAAATGTGCGACGATATTGACGTACAAAAAATGACTTTTGATAGCTATCTCTACAAGACTGTAGTTCCTGCTAATCCTTTAGTGCAAATGAAAATTACCGCTAAAACTATCGGTAGTTTAATTAGAGGTAACGCTTTAGCACCCTAACTAATCATTCAATCATAATCACAATCAGCTATGGCATCAGGATAAATAATATTCTGATGTTTTTTTATGTCTATCGGGTGATTATATCCGCTACAAGGGGGAGGTAGTAGGTAGTAGAAATTAAGATCTAAACTGAATATACTCAAATATTTTATAAATCAATTTTGCTACTAATAAATAGTATAATAACTTCAGAATTTAACTAAAATAATTTATAAAAATTATGCCAGATATTGTTGATATTGCTGTTAGTAATGAAAACTTTACTACCTTAGTAACGGCTGTCAAAGCAGCTAATTTAGTAGACGCTTTAAAAAGTCCTGGCCCCTTTACAGTTTTTGCTCCTACTGATGATGCCTTTGCAAAATTACCACCAGGCACAATTCAAACTTTAGTGCAAAATATACCCCAATTAGCTCGCATCCTTACCTATCATGTAGTTTCTGGTAAATTAATGCAAGCAGATTTAGCTAAAGTTGATTCGGTTATTTCTTTAGAAGGTTCACCAATTTCTATCGATTGTTCTGATGCTTTTGAAGTGAAAAATGCTACGGTAATTGCAGCAGATATTGAGGCAGATAATGGTGTAATTCACGTAATTGATAACGTAATTTTAATGGGATAACTAATAATTATTTACTTGTTTTTAAGTACTTCTTCTATGCTTTTTCCTTTACGAAATTTAGAAAGAAGAATAGCAGCTTCCGCTTTAGTTACAGGTTTTTGAGGCGCATAAATTGTAGTAGTACCATAAACTCTTTGAAAGTTTCTTCCACCAGCAGCATTACCAAAATCGAAAGCTAAATAAGGAACAAACTCATCAGACATACTCGCTGCGTCTTGAAATCCTTTAGTTTTTTCCATAAAGATCCGCAGCTTATCAGCAGGGCGACTATCTTTACCACTTCGGGTTGTATCGAAACGAGCTTTTATGGCGATCGCTTGTTCTCTTGTTAAAACTTCATCGGGTCGAAAAGTGCCATCTGCAAACCCAGCTAAAAATCCAGCATCATAGGCAGCTTGAATATATATAGAATGAGAATGGGATGGTGCTACGTCTGGAAAAGCATCCATGTAATTTACTGGTAAAGCGATCGGGTACTTATGTAGTTCATTATAGGTTTTCACCAACCAAGCAATATATTCACCTCTTGTAATAGCTGTTGATGGTTGAAATTGATTAGATGTCGCTTCAATAACCCCTAATTGAGTTAGATCATTTATCTCCTTTTCTCCCTCAATACCTGTAATATCTGTAAAATTTTCTAAATTGGCAGCTTGCGATAAAACAGGATTACTGTTAGTTATTGCTTGAAAACTAAATAGACTCAAGGTTACTATGCCATAAAATAATATTTTCTTGAATATTTGAACATTATTTGGGTTTTTCACGGCTTTTATTTATATGTATTCAGTTAAGTTACATATGTGTATTATAATTAATAGAGGTTTGAAATAAATTTAAGAATTTATAAGTTTACACCCAGATAAAAGCACCCAGAATTAAAGAACAAATAAAGTGTTCTTAGTGATGCGATCGCAAGAATTAAATTAATTTCTTTTACTAAATCCTATTTAGATTTATATATCTAATTAAAAAGCTCTAAATAACCGTGACAGTATAGAAGGTTTTAATTCATCTAAAAAAAGGCAATAAGCAACAAGCTTTCATCTCCTTATTTATTACGAAGTCAGAGGAAGCTCCGTCGCCCGTAGGCGGAGTCTCTCTGACCTATACTTTCAATTAACGATAATCAGAAGATTGAATATCTCTTAAACGTGCTTCTGGGCGGATAAAACGATCCATCTGAGCTTCAAAAAACGCCCTATTTTTGAGTAGGTGTTTAGGATTAGGATCGTCTAAAGGATATAATAATGCCTGACGCAAAGCTTGAATTACGGCTGAGGTCACATTGTACATTGATCGCTGGAAAGTAATACCCAATTGTATTAAGATATCGTCTTCACCTCGACCATGTTTTTGATAGTATTCTTGCAGATAGTTGGGTAGGAAGTGATACATATCATCCATTAATAATGTTGGAGGAATACCAGCAGTACCTACAGGAAAGACATCTGCGTATAATATTCCGTAATGGAAATCTTTCTGGGCTTCGGGGACTTGTTTTGCTTGGGCGTTATAAGATTTTGTGCCACGGAAAGGGGCGGTGCGATAAAATACAGCTTCAACATAAGGTAAAGCAGCTTCATATAGCCAGGTAAAGCCTTTAGATTTAGGGATAATTTCGTAACACTCATCGCCAATATAAACATGATGGTAGATGGGGCGACCAGCGATCGCAAATATCCCATTAACCAAGAAATTCATGGCATCGGGGACACCTTTAAATCCACCCTCATCGTAAATATCCGACATTTCAAAGAATACAGGTGCCATTACTTCCCAAAATAAACCCAAGTTGGAATAGTAAGATAACTGTCTAACTTGTTCTAAAAACATTTCAGGAAACAGTTTATATAGCCCCAACATAGCAGGATTATTTTTAAAATAGGCTTTAATTGCCCTGTCTGCATTGGCTTTATATTCTTCCGTATCTAAATAGGCATCAAACTTACCCCAACCCATATCTCGACCATGCCATAGCATAGCGCGCATACAAGCTTCTGCAAATTCCATGTTAATGCGATCGTGCCAAAGATGATGCATTAATTTAGACATCTTTTTGGTTTTTCCCTTCTCCATGAATTCCAATAATTCAGGGTGGGCGGTAGCGACTCCGCGCCAAATTCTCAAGTCAGCATCATCACCAGCATAATGATTGTGTAAGTCGAGATATTCTTGAGGTAAGAAGTATTTAAAAAATGGTAGAGGTTCTAAAAATACTCGTTCAGCAATATATAATAAGTCGCGCCAGTAAAAATCCATCGGTACAGCATAGGCTTTATAAATACCGATAATCTGCATCAAATTCTCTGGTGTATCTGGTAACATCGACCCCCCAGCTTCCAAACGATGGATCACCTCAGCAAAGTGATGGGTGGAAGGAGGTAGTTTAGCTGTTGATTCTTTTATTGGTGTTTGTACCATGATTTAGTATCTTTGTTATTTATTAAATGACTGGGTTATTTACGCCAAAAATAATTTAATTGTGGATTGGGAATTGGTAATTTAGCTTTATAGTTACCAAGCTGAGGAGTAGTTTTCATAGCAGCAACTGATTCGCTTTTACTAACGTCTAATGCCAATAAATCTGTAGTCGGTTCAATCCAGCCTAATAACCAGTTAGGTTGAACTCCTAAGAAAATAATCATTACTGTTAAAACAAAGGCAGGAATGCTTTCAGATCGCATAACCTTGGGATAGTATGCCAATTTATTATCTAACTTACCAAAACAAGTACGATTAAGCAGAATAACGAAGTAAACCGCAGTTAAGCCCGAAGCAATGATACAAAGTAGGGTAGGGATGGGGAAAGTGGTAAAACTACCTTGGAAAATAATAAATTCAGCCACAAAACCCACCAAACCAGGAATACCCGCACTAGCCATACCAGCCATAATTAACAAGGCACTGGTTAGGGGTAAACCACGTATAGGGTTCATTAAACCATTAAGCACGTCTAAATCGCGAGTCCCAACTTTGCGTTCAACAATACCCACTAAATGGAAGAGTAAAGCTAAAATTAAACCGTGAGCGATCATTTGTGCCACTGCACCCAAAATACTTAACTCCGTACCAGCAGCCACAGCCACTAAGATATAGCCCATGTGACCGATAGAACTGTATGCCACCATGCGTTTAATATCCCGTTGAGCGATCGCACTTAACGCACCATAGAGGACACTAATTGTACCGATAATTGCTAGTCCTGGGGCGACAATTGCCCAAGTTTCGGGGAATAATTGTAAACCGAAGCGGATTAAGCCATAAGTACCAAGTTTTGCCAAGATACCGCCCAAAAGTATTGTTACCGCAGGGGAAGCTTCTGTGTAGGCATCAGGTAACCAGGTATGTAATGGTACTAAAGGAATTTTTATACCAAAACCGACTAAAAGAATACTGAGTAGGATTAGTTGAGTTTTTAGAGATAACCCAGCAGTATTAATTGTATCGTAATCGAAATTGGCAGAACCATTGAGAAAACCAATACCCAAAAAAGCAGCTAAAACTAATAATCCTGATACGGCTGTATAGAGTAGGAATTTAATTGCAGCATAACCTCTTTTTTCCCCTCCCCAAATGGCAATCATTAAGTAGAAAGGAATTAATTCTAGTTCGTAAAAAATGACAAATAATAGGAGATTTTGAGCAACTAATGCCCCTGTAATCCCTGCATTAATTAGAAGAATTAAGGAGTAGTAAAGGCGAGGACGTTCTATATTTTCCCCAATGCTATAAATGGCAATTATTGTAAGTAAAGCATTTAAAACTAGAAGCGGTAAAGATAAACCATCGACAGCCAAACTATAACTTAAACCAATTGGTTCGGCCCAAGGTAAGTATTCCTTAAAATGCCACCCTGTATCACTAACATCGAATTTAGCAAGTAAGCCAACTGTCCAAATAAAAATTATTAGAGCAAAAATGGTAGTAATTTGTCTTAATTTTGCTGATTCTATTTTTCCTGGCAAAACTCCTATGAGAATTGCCCCTATGACAGGTAAGCAGAGTAAAAAACTAAGCATTGATTGTTCTTTTTCTGTTATTGTTTTTATTTAAATTATTTAATTCTTGCCCAGGTTTTATTATTAGGTTTGGATGGGTTTTGTTCTGGCATAAAATAGAAAAACAAGAAAGTACATTTGCTACCTATTATCCTATTTAGTGTCTTTCAACAATACCCATCTTTAATTTAATTAACGAGGTTTAAGACAATTTAGCTTGTAACTTATGGTTAAAAACTCTAGCCTTGTAAAATTAGACCAACAATTGTGATTGTTCTATGTTAAAAACCCAGTAATTAAGATAAAACAGTTACTTCACCAGTTGTGAAATCAAAGTATCCACCAACAATTTTTAACTGATTACTTGCTATTAATTCAGATAAAACTGGCGAGTTTTTTAATTTTCTAACCTGTAGCATAACGTTCGCTTTTGCAGCTTTTTGTACAGATTCCTTATCTTTTTCTTGTCCTTGATAATCACTTACCGCAGGCGTAATTTTTGACAAAATACTACCAATAGATCCTGGTACTTCTTCCCCAGACATAGCAGCTTTAATTGCACCACAGCTATAATGACCCATGACCATTAAAACTTTAGCACCTAATACTAGAGAGCCAAATTCTAAACTACCAGTTTCTTCTGGCGTAGCAACATTACCTGCATTACGCACGACAAATAAATTGCCAAATCCTTGGTCAAAAACAACCTCAAGAGAAGAACGAGAATCTGCACATCCTAAAATAGCAGCAAAGGGTTTTTGCTCTTCAGAAATAGATTGTAAATACTCTAGAGAACTATTATCATTCACAGCTTTGTTTTCAAGAAATCGTTTATTTCCTGCCATTAACTTTTCTAAAGCTTGGTCAGGAGTCATATCGTTTTCTGCTATAGCAGGCTGAGGATCATTAAATTCTAAACCCAAAACACTAGCTAAGGTGGCAGTTCCGATAAAACCTGCCCCAAATTGCATTAATCTACGACGAGAAAATTCTTGAGTAATTTTGTTGGAGTTGATCAATTTTTAACCTTCCTATTCATATATTTATTACAATTTCTAGAATAAATTAATTTGAGTCATTTAAAAAACAGGATTAACAGAAAGTTGGGCAAGAAAAGGAAAGCAAATTACGCCAACAAATAAAATTACTCCTAATAAGATAGAGAGGAAATAAAATTGAGTTTGTCCCGAAACGTTATACTTTAAACTTTCACCACTAAAAATTGTGGCTAAACCGAATAAATTAATTACACCATCAACTAAATAACGATCAAACCAGTAAACAATTTGTGACACTAACCCTACAGCAAAAATGATAGTTACGCGATATATTTGAGCAGTGTAAAGATCGTAAGCAAAAAAGTCTTGAACGGCTTTATGTTTAAGTTGAATTGGTTTAGCAATCTTATCAGTAAGATAAATATAAGCTGCTGCACCTGCCCCAATAAAAGTAGAAATAACTAAGAGTGTAGCCACAGCAAAATTAAGATTTTCCCACCCAGGTAATAAATTCCATTTATCTAATAAAATTGGGACGTGCAAAGCAAAGCCCATACCAAAAGTCATAGGTAAAACTAACGCCCATAAACCTTCAGGCGATCGCACTGTCATTGGTTTAGGTTTACCACCAAAAATTAAACTAAATTCCCTTGTCAAACTAAAAGCGGTTAAACCATTAACAATCAATAACACTCCTACTAAAGTGGGGTGAGTATGCCAAAGATTATCTGCCATTTCTGTTAAAATCCAAAAACAGCCAAAAGGAGGACAAGCCACCATAGCTGCTGCACCCACTAGGAAAGCAAGTCCAGATATAGGGCGACGCGACCACAAACCCCCATATTGAGTAAGATCTTGAGTAATTGTGTTTAAAACCACACTACCAATACTCATCACCAACAAAGACATAGCGATCGCATAGGTAAAGAGTAGTCTTAAAGCAGTATCATCCTGTTGTGTCCCCACGGCGATAAACACCAAACCCATGTAGGCACTAACGGAATAAGATAAAGAACGTTTAATATCTATCTGAGCGATCGCAATCAAACCAGCACCAATTGCAGTAACTGATCCAATGCCAATCATGGTACTTAAAGCCAGAGGCGATAAAGCTAAAACTGGTTGCAATTTAATTAATACCCATGCACCAGTAGAAACCACTACAGTATTTCTCAAAATAGTTGCAGGCATCGGCCCTTCCATCGCTTCATCTAACCAAAGATGCAAAGGAAATTGAGCGCATTTACCCAATGGGCCCGCAATTAAAGCTAAACAGAGTAAATTAGCAACACCTGGGCTTAAATTAGCAGTTTTTGCCCATTCTCCCAACTCAGTATAGTTCCAAGTTCCAGCTAGAGGTAATAAGGCAACTACCCCCATCAAAAGGATTAAATCCCCTACCCGTTTTGTCAAAAAAGCATCCCTCGCACCTGTAACCACCAAAGACTGGTTAAACCATAAACCAATTAATAAGTAAGTACCCAGGGTGAGAATTTCCAATACCACGTAACTAAAGAAGAGAGAGTTACATAAAACTAAAGTACACATTCCCCCTTCAAATAGGGCAAGCATTGAATAAAATCGCGCCCAACCCCAATCCATTTCCATATAACCAATGGCGTAGATTTTGGCAAGGAAATTTAACCCCAAAATTAGGACTAAAGCGGATACTGTAATCGTGGAAACTTCCAATTCAAAAGCAATATCTAAATTCGCAGCGTGAAGCCAGTCAAAAGATAAATACTTTACAGGTTGCTGCACAGTTACTCTTAACGCCAAAAGACTATGAACTAAGCCGATCACGGTCATGACGGTGCTAATATAACCCGCAGGTCTTGGCCCTGTTTGACGGATAATTCCAGGTGACCAAGGAAGGGTAAATAGCGCACCACTCAAGGAGTATAGAGGAACTAGCCAAATAGTTTGACTAAAAAAATCATTCATAGATGTTTAAGTATTCTATGCGTTAGCTAGATTGATTATTGTCTATCATAGTATTAAGCCTATGAAAAACAAAATATGTTTGTTTGATTGTTGCTATAAGCAAAAATAAAGTATGCCCTGTATCTAATATCATATAGAGCGATGTACCCATAAAGATAGAAGGCAAGTAAGGAAGTATGCCTATACTGTTTAAAACAACGGAGTTGTTGTATGGTGAACTATTATTATCAATTAGATCTTAGATAGATGTACCAAGGAAGTATAAAAGCGTTACATCAGCAGTTAGTTAAGGGCGAATGTTCAGCCGTAGAAATTACTCAGGCTACTCTCAAACAAATTGCCCAAGTAGAACCAAAAGTAAAAGCCTTTATCTCCGTAACTGCGGATCAAGCTTTAGCCACCGCCAAGAAAGTAGATGCAAAAATAGCTGCTGGGGAAACTATTGGAATTTTAGAAGGAATTCCCATAGGAATAAAAGATAACCTCTGTACCAAAGGCATCAAAACTACTTGCGCTTCACAGATTTTAGCTGATTTTGTACCTCCTTATGAATCGACAGTTACCCAAAAACTCATCGATGCAGGTGCTGTAATAGTGGGTAAAACCAACTTAGACGAGTTTGCAATGGGAGGTTCGACAGAAAACTCTAGTTTCCAAATGACGGCTAACCCTTGGGACTTAGAAAGAGTACCTGGAGGTTCTTCTGGGGGTTCGGCTGCTGCTGTTGCTGCTGGAGAATGTGTGGTTTCTTTAGGTTCAGATACAGGCGGATCAATCCGTCAACCTGCTTCCCTTTGTGGTGTGGTTGGGATGAAGCCTACCTATGGTTTAGTTTCTCGCTATGGTTTAGTAGCTTTTGGTTCATCTTTAGATCAGGTTGGCCCATTTGCTCGTAATGTGGAAGATGCTGCCATTTTACTTAAAGAAATTGCAGGACATGATCCTAATGATGCAACTAGTTTGAAGGTAGATATCCCCGACTACAGACAATATTTACAACCAAAACTAAAGGCTGGTTTAAAAATTGGCATTATTAAAGAAACCTTTGGGGATGGATTAGATCCGATAGTAGCCGAAAAAATCCAAGCTGCGATCGCAACTTTAGAAGAATTGGGGGCAGAAGTTAAAGAGATTTCCTGTCCACGTTTTCGTTATGGAATAGCTGCTTATTATATTATTGCTCCTTCTGAAGCCTCCGCCAATTTAGCCCGCTATGACGCAGTTAGATATGGTTTGCGCCAAAACTCCGATAACCTATTGGAAATGTATAACAATACCAGGGCTTCTGGGTTTGGGACGGAAGTTAAACGACGAATTATGATTGGTACTTATACTTTGTCGGCAGGATATTATGATGCGTATTATCTTAAAGCTCAAAAGGTACGCACTTTAATTAAACAGGATTTTGAACGTGCGTTTGAAGAGGTGGATGTTTTAGTTTCTCCCACTGCACCAACTACAGCTTTTAAAGCAGGGGATAAAACCACAGATCCATTGAGTATGTATCTTTTAGATTTAATGACTATTCCTGTAAATTTAGCAGGTTTACCAGGTATGAGTATTCCTTGTGGGTTTGATAATCAGGGTTTACCCATTGGTTTGCAATTAATTAGTAATGTTTTACGCGAAGATTTACTATTTCATACTGCTTATGCTTATGAACAAGCAACACAATGGCATCAACAACAACCCAGTCTTTAGTTATTAATAGCAGTCAGGGAAAATAATTAATACAAGTCTAGTAATGAGTAATAACAAATTAGCGAATCGCAATCTAATAAAACGGTCTAGTTTCCCTGGGCGCGCCATTATCTTAAGTTATTACTCGTTACTGTTTATTTATAATTACAGTCACCCTACCCTTAAATATCGTCAGGGATAACCCATTTAGGGGGTTCTGACATCTTTTTCATTCTGGCTATCTCTGCCATCTCCAACATTTTATCTAAAGATGTATTCTCAATAAAACTTGAGGCTTCATTCTTATATTCAGTATTAGGACAGTTATCGCCTAAAACACAGCCGTTAACGCAATCAACAGCGCAATTTACTTGTTCAGGATTCATGTTCTCATCTTCTACTTAAATTTCATCTTTAAGCATTCTAACTAGGTTTAGGTATTCAACAATGGATAAAAGATTTTCTAATATATTTAATTTAACCGAAGATCAAGCGATCGCTTTATTAAAACAGCCTTTGGATACGGAAGATGGGACTAGTGAGCGTTATGTAGGTGCTGCCCATTTAATTAATTTTCCAACCCCTAGGGCAATTGAAGCCTTAATTGAAGCGATAGATGATCGAGATCCTGCTTTAGCTAATCGCATCGCCCGTAGGAAAGCTGTTGAGAGTTTGGGGCGGTTAAAAGCTACAGAAGCATTACCCACCTTAAAATCCTGTTTGGCAGAGGAAGATCCATTAATGGTAGAAAATGCTGTGTGGGCAATTGGGGAAATTACTACGGAAGATCCTAATATTATTGAAGCGATCGCCAATCTCTTAACTAAACCCAATCAAACCTATCGAGTTATTATACATACCCTAGCTAATTTCCATTATCAACCAGCAATTGAACGTATTAAGCCTTTTTGCGACTATCAAGATCAATCTATTGCTAGTGCTGCGATCGCCTCAGTAGCTCGTTTAACGGGTGATTATAGTCAAATGGAGCGCGTGGTAGAATTTTTACAACACAGTGATGTCAATGTTAGACGGGCTTGTATTCAAGATTTAATTGATGCGGAATATTATCCAGCAATAAGTGCGATCGCCATTGCCCCTATTTCGATCGCCTTCCGTTTACGGGGTATTAAAATCCTGGCTACTAAAGGTATTAAGACAGGGAAAATCAGCTTTGATCAGATTGAATCAAGTTTAGATCAAGTAATTCGCGATCGCCCGACGGATATCGAGATGGTGCATGAATACGATCAACCCCCAGCAATAGAATTTTTAATTAGGGAACTTTACCATACGGATTTTGGACGCTGTTATTTAGCAAGTAAAACTTTACTTACAACTTATCCCCAGCAAGCCCCAGCAGCATTATTAAAAACCTATACCGAAGAAGCCCATAATGACTATGGCGCACATTTCCATGTAATTAAACTATTAGGGTTATTAAACTATCAACCTGCATATAATTTAATCCTGGAAGCTTTACACAACACCTCCCCACAATTTCAAAAATCCCGTGCAGCAGCAGCGATCGCCCTAGGCAATTTGCCAGCAACCGAGGCAATTCCTATTTTAAAAGCAACTTTAGATACTCCTATCTTCGATCTTAAATATGCCTGTTTACTGGCACTTGAACAACTAGGCGAAAATTGCTGGGATATGGTGATCAATGATCACGATCCTTTAATTCAAGTCTTAGCCAAACAACGCCAATTAAATAATTAAACTTAACTTCCCTGCTTGAGATTCAAAGCTTAAATATTTAGGCACGCTTGCACGCTTGTACTAGGCACGCTTGCATAAAGATAACTTTAAGTATAAATGGCATAACCTCCTAAATATATAGTCCAAGAATCAACTAATAAAATTGACTATTTTGTAAACCATAAAAGATTAATTTCCGACAATTCGGGGTATTGCTACGTATTTAGGAGTCAGTAATTATTCATGAATAATTTAGCAGGTAAAAAATAGAAGAGCAATATTAAGCCTTAACTGTATTATTCAATTATCAATTATTACCCTTAATCCTTTATTTTTCAGGCGAGGGAATTATCAATTCTTAAATATCTATGCCATATAATTAAACACCTAACTAATAGCTTCTTCATCTTCTACCTTGGCGTATTTATCACTAATTACTTTTAAATACAAAGGTGTACCGTCCGATGCTTGACGAGGAAATTGGGGGCTAACTACAATTCCTTCAGCAATTTGATTTTCGTCTAAAATACTATGTTTAAGTTTTTTGCCTATTTTTAAAATGCGCTCGCCATTGAATAAATCTTGTTTTACTAAAGGCACATATTTAATTTTAT
The DNA here is from genome assembly GCA_002368355.1 of Chondrocystis sp. NIES-4102. Taxonomy (NCBI): domain Bacteria; kingdom Bacillati; phylum Cyanobacteriota; class Cyanophyceae; order Chroococcales; family Chroococcaceae; genus Chondrocystis; species Chondrocystis sp. NIES-4102. The sequence continues at coordinate 2,036,074 of AP018281.1, read as the reverse complement.
TTGATAGTTTCTGTAGCTCCTCGAAGGGAATTTCTTTACCGTTAACTATAATGCGAAAAACCAATATTTCAGGTTTAGACGGATTTAAACCGTAATTATATCCGCTTTGAACGGGGATTACTTCCCCAAAAGCTATGATTTCTTGTCTTGGAAAGATATCATTTAAAACACTAAATATTGCGGAGTTTTTCGCTGCCCTCCAATAAGTATTGTGATCAGATTCTTTAACACATAAATCCTTTTTAAATAATCCTTTTGACGAAACTTGTTGAGTTCCATCACTATGTTGAATAAACACTCCTTGAGTTCCATGAATCTTTTCAAAGAGATAAACTGGTTCATCTTCTACAAACTGATCTGCATAAATACCAAACTGTTCACAGTCATGTTGAATTTTTACAATGAGGGTTTTTAAGGCTTCTACTTCACCAGCTAAATGTTGAGGTACGGGTGGTTCATATTTATAGATTCCTAATTTTGCGGACGCACCGTACAGCAGACATTTTGAGGCGACCTCAAAATTCTGCACGGTTCAGAAATATCGACATCAAAAGGTAATTGATCATCTGGATCTACTTTATTTAAGGGTAATATAACCCCCATAGACAATTCACCTCGTAGCCTTACTGTGCCAACGCGATTTTTTTCCTTACCTATAAGATAAGCTTTAAATGGCTCTGCAAGATTTTCAGGTAATACAGATTTTTCGGGTGCAAATACTACTATATCGCCGTTACTATATAATCCTTTTTCGGCAACACACTGATAATTACCTAATTTAACTAGCTCTAATTTATCCGCGCCATAATGAGGGAAGACAATCGCCTTAGTTTTAAATACTTTAAAATCAGCCATAATTGATTTAATACTTATGGTTTTTTAATTAAGCCTGCTTGTTGAAAAATTTGTTGAGGAGTTAAATCTAATTGAGGAAATTCTTCATCAGTAATAGAAGTTGTACCTTTGATGGTTTTGGGTAAGCTATCGGCATAAAAAATAGTACTGCTTTGAACTTGTGCATCTATTAACTACACCCTGGCTATTCCAGAAAAGCAAATAATCTGTGGATTTCTCGGCTAAATCAGCCAACGAGCGATCGCTCTCCACTTTTAAATAATTCCTTAATCGTTAACTTACTGCTTTATTTGTTTATTAAATATATAAATTTGAAACCTTTATGTAATATATTTTATATCATTGGTCTAGATTGTCAATGTGAATCGCACTTTTTAAAATTATTTGAGCAATTAAATAAAAGAAATAATTCAGTGAGAGATAATAATCAAGATATAACCTGGCAACAACTTACCCAACACCCAGTATTAAATGATTCTCAAGTTCATGTCTGGCGCGCCAATTTAGATTTACCTACAAATACAATTGAGCAGCTAACTAGTTATTTATCTGAGGATGAAATAGCAAGAGCCTATAAATTTCGTTTTCAGCAACATCAAAGAAGATTTATCGCAGCCAGAGGCATTTTAAGACAAATATTAGGGAATTACCTGCAAATTAGCCCCCCCAACCTACAATTTGAATATAGCGATCGCGGTAAACCGTCAATATCTAATAATGCTCTCCAGTTTAATGTTTCCCATTCCCATGAATACGCACTCTACGGCTTTACTTATCAGCAAGCGATCGGTGTTGATCTAGAATACACTCGTTCTATGCCCGACACACTTAAAATTGCTCAACGTTTCTTTTCCCCTAGGGAATTTAAATTAATATCAGACGTTACAAGCGAGCAACAAAGCACAACTTTCTTTAAAATTTGGACAGCCAAAGAAGCCTATTTAAAAGCAGTCGGCACAGGTTTATCTGGTTCTTTATCCGCCGTGGAAATATCCTTAGATCTAGATCTTCATCCCCAGTTAATAGCAATTGATGGTAGTACAACCGCCCTATCTAATTGGTCTATCTATCCCTGTATACCAACGACAGACTATCAAGCAGCGATCGCCATTAGCACTCCCGTAACCCCAGATAAAATATATTTATATAATTGGCATCCTTAACTTTAACTTCTATTTAATAGTTAAAATCAACAACACTGTAAAATAGATGTATGATCTCTTATGATTTCTTAATATTATAGTAAGCAAAATTTAACAAGAGAGAATTTCTATGACGACTATTAGCTTTGTGAAGGAAAATAAAGAAGTAATCGCTGCAATGGGATCTAATCTACGTGAAAAAGCTCTCCAAAATAAAATTGATATCTATACCCTGGGGGGAAAATTAAGAAACTGTGGCGGTTATGGGCAGTGTGCTACTTGTATTGTCGAGGTAGTAGAAGGGATGGATAATCTCTCGCCTAAAACCGATTTTGAACAACGCAAACTCAGAAAAAAACCCGAAAACTATCGTTTAGCTTGTCAAACCCTGGTTAATGGTTCAGTTAAAATCAACACCAAACCCAAGCCTGGCAAGAAATAAGGATTATCCATGCAGCTATTAACCTAAGTAATGATATTCTAGATAAGAATGTTATTTTAAAAATCACTTACTTAGGGGCTGATATTATATGGAAGTTAATGATCTTGGATTTGTAGCTACTATTCTGTTTGTCTTAGTTCCTACTGTCTTTTTACTCATTCTCTTTATCCAAACAAATAAAGATCAAAGAGAAGGTTAATATTATCTATAAAAATAAAATATTTTTTCTGCTTGAGTCACGCGGTACACTGTCTTGAAAAGATCGTGCCTGCCCGTGACCTTGCTATGGGTCAAAGTACGATAGTTATAGGGTAGTGTCCTTTAGGGTGCGCTCACCTCTAATTGTTTATATAGGATAAGTAAAATTAATTTAATTATCTTTATAAGAAAGACAATGTTAGAGTTAACTATCTAATTCAAATTGGCTCTATTTTTTGCGGATTTTTAGTAGCAATAAGATCAACACAATTAGACTGCATACAACTAATGATAGTTATGAAATCCTGCTCTATTTTCTCCCTGTTATGATAATTAAGTAGGGGTACATGAACAAAAATACAAGGTATATTTAAATTTTGATTTTCAAGATAATTTAAAATTTGATAATATAAACCTTCACATACAAACTTACCAGCATCATGACTAATTTTTGTATAAAATAACTTATCTAAAATACTGTTAAGGTTGACAGGCGTAACCATACAACTATCTCCACAGATAGCCTGAGATTCTATGGTTAACAACTCTCTAGATTCTGCCATACCACAACAAATAATACCTTGAGGCTGAATTACTTTGATAGTTTCGATAACGCGATCGCTAGCTATTTGAGTATTAACAGGTAACTTTCTTAAAACAAATAAACCATCAAAAAGATCATGTTTGCTTTCGATAATTTCCAATAGATCATCAGAAGAATTTGATACTTGATGAGGTAACCAAGTTTGAAAAGACGTTAAAAGAAGTTTGATAGACATTATTAAGTAGTAATTTGCACTATAACTTATAAAATAAATACGATTAAGGTATTAGGGAGTAGACTAACAGATTTAGCTAATAGCTGTTAGCTTTGACGCTCCGCTAACCCGTACTTGGTAAATTTTAACTCCTACCTACTACCTCAACCCCCACTACCTACTACCTACTACCCCCTACCCACTACCTACTACCTACTACCTACCCACCAATTAGTTAGCAGCAAGTAAAAAATAATAACCAACCATCTGTTTAAAAATTATGGAAATACAATTTAGAGAATTCAATCCTTTCGATTTATGGATTTGGTTAGAATTTCCTACTGTTCCTTCTCGTATGGAACAACAATATATAGAAGAGTTACTAGATTCCTGGTTTTATCTGGGAAAGCTAGGTGGTTTTAATGCTGAAAACCTACAGGTGCAAGATACTGGGGTGGAAATTAGCTACATGGAATATGATACGGCAGATTTAGAGAATAGTCTGATGTCTCCAATGCACAATATGGGAGAAATTGAATATTTAGGTGTATGGGGGAGATGTTGGTTTGATTTAGGAACAAGTGATTTAGTGGCGATCGATATTTTAATCAATGCTTTAAATCAGTTAAGTAAGGAATTTGTTCAGATTAATAAATTAATTATCGGCGGTGAAAATGAAGATTGGGCGGTTAATGAGAATAGAAATACTTTTTATGAGAGTTAACCCGTCTTCTAGGGTGGGACTAGTCATTGCAAGGCTTTAGTATAGAAGAGGTATGGAGTAGAATAATTTTCCTCCCAATACCTCTAAACTAAGTCTTAATTATGTATTTAACTACATTGCAGGAATACGGGCGATATTTGCCGATTTCAGCACTTGAGGGAATTTTTTATAAGCAATAGTTTTTCCTTTACTTTTAAGACATAGATCAACAACCTGCAATAAAGCTTCAGGAGTTTCTTGAGATGGTAAATCAGTAAATAAATATGTAAACTCATCCTCAACAGACAAAGCAGCTACACAGGGGCGTTCGCACATCCACATACAAGTTACCGCTTTAATTTCAATTTTATTATCTGGGTTGAGTTCGTTCAATCGATCAATTAAACAAGTACCTTCAGACGGTTCTAAATCTTCCTTACTGCTACTATTGCAAGATTTACAGACAAACAAAACAGGTTTAGTCATTGAGTTTTACCCTTTAAAATTTAACAGAAACTGAACCTATTACCGTAAAAGGATCTCCAGGTTTTACAAATTCTCGGAATGTTTCACTGGATCTGATGTAATCTACATCAAACAGGTTTTGAAAGTTTAAATTTGCCTCCCAATTATCTTGACGATAAAATAGGGCAGCATCGGTACGCACATAACTAGGTAGGGTAAAAGTATTATCTAAATCCCCTTGTCTGTCGCCGATAAAAAAGACTCCTGCACCCAAACCTAAACCCTTAAGACTTCCCTGCTGAATTTGATAACTTGTCCACAAACTCGCACTATTACTCGGAACATTTTCTAATTTATTACCGACGGGAAAGTCATTATCTTCGGTTATTTCTGCATCAGTATGGGCATAGGTTGCAATCACATTCCACCCTGGTACAATTTCCCCCAAGACATCTAATTCAATTCCTCGACTACGAACTTCCCCCGCAGCAATACTAAAATCTGGGTTATCCGGGTCGGTAGTGGCAAAGTTATTACGGTTAATTTGATATAAAGCTAAGGAGGTAGTTAGTTTTTGATCTAGAAATTCCCCTTTTACTCCTAGTTCGTATTGACTACCTGTAGAAGGTTCTAGCACTTCACCAGTCACAGTTGTCGAGTTGAAAGGATCGGGATTAAAGGATGTACTGTAACTTGCGTAAATAGAAATAGGTTCGCTGGGTTGATAAACTACGCCCAAACGAGGACTAAACTTTGTTTTGGATTGTTCGGTGGTTAGATCTTCTGTAAAATCAATAGTTCTTTGATCATAGATATCTAAACGTCCCCCAGCTAGTAATTTAATATTTTCACCTAGGGATATTTGATCTTGCAGATATAAACCAATCAAGTCAGCACGCACATTTTCATCTCGCGTTAGAAGGGTTAAATCTTCTGGTGTGACATTGGGAATTGGATCTGCTTCTTGGGTAAAGATATCAATTAGGAATACAGGATCATCTGGTAGTCTTGCTTGTTGTCCGACGCTGGTTGAGCGATCAAAATCTACCCCTACTAACAACTGATGTTCTACTTCTCCCGTCTTAAATTCCCCGATTACATTTGTTTGAACAGCGTAGTTTTCACTTAAATCTTCATTACGACGAAATCCCCTTTCTAGGATGCCAGAATCGTCAATAAATAGGGAATCTAAAGTGAAATTAGATGTGTCTGAAGTAACAAAGCGGAAATTATTACGTAACTTCCATTGATCGTTAAAACGATGTTCTAATTGATAGCTAGCACTTAATTGTTCTAAATTGTATTGATCGTTGGGTTGTTGGAAAATGCGATCATAGGGAATATCTGCCACTTCTTCCCCAATTGCTACTATACCTCGATCAAAAGGACTAGCGCGATCGAGATAGTTGAGATCTATTAGTAAATCTGTATTTTTACCAATTTGCCAACTAATTGTTGGTGCGAGGGAAACACTGGTGCTATCCTGTGCGAAATCTCGAAAACCATCTTTCGTTTCAAAGTTAGCATTGATACGGTAGAGTAATTTGTTGTCAAATATGGCATCGGAGAAATCAAAACTAGTTTGAAATAAACCAAAGCTACCTAATTCCATACTTGTTTCTGCTAAAGGTTTGGATAAAGGTTTTTTGGTTACTAAATTGACCACACCGCCAGGTTCGAGATTACCATATAAAATTGATGCGGGTCCTTTTAAAACTTCAACTCTTTCTATTTTTTCTATACCTGGTAATGCTTGTCTAAAAGCACCTTGACGAAATCCATCTACTAAAGTGGTATCTTGGGCAAAACCACGAATAACAAATCTTTCTGCACTATCTCCGAAACTATCCCCCGCACTAACACCACTAACATTACGTACAGCATCTTCTAAGCGGTTGGTTTGTTGATCTTTGATGACTTGTTGCGGTATCACTTGAATAGCCTGGGGAATATCTTTTAAAGGTGTGTCTGTACGAGTTGCAGTAGTAGCATCAGTTACTGCATAATCCTCCTCCGTCTCTGCTGCCCCTGTGGCAACTACTTCGATTTCTTCGTCTGCTGTTTCTGTGGCTATCTTTTCTGGGGTAACACTCAAGACTAGATTTTGTGGAGATGGCACTACTTCGGCACTGGGGGCTTGGTTTTCGCCAGTAATGGTTAAGCGCAAACTGCTTTGATCTATTTGAGTTAGTAGGATTTCTTTAATTCCTGAAGTGGGATTGGTTTGTCTAAATTCTTTACCTGTGGGTAAGGCTAGGGTTGCATCTAATATATCGATAATTAAATTATTACCCTGAGGCAAGATTAAGGGAATTAGTTTGTTTGCCCCTGTGGTGGTTTCTAAGGTTAACTCTAATCCTTCTTCGGTTTGGTTAATTTGTACTGCTGTGACTTGGGTAATTCCTTGGGCTATTTTTATGGATGATTTTTGCAAATTATTATGATTAACTTGTTGCTGCTTATTGACTGCGATCGCTTTTGCTGATAGTTCGCTCATCGTGCCTAAAACGAATACAGTACTGAATATAACTTTGTTTAGTAAATGCGATCGCCAATAAAATTTCACTTTTTATTCTGGTATTTAATAATAATTCTCAATTACCTAGGATACAGCAATTGATAGTCATTGTTAATAAGACTTGGTTTTTGCTCATAAAAAAGACAGCTTAGATCTGCCAAAACCCAGTTGATAGAAGATTTGCTCGGCGTTTATGTGGAAAATATAAAAAAAATATAAAGATTAGATAAAAATGCTAAAAAGTAACTTTGGATACAGAATTTAATGTTATATTAGGAATATGCAAAAAATGAGGGGAAGAAAAAATGTCTATTGAAAATCAAGCTCGTTCTTTACTAACACAGCATCAAAAAGTTGTCATGAATCGCAAGCGATCGATGTTAACCCGTGCTGCTAGTGAAATTGGTGTAGATGCTGATCCTAATTTCCACAATCATATTCAAGGCAAAATCATTAACGATATCGGTAGTACATCTAAATAGGGACACTACGAGTTAATTAAATAGTTAGAATACAAATAAATTTAATAATCTTGAAGCTAAACTAAGTAGTGAGTATAAATATGAAGTGGGGTGTAATTCCAACTGGGATACACCCTATTTTTGCGTTTACCCTTAAGAGTTGGCTAACTAACAAAACATTTAATCTAGATCAAGTAAAATTACATAATAAATTTTTTTTACAAGACCATCCAGATAATAAAAGTGTTTAAGTATAACAATACTAATCAAGTATTTTTGGGGCTAGCTCTATTAACTACTATTGGCTTTAGAAGTTTCGATCCAGCTTTAGCCACAAGCCATCAAAAGATTACCGTTGATGGTGATCGTATCGAACTTAAAAAAAGTATTCAATTAAATCAGCAAGATAAAATATCCAAATTAGATTTAGAATCAAATACTCAACAATCTGAAATAATAGTAGCTTCTTCCAGCACAATAGCCGATAATTCTAATTTATTTAAATCGGCAAAGGCGAGTAATTCATCTCTTAAAATAATCCGAATTATTTCCCTTTCTTTCTTCCTCTTATTATTTATTCCTTTTGGTATTTTTTATCCCTTCTTTTTATTTTATCAAAGGATTTTTAAGCTCAATAATCAAGCAAAGATTCCATTAGCTATGGATACTTATCCAGCTTCCCAATCTGAGAGATTGACCGTAAAAGAATATAACAAAGTAATAGCCGAAGAAAAATATCAAGTAGTAATATCTAAATTACAACTTGCCTGTAATGATACCGAAAAAAATCTACGACAAAAACTCATGCAAATCGATTTTAATGTAGATTCAGATGTTAGCGAAACAAGCCGAGAATTGATGCTGCAAACGAGCGCAGTACTTTTAGAATCTAATAATTGGACGCATTGCGGAATTACTAATCTTGCTTTACCTTTAGCTAACACTAGTAAAGAACTTGAGCTTGTTTATTCCTTAGAGAAACAGAAAATTCTTAATACAAAAGTCGTAGAATATTATCCAGGACAAGTTAATGATAACTATTTAGTAATTACCCTAATTATTACTACATCATCGCCAATTTTACAAACGCCTATATATACCAAAGAACAGTTAATAAATGAATTAAATCAACTAAACAAAATAAAAGCAGAACATTTAATTAAATTTGAATTACTCTGGAATCCACCAATAGAGGGACAATATATTACTAATAATCAATTACTAAAAGATTATAGTGAACTAATTCGTTTGTTTTAACTAAAAAAAATATGCAAGATCAAAAGCAAACATCAGCGTTTGATAAGACAATGATGCAAAAATGTTTGCAATTAGCACGACAAGCAGCAGGAAAAACCTCGCCTAATCCTTTAGTTGGATCAGTGATAGTTAAAGACGGTAAAATCATTGGTGAAGGATTTCATCCAGGAGTCGGACAACCCCACGCGGAAGTATTTGCCCTAAGACAGGCAAAAGAGGCAGCCAAAGGAGCTACAGTATATGTAAATTTAGAACCTTGTAGTCATTATGGGCGCACTCCTCCCTGCTGTGACGCTTTAATTAAGGCGCAGGTAAGTAAGGTAGTAGCAGGAATGGTTGATCCTGATCCACGAGTTGCTGGAGGAGGAATTAGAAAATTAACAGAGGCGGGGATTGAGGTAGTAGTAGGTGTGGAGGAAGTTGCTTGTCGTCAACTTAACGAAGCATTTATTCACCGTGTAACCTATCAACAACCTTTTGGCATCCTTAAATATGCTATGACCCTAGACGGTAAAATTGCAACTACAGTCGGTCATAGTGCTTGGGTAACAGGAGAAACTGCACGTCAGCTAGTACATCAGGTAAGAAGTTATTCTGATGCGGTGGTAGTTGGGGGGAATACGGTGAGACAAGATAACCCAAACTTAACTACTCATGGTGTGACGGATCATAATCCTGCAAGAATAGTGATGAGTCGTAATTTAGATTTACCTAGGGATTGTAACCTATGGCAAACAGCGATCGCATCTACAATAATTTTTACTCAGACTAATAGTAATAGTAGCTTGCAAACAGAACTAATAAATAAAGGAGTGGAAATAGTTGAACTTGAAGAATTAACTCCTAAAATAGTGATGCAGCACTTATATCAACGGGGATATAATCAGATATTCTGGGAATGTGGCGGAGAATTAGCAGCCAGAGCGATCGCTGATGGTACAATTGGGAAAGTTATGGCATTTATTGCACCTAAAATTATTGGGGGTAAATCTGCACCCTCCCCTGTAGGTGATTTGGGCTTTACTTTGATGACTGATGCTTTGCAATTACACCAGGTGACAACTAAAACTATAGGTTCGGATATTTTAATTGAAGGATATTTGTAATTGATTAGGTAGTCGCGGTTTGAGTAACAAGTAACGAGTAGCCAGTCAGGAAGGTGGAAAAGCTAATAGCTAACTTATTTGCAACGAAGTCTATTTAACAAGAATAATATCAAACTAAAAGCTAATAACTACAAATAGGAGTCAGGTAGTAGGTAGCAATTATTAATTAATATAAGATTATCTTAGTTTTATGGTTATAAAGATAGTTCAAAAATTACTACTGATAAAATTGTCTTACTATCAAGGCGATCGCCGAAAATTTGTAGAATAAATAGTAAGCAAATAGACTTATTTTTAAAGATCAGATATATAGCGAAATTGATCTTTAAATAATACTCTATAGAGGTATAACATTCATATACCCCTAAATGATGGCTTATGCCTATAGCTGACGATTAAACAATAAGATATCTATTTTCTCTCTTTTTACTAGAGATTAGAATGTATAACATCTCAAAACGCACTGCTATAATTGTCAACTAAACTAAATTACAAATTTAACTGATTCTACCTTCTGTAGAGCCAGAAATGGCTTTCCAAGCATCTAATCCACCTTGAAGCAGAGAAACACTTTCAAAACCTGCCGAGACAAATTTATCAATAGCTTCTTGCGCTTGAGCGTCAGTATCTCCATAAATATAGATTTCGCGACTAGTAGAAAGACTATTCATTAATCTTTCCAATGTTTCTGGAGAATCAATCGGCACAGCACCTACAATTCTCTCATTATTAAAAGAATCGCGATCGCGTGCATCCGCAATAGTTAATCCAGGCTCACCCCACTCTAATCTTTTTTTTAATGCTTCTGGGTTAGAGACTGGTTGTTGATCTGGGGGCGTTGGCACAACGTTTGATAATTTGTCTTTAACTTCTAAAATGGCCTTAGCTTCTATTTCTGGTTCTGACATTACAATAATTTTCTTTAATTAACTTTATTACTATTTATTAAGCCTAAAAAATATTCAAAAAAACTCCATCAAAAGGAATAAATTAGAATTAATTGCTCTGAAAATAGATAGAGATAACTTATGGAACTCTGGCTTAGAGCCAAGGCAATCATCAATATACTAATATTAAAAAAATTTAGTAGGTAATAATACTATCAAAACTCTAGTCAAAGTTCTTTGATGATCTTGAGATAATCTTTGAATCAAGCTAAAAAATACTAATATTAATTACCCAAAAAACAATTAGAATTGTTATAAATAATTTGCCTAATATGAAATAGCCAAGAGAATGCTACTAATTTAGGGCAGCTTTTATAGAACAATATTATTACCCCAAACGTGCCTTACGAAGAGTCAGAAGTTAAAAACCTTTTTATTTGCACCCAACATTTAAGTTATTATATTCTTGCTAAATGATAGTAGAGAAAGGGTCGACTGATAAAAATGTCTTCTAATCAGGGCGATACTTTATATTTATCTTAGCCAAAAGTGCTACCATTCCAACCCCAAAGATGTCTTTGAGCATCGGTAAATTCTAAATAAATACGATTAGCTTTTACGCCTAATTCTGATTCTATTTGTTGGCAAAAATCAGAACTCATTGCTTTAGTTTGCTCTGGTTTCATTGTGCCAATATTTTTTATTTCTACATAACAAACAGGCTCAGTTGTACCGCCAAATGTCATAGGAATATTAGACTCAAAAGCTGTCATTACATAGGATTCTGGTTTACCCAAGTGTTTAGCAAGTTTTGCCGATAAGCTGGTTAAAAGGCTTTCTACCTGGGCTTGATCGGGAGTAGCAATAGAAGATTGAACTTTAATAAAAGGCATAACTAAATGATCAATAGTAGTCGATATTAATTGTTGCACATCTATCGCCTATAACAATTTAAAATCATCTATTTCCCTTCCAGCTAATACTTGAGAACTAGCGTTAGGACACATTTAAAATCTCTTTACCCCCATTTTAGGATACAAGGATAAACTTAGCGTAAAGCTTAATATCAATTGTCTTAACCTTTGCGGTCATCTGCTATATATACATTCTCAGGTCTCATAGCGATCCTACTTTTTCCACTGTATTAACATAACTCTGAGTGTCTGCCTGATTTGTTATACACCAACCACTATAAATTTGCTTGTTTCCTTAACAATGCCAACTGTAATTTTTCCGCCAATATCTCTACATTAGGTTCTTGCAAAATTTCTAAATGCTCTCCAGGTATATCATCAATAAACAAATTAGAAAGAGCTAACTTTTGCCAATCTAATTTAGAGTCGGGATCATCTGCTGCGCGAAACATATTAATTGAACCAGGGTATGGCTTAATCACATAATTTCTATTTACTTGTTGATGTTCACGGGTAAGTTGAATATATTCGGCGCGATTAAAATTTCGGCTGGTTTCGTCAGCAAAATTGTCTCGTATCCAATTAATTTGATAAAGACTAGATCTAGTAAGATGCAATGCCAGATCTAACCGCCATTTAACTCGATCTACAATATGTTTGATGCCCTTGTGACGAATTCTATCAAGATGACCAAAAAAACGCTGTTGCAAAGGTAGATCTCGGCGGACTGCATTTTGATCTGGACAGAAAGTGTCCACCATGCCTAAAAAACTCACTTCATGTCCTAAAGATACCAAGCGTTGAGCTATTTCATAGGCGATAACTCCTCCAAAAGATACCCCCATTAAATAGTAAGGGCCTTGAGGCTGTATTTTGAGCAATTCCTCAGTATAATAAGTTGCCAAACCGATGATATCTCTAGGATGGGGCTTATTTGGTTCGTTACTTAAAAAGGATGATAACCCATGCAGGCTAATATCTTCACTCAAGTACTTAGCTAGGGGACGATAGAATTCTAATCCGTAGCCTAAATTATGAATGCCAAATAGAATTAAGTCGGAATTACCTGGTTTAATTGGTACAAAACTTTGAGGCTGAGAACTGTTTTGCTCTTGACGAATTAGGGTAGCTAAATTTTGTAAAGTTCCTGCTTGAAAAACATTAGCAACGGAAATCGACTGTTGATATTTATGTTGAATTTCGGTGACTAGACGTGCTGCTAATAAAGAATTACCACCCAATTCAAGAAAGTTATCTTGAGGAGTAATAGATTTAATCCCTAAAATCTCTTGTAATAGCTCTAAAAGCTCGACTTCTAAGGGATCTTCTACACTTTTTACCATTTCTGGCGTTGCTTGCTCTAAATTAGTAGCAGATAAGGCACGATAATCTATTTTGCCACTTGTAGTTAAAGGGAACGTCTTGATAAAAATAAAACTGCTGGGAATCATATAAGAGGGTAGTTGTTGTTGTAGATAACTACGAAGTTCTTCCACTGTTGGTTGGTTACTTCTACTTGCTACTACATAAGCTGCTAAAGTCTCCCCCAGTTTGTTTTCTCGCACGACGATAGCGGTTTCCTGAACTAATGGGTGTTGGGATAATACAGCTTCAATTTCTCCCAATTCAATCCGTAACCCTTGAATATTTACTTGGCGATCTATGCGACCTAAAAATTGAATCGAACCATCAGCTAGATAGCGTCCTAAGTCGCCTGTTTTATAAAGACGGTCTCCAGGGATAAAAGGATTAGCTACAAATCTTTCTGCTGTTAATTCAGGTCGATTAAGATACCCTTTAGCAACTCCCTGACCGCTAATATGTATTTCTGCTGTTACCCCCACAGGTACAGGGTGTAAATTTTGATCTAAAAGATATACTCTCATGTTTGGTATGGGACGACCTACAGGGAGAGATTTAAAATGACCATCAATATGATTCGGGATTTGATAGACAGTTACTACTCCCGTCCCTTCTGTCTGACCATAAATATTAGCAAGTTTAACAGAGGGCTTAAATGTGGCGCGCCAACACTGATAGATTTCTGGGGTTACTTGTTCCCCTCCTGCTGCTACTAGTCGTACTTGGTTGTCTAATAACTTCTGGCGAACAGTTGGGGGTTGTTGTTCTAAGATTACAGAAAAACTACGCCAAAAAGAAGGAACATGATCGAAGATTGTTACCCCATAATCTTTGATTAATTCTAATAATTGGAGAGGGTTACGAGTTTCCCCTGCGGTAACAATTAAAACGCTTGCACCCTGGGTAAGGGGCATTAATAATTGTCTTGCAGAAACAATTAGGGCGATCGATCCACGATGAAGATAAATATCCTTGGGGGTAATATTAAAAGCCAACTGCAAAGAGTTAGCATAATGACTAAGATTGCCGTGAGTTAACATAACTCCTTTGGGTTTGCCTGTAGACCCTGAAGTGTAAACAATATGGGCTAAATCTTTACTGTTAGGAATGTCTTTTAAATTATTTGAAGACTGTTGGGCAATCTGATCCCAATCTCGATCTAAACAAATAGTTTGCTCAATTTGGGTAGGTAATTTATCTAGTAAGCTTGCTTGAGTTAATAAGACTTTTACCTGAGCATCTTCTAAAATAAAAGCTATACGGGCGGTAGGATTGGTAATATCCAAAGGTACATAAGCACCACCTGCCTTAAGAATTGCCAAGACTCCCACTACCATAGAAAGCGATCGCTCGATACATAAACCCACTAATGATTCTCTACAAACCCCCACAGATTTTAAGTAATGGGCTAATTGATTGGCTTGGGCGTTTAATTCGCCGTAGGTTAATTGTTGTCCTTGAGAGATAATTGCTACTGCATCAGGGTTATTTTTTACTTGTGCTTCAAATAGTTGTGGGATAGGCGGTTCAACTGATACCGTTCGAGTTTGATTCCATTCAACTACAACTTGTTGTTTTTCGCTAGCCGATAACAATGCTAAAGATGTAATTTGATTTTGAGGGTTTAGGACAATTGATTGTAATAATACCTGATAGTTATCTACAATTCTCTCGATAGTTTTAACCTCAAATAAATTGGAATTATATTCAATTCTGCAAATTAAATGTTCTGACTCTTCGACAATATCTAGTAATAATTCCTTTGTAGGTATATTGTTGGTTAATTTAGCTGCTGAAGTTGTAGAGAAGCCCTTAAATCTAAACAAAATTTGTGATAAAGCCGATATTGGAAATTCTGAGTTTCCCATAACTAAAGCTTCAGTTAAACTAGCGATGTTTAAATCTACATAATTACTAGCTGCTGTAATTTGACTATTAATTGTTTCCCATAATTGTGAAAACTTTTGTTTTTCCGTAATTGTAATTCTAATTGGTAATATTTCTAATGGAATTGGATGGCAATTTACAGACCAGTCTAAACAGCCTACTATTAGATCTTGTTGATTAGTATAGCGGTGCAATAAAACTTTCCAAGCACCAAGTAAAATTATGGCAACCGAAACACCTTCTGCTTGAGCGATTTGTTTTAAAGCCTGAGTCTGAGGTTTAGACAGTATAAATAGATTTTGTCCAAAATTTAGATAGCGATTATTAATTTGATTAGCTGAATTTACGTTGCTTATTCTAACTTTATCTGTTGGAAAATCCAGTAAGGGGGCAATATTTTCTAGCTGTTTTTGCCAATAATCAATTTTTTTGTCAGAAATCGATAATGAAATATTGTTTTGGTAGAACATACAGCTTAAACATTCTCATTTGATTGACAATTTAAACTAATAATAGACAAAAATTAAAATAAATTGCTGTATTAAAAAATGCTTAATGGTTGAATAATTACCCCCGACTATTAATATACTGTGATCCAGGCTTGATATTAAGTTAGATTAATCTAGAATTGGGAGATTTCAGATTAAAATTTGCAGGGTATTGTTGTGACTCTATAGCTGCTTATTAATTAATTCTTATCATTAAATTAACTAACAACCAACACAGGACAAGTAGCTAAATTAATTACACGGTTAGTAACACTTTCAACGGCAGCTTCTTCATCAATTAATCCTAAACCTCGACAACTCATGATAATTAAGTCGGCGTTAATTTCGTCGGCAACATCACAAATTGTAAAAGCAGGTATACCAGATTTCTCGATAGTTTGCGCCAGAATGCCTCGACTGGCAAAAAATGATTTAGATTCTTCTAACAGTTTAGCCACTTGGGGTTCAGAACCCATTGCCCCAGGTGTATTAGGTTCAACTACAGACAAGATAGTCAATTTACTATTGTGAATTTTGACCATTTCTGCCGTAATTTCTATGCCTGTACGGGCTTCTCTAGTTAATTCTATGGGAAATAAAATACTTTTAAACATATCTAAGCCTCAAGGGAGCAAGTAAGAATAAGATTAATATAATTTCAAGACATATTGTGTCAGAAAAAACTTTTTTAATCCTTTAAAGTTAAAAATTTTAATTCTACTGGCAATTACTGGAGTTTTCATTTTGGCGACAAACTAGATCATAAGGGCAATAATTACAGGCGTGACGATCTAGATCTGGGGAAACAGGAAAACTACCGTTTTTTAGCTGAGATTTTACCTGTTGTGCAAAATTAGCTAGTTGTGTCTGTTCTTTTGGCGATCGCCCGATGATTTTTTGTTTAGTTACAGAATAGTAAACGGCGGTATCGACAATTTCTTTTGGATATTTGACCGCGATCGCATCTTGATAAATTGCCAGTTGTATATCTAAATTAGCTTTCCCTGTAGCATCTTTAACCCCTTTAGGTGCAGTAGTGCTAGTTTTATAATCAATAACTGTTAACCCATCGCGATCGCGATCTATCCTATCTACTCTTCCTTGTATTTGTAACCCATACCAACAACTCTTAAATTCAATTTCTCTAGCTATTATTTCCCTGTCTGGAGGTAAAAATTGAGTGCTAGTTAAATTCAGCAATAATAAATTTAAATGTTCTTGGCTTTGTGCTAACCAGTCTGAAAGTTGAAGTAGGTTTAATTCGGCTTGAGCGATCGCCATAGTTTGGGATAATTGTTCTTGTTTAAATTTTGCTAGATCATCGGCGGTTTTTATTTGATCTAAAGATAATTCCAAACAGCGATGATAAAAATTACCCCGCTTTGCAGCAGTAAATTCCGATTCCGCCTCTGTTAATTCTTTTATTTTTAATAGACGCGCCGAAAACCATTTAAAAGGACATTGCCCCAATTGCATTAGTTGAGAAGCACTAAAAATATTCTTCTCGGGATCTATTTCAATACCAATTACACCACCATATTCGTTTTGAGATACCCCACTGTAGCGATCAGTTTCTATCTCTAAAGCTTTGGTAATTTGAGGTGTTAAACTGTCCCGTAGTTGATCTATATACACTTGTCTTGCCACTTCAATACTAGCAAGGGGTACTTCGGCGATCGCTGTCGCTTGAAGTCCTAAACTAGTTAAATACGGACTAGGTAGAGTCGGTTGACGATCAAGTAGTTGAGGATAAGAAAAGGTAATGTTGTGGGTGAAAATAGCAAGTAGACAATCAAAATAAAAGTTTTCTCTTTCTGCTAGATCGACGGCGGTAGTAATTTTAAAACCTTGTTTAACTAATTGTTTGCGACTGTAAAAATCCAAAATTGGATCATCTGCGATCGCTTTTGGTAATATTCCCTCCGCACTACCTAAAACAAAGACATGGGGGTATTTTGTACCCAATAAAGACGTGGGCTTATGTAACTCGACTCCTCCGATACCTGGTTGGGCAGGAACTGTTAATAAACTTAATATTTCTCGAATTTCGGCTATAAAGGCTTGTTTTCTAACTAATTGTTCTGGTTTAGCCAATTCCTTAAAAGCTTCTTGCAGACGATAATAGGCTAAAACTTCTCGCCCCCATCCCTTAGATTTTTCCAAGACTTCCCAATTAGTTAAAATATCTTGTAAACGCTGCACCCACCAACTACGAGGCTGAATATCCTGGGGAAAATCCAGTAAGCTTAAATCTATTCCCAATTGTTGCCAAGCAGATAAACCTTGAGGTGATTTTTCTCTAGCTGCTGCCCAAATTTCAGGAGTGATATATTTAACCACAGCGTGGGTTAGTAATTTAGCAGTGGTTTCAAAAGGAAAATTATCTCTAATAGCTTCTAATAGTAATTTTAACCATGCACCGATACGTGTTTGATCTAGGGAAATCTCGTAATTGATCTGCACGGGTAGATTATATTCCCAAGCAATATCAATGATCATCTCACCATATAATTGTTCTTCTTGCGTTACCAGCACAATATCCGAAGCCCTAACCCCTTGAGATAGTAAAACCTTAACTTGGGTTAATATTCCTCTTACTTCTGCTTCAAGGCTCGAAAAAACCTGTAAATCAACCCCTGTAGGTAACTGAGCTTTAAAACACCGTTGCATTTTCCCTATACTACCTAAATTACCAGTTCGATTTTGATTACGGCGACTTATCCATCCTTGAGTTTGTAACCACTCCCAACCCTGATAATTTTGAGGTAGTAAATTATGGTCAGGTAGAACTAAAATACTATTGTTGCCAGCGATCGCATTAATGAATTCAAATTCATCTTGACTAGGGGCAAAATAACCATAAAAACCATAGGACTTTTGATAGGTAACACTAGCTGTTGCTTGGTAATATAATTGTGCAGCGTCAATTAATTTTCTTTGTTTTAGCTGTTTTTGATAAGCCAAGGCTACCCTAGCTAATTGTTGAATGCGCTCATCTGTATTTTGGGCTAAACGAGTTAGATTGATGCCTGATTTTAATAAGTCTTTGATAGTTGGTAAAAAAGCCTGGGCTATCCCTGCTATATTTTGGCTTTTAATAACTTCTTGAATAGCATTTTGCAACAAACGACGACTTAATAATACTGAAGCAATTCCCCATCCCTGACGACGCACAAGATTACGCGCTATACTTTCTAAACTGTAATGAGGAACATTAAGACTAGAGGCAATAACTTTACTGGGCGTAATAATCTGGATTTTGCTATCTGAGTTTGTTTTAATTTTTAACTCAGTGATAATATCTCTACCCATTAGCAATATTAGATAGTTTTTAGCTTTATACCATTCGTAGATTGTAAACCCTAAAATAAATATCTAAGTAATCGCTTTTAGCTTCTCCTGTCTCGTTACCTACTACCTACTACCTACTACCTAACTATGATCATCCTTAAACAAAGTTGTCTAAAAATATCCAAGCTACCAAGGAGGAAACAAATTAACTTTATCTCAAATAACACCTAATTACTATCAACAAAGTTAATTTTGTTATTTCCCAAACGATACTATTTTACCTATAAAAGGTATTGAAGCTTAACAAGTTTATAGCTCATTTTTCAAACATTAACTGCTGCAACTTGAGGCGCATATTGCTGATGATAATAACTCATAGTCTCCAACAAAACGTCAGAAAGAGGAATTTTAGGAGTCCAACCTAATAGTGTTTGCGCTTTACTGAGATCGGGCATACGGCGATCGCAATCTTCATAACCTTTGCCATAAAACTTTTCTGAGCTTATATTAACAATCGGATGTTGTTGATATTTATAATCCCCTGTAATTTTAGCGTAGGTAGAGCGCATCATTTCCGCTAGTTGTGCAATAGTTACTTCATTGTTACGGTTGCCAATATTAAATATTTGATTTTGCGCTTTGTCTGGAAATCTTAACATTAGACGCATTGCCTCAACTGCATCGTGAATTGAAACAATAGTACGTTGTGCAACTCCCTCATCTACTAATTGCATCGGTTGATTATCCAATAAAGCAGTCATAAAACAAGCCAAAACCCTAGGCACACCATCCGCGCTACCATCTCTACCAGGGATATAGTCCATTTTCGGCCCAAAAAAGTTTAAAGGTCTAATAATGGTAAAAGGCATCCCACTTTCTTCACTATGGGCATAAATTAAACGTTCGGTCATCTGTTTAGCACAGGCATAAGTCCAACGCTGATTAGATATTGGGCCCATAATTAAGGGTGTTTCATCCTCACGCAATTCGTAAAGATCTTCGTTACTATAATTATCCCCTGGTAAATAGCTGGATAAAGTACGTCCGTATACTTCACTGGTGGAGAAACTAATCAACCACTTTTTATATTTGGCACACAATTCAATGATTGGATAAATATCAAATAAATTGGCGTAGATAGTATCTAAAGGACGAGTATTATATTCAGCAGGATTACAAATAGCAGCTAAATTAAATACAACATCAGCTTGGGCAATTTGATCTTCAATTTGCGCGATCGCACCTGGGGAATTAGTCGCTTGGCGATGTAAATGAAAGTTAGGATTATCAAGATGTCTTGCTATTTTATGTTCACTAGGATCCCAACCGTGAATTTCAAAACCACCCTCATCCAATAGTTTGTCTAAAAGATGACTGCCAATAAAACCACCGCACCCTAACATTACTATTTTCATTCTCTATATTCCTATTTGCTCTAAAATTATTTAGTTTCAATATTAACCGTGTAAATCACGTACGTAAAAACTCTCATATAAAAATCTATTTCTCGGTAATATTACTAATTCTTTTAAGATATATTTTTATGAAATACCACGTACCACTAACGAAGTTTAACGATCTACAAAAGCTACCCAAACGTGACTTAGAAGCGCAATCTCAGCAATGTTCTCGTAGTGATTTGTGGATGATCGCGGAAAGATTAGGGGCAAATATATATCAACCAGAAACAGATACAGTCTCATTAAGCGATAAATTACGCGGTAAAATTACTGGGATACCTCACTTTTGGTCTTATGCACGTCGCATAACTCAGGATCTAGGATCCGATGACTGTATTTATTGTGAGGGGGAACAATTAGGAATTGCTGTTGCTGCTGTGGCTGGGCAAAAGAAGCATAAACCTAAAATTGCTGTCCATTTTCATAATATTAATCGACCCCGTGGCAAATTATCCCTCAAACTATTTAAGGCTGCTGAAAACATCGATTTATTTATCGTTCATTGTCGCGCCCAATACGAATTTCTACAAAACTATTTAAATTTACCCCCATCTAAACTTGGTTACTTCTGGTATCCCACAGATTGCCAGTTTTTCACCCCAGGAAAAGCATCTAGTAATAAAACTCGTCCCCTCATTGTCAGCGTTGGTTTAGAAAATAGAGATTACCGTGTTTTGGCTGCTGCAACTGAAAACTTAGATGTCGATGTAAAAATTGCAGGTTTTTCACAATTCACATCCAGATTACCAGATAATTTTCCTTCTAAACTCCCTGCTAATATGTCCAATAGTTCCTACACACTTCCTCAATTGCTTCAGCTTTATCACGATGCTGATATTGTAGTAGTTTGTATTGAACCTAGTAATTGGTCGGCTGGCGCAACTGCTTTGATTGAGGCTATGGCTTGTGGTAAACCAATCATTCTAACTAAAACCGAGGGATTAAAAGAATATATAACTGATGAAGGTGCAATTATGGGAGTTAAACCGAGTGATCCTGAAGCTTTAAGACAAGCGATCGCCCATTTACTAGCAAACCCCCAACAAGCCCAAACAATGGCAGAAAAAGCCTATCAATTAGCCTTGCAACGCCACCAAATAGAACAAGAGGTTGAAGCGATCGCCCTGATGCTATTCAATCTTTAACTAAGAGGTGTTGGGATACTCCTGTTAAAAGCAATATAAGGAGATAATTGTAAAGTTTAAAAATTAGACAACAAATCTAAGGATAATCAAATATTGAATTATATTAGAAATTAGCTATATTACTATTAGTTAGCTAATTCATGTTTACTTTTTAATCCGCTTAACCAAATTCTCCTCAAATTCCTCTAAATGCCATTGCCATATAATATAGTAACAACTCTGGGTAAAGAGCGATCGCCGTTTGCCAACTCAAACTTTAAATAATTTTTACCTTGCATCCCCACAACCAGACGAAATCATTAATAATAAATATCTGGTAATTACTCACTAAATACTCAAGTTAGTTAATTATCAATCTATCCAGATTTATTGAAGGGTTAAAACAATAAGCTTTTAGCTACTCCCTATATTACCTATTACCTTCTGACTCCTTAATTCCTACTCACTACTCACTACCTACTGTCTCCCCCTTCCTGACTCCTGACTCCTGACTTCTTGATGCAGTCCAATACGAGGGAAACCCCCTTTTCTGCGCGCTAATCGCTCCTGACTCCTGTCTCCTTAATTCCTAATTCTTAACTTATGTCTTTCGTTGGCTTACATATCCATAGTGACTACAGCTTACTCGATGGTGCATCCCAGATACCCCAATTAATAGATCGCGCCCTAGAATTAGATATGCAGCGCGATCGCTCTACAGATTAAAGTTTAATCATAGACAACAATTTTTCATAATCTGTATGAGTTCCAATCCAAAACCAGATAACTGTATCTCCGTCCATTTGACCGACTGCTCGATAATTTTTACTAATTCTTGCAGAGTAAATAGGCAGTTTTTGGTGTACTTTCTTGAAACGTAGACTTGGATGATCGGGATTCTTTTTAAACTGTTGGTATGCAATACGCGCCTGCTTTTTAATTTGCTCTGGTAATTCCGAAAAAGCTTGGCGAAATTTTTTGGTAATTTGAGATTTCACAATTTTTCAGGATCTAGCTCTTGTGTTTCTCCTGCTTGATATTCTCTCATTGCTTCAGCAGCAAGAGTGGCTAACAAATCTTGAGAATTAGCAAAAGCTTGATCCCAGATAATTTCTTCTTCTATTTCTTCTAGAATAATTGCAGCAATAATATCCTGTTCGTTGTCAGGTAATTTTTTAATTCTAGCGATCGCTTGCTCTAATAGTTTAGTCATTTCTTAGAAACAAAGGCTTTTTACTGAAGGGAGTAATAAATTGTCTTTCTACTAGTATAAAGAAAAAATAGGTAGGCGTTAATTTAGACGAGTGGGTAAGTATATATTATTCAATTAAAAACTAGCTTATAAAGCGATCGCCCTACAGCCAACTCAAACTTTAAATAATTTTTACTCTTCATCCCCACAACCAGACGAAATCATTAATAATAAATATCTGGTAATTACTCACTAAATACTCAAGTTACTTAACTATCAATCTATTCAGGTTTATTATAAGCTTTTAGCTGTGACGCTCCGCTAACCCGTGCTTAGTAGCCTTCAAATAATACCTACTACCTATTACCCCCTCCCCCACTACCTCCTATCTACTACCTACTACCTACTACCCACTACCTAACTTATGTCTTTCGTTGGCTTACATATCCATAGCGACTATAGCTTACTCGATGGTGCATCCCAGATACCCCAATTAATAGATCGCGCCCTAGAATTAGATATGCCAGCGATCGCTCTTACTGATCACGGGGTAATGTATGGTGCAATTGAACTGATTAAAGTTTGTCAAAAAAAGGGCATTAAGCCGATCATCGGCAATGAGATGTATGTAATTAATGGCGATATTGAAGTTAATATTACCGATAAAAATAAACGCCACAGGAAATATCATCAGGTAGTCTTAGCTAAAAATACTCAAGGATATAAAAATTTAGTCAAGCTAACCACTATTTCTCATCTTAAAGGTTATCAAGGTGTTGGTATTTTTGCTCGTCCCTGTATTAATAAGGAATTGTTGACGAAGTATCACGAGGGGTTAATTGTTACCAGTGCGTGTTTGGGAGGAGAAGTACCCCAAGCAATTTTAAAAGGAGATTTAGCCCAAGCGGAAAAGGTGGCTAAGTGGTATAAGGATTTATTTGGTGATGATTATTACTTAGAAATCCAAGATCACGGATCGCCAGAAGATCGTATTGTTAATGTAGCAATTGTTAATTTGGCTAAGAAACTTGGTATTAAAATAGTTGCTACCAATGATTCTCACTTTATCTCGTGTTACGACGTAGAAGCCCACGACGCACTGTTATGTATTTTAACCAACAAACAAATCACCGACGATAAACGCCTACGCTATAGCGGTACAGAATATCTTAAATCTGCACAAGAGATGAGATTATTGTTTCGGGATCATTTAGAAGAGGATGTAATCGATAGTGCGATCGCTAATACTCTAGAAGTAGCGAGTAAAGTAACTGCCTATAATATTTTAGGTGAACCTCGTATCCCCGATTATCCTGTACCCGCAGGACATACTGCTGATAGTTATCTTGATGAAGTAACTCGCAAGGGTTTATTAGAAAGACTCAAATGTCGCAGCCATAGTGAGGTTGATCCTGTATATCGAGAGAGATTAGAGACTGAACTCAAGGTAATGCAAGAAAAAGGTTTCTCTACCTACTTTTTGGTAGTTTGGGACTATATTAAATACGCTAGAGACAATGGTATACCAGTCGGGCCAGGGAGAGGATCGGCAGCAGGTTCATTAGTAGCATATTGCTTAAAAATTACTAATATCGATCCGATTCATCACGGTTTATTATTTGAGCGTTTTCTTAATCCCGAACGTAAATCAATGCCCGATATCGATACAGATTTTTGTCCCGATCGCCGTGGGGACATGATAAAATACGTAACTAATAAGTATGGTGAGGCTAATGTTGCCCAAATCATCACTTTTAACCGTATGACTTCCAAGGCGGTATTAAAAGATGTGGGTAGGGTATTAGGAATTGACTTTGCTGACCAAAATCGTATTGCTAAGATGATTCCCGTAGTACGTGGCAAGCCTACCAAGCTTCAGGTTATGATTTCCGATAAAACTCCAGAACCAGCTTTTAAACAGGCTTATGAACAGGATAGCCTACCTATTTATAATGACCGCAAGGAAGAAGTAGGGACAGTTACCGTGCGTAATTGGGTAGACATGGCAATACGCATTGAAGGTACAAATAAAACCTTTGGAGTTCATGCTGCGGGAGTGGTTATTTCTTCCCAACCTTTAGATGAAATTATACCGTTGCAAAAAAATAATGATGGATCAGTAATTACTCAATATTATATGGAAGATGTTGAGGCAATGGGTTTATTAAAGATGGATTTTTTGGGTTTAAAAAACCTGACTACTATTCAAAATACAGCCAATTTAATTAAAAAGATTCATAAGGTAGATTTAGATTTAGATCAGATACCTTTAGAAGAACAAAAGGCTTTAGAAATAATAGCAAAAGGTAAACAAAAAAGATTACCTCCCGATGTTCAAGAAACACATAATTTATTTCGTGCAGGTAATTTAGATGGTATTTTTCAGCTAGAATCTGATGGAATGAAACAGATTACTAGAGATTTAAAACCCTCTGGAATTGAAGATATTTCTTCTATTTCTGCCCTCTATCGTCCTGGGCCTTTGGATGCAGGATTGATAGACATTTTTATCGCTCGCAAACATGGCAAAGAAAAAGTCAGTTATCAACACCCTCTGTTAGAACCAATTCTCAAAGAAACCTATGGAGTAATGGTATATCAAGAGCAAATTATGAAGATTGCTCAAGAATTAGCTGGGTATACTTTAGGAGAAGCAGACTTATTGCGTCGGGCAATGGGTAAAAAGAAAGTCGATGAAATGAAAAAACAAGAGGAAAAATTCATCGATGGTGCAGCTAGAAATGGCGTAACTAAAGATATAGCTACAGATTTATTTGAGCAAATGTTAAAGTTTGCTGAATACTGTTTGAGTTACGATACTGAAGTTTTAACCGTAGAATATGGGGCATTACCTATAGGCAAAATAGTTAGAGATAAAATTAATTGTAATGTTTATAGTGTGGATAAAAATGGTTTTCTTTATACCCAACCTATTGCCCAATGGCATGATCGCGGTATACAAGAAATCTTTGAATATACATTAGATAACGGTGCAACAATTAAAGCAACTAAAGATCATAAGTTTATGACTAGTGACGGCGAGATGTTGGCGATCAATGAGATTTTTGAGAATGAATTAGATTTAAAACAAATGAAGATGATTTAATGTTCGGATTCACTAGATATAGGTAAACTTAGCCTCAGAACTACAGAAAAAAGCTTATTTCTTGACTGTGGGTTTTATATTAACTAATTGAATTTATTGTCAGTTTTTATATCCTGTATTGCAGTATGGATGAGTTAATTGTCCATTCTCCAAAATCGCTAACCCCCCATCTTGTTTGCGCTGTATATGATCGATAGAAATAGAATTTCTGTGGATAAGTCCACTACATATTTTACATCTAGGTGCAGTTTGTAAAGCTTCTTTCATGTAAATAGCACTTTTTTGATTTGTACTAAAGTCTTTTGAAATAGATTCAGATTGCTGAGGAACATTTTGTAAAGCTAAATAGCTAAATTCATTACTACTTACTATCTCTTTAATAGATTCTTCGATAGTTTTACCGATTTTGAAATTTAAAACAATCTTTAAAAAAAGTTTTGAAATATGAGGATAACTCTTCTGCGTTGATCTATACTTTCTATAAATTTGCTGTATTAAATAATCATATTTAAGAATAAATTCCTCAAATGTACTACGAACATCAATGAAGTCATTAATTTTATGTCGCTTATCTAACTCCATCACAAAATCAACAACAGCAAAAAATGAAGCTGGTTTGTGTCTCCCTTCTTGAGAATAGAAATATACTGCTGGATGTAATCCCAATGATGATGAATGATTGCTGTTTAGTCTACGTGCAATTCTTTTAGCTTCCTTGAGTATTTTTAGTGTAACTTCGCCATTGATATCGTCTGCGAGTCCTTTATTACCTTTATTAGTAGAACCTATATTGTTGACAATATTGACAAAATCAAGAATCAGAGGCAACGGTTGAGAACCATATAACTTACCACCGATTGGTAGATCCAAAGTTTTGATAGGTGTTTGTAACGTAGGTGCAAAAAGAATTCCGTTAATCTCTGCTGCTAAAGTTTGTATTTCAAATTGTATTTCATCCGAAAATAATGACCAATACTTATGACCTTTGCCACTTCTAATAATTGCACGAGCAGCTATACTGTTCGGTTTTTTGCGTGATTCAAGAAGTTTTAGCTCAGTTTTATCAATTGGAGCAGCTTGCTGATTTATTTTGAAAAAGGAATTTTCAGCTTTCCTTGCGTCACCTTCAACCCATTGAAGTTGAATTGCCAATGCTCCTAAATTTTTAGCATATTTAACAATCTCTGATTTGACTTTATCGGGATAAGTAAGTGCTAATCTAAAATCTTTATATGAGCCTATTGTCTTATTTACCAATTTCCTAGTTTCTTGAGCAATCTTTAATTGTTCATCAGGAATTATACCTTCATAAAAAAGCTTTGATATATCTCCATCACCATAGTCATCATTTACCCAAGCAGACAATGCGCTTAGCCGATGGCTTCCATCAATGACAAACAGATAGCCTCCTGTACTTCTCCATAGAATAATTGCTGGTATTAAGTCGCCCTCAATAAAGCTTTCGATAAGTTCACAGACTTTTTGACTATCCCATTCATTTGTTTCTCTCTGAAAATCTGGCTTCCTAATGTTAGAGAAGAAGAAAGAATCTGCTTTAATATCTTCAATAGAAATAGTTTCTTTTTTTTTGCCTGAATTAATGTTTTCTTCTACTTCAAAATCTTCTCTTTCAATTAAAGCATCCAGATTGACTTTAGCCATAACAGTTTTTATTGATTAACCAGTATAATTGTAGGCTCTATCTCTAAATTTTGGTGCTAATTAGACGAATACTCGCTTATTTAAAACCTTGTGTTGGATACAGAAATTTTAGACAACATAAAATATTTATAAGTATTATATTGTAGATACTAGTCTATTGCTTCACTCGCAAGCGTCGCACCATTAATCAAGTGGTAAGCAGCAATCTCCACATAGGCTGATGAACTAGTAGGCTGTGGAATATCTAATCCTTCGATCTTCAAACTATCAAAATGAAATTCAATTGCTTGACGCATATTCTGTTCTAATTCTTCAAGAGTTACTTCAATAGTTAAAATTATTTACTTAATTGCCCAACCTGCTGCAGAATTTCAGTAACGATCGCCTCAGGAGTTTGGTTAGCATCAATATTAATTACAGATTCTGGAACTTCGAGGGTTTCAAATTGACTTAAAAGTAAATCTTGCTTCATAAAATGTCCCTGACGCTGCTTAATTCTACTTTCAATTGTTTGATAATTACTCTGTAGATAAATAAAAACCACTTCAGGACGATCATTACTTAAAATATGTCGATAATCAGATTTTAGGGCAGAACAAGCTAAAATACCCTGTTGATCCTGATCCAGACAATGAGCAATCAATTCTTGTAACTGTTTGAGCCAGGGCAAGCGATCGCTATCAGTCAAAGCAATACCACGGTTCATTTTCTCAATATTAACCTGGGGGTGAAAATCATCAGCATCATAAAAAACCCAACCAGTGCGATCGCCGAGTAACTTACCAATGGTAGATTTCCCTACTCCAGAAACGCCCATAATCACATAAAACATACAGTTAAAAACAAAAATAAACGGTAGACTATATATCTAATATATTTAGGGTTGCCCAGTGGTAATCAGATTAATCATTATTAATCTCTTAGCGAAAAGGATTACTTAACCAGCAACACCGAATATTAAGGCAAAAAATTTATAATATTCCAATTTTATGAGTGCGACGGCAACAATCTCCCCTACCGCAACCTATGATGTAATAGTTATTGGTTCTGGTATTGGTGGTTTAGTAACAGCTACCCAATTAGCAGCCAAGGGAGCAAAAGTTTTAGTTTTAGAACGTTATCTAATTCCTGGTGGTAGTGGTGGATATTTTGAGCGCGAAGGATACCGTTTTGATGTTGGGGCATCAATGATTTTTGGGTTTGGGGATCAAGGCACAACCAATCTACTAACCAGGGCTTTAGATGCAGTAGATATGAAGATCGAAACCATACCCGATCCCGTACAAATTCATTATCACTTGCCAGATGATCTAGACCTAAAGGTACATCGCGACTATGAAGCCTTTATCCAAGAATTAATTAGCAAATTCCCCCACGAAGCCAAAGGAATACGGGGCTTTTATGATGATTGTTGGGAGGTTTTTAACTACCTTAATTCTATGGAACTACTTTCATTAGAAGAACCTCGTTATCTAATGCGGGTATTTTTCCAAAAACCCCTATCCTGCCTAGGTTTAGCCAAATATCTGCCGATAAATGCAGGTGATATTGCTCGTAAACATATCAAAGATCCCAATCTGCTAAAATTTATTGATATGGAGTGCTATTGCTGGTCGGTTGTTCCTGCTGCCAAAACACCCATGATTAATGCAGGTATGGTATTTAGCGATCGCCACTACGGCGGAATTAACTATCCTAAAGGTGGTGTCGGTCAAATTGCTCAAAAGTTAGCCGAAGGCTTAGTAAATTCTGGAGGAGAAATTAAGTATAAAGCCAGAGTTACTAATATCTTGCTAGAAAATGGTAAAGCTGTTGGCGTAAAATTAGCCGATAATACGCAATATCGCGCTAAAAGAATTGTTTCTAATGCTACTCGTTGGGATACCTTCGGTAAACTTCTCCCCTCAGAATTTACCCCAGCCAAAGAAAAAAGATGGCAACAAAGATATCAGAAATCCCCTAGCTTCCTCAGCCTGCATTTAGGAGTAGCTGAGTCTGTATTACCAGAAGGTACAGAATGTCATCATATTATGCTAGAAAATTGGGACAAAATGGAAGAGAGCGAAGGTACAATTTTTGTTTCTATTCCCACTCTTCTAGATCCCACTCTTGCCCCCCCAGGACATCATATAATTCATACATTTACCCCCAGTTGGATCGATGACTGGCAAGAATTATCTCCCCAACAATATCAAGAGAAAAAAGAAGCAGCAGCAGCAGCAATAGTTCAACGTTTAGAAGCAATTTTTCCCAATTTATCCCAGGGTTTGGACTATCAAGAAGTAGGTACACCTCGTACCCATCGCCGTTTTTTGGGTAGAGAAGACGGTACTTACGGGCCCATTCCTCGCCGTCGTTTGGCAGGTTTACTGGGGATGCCCTTTAATCGTACTAGTATCCCTGGACTATACTGTGTTGGAGATAGCACCTTTCCAGGACAAGGATTAAATGCTGTGGCTTTTTCAGGGATGAGTTGCGGACATCGTGTTGCCGTTGACTTGGGGTTGTAATTGAGGTGGAGACAGGAAGAACGGTAGTAGGGAGGTAGTAGGTAAGGGAGGGTAACAAGTAGTAGGGAGGTAGTAAATAAAGCTAAAAGCTAAAAGCTAAAACACTTATAGGGAAAAGGTTAAACTCATGCCATTTCCCTATGACTACTAACATATTTTTATATAGCGTAACATCAGTTAATAATCAATAAAATCAAGACTCAAAAGTTAGAAAGCAGGTTAATCTATAGACCATCTATTTATCCATCATTACCCCATATAGGAGGTCATCAAGGTGAATTTCGGTGCTTGGATGGGTCTGATTTCTATTGTCATATCTCTGTATATTTTATGGCAGATTCGACAGTTACTATTATTAGTATTCACTGCGATCGTTTTGGCAACCTCGTTAAATATTTTAGTAAAGATCTTTCAAAAACGAGGGATGAAAAGAGGTGAGTCAGTTTTTCTATCTATATTATTGTTAATCCTAGTCTTAGTCGGGTGTGTCTTAATTGTTGTCCCTCCCTTTATTGATCAGTTTCAAATTTTAGGTACATTAGTTCCTCAAGGAATAGAAAAATTAGATACATGGTTAAGTTTATTATCCGAGCGTCTTGATCCGCGAATTATTAACTTTATACCAGATGCAGACCAATTAAATAGACAGATACAACCTCTAATTCAACAGTTTTTAGGCGGAGGTTTAACCGTCTTTTACAACTCTTTGGGGGCTTTACTGGGAATTTTACTCTTGTTGGTAGTTACTCTAATGTTACTCGCTGATCCAGATACCTACCGTCGAGGCTTTATTCGTCTATTTCCTGCTTTCTATCGCCGTCGAGTTGATGAAATTTTAAAATTGTGTGCCGAAGGTTTACAAGGATGGTTAGTAGGCATTCTTTTTAACATGGTATTTATTGCCGTCCTAAGTTTTATTGGGTTGCTAATTTTAGGTATTCCCCTAGCCTTATCTCAAGCCATGTTAGCAGGAGTTTTAACTTTTATTCCCAATATCGGCCCTACCCTCAGTGTCCTATCACCTATGGTAATTGCACTAATAGAAGCTCCTTGGAAATCTTTATTTGTCTTAATTTTATATATAATTATTCAACAACTGGAGACAAACGTTTTAACTCCTGTGGTGATGGCACAACAGGTATCCCTATTACCTGCGGTTACATTACTATCTCAGATATTTTTTGCCACTTTTTTCGGTTTTCTAGGTTTATTACTATCTTTGCCTTTAACTGTCGTGGGTCAAATTTGGTTTAAAGAAGCAATAGTTAAAGATGTTTTAGATAATTGGCATCAAAGTTTTATGGGTAATCAAGATCGTTACCCCCAAAAGTTGCAACAAATAGGAAAATTAGAAGAAGAATAAAACTCACTATTAAAGTAATTATTCTCATGCGGACAATTGCCGAAATTAACGACAAAATTAATCGTGGTCAAGTAGTCGCTTGGACAGTAGAAGAAGTCAAAACTAAAGTAGCCAAATTAGGCGTAGACAAAATCTTTCAACAGGTTGATGTCGTTACAACAGGTACATTTGAACCGATGGAATCATCTGGGGCAATTATTAATCTGGGACATACCGATCCGCCAATAAAAATTCGTCAGTGCTGGTTAGATGGCATACCTGCTTATGCTGGCTTTGGGGCGGTGGATCTCTATTTAGGGGCAACGGCAATGGCAGATTACAATCTCAATGAAACAGAATCAAATCTGCGCGAGGGGGTAGGCTGGGAAAGGGGGGGAGGTCATGTAATTGAAGATCTAATTGCAGGGAAATCCATTCAGTTAAAGGCAACTGGACAAAAAACCGATTGCTACCCCAGAGCTAGATGGGACAATACTATTACAAAAAATAATATCAATCAATTTTATTTATTTAATCCCCGTAATTTATATCAAAATTTTATAGTAGGCGTTAATGGTGGCGATCGCACTTTATATACTTATTTAGGGGCTTTGCAACCGCGACTTGGGAATGCTGTTTATTCCAATTCTGGGGCTATTTCTCCTTTACTCAACGATCCCGACCTAAATCTAGTTGGCATTGGCAGTAAAATTTTTTTAGGTGGTGGCATTGGTTATATTGCTTGGGAAGGCACACAACATTTTCCCTTACAAAAACGTCTTGCTAACCGCACCCCCATAGGCCCTGCTGCCACGGTGGCATTAATTGGGGATGCCAAACAAATGAATGCTAATTGGGTTAGAGGTTGCTATTTTAAAAATTACGGCCCATCTTTGATGCTTGGGGTAGGAGTAGCATTGCCAGTTTTAACACCCAAGGTAATCGAAAATTGTTCTGTTGCAGAGCAAAATATTGTTGCCCCTGTAATCGATTTTTCCATTCCCCGAAGAGTCCGCCCCACCTTTGGCTTAGTTAGCTACGAACAATTGCAAAAAGGCACTATGACTATTGATGGTCAAACTGTGAAAGTTGCACCCTTAGCCAGTAAATATCGCTCACGCCTAGTAGCCCAAGAATTAAAACAACTGATCGCCACAGGCAAATTTACTTTAACTGAACCCGTGGCTGCTTTACCGAGCGATCGCACCTTTATTCCTCAAGATGCAAATAGATCGATAATTTCTTTAGAATAAATAATAGCTATATTTTTCAACCCTCACTTTTTGGCTTTTTCGTCACAATTGGTCTTTTGGTTGGATTAGGTTTACTAGCAATGCTAGTGCGAGGCGATTTTAACTGAATTTTTTTCTTGTCTGGCTTAAATTTTGGTTTACGTTTTTGAGCAAAGCCTAAATCTGTCCCCGACTCAATGATTAAATCTTCCCCTGCTAAACGAACTTTTAAATCCCAAAAGCGTTTTAAAGGTTTGTCGCTAGGCAGCCCTTGCAGTTTTAATTTAAAAAACTTAGGTTTGTCTCCTGTCTTACGGGGAAACTGTTTAATTTTAACGATTACATTTTTTTCCTCTACCGAGTAGAAAATTACCTCCCCCCGAATGGAAAAATAACCGTGTTCTGCTTCTTCGCTATGAATTTCTTCTGCATCGGTGTTTTGACTCAAAGTTTCAGGTTCCCAAACACCAACAATTTGGACGTGTAAACGATCATCATTCATCTTAGTACGAGGATAAACCACCCAAAGATGTTCTTTTTCAAGATCTAGATGATTTTTAATTAAACTGATGATCCGACCGAGGAGAACTGCTTCAATTTCTGCACCGTCTGTAGTAATTAAAGTCCCTTGAGTCATCTGTTCGGAACTTTGGCGATATCTTGCTCTAATCAAACCAATAGCGCGATACTGACGTGGATGGGATGGTGGGGGAATAGGTTGTTGACGAGATGAGCTTGCTTGATTTTCATTAGGGGAGACAGAATCTGAAGATTGATTAGACATGGTAGACTCAGTCGTTTGATTAACAGCAATTTTAGCTTGATTTTTTTTTAGGGAATTATTTTTAGTCGAATTCATAAGGGCATCAGATAACAGCAACTTGACTAAATGTAAGAGAGTTTTAATTTGGCGAGAGATAATATTTTATACTCTCATGAAAGTTTAGGATAAACCGCAGTTTTTAATAGCTTAATTTAAAGTCTAAGCTATTGGCTTTCTTATCTAGGATAAACGATACTAGAATCGACACGTTGACCACAAGCAAAAATAAGATAAGTATAATCTGCTCATTAGATATTTGGTGACAGACCATGAGTAAAAAGCGTAGTAGTTGGATTTATGTAGTGTTGGGCATAATGTTATTTTCCTTAATCACTGTTTCTGCTTTACCTCTAGTGGGAAGTGTGGTGCAAGGACAACAATTTTCTAAAGATGCTGAACGTGATGTCATTGTTTTGTCGCAGCAGGAACTTACTAAGTTAGAAGCCGAAGCGGATGGTTATCAAACGGTTTTAGCAAGAGAGCCAAATAACGATACCGCTTTAAATGGTTTATTAAAAATTAGATTACAGCAGAAAGATATCGAAGGTGCGATCGCTCCTTTAGAAAAGTTAGCAAAACTTCATCCCGAACAAACAGAATATACGATTCTCCTCGCTCAAGCAAAGCAACAAGTAACAGATTATGAAGGTGCAGCAGCAGCCTACAACCAAATTTTAGCTGCTCATCCTGGTGATATTTATGCCCTCGGAGGTATAACCAATTTATATTTGATGCAAGATTTGCCAGAACGGGCGATCGCTCTATTACAAAAAACCATCGATTTGGCTAAGGAAACTGCTAATAATATTAATCAAGAATCCGTAGAGCTTTTATTAGGCGAACTTTATACAAATCAACAACGTTATAATGAAGCGATCGCTATTTATGATCAACTCGCTCAAGTCCATCAAGATGATTTTCGCCCAATTTTAGCTAAAGCTCTAGTCTTGGAAAAACAAGGTGAACCACAAGCAGCTAAACCTCTATTAGAACAGGCTTATGTTGCAGCCCCCACAACCTATAAGGATCAAATCAGCAACATTATGGCCAGGCTTACTGAGACACCTTAGTACCCGTGTTAGTAGGTAGTAGGCGCGGAAAGCGTCGTCACGCACGCTCTTGAGGCGACCAAAGCGCGAACGTGACGATAGTAGGTAGTAGGTAGTAGATCACAAGCTAATAGCTAAAAACTAATAGCCCAAAGCTAAAAACTAATAGCTCCTAATTAAATAACATCCTGCGCTACTTAACAAGCTATATTAAATAATTGACGAGTTGTATAGAGATAAATTAGTGGTGGGGAAAAATCGCGAACCGTTTGCTAGTTGGGCATCATATCATCTGTTGAAATGGTCAGTGGTAAGCCCTGCTCTACATATTTATTTTCGAGTTAAAATTATCGGCGCGGAAAATGTACCCCCCACAGGAGGTTTAATAGCTGTTAGTAACCATGCTAGCTATTTTGATCCCCCTATTCTTTCTAATTGTGTTGGTCGTCCTGTGGCTTTTATGGCAAAACAGGAATTATTTAAGATCCCTGTGTTTACCCAAGCAATTAAACTGTATGGTGCATATCCCGTTAAACGTAGTACAGGCGATCGCGCTGCTTTAAAAGCTGCTATGACGGCGATTGAGTCTGGATGGATAGCAGCAGTTTTTTTACAAGGAACTCGCAAGAGCGACGGTAAAATCAGTGATCCGAAGTTGGGGGCTGCTTGGATCGCTGCTCAAACACAAGTTCCACTATTACCCATCAGCCTTTGGGGTACTGAAAAAATTATAAGCAAGGGTTCATCTTTTCCTAAACCTGTACCAATTACAGTACGCATTGGGCAGATTATCTCGCCTCCTAATTCAACTAATAAGCCAGATTTAGAAGCTGTGACTAATGATTGTGCCAACGCTATTAATTCTTTGCATAGTTTGGGTAGGTAGTTAAACTTTTTATTTACTAGATTGGCGTAAGAACACAAATTAAGTAAAGTCGCTAAAATTAATATTAAATTATGCAAAATTATTAACTGGTAAGCTTGAGCTAAATAGTTTTATGAGCGAAAAATCGCGTATTTGTATTGTAGGTGGAGGATTTGGCGGTTTATATACTGCCCTGCGCTTAAGTAAATTTCCTTGGAAAAATGAGGAAAGACCAGAAATTACTCTGATAGATAAGAGCGATCGCTTTTTGTTCTCCCCTCTATTGTATGAATTGATTACAGAGGAAATGCAAAGTTGGGAAATTGCCCCCCCATTTGCTGAATTATTGGCGAATACAGGAGTTTATTTTCAGCAAGGTTGCGTCAGTGGGATCGATTTAGAAGCTGGGCAAGTCTCTTTAGATAATCATCAGACTATTAAATATGACCATTTGGTATTATCTACAGGCGGTAAAACTCCCATTGAAATAGTAGCAGGGGCAAAAGAGTATGCTATTCCTTTTCGCACCCTGGAAGATGCTTATCGCTTACAAGAAAAATTACGAGTTTTAGAAGCAGCTAACCCAGATAAAATTCGCGTTGCTATTATTGGCGGTGGCTACAGTGGTGTAGAGTTAGCCTGTAAATTGGCAGCACGTTTGGGAGAAAAAGGTAGAATTAGAATTATTGAGAAGGGAACTCAGATTCTTCAAAGTAGTTCCGAATTTAATCGTGAAACTGCCATCAAAGCTTTAGAAAAAAATTATATTTGGCAGGATTTAGAGACAGAAGTTACTCAAATTGAAGCAGATACTATATCTCTACTATATAAGGGACAAGTTGATGTAATTCCTGTTGATGTGGTGATTTGGACAGTTGGGAGTCAAGCTTTAGGATTAATTACCGACCTACCTTTGGAGAAAAACCAGCGAGGGTTATTAAAAGTTGAACCGACTTTGAAAGTGCAAGGTAGAGATAATATTTATGCTTTAGGAGATATTGCTGAATGTTACGATACCAATGGTCAAGTGTTACCCGCCACCGCTCAAGTAGCTTTCCAACAATCTGACTATTGTGCTTGGAATTTATGGGCATCTATTACCCATCGTCCCTTACTCTCCTTCCGCTATCAACCTTTAGGGGAAATGATGACTTTGGGGATGGATAATGCCACTATTAATGGTTTAGGTCTACAACTAGATGGATCATTAGCCTATATTGCTCGTCGTTTACTATATCTCTATCGTTTACCAACTTTAAAACATCAGTTAACAGTAGGTATTAACTGGGTTACACAACCTTTAGTTGAATTATTATCTTCTAAATCATCTTAAGGTTAATTATCAATGCCTAATTGTTTATTTGTATGTCCCATACTGATAAATCTAATGCTAAGTTTTTGCCACCTAGGTTAAATCCCTTACTAACTCGTCTAATTCAAAGTATTTTCGGTATAGTTTTAGATTGGGTTTATAAAATCAAATTAGTTATTGATGAAGAGGATATAAGTAAGTTAAGAGCGATCGCGCCATACACTGTTGTTTATCTCCCAAATCATTCTAATTTAGATGATGGACTAGTAATGTTTCTCTTATCAGCCCGTATAGGACAATTATTTTATTATGTTGTTGCTTATGAGGCTTTTAAGGGAATTATCGGTAAGCTGATGTTACGTGTCGGAGCATACTCTATTAGACGCGGAATAGGCGATCGCCAAAGTATTAAGCAAACTTTACAAATTCTCCAGCAGCCTCAAGCTAAGTTAGTAATATTTCCTGAAGGTGGGTGTTCTTATCAAAATGATACTGTAATGCCCTTTCGTTCAGGATCAATTGAATTGGCTTTTAAAGCGATGGATAAGTTGGCTTTTGGCGCAGCAACTATACCTGATTTTTATTTAGTTCCTATAACTCTTAAATATACTTATTTAGCCCCTACAGATATTCATTTAGTAAACTCTCTCAAGCGTTTAGAAACTGCTTTATCTCTCCCATCCCAAGATGATCTTTATCTTAGATTACGTGCGATCGCTGCTCAAGTATTAACTAATTTGGAGACAGAATATAATTTAACTCCCCTAGATTTAAATGATTGGAATCAAAGAATACAAGATCTTAAAAAGCATTTATTAAACTATTGTGAGGAAAAGTTAAATATTACCCCCTCGCCTCAAATTCCTATTCGCGAACGGGTTTACAAGGTACAGTATCTATTAAACTCTTTGTCTCTATGCTCCCTATCTAAAGATGCTGATCACCAACATCTTTATTTAACCACTGTTCGTTTACTTAATTTTGATGCTATTTACGATGGGTATGTCGCAGCCAAGCCGACACCTGAGAGGTTTTTTGCTACTTTGGATCGTTTGGAAAGGGAAGTTTTTAAAATAGATCGACCGAAGTTTAAAGGGCGAAAACAAGTTCAAGTAAAAGTTAGTTCTCCTATTAATCTTAAGCAATATTGGCAAACAGATTATCAAAGCTTTAACTCGAAAGATAAAACCTCACGTCAGCTAATAATCAATCAGTTAACCCAAAATATACACCAAGCAGTACAAGAATATCTTAATTAGTTAGATAAAATAGGTGCTGGTAATTTTAGCAATGACATATATTATATTACTTTATGTAGTAAAACGAGCTTATAGTTCGTCTGTTTTCAACTAATAATATGAATTATTTAAATGTTGGCTGCAAATAGAACGGTGTATAGGTAGTAAGTAATCCCACAAGGGGACAATGTAGGTAATAGATTTTTTCCCCCTCCTGATTTGCGGTTGCGTAGCTGTCGCAGACATAGCTTATCCTTATTTGACTCCAGACTCCCCCTTCCAGACTCCTGACTCCTTATAAATTCGTAGCAATCTTTTTGGTATTTCATGTAAGTTAAATATCTTTTAAGCATTACACATTTAGCAACGACATAAAATAAAGTGGCGCGCAGATCTAGATGTGTTCCATAACCTGACTTCCATCATCCTATTGTGGGTCAATAGTTGCAATAGATTAGAGGAAATACATCTTTATTATTTAATAAATTATTTTAATCAATAGCTAGCAATCAATTAAATAAATACTAATAAACCAGCAAAATATGACAATAGCATCAGTCAGTAATCAAACGCCAAAAGTTATTTTTTTAGACGCGATGGGTACACTATTTGATCTTCATAGTAGTGTTGGAGAAATATATCAAGAATACGCGCTTAAATATGGTGTAGAAGCAGAAGCAGGAAAGATTAATAATTCCTTTATAGAAAGTTTTAAGGCTGCAACCCCTCTAGCATTTTCAGCAACGGAATTAAAAGTAATTCAAGAGCAAGAATTCAACTGGTGGCACAATGTTGTAAAAAATACTTTTGCTCACTTAGGAGTAGTAGGAGAATTCAGCAATTTTGACGATTTTTTTGCTGAAATATATGCCTACTTTGCTACCCCAGATCCTTGGTATGTCTTTCCCGATGTAGTTTGTACCCTGCAAAAATGGCAAAATCAAGGAATTCAATTAGGAGTTATTTCTAATTTTGATACTCGCTTAAACTACGTACTTAAATTTCTCAATTTAGCGGAATATTTTACAAGTATTACAATATCTTCCATAGCTGGAGTTGCTAAACCAGAAGCTGCTATTTTTGAGATCGCATTAAAAAAACATGGCTTAATTGCAGCACAAGCATGGCATATTGGCGACAGTTTTGTTGAAGATTACCAAGGTGCAAAAAATGCTAATATTCGCTCATTTTGGCTTACTCGGTCTTCGTCTTCATTGAATATTGAAAATCAACTACCCAATTTAAGTAGTCTGGGATAAACTTGTGTTTATATATTGCTTTATATATGCACTTATACAAAGTTTAAATGGGGGATTGAGGCTTTGGACACCGCTAATCAGCAAAGAATTCTAGGATATTTTATAGAAGAAGCAAAAGAACATCTTCAAACTTTAGAACAAGGAATATTACAATTATCTGTGTCTGTTAAAGATACAGAAACGGTAAATGAAATGTTTCGCGCTGCGCATTCGGTAAAAGGGGGAGCAGCTATGTTAGGTTACACTAGTATTCAAAAAACAGCCCATCGTTTAGAAGATTCTTTTAAAATTCTCAAAGATAATCCTGTTAATGTTGATCAAAAATTAGAAACTCTTTTTTTAAACGGGTATGATCATCTACAAGATTTGATTGATCGCCTGGAAAACTCGGCTAATTTTAAAGACAGTGATGCTGTGGAAATTTTGGCACAGGCAGAATCTAACTTTACTCTATTAGATCAGTATCTTCAACAGCTATTATCAGGTGGATCTGCAGCAGATACTAATATTAATCAGCAGGTTACAAACATCTTGAAACAGATGCTACAACTGTTTAAACAGCCAGATAGCCCTGAAAGTAGACAAAAATTGCGCATTGCTTGCAAAAAACTCGGTGAAATAGCTCCTAATGAAGCTAATTGGCAAACTATTATAGCTACTACTATTCAAGCTATTAATAATCAAAAATATCCTTACGCCACGATCGCTCAAGTGGTAATTAAAGAAATTAAACAAGCTGGGGAATATTTGCACGCAGGGAATGTAGCCCAATTAATTCCCAGTAAAAATCTACAACAATTAGCAGCAACCTCTGGAAATACTGCGGGGGCGACTCCAGCCGTGGCGCAAGGTGGCACAATTACAATTCCGACAGATCCTCAAGGTGCAGCATTAGCTTTGATTCAATCATTTAATAAACAACAAATCAAGCAGATATTTCAAATTATTTCTAGCCGTATTTAAACCGCAATGTCGTATTTTGTTGCAGGATCTGGCAATAAATTTGGACTGGTTTATATATGGTTAGGATTTTCCTGCTCAGGTAATAGATTTAATTGATTAATATATGTCATAATTAATGCTTATAAAGCAAACCTATCCCCCATGATAATTAACTGTGTTGCAACTTAGTGTTTACTGGGTCAATTTCTATAAACCAGTGATGCTATCACTACGTTTTGCTGGTGCTTGCTCTGTTTTGGGTCTATGTGGCTGGAGTTTACTTAGTTATGCTATAGACGCAGTAAATAGAGCAAAAATAATGCACCAAATCCCCTGTACTAAATGTCGTTTTTTTACAGGAGATTATCGTCTCAAATGTACTATTAATCCTCATGTTGCTAATACCGAAGCAGCAATAGGCTGTAATGATTATTATGAACGTGAGTTGAAAACCTGATTTTAAGAATTATAGTAACGGGGTTTGTCCTGTCAATTTATAGAATTTTTCTCTACCTTCATTGTATTTGTTACTCGGATAACCCATCATGTGATGAATAATCCACTTTTGGGCTAACCCATCTTTTAATAATAAAGCGATCGCCAATGCCATAATTTCATCCTCATCTAAGCAATGATCCTTAAATGAGTTACTTATTTGACGCAAGCTACTCTTAGAATTTTCCTGCTCTAGCTGAAGATATAATTGTGACAATAATTGAGCTAAAGATTCTGATTTTTGATGATCGGGAAATAACTTTGATAGATACTGAGTTTGAGTATCCTTGGCGGTTAATTTCCTTGCCAAAACTTTTAGTTTCTGGGGCTGGGTTTGTTTAATTTGATGATATAAATAATCATTAATAATTACTTCGAGTAAAATTTCGCCTAAATATTGCAATTGTTTATCGGTGGGACTAAATTCTACTTCAGGCTTGAGGTGCTTTTGTAGGAGGGGGGAAATTAAATGTTTATGTACCCAATTACGAGCTTGAGAAAAACCTCTATCTATATAAATTGCACCGACTAAGGCTCTAAAGGCTTCTTCAAAAGGATTTTGCTCTTTTACCTTAAGTCGATAACGCTCTTCTTTTAAAGCGAGAAATGGATAAGCATCTCCTAATTGCAGATCGTACCAAAGTTGAGTCTGTCTATCAGGTGCAGTAATTTTATCCTTTAAAGCTTTGATCTTGGCTAGCGACAAATAGGAAAAGTTTCGCACCAGATAATCAACTACAATTAAATTTAATACACTTGTACCAAGAAATTCTAAACGTTGGTTATTAATTTCAGGATCATTAAGTTGTTTAGCATAGGAAGGATGAATAAGTGCTAAACGCAGAGTTTGATCATGTTTAAAATTAATGCCAATTTTATTTGAAACTGGTGATGATTCCCAGGTGTCATTCATTACATCAATTTTTAACTAATAATATCCCTTGACTATTACCCAAAGTAAGATTTGTTAGATCATCGACTTGTAAATTAGGAGTAGCGATCGCAACATTCCAATTAGATAAATCAATTTCCAATAAATCTGCGATATTTAAACTAGTTGCTTCCCCCTCAAGATTAGCGACAATAGCTATTTCCTTATTTTCTTGCCGATTATGACGTATACCATAAACAATGGTTTTGTCTTCCTCATCAATCCTACTAAAAGTATCTTCAGATAACATATTATTACCTATCCAAGAATGTTGATGGCGAAATTCCCTAGTAGATAAATTAAATTCCGCAACTTTAGGATTAACCTGAGATTGATAATGAGAGACATTACAAATCTGATAACAGTCCTCCATAAACGTTAATGCAAAACTTTTGAGGCGATCTTCGTCCAATTTATGCAAAAAGCGGATCATCCCTCCACGGGTCAATTCCATTAAGGGAGCTAATTCATCGATACAATGAGTTTTAGGGTTAGTGCAAGCGCGTAAAACTTCCACAACTTCAGCCAGAGTATAATTTTGCTGGATCATTGCCTGATGTAATGCCAAACCAAACTGCTGCAATTGCTTTAACTGTTTAAAGCCTAGAGATTTAAGCCCAAGAAAACAATGGGGCTGACGGTACAAATTCGGGCTAATTTGCCAGTTTAAAAACCCCACTTCTTCCGATACCACTTTAACTCCGTATTGCTCATCAGTATTGCGAAAAAATAGCCAAGGGGCGTGCATGGTGGCGTTAATAAAATCCATTGGCAAACCAGGACTAAAACAATTAACCCAGAGAGTTACAGCAGGATTATCATAAGCATTGTGTAACACTTCAGGTAAAGTTTTACCCAGATGCCAATTAATTGCTGCTTGAGAATCAATTTGATTACCGCGACGAACTGTATCATGATTACCACATCCAGTAATCCAGCGATCGCCCATCGTCATAACTTCCATCACCCGTGACCATTTTCTTGTCCAATAACCCTTAATACTGGGGGTATTATGGGCAAAAATCAAAGGGCCCCATTGATAAGATTCTGGTTTAAGCTCAATCAATTCCCGATAGCGAGATTTTTCTTCCCAACCTTCTTCAGGCCAAGGACGACCATCTTCAAAAATTGTAAATAATAACCGCTTATGGTCTAGAATTTCTTGAACTACATTACTCATCTCCAGTAGATAAGCATCATCTTGTTCTACCCTACCTGAGAGGGGATTAAAAAAGCGAAAATCCTGACCGCCATCAATGCGAATTCCATCTACCCCTGTATTAAGTTTGCGTCGTTGCATTTCCAACAAAATCGCACGCACCATAGGTAACTGATGGTTAAGATCTTGACCGTACATATTCGGCCCTTTGAGAAATTCTCGACAAATCAATAACTCACTCTGATTATCCGCGTGTCCGTAAACCAAGTCATAAATCAACTCGATAGGACGGGTAGGAAAATTATGTAAAGTCGCAATAAAATCGATAACTTCATCAGGACGCAGACTACCAAGTAAAGCAGGGTTAGTAGTACTAGATCCTAAAATAGGGACATCATAACCCCAGTCTTGAGTGTTAGGCTTAGATAATTCCACCTCCACCAGGTCATCTTGTTCACCTACAAAGGCGAAAAACTCACTTTCAGGACTATATTGATCGCGATATTCAATGGTTGGTTCGGTAGGTAACAACTCGATCGCATCGTAACCGATATAATTTTGTTCACTGGGGGTTAAAGGTTGCTCTGTTTGCAGCTTATGAGCAATATCTTGATAAATACGAGTCAATCCAGCAATTGTTCCCTCACTAGAGGCTGTGCCTACATGAATTTGCAGAATATTTCTGGGGCTACCTACACGGGGAATAGCATTTAGGGGATCATCAGATTGAGCAGTGCGTTCAAAATAATCCAAGTCTGAACGATTTGCTTGTAGACTATCTAGATCGTAAAGTTCACTGGGGGCAAAGATGCCGTAGGGGAGAGAATTGGGTAATAAGTCGCGAATTGTGCGTAGGTTTTCAGCGCGATCTACGTAGCGTAACCAATAAAAACTGCCAGCAACAGTTCGATTACCTGCTTGCATACCAGATACTACACCCCACATAAATTCGCCCTGCTGTTCCAGGTGTAGGCGATCGCGTTTAAATTTAATCGTCTGTTCTTTTGCTTGCCAGTCAATAGGTTCTGTTGGTGTAAACACTTCCAAATAAACTTCTCGCTCATGCAGCGCATCCCTAACTAACCCAGGTACCCAAAACCCAATTTCTGTTAAGCCGTCAGGTCGATAATAAGCCCCCAATCTGCGAGCTAAAGCCTTATTTTGCTCTAAATAAGTATGGCTAGAACTTTCTATACCTGAAGCCCAAGCCAATAATTTACCTGTCTCATCGGCTACTAATTGAATTGATGTGTCTACTTCTAGTTCTACTTTCACGCAAGTCTCTCAATAGTGGGGGGTGATTATTTTCTAAACTTATTTTGCATTACTTGGCAATAATATTACAACTTAAACTGCCACATTGCCTATTAATGGACAATTTGGGCAATTGATGTCCTATTTAAAAATTAAATTAATTTGGGTTGAGACCAGTAATTAGTGTAGGATTCAATTATATTAAGCTTAAAAAATTGAAAAGTAATTATCAAGTTAGACAAGACAATCGAACACAAATAATTCATTTTTGAATGCTACCTGTTGAACAACAGTTTAATAATTAATAGTCATATAGTCTAGCATCAGTATTGTATTAAATAATTTTTTGGTAATTATCCCCTAAATAATCATGAAATCATCTTTAGTTATCCTTTATCATCGCGAACCCCACGACGAAATAATCGAAGATGGCAAAATTCACTATGTACCTAAAAAAAGCCCTAATGGCATTGTGCCAACTCTTAAAAGCTTCTTTGCCGATGTCAATCAAGGGACATGGATTGCTTGGAAACAAGTAAACCCTGAAAATCTAGATAGCTTTGAAAAACGAGTTAATATTGAGGGAGAAGCTAATTATAATGTTCGACGTATTCCCCTAAATGATCAACAAGTAAACGACTTCTATCACATCACCTCTAAAGAAGCTTTTTGGCCGATTTTACACTCTTTTCCCTATCACTTCACTTCCGAGACGGCAGAATGGGAAAATTTTAAACAGATTAATCGTTTATTTGCCGAGGCTGCCTGTGAAGAAGCTGCGGATGATGCTTTAATTTGGATTCATGACTACAACTTGTGGTTAGTACCGCAATATATTCGAGAATTAAAACCTCAAGCACGGATTGCTTTTTTCCATCATACGCCTTTTCCTTCAGTGGA
Source organism: Chondrocystis sp. NIES-4102 (assembly GCA_002368355.1). Taxonomy (NCBI): domain Bacteria; kingdom Bacillati; phylum Cyanobacteriota; class Cyanophyceae; order Chroococcales; family Chroococcaceae; genus Chondrocystis; species Chondrocystis sp. NIES-4102. The sequence continues at coordinate 1,991,485 of AP018281.1, read as the reverse complement.
TGTGTTTAATATTTTGCCTTGGCGTGAGGCGATCGTAGAAAGTTTATTATGTTGCGATATAGTAGGTTTCCATATTCCTCGTTATTCGGAAAATTTTGTTAATGTTGTCCGTAGTTTAAAATCAGTTGAAATTTTAAAACAAGAACCAGTTAAGGGACATTTAACTGCGGTTGGGACTGCTTTAGCCGAACCTGAAATGACCACCCAGTTAAACTATCAAGGGCAAATTGTTAATATTGATGCCTTTCCTGTCGGTACAAATCCTCAACATATAGAATCGATTTTAGAAAAGACAGAAACTAAAAATCGACTTTATCAGCTTAAAGAAGAATTGGGTGATAAAAAACTGATTATCGCAGCAGGGAGAGTAGATTATGTTAAAGGTAACGAAGAAAAATTAGCTGCTTATGGTCGTTTATTAGAGCGTCGTCCTGACTTACACAAGAAAATAAGTTTTGTCATGACTTGTGTGCAAGCTGCCCCTGGAATGCGCGTTTATAAGACCGCCCAAAGCACAATAGAACAATTAGTCGGGCAGATTAACGGTCGTTACGGTCAATTAGATTGGATGCCTATACGCTTATTTACGCAACCTATCCCCCTAACCCATTTAATTGCTTACTATAAAGCAGCAGATATCTGTTGGACAACTCCTTTACGTGATGGTTTAAACCTAGTCGCCAAAGAATACATTGTGGCGCATGGAGGGAAAGACGGTGTTTTAGTCTTATCAGAATTTGTGGGTGCTGCGGTGGAGTTACCTGATGCTATTTTAACTAATCCTTATTCCCTAAATGGCATGGATCGGGCGATCGAAGAGGCTTTGGCTATGTCACCAGAAGAGCAAAAAGAACGGATGTCGAAAATGTATCACATTGTCACTACTTATGATGTTAAATATTGGGCAGATCGCTTGTTAGATCAGTTTAAAAATCTTAAGCATGAAACTGTTGATTCTATTGCCTAATTAAGCAGGCGAGGATAAGTTTTGTGTATGTGCTGCTAATGTAGTTGTGGATAATTTATAGTTACTGGCTTGAAATTGCTAACGTCTTCTGGATCTACTTATCTTAAGCAATAGGTAAAACATCAAGACATTCTTAAAATTATCCCAGCTACTTAAGAGCTATTAACTTTAAAAAATTAAATCATCGATCATTAATAACTCCTGATTCCTACCCACTACCTACTACCTACTACCTAACTCCTGACTCCTGACTCCTACCTACTACCTACTATCGTCACGTTCGCGCTTTGGCGACCTCAAGAGCGTGCGTGACGACGCTTTCCGCGCCTACTACCCACTCTGTACCTAATCAATTGTGGTAAATATTAAAAGAGGGGCAATAATTGATTAATGTCGCGTTTTATACCAAATGTAGTTTAATAGATCAGCTATGGTCAACAAATAGTCAGCAAAGCTAGATTTTGTAGCTGCTGAAGTTTAGAGTTTAGTCATGCGAATCGAGCAACTGCAAGCTTTTATAGCTATTACGGAAACGGGGAATTTTGGACAAGCAGCCAAAAAATGTGGGGTAACTCAATCAACTATTAGCCGTCAAATACAGTCTTTAGAACAAGACTTAGGGTTACCCTTGTTTCATCGTAGTAGTCAAGCAAAATTAACAGTCGGTGGAGAAAAACTGTTATCAAGAGCGCAAAAAATTTGTCAAGAATGGCAAAAAGCCACCGTAGAATTAGCAGATTTAATGGCTGGTAAACAACCAGAACTTTGCATAGCAGCTATTCATTCAGTTTGCGCCCACTATCTACCTCCAGTGTTACAACAGTTTTGCTTAGATTATCCTCAAGTGCAATTAAGAGTGACAGCTTTAGGTAGCGATCGCGCCTTAAAGGTTTTGCGAGATGGTTTAATAGATCTGGCGATCGTCATGAATAATCGTTTTCTTACTTCTTCTTCGGAAATAGAATTGACTGTATTATATGAGGAACAAATAGATGTTTTAATGGCAGCTAACCATCCTCTAAGCAGTTTAGATAAGATTCCACCCCTAGAGATTGTTAAATACCCTCAAATCGTCTTTAAAGATGGGTACGGTATGCAAAGATTAGTTCAAGAATGGTTTCAAGAGCAAAACGTGGAGATAAAAACAGCAATGGAACTTAATACCTTAGATGCTTTTCGGGGAGTAATTCGACAGGGAGAAATGATTGCATTGTTACCACACAAAGCTTTAATAGACTGTTATGACGATCCAACTTTAGCAGTACGTCCGATCGCCCAGACAGATGTCTGCCCCAAGCGCAGCGAAGAAAAAGAATTAGATAGTGTGCTAACTCGCCAAGTGGTAATGGTGACAACGCGCGATCGCTTATTAATTCCTCCCATAGCTCATTTTTATCAATTGGTGCAAAATTTAAATCAATCCTCTTCAAAATTAATGAATCATACTAATCAGTTAGTTAATACTAGTGCTAAAGTGTAAAACTATATTTTAAGCCCATAACCGAAGCATCAAAGGCTTTTTTACCTAAAATATTACTTACGGTCAAATTATGAGCGATGAGTTTAGAGAATTATTAAAAAGAATTGCTAGTGGTACTCACACAAGTAAAGATCTTACTCGAACTGAATCAGCGATCGCCACAAAGATGATGTTATTACAACAAGCGACTCCTGCTCAAATTGGTGCATTTATGGTCGCCCATCGTATCAAACGCCCAACCCCAGAGGAATTAGCAGGAATCTTAGATACCTTTGATCTATTGGGAGCAAAACTAAAAATTAATCCACAACATCAACATCAACCAGTTATTTTAGGTAATCCTTATGACGGGCGATCGCGCACTGTACCTGTCACTATTATCACAGCTTTAATTCTGGCAACTGCTGATATACCAGTTGTTATGCACGGTGGAGATTGTCTGCCTACTAAATATGGTATCCCTTTAGTTGAAATTTGGCAGCAACTCGGTATCGACTTTAGAAGCTTTGATTTAACGCAAACTCAGAACATTTATAATCAAAGTTACCTCGGTTTTATATATTTACCGCAGCATTTCCCTAAAGCTAATGATTTTTTTGCTTTTCGTGATCAGATAGGGAAACGTCCCCCCTTTGCTACAGCAGAATTGGTTTGGTGTCCGATGGAAGGAAAAAGTCATTTAGTTGCAGGATTTGTTCATCCGCCCACGGAATTACGCTTTCGGGAAACTTTTGAGATTCGAGGTACAAAAGATTTTACCCTAGTTAAAGGTTTAGAAGGCAGTTGTGACCTTTCTCGTAATCGTACAGGTATTATCGCTATTAGTAACCCTAATAATGAGGAAGGTTTTGAGCGTATTTTATTAGATCCTATAAAATATGGTTTGAATGGATCTGATATTACGTTGGAATCTTTAGAGCAAGGAATAAATTTAATTAAACAAGTAATCAATGGTAGTAATAACGAACTTTTACCTGCTGCTATTTTAAATGCTGGTTTCTATCTTTGGCGTTTTGGTAAGGCTGAAAGTTTAGAATCTGGTTTTAGCCTAACAGAAACAATGTTGACGACCAAAAAAGTTGCAGCTAAATTTACTCAGTTACAACACCTCTGCACTATAAAAACCGAAACTAAAGTTTACTAACGAGCGTTAAAACCTTATAAAAGCAGTTTGTAATTAGATAAATTAACTTTTACACTACTACCTACCATAAGACTTGACTACTCCCCCTTGCCGACTCCTACCACCTATAGCCAATAATCTACCTTGACCAATATCATATTTCCGTAGCCTATAATCACGCTTAATATATCTGTGACTGGATAATATCACTGAAATAATTATTGGGTTTTAAATTATGTGAAATTTCATTGTATTTGTACTGATATTCTTTTTTACAACATAAAGTGTTAGGATTCATATTGAGATAAAGATCGGCGATCCAGTTTGTATTCAGTATTGATAGGTTTTTCCATATAGTATTGATTTGGTTTTTTCCCGAAATTTTAGCTCTCTACATCAAAATGCATTCAGGAGACATTACAATTTATGTCAATTTACGTGGGCAACCTTAGTTATGAGGTTAGCCAAGAGGATCTAAGCGAAGTATTTTCAGAATACGGTAAAGTAAAACGAGTTCATCTGCCCACTGACCGTGAAACTGGTCGCAAACGTGGTTTCGGCTTTGTGGAAATGGAAACAGAAGCAGAAGAAGACAAAGCCATTGAAACTCTAGATGGAGCAGAGTGGATGGGTCGCGAAATAAAAGTTAACAAAGCTAGACCTCGCGAAAATAACAGAAATACTTTCAGTGGTGGTCGTCGTAACGATCGCTTTTAAGCTCCAAAGCTAAATTGAATTGCGCTTCTGGAGGGGAACTAGATATAGATAATTCTACTAGAAACTCCCAGGAGCGTTTTATTGTGTAATGAGGATATTTTATATAAATGGCTAAACGTCGTAACGCTAAGAAAGAAAAAGCAGCCCGAAATAAACTAAATGCTCGTAAATTCCGTAAACAAACCAGTCGTTATGGAACTCGTGGCAAGAGAAACTATAGCAACGATAAGAAAGAGACAGCAGATACAGAAGCAGAAGCAAACGAATCTTTTGAATCTGCCAATTAATAAAACGATTTGTGGGTTAATTTTATTACCCTAAGCAAGCTCTAGTGATAAAGTGTAACAACTTTATTCTGGAGTTTTCTTTAATTAAGCATATATAGCAACACCAGATAGTTAAGGGACATTTTTTAGCTACCTAGTCCCTACTACCCACTACCTAATTAAGTCCCCAAAGATCTAATAAAAAAGCATACTCAAAGGCAGTCTCTTTAAGCTGTTCATAACGTCCTGATGCACCTCCATGTCCTGCATCCATATTAGTTTTAAGCAACAATAAATTATCGTCTGTTTTAAGTGTGCGTAATTTGGCTGTCCATTTAGCAGGTTCCCAATAGGCTACACGAGGATCATTTAAACCAGCAGTAATTAGTAGGTGAGGATAATTTTGCTCAGTGACATTATCATAAGGGGAATAGGATTTCATATAATCATAATCAGATTTATTTTGAGGATTTCCCCATTCTTCCCATTCAGTAACCGTTAAAGGTAAAGAGGGATCAAGAATAGTGGTAACCACATCAACAAAAGGGACATTGGCGATCGCAGCTTTAAATAGATCAGGACGCATATTTAGCACCGCACCCATTAATAATCCTCCTGCACTACCACCACTAATTGCCAGTTGTTGATTATTAGTCCATTGCTCTTTAATTAAGTATTCGGCACAGGTTATAAAATCGGTAAAAGTATTCTTCTTAGCTAACAGTTTGCCATTTTGATACCATTTGCGCCCTTTTTCTGAACCACCGCGAATATGAGCGATCGCAAAAATTACTCCTCTCTCTAATAAAGATAAACGTGTAGAGGAAAAGTAAACAGGGTAATTTACGCCATATGAACCGTAAGCAGTCAAAAAGCAGGGATTTTTACGATTTTTTTCTATTCCTTTTTTATAAACAACAGATATAGGAATTACCGCCCCATCCTCAGCAGTTGCATACAATCTTTGACTAATATACTGATTGCGATCATATCCTCCGAGTACAGGAGTTTCTTTTTTTAATTCCCGATCTTGGGTATCTAAATTGTAGTCGTAGATAGAATTGGGAGTTGCTAGGGAAGTGTAGCTAAAGCGAAAGATATTAGTATCATATTCAGGATTACCTGCGTCGCCTGCGGAATATACAGGTTCGGGAAAAGCTATATAATGTTCTTCTTCTGTAGAAAATTTATGTACCCTAAGTTTGGGGACTCCCTCTTCTTGTTCGTAGATAATTAAATGATCAATAAAAGCATCAACCCCTAAAAGATAAATTTCTTCTCGATGGGGTATCACCTCTTGCCAATTTTCTTTGTCAATCTTATTTACTGGGGTTTTCATTAATTTAAAATTAATCGCCCCTTCATTGGTAGTAATGTAAAAGTAGTCGCCATGATGAGTTAAAGAGTATTCAATTCCAGTTACTCGCCCTTGAAAAACTTGGAAAGAATTGGTTGGAGAGTTTGCATCAAGAAAATGAATTTCCGAAGTCATGATGCTACCCAAATTGAGGATAATATAAGCGTCGCTACTAGTTTTTCCGACGGATAAAAAATAAGCTTCGTCGGTTTCATGATGGATTAATACATCATGTTCACTCCCTTGATTAACATTATGACGAAATAAGCGATCTGGTCGATTAGCACTGTCTACCTTGGTATAAAATACAGTTTGGTTATCATTTGCCCAAGCAAAGGAATAATAAGTGTCTGGAATACTTTGTGGGTAAACTTCCTGAGTATTAAGATCTTTAAAATAGAGAGTATATTTTTCTGCCCCAGTAGTATCGATCGAATAAGCTAAAATTTGATGGTTGGGACTAACTGCTAATACTCCTAAAGAAAAATAATCTTGTTTTTCGGCAAGTTGATTTTGATCGAGTAAAATCTCTTCAGGCGCATCTAAACTATTTTCTTTACGGCAATAAATAGAATAAGCTTTGCCCTCTTCGGTACGGGAATAGTAATAGTAGTTATCTTTGCGAGAAGGTACAGAAAGATCGGTTTCCTGAATGCGAGATAGCATTTCCTTGTAGAGATTAGCTTGCAATGACTCTGTATGTGCCATCATTGCCTCTGTATATTGATTTTCCGCCTCTAAGTAATCAGTTACTGCGTCATTGTCGCGATCGCGCAACCAATAATAGTTATCCGCCCTCTCATCTCCATGAATTAAGTGGGTATGTGGCTGTTTTTGGGCGATGGGAGGGACAAGCTTTTGTCTGTCGGTCATTTTATCTCTTAATTCCTACAGTCTATAATTCGGCGTTGAACATTAATTTTAATAGAAATATTAGTTAAAACGTTAGCTCAATGGAATTAATCAAAGGTAGGTGTATTTAAATATGAAATGCTTGTATTAGTTATCAGGAGTAGTCAATTAACTAAAAGCCCAAAGCTAATAGCTAAAAAGTACTGTCTAGTATTGCTATAACTTTTAGTTGTATAACTTACAGTAACATTCAAACATCAAGGCGACACCCAGATTCGAACTGGGGGATAATGGATTTGCAATCCACGGCCTTACCACTTGGCTATGTCGCCACCTTTTTCTAAGCCTTAATCAGTATATCAAATTTTTGACTGTATTGATCTACGGTTCTAAGAATTAAAGATCATTAACAAATGGAAGGTTGTTTTTCTCTCTTGTTGACCGTTGGCAGGGTTTTAGATAAAGTAAGCTGTGTTCCTTCGCGATTCCAATGCACACAATCGAAAATTTCGTGCAGAATTGAAATACCTCGACCGTTTTCAGATTCATCTATTGGTAATTGTCCAATCTGATCTTCGCATTCTTGTTCTTTGATAAAGCCTGCACCTTCGTCCACAATTACCCAAGAATATTCTTTGGTGGTAACTGTAAATTTAACAATTATAGTTTTACTAGGGTCTAGTTTATTACCGTGCTTGGCTGCATTTACTAGGGCTTCTTGCAATCCCAGTCTTACTTCTGCTTGCCATTCTGGAGGTACATTTACTAAGAGTAAATCGAGAACGGGACATAGATACAATGTTGATGTGAAGCTCATGGTATTCCACTTGCTTCTATTCCAAGGAATAGGAATGGCAATCACTAATTTATACCTCTAGGTTTTATTTTTCGATCTATGCTGTTAAAAATATGTAACTATCTTAATTACAGGTGGGTTATAGTTGCACTTAAAATAGGATGGTCAATGATGGAAATAGATAATCTAGGTTTACGAAGTTTAAATATAAGTTGGTTTGGCTGGCATAATCATAACGAGCGAAAGTATTTTGAATGGCGTGCTTTTACTTTTGAAATAAATTAATTAGTCGATTGATTTGCATAACAGCTAAAACCATATTGTTCCCCTTCAGGTCATTGAAAACATGAATATCTTGTCTATAGTACCAATTATACTAAACTTTATAAACCCGACAAATACTAATAATCAATTATTGCCTTCTTAATACAGCATAGCACTCAACATGAGTGGTTTGAGGGAAAAAATCGATAGGTTGAATCCAAACTGGTTGATATATACCTGATTGACATAATAGTTGAACATCTCTTGCTAAAGTTGCAGGTTTACAACTGATATAAACAATAGTATGGGGTTGAAAGTTTAACAAACTATCAATTACTTGAGGATCACAGCCTTTGCGTGGAGGATCAAGTATAAAAATATCAGCTTGAAGATCAAGAGAATCAAGACATTCTTCTACTTTACCTGTATAAAAAGTTGCATTTGATATTTGGTTAAGTGCAGCATTTTGTTTAGCTTGTTCGATGGAGGCTGGATTAATTTCAATCCCTATTGCTTGTTTAGTGTGGCGTGCTAAGGGTAGGGTAAAAGTACCAATTCCACAATAGGCATCAATAATAGTTTCTTCCCCTGTCAGGTTTAATTTATTAGAAATAGCTTCTAAAAGTAATTCTGCTGCTTTGGTATTAACTTGGAAAAAAGTATCAGCAGCAATATGTAGTTCGATACTGGCAAAGATTTCTCTGAGATAGGGTTTACCTGCAATATTATAAGTATTCTTACCCAAAATAGCGTTGTTGCGATCGCTCTGAATATTTAAACCCACTCCAACTAATTGAGGATAACGCTCTAACCATATATTAGCTTGTGTTTCTAACCCTGTAAGTTGCTCACTAGTACTTATTAAAGTGAGTAGGATCTCGCCTGTATTGCTGCCAATTCTAAAACTCAGGTGGCGTAATTTTCCTTGATGATTAGATTCATTATAAATTGACCAACCTCTTTGTTGAATATCTTGTTTTATTTCTTGCAGTAGAGGATTTAAACGCTGATCTTGAACAGGACATTGATTAAGATTGACTAATTTATGACTACCTTGACGATAGTAACCAGCTTGTACCTGTCCTGTAGAAGATCTAGCTAAAGGATAGGTAGATTTATTACGATAATTAAGGGTATCAAGAGTAGCTAAAATTGGCTGTACTACGATATCTTCCAAACCAGCCAAACGTTTAAAGGCTTGAATTACCTGTTGTTGTTTAGCAAATTGTTGATAGGTAGGTTGAATATGTTGCCACTGACAACCACCACATTTATCTGCCACAATACATTGAGGACGAAGACGATGGGGAGATGGAATTAATAATTGTTGAATTTTACCCTTAGCTAACTTAGCTTTTGATTCAATAATTTTGACGCTTAAGCGATCGCCTGTTACTGTATTAGGGACAAATATTACCTTACCATCATATCTGCCTACACCTTCCCCACTCGTATTGAGATCGGTAATTTCAATTTCAACTATTTGACCTTGTTGTAATATTTGATTCATTATATTTAATTTTTAAATAGACTTTATCGTTTAGCTTTCCAAGTACCACCGTAACGATAGTCAGGATTATTTTGACTAACTTTTTGCCAGCACTCAGGACATACCATCACCCAGTCTCCTGATTTTTGATACTGAATACGATAGCGAATCATTACCGAGTCTTTACAGAGATCGCAAAGTTTACCCTTAACCATATTAGATAATAAAAGATTGATTATTTTTCTCTTTTCCTTATTATTTAACAAGCAGTGGAACTAAAAGCATCTGGATAGCTCAACAGTAAGGCTTCTACTGCCAACGGATCTAGAGGTTTGGCAAATAAATATCCCTGACCGAATTCACACCCCAAAGCCCGTAATTGTTGCAGTTGTTGCAGGGTTTCCACTCCTTCTGAAATAGCATCCATACCCAAGGTTTTAGCTAAGGTAATAATTACCCTAACTATCTCAAAGTTTTCGGAATCATAATTCATTTGCTCAATAAAGGAGCGATCGATCTTGAGATTATCAATGGGAAAACGACGTAGATAACTTAAAGAGGAATAACCAGTCCCAAAATCATCAATACTTAGCTTAATATTCCTATTTCTGATTTGTTTTAGGGTATGTTGTACACTTCCACCAGGTTCTATCAGTACACTTTCGGTAATTTCTAATCTGATAGAACTACCATCAATACCTGTTTGAGCCAAAATTTGATCGAGTTTGGAGATAAATTCAGGTTCTTGTAGCTGTTGGGAAGCCAGATTTATACTCATTTTTAAGGATGCTACTTGAGGAATATAGTAAAACTTTTGTTGCCAGGCGTGTAATTGTTGACAGGCTTCTTTAAGTAGCCATTGACCAATATCAATGATCAACCCTGTATCTTCGGCAATGGGAATAAATTCTATAGGGGAAATAAAACCACGGGTGGGATGCTGCCAACGGATCAAGGCTTCAAAACCTACTAGATCGTTATTTTCTAGAGAAATAATTGGTTGATAGTGCAAAACAAATTCTTGACGCTCTATTGCTAAACGTAAACTATTCTCTAATTCAATCAGCTTGAGAGTTTCATGATACATAGCTTGATCAAAAATTTCATAGCGGGCTTTTCCCTTTGCCTTGGCACGATACATAGCTATATCTGCATCTCTAATTAAATCTGAAGCATTACTATAATAATTTGTACCAAATACAACCCCGATACTGGCACTAGTAAAAATGTGCTGACCGTTAATTTCAAATGGCGATCGCAATTTTTGCAGAATCCGATCTCCGATCTGGGTAGCGTGTTGAGGCTCTTTAATCTCGTCTAATAAAATGATAAACTCATCTCCCCCAAGACGAGCTACTATATCGCTTTGCCTTAAGCACTGCCCCAATAAATTAGATACAGCAACTAGTAATTGATCCCCAATTCCATGACCTAGACTATCATTGATAATTTTGAAGCGATCTAAATCGATAAACAATAAAGCATACATATAATTAGGATTACGTTTTGCCTGTTGAATAGTCGATTCTATTCTTTGCATCAACAAGGTGCGGTTAGGTAGTCCAGTTAAGCCATCATGTAATGTATCATGTATTAACTTTTGTTGCACTAACTGACGTTGCAGAATTTCTCGCCTAAGTTGGCGATTTGCAGTTTTAAGTTGTAAGGTTCTTTGTTGGACTCTTTTTTCTAATTCTTGATTTAACTGATATATTTCTGCTTGGGCTGATTGTAGATCAATTTGATTTTTTACTCTGATTAATACTTCTTTTACCTGAAATGGTTTACTAATATAGTCTACCCCCCCAACTTCAAAGGCTTTAACTTTATCTAAAACATCATCTAAAGCACTTAGGAAAATTACAGGGATGTGACGGGTTCTTTCGTCGGCTTTTAATTTCTGACAGACTTGATAACCGTCGAGATCGGGCATTTTGATATCGAGTAAAATCAGATTTGGCTGGATTGTATTTGCTCCAAGTAATGCGGTTATCCCATTTTTGGCGCAACGGACATGATAACCTTGTTGAGTTAAAGTGGTGAATAAAACTTTAAGGTTCTCCGCAACATCATCTACAACTAGGATACTAATTTCTTTGGCTGTGTAAGAGGTCATCACTTTTTATTATTGGTGGGAAAATTAAACTTACTGGTTGATATTATTGATTTTTGCTTTTATTTATTAGAATTAGAATTTTATCAAAATCAAAATCATCCACTTGTTTTTGGAGAGCATCTTTTAATTGAGAATGCTCTGGGGGAATTTCCTGTAATAATTGAGTCAGTGAATCAGCATCTAACCTCGAACTCGCCTCTGATAAACTATCTAACCATTGATCTGGCATAACTTTTAGTGCCTTAGCTGTAAGTTTAAAATTACTACTTACCAATGGTGTCGTAGGTTCATATAGATAACGTACTCCTAAATGTTGAGCTATTTTATCAAATATAATACTTTCTGAAAAAGGTTTGCCTACAAAGTCGTCACAGCCAGCAGCTTTAATCAGTGATTGTTCTTCTTCTGAGGTACTAGCAGTTAGAGCTACAATTAGGGTACTTTTGCTTAAAGTAGAAGATTTTATTTGTTCTGTTGCCTCATAACCATTCATAATTGGCATTCTGATATCCATCCAGATCATCTGAGGCTGCCAACGCAAGCATATATCTATGGCTTCTTTACCATTAACTGCTTCTTGGACTTCAAAGCCCACAGGCTCTAGTAATTGCACCATAATTTTACGGTTGGTTTTAGAGTCATCTACAATTAAAATACGATATTCTCCTTGCCCAGGTTCTAAACCGATAATTTTTCTTGTGGTGGATGGCAGCAGGATTTCGCCAGTAATAACTGTTTCTATTTGTAGATCTAAGCGCAAATTGACACCTTGTTGTGGGTTGTCTTGATTATTGCTGACGCTTAATTCTCCTCCCAATAGTTTGGCTAATTGATAACTAATGGGTAAACGTAGGGAATTGCCTTCATCGAAGCGACGTTTTTTACTCGCACTCATCGCTGGATCAAACAGAGTGACAATTTCTTGTTGAGTGTGGGCAAATTCTGTGTTTTCTAGTTCAAAATATAGATGATTAGTGGTTGAGTTGTCACCAGCAGCAAGAAATCCTACTTTGACTATTAATTCTTCTGTTTGGTTATACCGTAGGCAATAGTTGATTAAATTAGTGACTATTTGACGTAATCTTTGCTCGTCGGTACAAATATATTGAGGTAAAGGCTCAATTTTAATTAGGGTAAAATTTACCCCGCTATCTTCTGCCTGAATTTGGACGCTTTGTTTTATATTCTCAATCCAATGCCTCAAATCGAAGCTATTATGTTCTAATTTTAACCGCTTAGTTTCTATTTTAGATAAATCGACTAAATCATTGATGATTGATAACAACCGTTTACTACTGCGATTAACAATTGCCAGATTTTCCTTTTGTAGGCGCGTCATGGAAGAATATTCTTGCTGCATAATTTGAGCAAAACCGAGAATGGCATTTAATGGCGATCGCAATTCGTGGCTCAAGTCTGCTAGTAATGAGCTTTTTATGTAATTGTTAGTAATAGGCGTTGCTGGTAAATCAATTGTTTCCTTAGATTCACTACTGTCTTGATCTGTATTAACCGCAGGGTTTAACTGTAATGATTGACGAGGTGTGCTGAAATTACCGATTATCTGAGCTAGTCCTATATAGGTAATGATCCATAGTAAAATTGTTGGTAGTAGATAGGCTAAGGATTCTTGCCAGGGTGATTGCGCTTGGAGATTAATAACATTAGCTAATTGTGTTGTAGGGATACTTACTATTAAAAGATAATTTTCATCTAATTTTGAATTTCTCCAGGGAATTACTTGAGTTAAAAATTGTTCTTGATAAATGTTATATTTTATTTCTTCTGTTTTTTTTATTTGCCTAAGATGCTTAAATCTACCTTGAAGGGCGGTGATTATTTCTTGATAAGTAGCACTTAGCATTTTATCTCCCTGGGGATAGTTACTAGCTAAAATTGATCCATTTTGATCAAGAAGAATAATTTTTGCTGTATAGGGAATATCTGTTTGTTGTATTAAATAATTTATATTCTTAACAACAATTGGAGATAATTCTGTAGTAGGTTGAATATTTAAAGGTTGTAGATAATTATTTAATTTTAAAGATACGCGATCGCGTATATCTGTGGCAGATTGATTAACTAATGATTTAGTTATTTGTTGCTCTCGACGCAGAGAAAAATATTCTACTAAATTTAAGGTTATTCCAAAATGTACCAACAAAGGAACTATAATAACCAGGTATAATGGGATACTGAGAGAAGATATTAATTTTTGGTTTAAGTTTTTAAACCTCATCATTACTGTTACTGTTTTATTAAAAAAATATGGCTAAATTCTGGCTAAATTCAATTTTATGGGATTTTTTAGTCAATATTTAATTAGTTCTATTGATATTGGTAGAACAATTAATTTCAATTTAAGCCAAAGTAATTAAAATCCAGTAACTTCAAGATATTTTTAATCGCTTATAAAATAACTTAATAGCAATTATTTTTACGAATATACCAACTTATGTAGATCAGATTCTGGAAAATTAGTAAGTTTTAATCTTTCTCAACTAGTTACTAAAGTATCTAAAACAGATAATTCCAGCCTTTCTTATCGTTGCTTACACTGATAACTTTAACTAAAAACTAGTAAAAATACGGATGAGTAATATTGCGCAGATGAATACAATGAGTCAGTTGTAATTCCACTCATTTAGAAGGGTTTATCGGTGGGAAATTTTTAGATAGTAATATTAAATGTGTTGCGCTCAATACAATATCGTATCATTAGATGGGGCAATTTTGATATAGATGATGTAGGAATTAAATCTTTATTCCAAACTTGACAATATGATGGATGCCTATTGACTAGTTATCTTGCTGAGATTATCTAAGTATATTTTCTAAATGTCGCCAAATTCAACTTTAAAAAAGTCAAACTAACTATGAAAAAGATTACCTATCAAGCTAAATTAAGAGATCTTGCTCTTTTAGTCCCTACAGAAGAATATAGCAATCCTGAGCTTACTGCAAGTCTTTTAGAATTGGGCGTTAGCGATCCAATTATTTTTTATACTGATGGGGGAAAAAGTCGCTTTGGAATGAAAAAATTGACTGTTAAAGATGGTAATAAAAGACTAAATTTAGCAGCATCTAATCCTGTGCTTGGTGATTTAACTGCTACAGTAATCTTAATTGAGAATTTGGCAATGGAATTTACGCCTGATCTGGAAACTGCTAATGTAAAATCTTCCGTACAACAGAGCGTAAGACAATTGGAGCAGAATCATTATAGTTGGAAAAACGAAAAAAGAAATATTTCTGAATATTGTACAGCCAAAGAATTGGGCATTAAATATGGTATCAGATTACAATATCTCAATACAGTAATACAAGGGAAAGCTAAATGTACCAGAGGTTGGAGTTTAGCCCAATCTTAATCAAGTTGTTGGACAAACAAAATAGCGATCGCGCCCTGACTTTTTTGCTTCATATAATGCGCGATCTACCCTAGAAATTAAGGCATCGGGAGATAACTCTAACTGAGGAGTAGTTGAGCAGACACCCATACTCAGGGTAACATAGGGGCTGACTTCAGAAGTAGAGTGGGCTATAGCTAGTTTTTTAATTTCCTGTTGAATTGTTTTAGCTACATACACAGCACCGTTTAGATCGGTATTGGGTAAAATAATTGCCAATTCTTCCCCACCATAACGAGCAGCTAAATCTCCAGGTCTTCTAATAGAATTATTAATAGTCTGGGCTATTTGCTTTAAGCAGTCATCCCCTGCTTGATGACCATAGTGATCATTATATTTTTTAAAGTAATCGACATCACAAAAAATTAAGGATAGGGGTGCTTGTAATCTTGTCATTCTCTGACATTCCTGTTGCAAATACTGATCAAAACTACGACGGTTAGCAATTTGAGTTAAACTATCCACATGAGCCTGATGTTGTAATTTTTCATTGGCTTCTTTCAATTTAGCTTCTGATAGCTTACGCTCAGTAATATTTCTGGCGATCGCACAATTATATTCTTGTTGTTCAAAGTTTAGATAGTTAGATGTAATTTCAACAGGAATTTTTTCACCGCTTTTTGTAAGGTGAGTAGATTCAAATGTACAAGCTTTGATGCGTTTAATTTTCTGCCAATGATTAGTCCAATTATTATAGTCTACCCCTGGATCTACATCATAAATAGTCATGTTTAAAAGTTCTTCTTTGCTATATCCCAGACTTCTTGCAGCAGCTTGATTAACATAGAAAAATCTGGCTTTGGAATTGAGAAAATAAACAGCATCCGTCGCCCGATCTAAAGAAAATTGTGTAAGACGCAGAGTCTTAGCCACTTGCTTGCGCTCTTCGATTTCCTGGCGTAATTCTTGAGTGCGTATATCAATCAAATTTTCTAAATTATCCTTAACTGCTTTCAAGGCTGTATAAAGAATTGTCACTTCTTGATGACTTTTTCTAATTGCTACTAGATCACGATACCCTTTTAAAGCTGCGATCGCTGTTACTATTAGCTTGTTGCGAGTCAGTTCGACTTTTAATTTATAATCGTTTATATCGTAGTCGGTAATTACCGACTCTTCTGGAGCATCCCCTGGTTGTCCAGTTCTAATAATAATCCTAACTAATTTATTATTTAATTCTTCCCGAATGTATTTAACCAATTCCAAACCAGAATTATTAGTTTCCATCACCACATCTAAGAGGATAAAAGCTATATCTGGATGGGTACTCATTACATTTTTAGCCGAGCTTGCACTATGAGCCGAGAAAAAGATCAAGGGTTGTTGTTCAAATCTTAAATTTCTCAATGCTAACTTAGTAGCTTGATGCACAGAGCGATCGTCATCTACAATTAATACTTTCCATCCTTTAGCTAAATTATTTTTTTGGGCCGGGAGTAGGTCTTCTTCTATAATTAATTCATCTTCCGAAGCAAACATCAGTTCATCACTACTATTACCCAAATCAGTAGCTAGATTTTGATTTTCCATATTCCAATTGAAGATCGCCCTCTAACTTTGTGTTAACAAGGAATGCTTATGATAAATATTGTTCCCAAATTTACTTCACTTTTAACTTGAATCGAACCTTTGAGTTTTTGTTTAACTAGATTATAAACAATATGCAGCCCTAAGCCACAACCTCCCCTCTCCCTCGCTGTAGTAAAAAATGGTTCAAAAATACTTTTTAGCTGATCTCGAGAGATACCACAACCATCATCTTGATACTTAATGATAATTTCCTTAGACTGTTGAGCAATATCTAGGCATATTTTCCCAGCCTTATTGGTAGGATAAGCGTGTATTAAGGAATTAGTAATTAAATTTGTGATAATTTGCGCAAATACTCCAGGGCAACTCTTAATTACAATATTGCTATCTCCTGTAATAATAACTTGATGGGGAGTTTTTTTGAGTTGAGGTTCTAAAGTAATGAAAATCTCTTCTAAATATGGCTTGAGGGCAAAAGAGCGAATATCTAAACTGGTGCGATCTACCGCCACTTGTTTAAAACTGTGAATTAATTCACCTGCGCGTTGTAAATTGCTAAGAATTATTTCACTAGCTTCTGTCGCTAAATTTAAATAGTTATTAAGGCTGGAACGTTTTAGTTGCCCTGTGATAACTTGGTCATTAAATATATTAGTTTCATCTGCTAGGGTAGAAGCTGCGGTGACACTATTACCAATAGGAGTATTAATTTCATGTGCAACTCCTGCAACTAAATTTCCTAAAGCTGCCATTTTTTCAGACTCAATTAACTGCTGTTGAGTGGTTTGGAGATTTTTTAAGGTTGTGGATAGTTCTTGAGTTCGTTGTGTAACTTTCTGCTCTAAGGAATTATATAATCTAGCATGGGAAATAGCGATCGCAGCAAGCCCCGATAACATTTGCACCATTTTTAGTTTTTTGGCGGTAAATGTATTAGTTGCCAGATTGTTTTCTAAATATACAACACCTGTAAGATGGGCGCGATCTATTAATGGAGTACAAATTATAGATCGAGGTTTATATTGCTCTAAATATAAGTCATTGACAAATTGAGTTTGACGAGTTGCATCGGCAATAACCACGTTTTCTCTTGTACGCCAAACATAGTTTACAATACTACGAGCTAGATTTCGACTTTGATTGAGGGGCGATCGCCAAACCTGGGGACTTTCTGCTGCATTTAAATCATAGGATGCTTCAATATATAATTCTGCTTCGGTTTCTAAAATTAAATAACCTCGTTGCGCTCCTGCATTTTCAATTAAACTTTTCATCAAGGTGATAAGTAACTTATCTAAGCTTATTTCCCTGGCTACTGCTTGATAGGCTTTTATTAGCGTAGTTAAGTCGATCCCTTCTCCAGTAGTATTACCGTTGGTTGTGAGGGTAAGATTAACATTATTACTATTATTAATTTCCTGACTAAAAAACTGAGGATATTGAGCTTGTAGATCTGCTATTTTCGCCCCAGCTTGCCAAAGACTATAAACATAGTACGCTTCTTTTATATAGGTTTGGGCTATTTGTTCCATCCCGTGTTGCAAATAAAATCTAGTAGCTAATTCCGAGGCTAAAGCTTGTTGCTGGAGATAACCATTTTCTTTCGCCTGAGCGATCGCTTGCTGATATAATTGTCCTGCTTGCCAATTGTTGCCTAACACCCTAGCTTGTTCTGCTAAAACCAATTGATATTGATGTAGGAAATTACTAGGTGCGCATTCTGCCCAATATTTCATTTTGGCGAGATTTTGCTTAATTTTGCTAAATATTTCCTCTTGTGTTTCGATAGCAGCTAAGTCATAGGTTGATAATATAGCTAAAGATTGATAAAAAATGTAAGTAGTGAACATCATCACCCCATAGGGAGCGTGTTGATAGTTAGATGCCTTGGTTGCTAGAGCGATCGCACCTTGGTAATCTTGGAAATTGTAAGCCAGAATTAGTTTAGCCAGATAATAGGTAAATAGGGACTGATGATTATTAGTAGATTCAAAAATAGGCAGCATCAATGTTTCGTCAAAAACTGCTCCTTGCAAAGATAACTTATCGCCATCTGCTCGATGAAAATTTAAAGCTAATTGTTGCCAAATTTGGCTTAAATCGATCAAATGTTGCTGTTTACTAGGAATTAGTAAATCGATATATTGTTGATGTTGCTGGATAATCTTATCTAAACTGTTTTCAACTAAAAATAAATGTATGCAATAATCTGTAATGCAATAACCCATCCTTTCTAATTGACCAACTGCATACCCACTACTAATACCTTTTTGTAAACGGTTTAAAGTTGCTTTGAGGTATTCTTTGCCTGGGGCGATAAAAACTTCAAATAAAAATATTACATGACTTTCTAATTCTGAAACTTGATAAGAGTCGAGTATATTTAATGCAAGTTTACCCGAATGATAAGCCGTTTCGAGATCGCCTATAGTGGCACTCAAAAATAAGCCATACATTCCAAAAACCAAGGAAGATAAAGCAGATTTCCCTAGTTTTAGACATAGTTGCAACATCGTTATGGCGACTTTGGGAAATAATTCGGGACGAGTCATATGTACAGGAGGCAAAATAGCGATCAGGAAGTCTATAGCAGCTAACTGATAAGGATCGCTCATTTCCCGAATAAGAGTTAATTCTTCTGTCGTAGGAAGTTGGGGGAGATCACCCTCCCAAACAGCCAAAGAAACTCCTAGCATCTCTAACGCTTTTAAACCCGTGTCTATAGCTATGGCTTTCTGGTTACGAGCTATATAAATATGTACCCGTAACTTATAAACTTTAATTTTTTCTAATAAAGTAGTGGTAAATTGCAGGATAAGTTCCCCTATAGCGATCGCCCTCTCAAAATCTGTAGCTAAATGCGCCGTTTCCATAGCTTCAAAATAAAGACTATAGGTCAAGTCATAACTATCTTGCCAACTATCTGGCGGTAATAAGTCTGTGCCTATACGTATATATTGCTGGGCTGTGGGATATGCTGCTGCTGCTTTGGCTTTGCGTGCTGCGAGTAAATTTAGATAGGCTATTTGCTGTATTTCCTTTGGATCACTAACTAATTCCACCCCAAAATTAAAATGATCCACAATTGCTAAAATGCGCTCGCTCAATTTCTCTTCGGGGGTATTTTGCCATAGCAAACGACCAATTTTCAGATGAGTTGCTGGTTTTTCGGGTGTAGGAATTAAATTATAGGCTGCTTGCTGCAAGCGATCGTGAGCAAATTTATATTTTTGATTTGATAATTCGCATGCTTTGGCAGAAATAGGAAAAATTATCTTAGCTCTGTGTGCTAAATTTAAATCTTCAAAGATTGTATCTGGCTGTTGTTGGGCTATGATGGCTAAGGTTTTTAATTTAAATATAGATCCCAAGGCAGCAGCATAAATTAATAGTTGTTGCACTCTTTGGGGTAAACTTTGTAGTTTTTGCGTAACTAAATCGACTACGTTTTCTGACACCTGCATCTGCTCGATCTGATTTAGATCCCATTGCCATTGCTGTTGTTGCCCATTAAAAGCGATCGCCTTGGCTTCATAAAGGGTTTTGAGCAATTGGTTAACAAAAAAAGGATTACCTCTAGTTTTTTGCAACACTAAATTACTCAAAGTTGCAATACTGTCTAGATCTCTATGTAAAGTATCAGCGATCAATTCGCTTAAATCTTCTGGTAATAGTGGTCTGAGCCTAATAATTTCAATCTTTCTCCCAGAGTAGCGCAGATGTTCTAGGGTAATTTCTAGAGGATGGGTGGCACTGACTTCATTATCTCGGTATGCTCCAATAAACAATAAATTTGCCGTTTCTTCCTTATGCAGTAATAATTCAATTAGATGTAAAGTAGTTGGATCACTCCACTGTAAATCGTCGAGAAACATTACCAAGGGATGAGTGGGGGAACAAAAAACCTTAATTAGATCAATCATGACTCGATCAAAACGGTTTTGTGCTTCCTCAGTTGGTTTTAGAGCGATCGCTGGTTGTTTGCCTATAATAAGCTCAAGCTCTGGTAAAACATCAATAATTAATTGTCCATTGATACCGACTGCGGATAATATTTGTTCTCGCCACTGTTCCAATTGAACTTTATTCTCACTCAGCAACAATTGTACTAATTCTCCTAGGGCGGATAATAAAGCCAGGTAGGGAACATTGCGTTTAAATTGATCAAACTTACCTGAGATAAAATAACCCCGTTTAGCTGTAATAGGTTTATAGATTTCTCTTACTAAAGATGACTTGCCAATGCCAGAATAACCTGTAACCAAAATAAATTCAGACTTAGAACTGTGAGCAGCATCTAATAAGTCAGATTGTGCCACTCGCTCAAAAGCAGCTAATAAACGTTTAATTTCTCCTTTTCTACCGTATAGTTTCTCAGGAATTTCAAAGCGATCGCACAAGTCTTGTTGTCCTAAACTAAAGTCAGCAATTGTATGATTAAGCTTTAATTGTTTAAGACATTTCTCTATATCTGTTTGAATACCCCTAGCACTTTGATACCTATCTTCGGCGGTTTTTGCCATTAATTTCATAATTATCTTGCCAACTACCTGGGGTATATTTGCACTCTTAATTGCTAAAGGCTGTTTGGCTAAATGACAATGCACCAATTCCAGCGCGTCCCCAGCTTCTGCAAAAGGAGGCTTTCCCGTTAGCAAATGATAAAAAGTTGCCCCCAAAGAATAGAAATCACTGCGATAATCTAGAGTACGATTCATTCTCCCAGTTTGTTCAGGAGACATATAGGCTAAAGTTCCCTCTACAGTTTCTGGATTTGTTAAAGCAGGGTTTTCTTGCGATAAAACTGTTGATATTCCAAAATCTATTATTTTTAACTGTTTAGTATTAAGATTTAAAACAATATTACTGGGATTAATATCTTTATGGATAATATCAGCAGCGTGAATTTCTCCCAAACTTTGACAAATTTTTAAGGCGATTTCTAAAAATTCTTCTAGGGTAAATTGTTGACGAGTTAACCAAAAATTTAAGGATTTTCCCCCAAAATCTTCGACTACTAAAATTAATGTCTGTTTATATGCAAGTAAATCATAAACTTTGACAACCCCCTCAAGATTTAAAGCGCAAAGGATTTGATATTCTTGTTTATAGTTATTTATTTGTTCTGGTGTAGGGTAATCTTTCTTTAAAACTTTTAAAATTACTGCTTGTTTATCCGCTTCTCTAAACCCTCTATAAATCAAAGAAGTGTTACTCTGACAAACTTGACCTGTAATAGAATAACCAAAAAGAGAGTTCAAGTTCTCTAGCATATCATTGACCTTTGCTCTTTAAGTTTAAAAAATAACAGATTAATTAGTCATGTCAATGCTTTTACTTATTAATAGTTAATAATTGCTTACACGATTATATTGGGATAGAGTCAGGAGAGGGGTAGTAGGTAGTGGGGGTTTAGGTAGTAGGTAATAAGTAGGGGGTATGGGTTATTAGGTAGTATCTAGGAGGTACTAGGGAATAGATAGGAGTTAGGAGTAACAAGTCAATAATCATTTAGCAATTAAAAAATTAAAGCCCAAAGCCCAAAGCTAAAAAAAATTCTTATATCGACTAATCAATTATCTTGGGAGAAAAACATTACCTTCCCACCATAAGCACGTTGCAAATTTTCATCTCGCAAAACCTGTTGTCTTTTACCCGCAGCAATTATTTCTTTATTGAGTAAAACTAATTCATCAAAGTTAGTGATAGATTCACCTAAATCATGATTAACCACCACAACAATTTTTCCCACATTGGCTAAGGAGTGAAATATATTAAAAATAATATTTTCGGTTTTTTGATCTACTCCCACAAAAGGTTCATCAAAAAAGAAAACTTCTGCTTGCTGTGCAAGAGATCTGGCTAGAAAGACTCGTTGTTGTTGTCCTCCCGAAAGTTGTCCAATGGGACGATTTTTATATTCGCTCATTTGCACTTGTTCTAACGCAGCGATCGCAGATCTCCGACTGTTATTAGAAAAATTCCGAAACCAGCCTGTTTTACGAACTCTACCCATCATTACCACATCCCAGACTGTGACGGGATATGTCCAATCAATTTGCGATCGCTGTGGTACATAGGCGATTTTATCTAGATGGTGTTGTATCGGTTGCCCATCATAGGATACTGTACCAGAATTGGTAGGAATTAAACCGAGCATTGCCTTGACTAAAGTACTTTTTCCTGCACCGTTTGGGCCGAATACTCCTGTAACTTTGCCTGGTACAAGATTAAGAGAAATATCACGCAACGCTTCTACTGTACGGTAACAAACCCCTAAATTGTTAACTGCGATTAAGTTACTACTCATTTATTACTCCTGAGTTATTGATACTCCCTTCGGTTGTAAGTGCAAGGTATAGCAAAATACTTTAATTGATTTGAAATTTTGGCAACCCTATCCTTTATCATCAGGTTCAATGGTCTGAAAATCTCAACCTTAACCTAAATATGAAAGGATTATGATAAACATTATGAGGAAAAAATGATAAAAATGTCAAGAGGTAGGGGAAAATGTGGACAAATAAATTATCTGTAGTAGCGGTTTGTATAGGGTTATTGGTGGGAGGATGTTCAACCAAAGAAACTAATAATAGTCAAGGTGAAGACAAACTTTTGGTAGTTTCCACCAGCACAATTATTGGTGATTTTACCGATCAGGTAGGGGGAGACATCATTGAACATCGGACTATTTTGCAACCTGGTACTGATCCTCATGTATATGAACCAACACCGAAAGATAGTGTAATTTTAGAAAAGGCAGATCTAATTCTCTATAACGGTTTTAATCTTGAGCCTGGATTGATTAAAATGATAAACTCCACAGCCATAAAATCTCAAAAATTTGCCGTGGGAGAAGTCGTAAAACCTTTAAGTTTTAATAAGCAGGGACAAAGACAACCAGATCCTCATGTGTGGGGAGATGTCCAAAATGCGATCGCTATGACTGAAGCCATTCGTAATCGTTTGAGTGAATTGTCTCCCGAAAATAAGGCACAATTTGTTTTAAATGCTGATCAATTTATTATTGAGTTGCGACAGCTTGATAGTTGGATCACCAGTCAAATAGCCACCATCCCCGAAAATCAACGTCAGTTAGTTACTACCCATGATGCTTTTCAATATTATAGTAATGCCTATGGTTTAAAAATGGCTGGAACGCTGATTGGCATTAGTACTGAAGAACAACCAAGTGCCAAAACGGTAAAAAATTTAGCAGATGAAATTCAAAAGTTAAAAATACCCGCAATTTTTGCAGAGACAACCATTAACCCTCAATTAATCGAAACCGTAGCCGAAGAAGCAGGGGTAACACTCGCACCTCAACAGTTATATTCTGATTCTATTGGGGTAAAAGGTGGCAAGGCTGATAGTTATATTAAAATGTTACAAGCTAACACTAAATCGATTGTTGAGTCTTTAGAAGGTAGTTAGGAATGGCATATTAGGTAGTAGGTAGAAATTAAGGAGTCAGGAGTCAGGAGTCAGGAGTCAGGAGATAGGAGGTAGTAAGTAATATAGGGAGTAGCTAAGATCTAAAAGCTAAGAACCTATGACTATTTTGCTAAGAACCAACAATTATTAATTATCATAATATTTCTTCACTTCCATAGGATTAAAGGACTATTAAATGATATAAACTTGCTAAAGTGGGAACAGTCTTCTCTAAATAATAGGGAAGGTGATATTAGTGCGTTTATACTAGATAAAGAAGTTGCAATTTAAAAAGTAAATAGTATAAGTGGGCTGTTAGAAGAGTATCTAAGTTAAAAATTATAAATCTTGGCTCTAAAAACTAATTCTTTACTATTGGCTTAGGGCGAGGAATTATAAATGTAAATTATGAACAAAGCTAAATTATTTTAGACGTAAAAATGTCAATTATTCACGGTAGTTGGATTGTTAATTCAGGTAAAGATTATTTTTTTGTTTGGGGGGAAGCATGGCGATCGCTTGTTAATGAAGCCTTTACCCTCAATGCAGCAGGGGATTTTGTTCATCCTTTTGATTTATCGCAATCTGAATTATTAGATCTATTTCAAAGCCATGAATTAGATATTAAAGAGATTTTAACCAGTGGTAATTGGCACAAGCAATTAATTGGTATCCCGACAATCGTTACTGATACAGAAGCAGGGAAAAAAGTACAACCAGTTTTTGCTAAGGATGCAGTGGAATCTGAATCTAGTCTGGATTTATATTTGTGGGAAGTGGAAGGGTTTCGTTTAACCCCACAAGATGCAGTTAAATTATTGCAAGTTTTATCTTTAGCTTCATTGCAAGCAAGTACACAATATTTGGCAGGAGATATCTGTTTTTGGTCGCATATTTATCGTTGGGTATTAGATTTAATTGTTAGACAAAAATATTTACCAGCAATTGCACCTGGAAACAAACAAGAAAATAATTATCAAAGTGTTTGGCAACCACTAATCGATAGTGAGGTGGATAGGGTGCGTTTAGCTAAATTTACGAGAGTAATTCCTGAAGCTTGTTTGACTTATTTAGATGCTGAAGCATCAGAAGCGGATACCACCGATGAACAACTAGTATTGCGATCGCTATTATTAATTTTGGATGCGCGCCTACGTAGTTGGGTTAATTATCAGCCAAATAATACTCAGGAAACAATTGTACAACCTTGGTTGCGATCGCTGGGAACATCTGCGCCATTGAATGCGGAAACAAGAGTTATTAAACGTCTTAACAGTGCTATTTATAATTGGACATTACCGATTAATGAATATTTAGTTAATCGTCAAAATGATCATTTAAGTTCCAATCGCTATCAAGTTTGTTTAATTTTAACCCCTCCGACCGAAACTAATCCAGAAGGTGAGCAAAATGATTGGTATTTAAATTATTATCTACAAGCCCTAGATGAGCCTGATTTTCTTATTTCCTCCGCCCTAATTTGGCAATGTGCAGGGGATGTTTTAGAAACGGGCGATCGCCTTATTAATAATCCCCAAGAAATCCTTTTAAAAGGTTTGGGTTTGGCTAGTCGTATTTATGAGCCGATTAAAGTGAGTTTAGAAGAGAGTCAACCAATCTATTGCTTACTTAATCCCGTGCAAGTTTACGAATTTATCAGAGCGATCGCTTGGCAGTTACAAGATAATGGTTTGGGGGTAATTCTGCCCACTGGTTTAACTAAAGGTAACAATGAACAAAGATTAGGAATAAAAATGACAGCAAGCGTTAACCAAAAACAGGGTGAGCGTTTAAGTCTTTCTAGTATGCTCAAGTATAAACTAGAAATTGCTGTTGGCGATCGCACTTTATCTAAGCGAGATTTTAAAAAATTACTGGCGCAAAAATCCCCGATAGTTGAAATAGATGGGCAATGGATTACTTTGCAACCTGCGGATGTTAAAGCTGCCCAAGCGGTATTAGATCAGTCAAATGAGCAATTGGATCTATCGGTTGAAGATGCCCTACGTTTATCGACGGGTGACACTAAAACTTTAGTAAAATTACCTGTGGTTAAGTTTGAAGCTACTGGGGTTTTAGCGGGTTTATTGGATAATTTGAGTGATAATAAAGCGGTTGAAGCAGTTAGTAAAATTAAAGGTTTTACAGGAGAATTGCGCCCCTATCAAGCTAAAGGTGTGGGTTGGTTGTCTTTCCTCGAAACCTGGGGTTTGGGTGCTTGTCTTGCAGATGATATGGGTTTAGGCAAAACTATCCAGTTAATAGCATTTTTGCTCAATCTTAAACAACAAGACATTTTAACCAAGCCTACCTTACTTGTTTGTCCTACTTCTGTAATTAATAATTGGGAGAGAGAAGTTAAGAAATTTGCCCCGACTTTAAAAACTTTCATTCACCACGGAGAAAAAAGGCAACAGGGTAAAAGTTTTATTACACAAGTTGAGGATACACAGTTAGTTATTACTAGTTATTCCTTGGTTTATCGAGATGTTAAAACCCTATCGGGGATGGAATGGCAAGGGGTAGTTTTAGATGAAGCCCAAAATATCAAAAATCCTTCAGCCAAACAATCACAAGCAGTAAGAGAAATTCCTGCGGGGTTTCGGATAGCTTTAACAGGTACACCTGTAGAAAATCGCTTGGCAGAACTTTGGTCAATTTTAGACTTTCTTAACCCTGGTTTTCTGGGTAATCGTAATTTCTTTCAAAAAAGATTTGCTGCCCCAATTGAAAAATATGGCGATCGCGAATCTTTAAGTATTTTACGCTCTCTAACTCAACCTTTTATACTCCGTCGTTTAAAAACAGATCAAAATATTATTCAAGATTTGCCCCTCAAGCAAGAAATGAACGTTTTTTGTGGGCTTTCGGCAGAACAAGCAGATCTCTATCAACAACTTGTGGATGATTCCCTAGCAGCAATTGACGATGCTGAAGGTATACAACGTCGTGGTTTAATTTTAACTTTACTATTACGTCTAAAACAGCTTTGCAACCATCCCGAATTGATGCAGGAAACTACTAGTAAACAAATTTCCTTAGATCCAGGTTTTGGCGATCGCTCAGGTAAGTTACTACGTCTTACAGAAATGTTAGAAGAAATTGTAGACGAGGGCGATCGGGCTTTGATTTTTACACAGTTTTCTGAGTGGGGCAAAATATTAAAACCCTATCTAGAAGCAAAATTAGAGCAAGAAGTCTTATTTTTATACGGTTCAACTCGTCGCCAAACTAGGCAAGAAATGGTCGATCGCTTCCAAAATCAGCCAAATGGGCCGAAAATATTTATCTTATCCCTTAAAGCAGGGGGAACAGGACTTAATTTAACTCGTGCTAATCATGTCTTTCACGTTGATCGCTGGTGGAATCCTGCTGTGGAAAATCAAGCCACAGATCGGGCTTTTCGCATTGGGCAAAAACGCAATGTACAAGTACACAAGTTTGTTTGCACAGGTACATTAGAAGAACGTATTAACGATATTATTGAAAGTAAGAAAGAACTAGCAGAACAAACTGTAAATGCTGGGGAACAATGGCTTACAGATCTTGATACTAATAGTTTACGGGATTTATTATTATTAGACCGTGATGCAATTATTGATCAGTAATTAGTTACCCCCAACTTTGAGTAATCATTATCCTAACCATATATATTTATTTATCAAATCAGTCTTTTAGTTGAGGATTTTTGCGAGTAAGATTACTTAATATAAAATATATAGTTATAAAACTTTAATAAAATACATGATCGCCGACTCCCCAGAAGTAAAAGGGTTTAATAAGTTCCTGCAAGACAAGATTCTCTTTGGTAATCAACCAACCCCAGAATTATTTGCTATTTTAACTGTTTATTTTGTACAGGGAATCTTGGGGCTAGCTCGTTTAGCAGTCAGTTTTTTCCTCAAGGATGATTTAGGATTAACCCCTGCTGAAGTTGCAGCCTTGACTGGAATTTCTTCTATACCTTGGATTATTAAACCTTTATTTGGTTTTATGTCTGATGGGTTACCAATTTTTGGTTATCGTCGTCGCCCTTATTTAATTCTTTCGGGAATTTTAGGTAGTTTATCATGGTTGGCTTTATCTACTTTAGTCAACAGTGCCTTAACAGCTACCCTAGTAATTCTTTTAACTTCCCTCGCTGTGGCAATTAGTGATGTTATTGTCGATTCTTTAATTGTTGAACGAGCCAGAGAAGAATCCATAGCTCAAGCAGGTTCACTACAATCATTATCCTGGGGCTTTTCTTCTTTAGGTGGTTTAATCACAGCCTATTTTAGTGGTTATCTTCTACAGCATTTGAGTAGTAGTCAAGTATTTCAAATCACCGCTACCTTTCCTTTGATCGTTTCTTTCGTAGCTTGGTTAATTGCCGAAGAAAAAATTAACTCCGACGACTCCCAAGCAGAAGTATCCCCAGTAAAAGAACAAATCATCCAATTATGGGGTGCAATCAAACAAAAATCAGTCTGGTTGCCTATTGCCTTTCTATTTTGTTGGCAAGCTACCCCTACTGCTGATTCTGCTTTCTTCTTCTTTAGTACTAATGAATTGGGGTTTGAGCCTGAATTTCTAGGTAGAATTAGGTTAGTTACTAGTTTTGCCTCTTTAACTGGGATCTTCCTCTTTCAACGCTATTTAAAAACCGTACCGTTTCGGAAAATTTTAGGTTGGAGTACGGTAATTGCAGCCGTGTTAGGAATGACAACTTTACTTCTAGTTACCCATACCAACCGCGCTTTAGGTATCGATGATCATTGGTTTAGTTTGGGAGATAGTTTGATTTTAAGTGTTGTCGGGCAAATTACCTGGATGCCAGTGCTAGTACTATCAGCCCGTTTATGCCCCCCTGGAGTCGAAGCCACTTTATTTGCTCTTTTGATGTCTATTTGGAATTTATCGGGGTTGCTATCCCATGAATTTGGGGCTGTGCTTACTAGTTGGCTAGGTGTTACCGAAAGTAATTTTGATAGACTTTGGTTGTTGGTGATTATTACTAACTTATCAACATTACTACCTTTACCATTTTTAGGCTGGTTACCATCGGGAGATCCTCAAAGTGATTCAGAATCTCATCCAGAATTACCCCCCGTAGAAGCCCCAGTTCATAACGTTGGAGGCTTGGTTGAGTCGCAAATTACCCCAGAACTCATACCAGAATTCATTATTAATGCTATTGGCAAGAGAAAGCAAGATTCTGAGTCTAAATAGTAGTTCTGTTTACCCCCGTTCGTTGGGGCTAGGGGGAAGAGTAATTTAAACCAATTACGCCGTAGCAACTGCCTCTTTTGGGGCTGAACCCTGAATACCCAATTGAATCAATTCAATTTTATAACCGTCAGGATCTTCAATAAAAGCAATCACTGTAGTACCATGTTTCATTGCCCCTGGTTCTCTAGTTACTTTGCCCCCTTGAGCTTTAATGCGATCGCAAGTACCATAAATATCATCAACACCTAGGGCTATATGTCCGTACCCATCTCCTAGGTTGTATTTCTCTACGCCCCAGTTATAGGTAAGTTCAATTACTGTATTATCCTTTTCCTCACCATAGCCAACAAAAGCTAGGGTAAATTCTCCCCCAGGGTAATCTTTACGTCTTAAAAGCTGCATACCTAAAATATCGCAATAGAAAGCAAGGGACTTTTCTAAATCACCTACTCGTAACATTGTGTGTAGCATACGCATGGGTTTAATTCTCCTTGATAAATAAAAATTTTTCAATCAACGATGAGTTTTACTATTTTTGAGGTTACAGCCCTATAAGATTAGTTTAAGACAATTAGGATGATTACAGGGTTATAGTTAGGAGTCTGGTAGTAGTGATCACTCAAAAATGAAAAGCTAAACCCGTCATAAGTCTGCTGTTATTTTCGATAATTAATATAAACTCATACGTCAAATAAAAATACAAATTCAAATCAATTCTCAAGCTCATAACGTGCTAATCTTTTAACGTCTTTAGGAGATAAACTTAATTCTTGAGCAATTTTTCCTTCAAGCGCACGGAAATCAATTATATTAAATTCAAATTCTAGTCTTTTTAATTCTGAGTCATTAGTCTTGACGTTAACTTTAGTTAATTCCGTGTTTTTATTAATTAAAACTTGAATTTCCTCTACAGTAAAAGCTAGCTTAACTTGTGTCGGTTGATTAGCTTCTAATTTAGTAATAACATTTTCAGGGCGACTCAAAACTTGATTAGAAATAAATTCGCCACCAAGCCAAAAAGCCAATGCTAGTATAGGCACAAGCAACCAGAGATCAAGATTACTATTAGATACTTTTTTTAACCAGCGTGGTAAAGACATATAAATTGATTATGGATATCACTGCCATTGGTTAAGTTTAATAGTTAATCGATTGCTTAAAAACCTTTTTTAGTAAAATAATAAATTGCCCATTAATTGCTACAAGCCAGAACATGAAAATTCTTCTAGTAGAAGATGACATCGAACAATTAGAACCAATGCAAGCAATTTTGTCTGAATTAGGGTATTTAGTAGATGGAGTTCAAGACGGCAAAACTGCACAATGGTTAATTTTAAATAAGGAATATGATCTACTCATTTTAGATTGGATGTTACCACAAATTAGTGGTTTAGATTTATGTCGTCAGTATCGACAAGCTGGTAAAACCTCCCCAGTGTTAATGTTAACTGGAAAAGATACACTTAATGATAAGGTGATAGGCTTAGATGCAGGTGCTGATGACTACTTAGTTAAACCTGCTAATATGGTGGAACTACTTGCTAGAGTTAGAGCTTTATCCAGGCGATCGCCTTTGTGGCAAGGAGATATTTTAGTAGTTGGGGATTTAAAATTACATTTAAACACCTTAACCGTAGAACGAAACGCAGCCACAGTCGAACTATCAGCCCGTGAATTCCAATTATTAGAGTATTTTTTACGTCATCCTCATCAAATTTTAACCCGTAATCAAATTGAGGAATATATCTATCCCTGGGGTAATGAACCAGAAAGTAATGCTGTAAGTTCAGCCGTGCGTAGAATTAGACAGCGTTTAAAATTAATTGAGGCAGATAAATTGATTGAAACGGTATACGGTATGGGTTATCGACTCAATTCTTCTTGGCATTAGTACCGAATAACAAGATCTATCAGATTATCGCTTTATGTTTAATAGGAGTCGTAGTAAACTAACCCGTTGGTTTACTTTTTCAATGGGTGGTATTTTAATAATTTTTGCTGCAATACTCTACTATGTTGAGACGTTAGAGGAGGTAGAAAAACTAGATCGCCTACTCTATCGTAAGACAAGAGTTATGGCAACTAATGTTAAGTATGAACTAATAACTAAGACTGTAAATTTAGAAAATGTGCCATTATTGGGTAATAATACGCGAATATTTGACACTGAAATTACTTATGCTCGTTGGTACAATTCCCAAAAGCAGTTAAAGCAATTTTTTGGTAGCCCTGGTACAGAATTACTAACTGTTAATCACGATTTAGAAACAATTAAAAGTAGTCTACCGTGGATTAGACAAATTACTTTACCCGTTTACGAAAAACAAGTACCTATTGGGTATCTTCAAGTTGGTATTCCTTTAACCTCTACTCAACAAAACCTAGCTGAATTACGCTTAGTCTTAGCTATAACCGTGCCTATTTCTTTAGGATTTATTGGGTATACTGGTTGGATATTGGCAGGAATTGCCATGCAACCTATTCACCAAGCTTATAATAAACTTCAACGTTTTACTGCCGATGCTTCCCATGAATTACGCGCACCTTTAGCTGCAATTTTAACTAATGCTCAAGTAGGATTAATAACCCCAGTCAAGGATGGATCTGGGCAACTTTTGCGCTTAGAAAAAATCACCCAGTTAGTCGAGTCTATCAGTATTTTAGTAAGTAATTTATTGCTTTTAGATCGTTATGAAGGAAAACTTAATCCCCAGTCGCTACAAAAGTTAGATTTAACCTATCTACTCCAACAAATCGCTGATGACTATGAATTTTTGGCTCAAGAACAAGGTTTAGAGATTATTTATGATTTCCCTAGTCAATCATTGCCAATAGTAGCAGAACCTAGTTTATTAACTCAGGCAATCACCAATTTACTAAATAATGCTCTAAAATACACTGCTACTGGTGGCAGAATAAAATTATTTCTGGCAAGAAAATCCCAGCAAGCAATAATTAAAATTGCAGACAATGGTATCGGTATTCCCGACGCAGATTTACCACATATTTTTGAGCGATTTTATCGAGTAAATAGCGATCGCTCGCGTGATAGTGGTAGTTTTGGATTAGGGCTGGCGATCGTTCAACAAATTATTGAGGCTCATGGTGGTGAGATCACAGTAGCCTCTGAATTAGGAGTAGGAACTATATTTACAATTAAATTGCCAGTCTAAAATAGAATTTAATTTTCTAGAAGTTGTATCCAACCCCCAATACAACCCCAACATCAGTATCATCAATAAAACTAACATTGACTGCAGCATTACCAGTAAATTCGGAAGATATAGGAATATCTAAACCACCAGAAATAAGTAAACCGATGGTATCATCTCTACCAGTAGAAAATGCTAATCCTCCTCCTAAATAAGGAGCTATATTAAATGCTGCATTGGATACTCGGTTTTGAGAAAAATCAACGGTTACAGGAATAAGAAAAGCTGTATCATCTTCAATTAAAACTGAAGGACGAACTGATATAGTGTTGGTTAATCCTATCTTACTAATTACAGCAAAAGCTCCATCTCCCACACTGGTATCTCCACTTAAGCCTAGATTACCACCAATCCCTATATAGCTAGCTCCTGAACGAGTTGCTGTACCTGGATCTACTCGCAAATTACGCTGTGTTATTTTTAAATCTTGAGATTTTTCTATTTGATAATTATTATTTTCGCTTGTTTGTGCTGGGGAAATACTATTAGAAACGGTTGGTTTTATTGATTGCGGATTTTGTTCTACGATAGATTCTGCTTGGGCAACCTGTCCACTTAAAATTACACTAAAAGTAGTAATGCCGATTCCTGCAATAGTTTTTTGAATTATATTTAATTTCATAATTGGCTTTATTTTTATATTACTGTCTATTTATTGAGTGATATATCTTTTAATTTAGCAAGAAAATATGACTCAAAAGTGACTAATTCATATTATATATATGCCCTATTGCTTAACTATCCGTACTGCGATATATTTGTGAGGTTAAATGTTTTTAAGCTGCGATTAAAGTAAAAATTAGAGAATTAATAATACTTAAAGCGATCGAGCCTATCAAGGCACTCCAAAACCCCCAACGTAATGTAAAGCCAGGTACTAACATGGCTGCTAGTCCAAAGATAATCGCGTTTAAAACAAAAATAAACAAACCAAAGGTTAAGAAAATCACAGGAAAAGCCAAAAAGCCTAGTATTGGTCGCAAAATAGCGTTGAGAATGCCAAAGACTGCTGCTGATAGTACTGCCTTACCAAAGCTGTCAATTTCGACTCCGATAGGTAATTTAGAAATAATTAGAAAACTGACGGTAATTACTAACCAGGTAACGATTATTCCAGTCATGATTGATATTGCCTTTTATTATTACAAGAAAGAACAAGTTGTAAAACTCATTTAAGCTTATGGAACATCTGCAAATGGATGAGTATTAGAAAATACAGCTACTTTATGTATATATCTATTCAAAAAATGGCTTTAATTGAGCTTTAGAATAATGCAAGTTTAAAAGCAAAATGTGACAGAAAAATGACTAATAGTCTGTTTAGATGGAATGAATTAAAAAATTATTGCCGACTGCTATGAAATCTAATTAATAGGATCGATCCGCTTAACCAGTGCTGCTATAGGAATCATCGGTAAACTAACTACAAGACAAATTAAACCTTGAGTCAAATCAAGTGGCGTAGTAGAAAAAATAGTATTCATTAAACTCCACTGACTAAAGATTAATTGCAATACTATTGTGCCAAGGATGCCCAAAATAATAGCAGGAGCATCAGTAAATTTTTGCCCTCTACGATTAATTCCTGGTAAGAAACTAGATCCTAATTGACTAATACTTAGAAGATAAAAAATTCTGCCTGCTACTAAAGCCTGAATTGCCATAGTGCGTGCCAAATCGGTATTACCTGTCGTAATATTAATCCATTCAAAGACACCAAAAATTAAAATCCAGTTAAATAGGGAAATAATTAAAATACGTAGTAATAATGGACGATTAAGTAAAGGTTCGTTAGCAGGGCGAGGAGGGTAAGCCATTGTTTGTGCCGATCTAGGCTCAAAAGCTAAGGGGACAGTCATCGCAATAGAATTAATCATATTTAGCCAGAGGACTTGTAAAGATAAAATAGGTAAAACTCTTGCTAAAAGAACACTGATGACAATGGTCATCGATTCCCCACCATTAACAGGTAAGATAAAAGCGATCGCTTTAAGTAAATTGCGATAAACGGTTCGTCCTTCTTCAACAGCAGCTTCTATTGAGGCGAAATTAT
The DNA here is from genome assembly GCA_002368355.1 of Chondrocystis sp. NIES-4102. NCBI lineage: Bacteria > Bacillati > Cyanobacteriota > Cyanophyceae > Chroococcales > Chroococcaceae > Chondrocystis > Chondrocystis sp. NIES-4102. The sequence continues at coordinate 1,957,208 of AP018281.1, read as the reverse complement.
CGTCGGTGAGAATCATATCTGCTGCTTCCTTAGCAACTTCTGTCCCTGCTTTACCCATAGCAATGCCAATATCTGCTTGTTTAAGGGCGGGTGCATCGTTAACACCGTCCCCTGTCATAGCTACTACTTTTCCTGTTGCTTGCAGGGCTTCAACTAGGCGCAATTTTTGTTCTGGAGCTACACGCGCAAATACAACTCCACTGGTAACAGCATTAGTCAGTTCAAATTCATTCATTTGAGTCAGTTCTCGCCCTGTAAATGCTAAAACTTCTGCCTGTGTCTGTAATCCCATATTTGACGCGATCGCGCTTGCGGTTACTACATGATCGCCTGTAATCATTTTGACCTCAATCCCTGCGGATTTACAGGCTTTTACCGCTTTGATCGCCTCTTGTCTGGGAGGATCGATCGCTCCTTGCAACCCTAAAAAAATTAATTCTGTTGCCAGATCTTGATGATTAATTGTACTTTGGGTTTCTGGTACGACTTTTTTGGCAAAGGCTAAAACTCTTAGTCCTTGGGATGCCATATTTTCAGCTTCTCGGAAAATTATTTCTTTTTGAAGAGGTTGAGTATTGCCTTCTACGTCTAGCATTTGTTGACAACGCTCTAAAATTGCTTCTACTGAACCTTTTGCGTAGATTTTTCTTTGGGAAATATCCCTACTATTATCTACTGCGATGCTGGAGAATTCTTGTCTGTGCAAAGTCGCCATATACTGATATTCCGACTCAAAAGGAATTACATCGAGTCTGGGCATTATTTGCTGTAAGTCAGTTTGTGTAAATCCTACCTTATTAGCAGCAGTAATTAATGCTCCTTCTGTCGGATCACCCATAACAACCCATTCTCCCTGTTTTACTTCTAATTGAGAGTCGTTACATAACAATCCTGCTTGGAGACATTCGAGGAGAACAATTTTATTTTTAAGATGTTGGGTACTTAAGCGAGAGCTTTTTTTCGCTGTGTCTTCACCGCCTACAATTGTGATTTCCCCTTCAGGATCATAACCTGTACCACTAACAGTGTAATGTTCATTCCCTGCATAAATAGCTTGAACTGTCATTTGATTTTCTGTAAGCGTGCCAGTTTTATCAGAACAGATTACTGTGGCACTACCCAATGTTTCTACCGCAGGTAATTTACGAATAATGGCATGACGACGCGCCATTCGCCCTACACCTATCGCTAGTGTTACCGTCACCACCGCAGGTAAACCTTCAGGAATTGCACTAACTGTAAGAGCAACTACCGCTTCAAACATGGTAATCCAGCTATTACCGTAGCTTATGCCAATAGCAAAAGTAAAAGCAGCTATGCCTAAAATAATGTATAGTAGATTGCGACTGAACTTGTCAAATTTACGGGTTAAGGGGGTTTTAAGATTGGTTTTATTCTCCATTAATTGCGAAATTCGCCCCGTTTCTGTTGCTAGTGCGATCGCAACTACAATTCCTTGTCCCTGTCCAAAGGTTACATAGCTACCTGCATAAGCCATATTATTACGTTCTGCTAAAGGTGTATCGGCTTCTAAAGATTGCGTCTTTTTCTCAACTGCAATTGATTCTCCAGTTAACGCCGACTCATTGATTTGTAAGCTTTTTACTTCAATTAAACGTAAATCTGCTGGTACTTTATCCCCAGAAGCAAGCAAAACTAAGTCACCTGGAACTAGTTGAGTTGAATCAATTCTTACTTTCCTACCATCACGACGAACCGTAGTTTCGGTTTTAACCGCCGAGGCTAATGCAGAGATGGCACTTTCCGCCTTGGCTTCTTGCACAAAACCAATAATAGCGTTAATTAAGGTTACACCCCAGATTACCCAAGCATTTACCCATTCACCTAAAAAAGCTTTAACAGTACCCGCAATTAGCAAAATATACAGCAATGGCTGATTAAATTGCTCGAGAAACTTAATTATTGGATTTTTACCTGGTTTACTTTTAATTTCATTAGTACCAAAATATTTACGTCGTTGTGTGACCTCTGTTGAAGTTAAACCATCTGTTAAATTAGTATTTAATTGTGCAGTAAGCTGTTGCACAGAGCGATCGTGCCATTGTAGAGATTGTATGTTTTCTTCGGCTATCATCTTATCAAGTAACACAATTTATCTTGCTATTTTTTTGAATTTAAATAACAAAGATGACTCAAAGATGACAGTTATTAAAACTTAAATTTTCGGATTAAGATTTTAGAATTAAATAATATACAAGCTCAATAAAATCAAGAAGTTTTTTGCCATTTATCTAAAATATCTTCAAATAAAACCAACTCTAGGCAAGTTCCCACTACAATAGTTAAAGGCAGTGCAATTAATAATCCTAGTGCGCCAAATAAACTAGCAAAAATTAGTTGCGCTATTAAAGTAATAGCAGGTAATAAAGATACTTGTTTTGCCATAATGGTCGGAGTTAACCAGTAGCTTTCTATTTGTTGAATAATAATATATAAAATTAAAACAGCGATCGCTTTCCAGGGTGCATCTAATAGGGCGATCGCCATAGGCAAAACTACACTTAAAGTCGGCCCAACATTGGGAATAACATTGAGTAAGCCTGCAATAACAGCATGGGCTAAAGCTAAAGGAACTCTTAATATCCATAGACCAATACCACTTAATGCAGCAATAAATATCATTTCAATTAAAATCCCCACTGTCCAACTACCCAAGGCTATTTCACAACGATCTAATATTTCCTCAACTCTTGGACGATAAAATGCGGGAAACAAACGCTTAAATAATTGTCTATAGGGTGTAGGATTAATTAATAGCATTAGGGTTAAAACTAACACTAGAAAAAGCTGTAAAAGGGTATTGATTGAACTAAAAAATAGTCCTATTGATTGATTGAAAAATAGATTGAGATTAGGTTGAATTTGAATTAATATTTTCTCTAGTTCTCTAAAATTAAGCCACGGCTGTTGAGGTAAAAACCTGATAATTTTTTCTAAAAGTTCTTCAATTTCTGTAAAACTGGTTGGCAGTAGGGCAATAAGTTTCTCAAACTGTACTAAAAAAGGGGGAACAATTAAAAGGAAAAACAATAATAAAAAGAGTAATAAAACACTAACACTAACTCCAACTGACCAGGGACGGGATAATTTAGATTTTTGAAATTTTTTAACCAATTGATTTACCGCAGTTGCTAATACTATCGCCGTAAAAACTAATAGTATTAGTTGTCGGATTTGCCAGCTAATATATATAGCTATCACTAAAGCTACTACACCAACATATCTTCCTAAATTCATTGTTGCTTACGAAAATAAATTAAGTAATAAACAGCATAAAATATGCTCTACTCAAAAGTGCAGTATTATTAAGTAAAGTAAGCAATAAAAAGCTTAATCCCAGCGTTTTTTCTTGATAGTTAATCTATTGCCAAGAAATTAAAATACACAATCCCTTCTATATATTATTAATTGTGGGTAATTGCTCGTATACCTGCCAATCTTGAAGACCCCAATGGGCGAGGAGAAATCTAGCACGCTGTAAATCATGTTGGCTACCTTTGACGATAATTAAACATTTATCTTGTACGAAGTGTTTGGTAACTAGATCTTCAGGGTGATGATTATATATACGTGCAGCTTCTTCGGGTAAAAACCCACCGTGCATTCCTCCAACCAAACCACCCACGGCAGAAGTAGTTCCAGCCCCCAGCAACACAGTTATCAGGGACTCAACAGCTAGAGGTAAACCAACTCCAGGAATTAATATAATACCCAAACCAGCAATAGCAGCTAGTATGCCACCTATAGAACCACCCGCAATAGCACCTTTAATCGCACCTTCCGTCGCAGGTACAGCAGTAGTATTTTTAACCCCAAAGTTTGAGTTACACAATTGCTGATAAGCTTCTATAAGTTTCAGGCGATCGCTAAAAAAGCCAACGCCATATTTTAATTGGGTAGAGGTCATTTTATATTTACCATAATTCTTATTACTTTAGTATCCAAACTAAATATGACTCAAAAATGACATTGGCAAGATTAGCATAACTACGATTATTTATATTGCTTTCTTTCTACTTCTCAATATTGAGGTTAAGATTATTAAATTAAAATAATGTTGTGTTTGATTTCTCGTTATTTTTTTTAATTGCCATGAGATAGCCTGGCTACTGAATACAATTAATCAATGACTACAATCAATCAACCCCCTAATCCTAATCCCGAACCTAAAAAAGCCAATCCTTGGAGGCTTTTATTTAATAGGTTGAAATCTTCGCCAAAAACATTAACTACAGGCGTAATTGCGCTCGCAGCTTTGGGAAGCTTAGGTTATTGGGTAACTACAGAAGTAGTAGAAAAGAAATTACCACCATTTTTAGAAACTCAGATAGGTAATTTTATTGAACGTCCAATTGATTTAGGCGAAGTTAAGGGGTATTCTTTAGGGGGAATTGAATTTGGTAAGTCGGTAATTCCAGCAACGGCAACAGATCCAGATCAAATTACTTCCCAGGGGGTTAAAATTGGGTTTAATTTGATACCTTTGTTATTTCGCCGTACTCTACCTTTAAATATTAGTTTAATTCAACCAGATATTTATTTAGAACAAGATCCCGATGGGGAATGGGTTAACTTGGATTTTCTCCCCGACAAGCAAGATCAAAAGCCTTTATTTTATTATGATGTTAATTTAAATGTAACTGATGCTAAGATTACGGCTGTTCCTGTAGAGCAAAAGCCTATAATAGCCCAGGTAGATGGCAGTGGTAGGTTTAATCAGGCGAATGAATTGCTAGCTTATGATTTAGATGCAGGTGTTAAACAAGCCAAAGCAACGGTAAAAGGTGAAACTTTCCTAGAAACTGGCAAGACTAATACTAAATTGCTGGTTAAGGATTTGGCTTTAGCGGATTTGTCTGCTATATTACCTAACTTACCTGTAGCCTTAGATAAGGGCAAACTCAATGCGGATCTTGATGTTAATATTCCTTCTTTTTCAGAAATAAATGCTGCTAATCTTCAAGGTACGGTTAATCTAGAAAATCTCACAGGTAAAGCTAAAGATCTTGATTCTCCTGTAACTGCACAGTCTCAGTTAAATTTAGATGGTCGTCAGGCTAAGGTATTAAAAACCCAAGCTACTCTAGGTAATATTACAGCAAAAGTGGCAGGCAAGGTAGATTTAGAGCGTGGGTATGATTTAGATTTAAATGTTCTACCTTTTTCTTTGGCAAGTTTGCCTACTAAATTAAAACAACAAATACCTGTAAATTTAGCAGGGAAAGTAGCAGCAGATTTTAAAATCAACGGAGCAATAAAAGATCCTGAAGTAATTGGAAAAATTCGTAATATAGATTTAATAACCGTCGATAAAACCCAATTTAAACAGGTAAATGCTAGATTTCGGGCTAATTTAAGCAAAATCAATCTAGAAAATCTGCAACTTTATCCCCAAGCAGGGGGCGAATTTATTGCTAAAGGTACTATTGCAACTAATTTTAGGCAAACTTTGGAGGATAATCAGGAGGCTAAAACTAATAAGATGCCTCTCAAGTTTACTTTTCAAGCTGATTTACCCACCCAAGATTTAATTACCCCCTATTATCAGTTACCACCCGATGTGACAGTCGGACAACTGCAAGCTTTAGGAGAGGTTGAGGGAACTATAGATAATCCTCAAGGCATAGTAAAATGGCGTATTCCCCAAGCAACTGCTAGTAATTTAGAAGATTTATCAGGTACAGGTGAACTGATCTTTGCCCAACAGCAATTAACCTTTAATGATACTAAGATTAATTATGGTGATGGTATCGCTGAAATTACAGGTAAGGCAAATTTAGATAATCAGCAGTGGCAGGCTAGAGTTGAGGCGCAAAACCTTAATTTAACTCCATTTTTAGCCGAGTTTAATCAACCTAATTTAAATTTTAATCGTCCTGTGGGGGTAAAAACTGCCCTGGCTAATTTTAATGGTAGATTGGATCAATTAGATTTAGAACGCATCAAGGGTGAAGCTGATCTTAACTTAAATGTTGATGGTGGGGATGTCGCAGTTAAGACTGTAGTCAATTCAGGAAATCTTCAGGCTAAGGCAACTACTAGTAATATACGGTTAAATTCATTTTTAACTAGTTTACCTACTACTACATTTATACAGGGTGGGGAAATTAACACGGCGGTTAAATTAAAACAGTTATTAGCTTTCGCCAAAAACCCCGACTTAAATAGCTTAACAGCCCAAGGAAATTTAAATTTACTGGTAGATGGGGAAGCCGTGGCGGTTAATACCCAAGTTGCGTTGGGGGAAATTGAGGCGAATGCCAATACTAGCCAAATAAACTTAAATCGCTTTGTACCCACATTACCATTGCCGACAAATATCAGATCTAGTCAGGTAACAGCAAAGGGAGAATTAAAACAATTATTAGCTTTTAATCGCGATCGAGATTTAAGTAGTTTTAATGCACGGGTGAATACTGATTTAGATCTAGCTAATGGTGTTGTCAAAGCGATCGCTACCCTCGATAATAATCAGTGGTTTGCTAATATTAATGCGGATGATCTTAGTTCACAATTACTACTTAGAAAGTTCGCCCCTCCAGATTTAGCTTCCCTAGAAGTAGATAATCTCAATGCTCAAGCAATTTTAACAGGTAATATTCAACCCTTAATTAAGCAAGCAGCAATTATTCCCATCAATATTAAGCAATTAGTAGTTAATTCGGGTGTGCAACAGCTTCAGGCTCAAGGTGGTTTAAATCTTAGTAATCTTACCAATAATTGGGATATTGCTAGTACTAATCTTGATGTGGGGGCTAACCTCGATTTTGATGAATTACCAATTAAGCAGTTTTTAGCAGTAAGTAGTGAAAATAATCAATTAGTAGCTGAAAATGTCAATTTTAGGGGGAAAGCCGACTTTCAGGGTAAATTTATTGGTAAACAGTTAATTTCTGCTGCTAATCAACCTGGTAATATTGATTTAACTGGTAACTTGCGTCTATTGGATTTTGCTTTTAATGAGATAGCTTTTGAACCTGTAGTTGCAGGTAGGCTTGATGTTAAACCCCAACAAGCAATTACTTTTAATCTTCAAGGAAAAAGAGATGTTATTGCTGCAAATATTGTTCCTTGTAAAATTAACTGTCGTCTTCCCTATCTACCTAATAGTATAGAAATACGTCAGGGAGAAGATACAGATCAGCCAGTTATCGCATCAGGCGATCGCAATGGTGAATTATTTTTCTTGGATATTCAAAACTTCCCCCTCGCATTACTTAATCTCACTCCAGTTAAAACCGCAGGTATCGATGGTGCAATTACAGGTACAACCACAGGAGATCTTGAGCTTAATCTTTATACTTTAGCAGCTAGAGGGGATCTGCTTATTGCCCAACCAGGATTAGGTTATATTCAGGGGGATCTACTTCAAGCACAGTTTAATTATGATCCAACTAGTAATATAGCAGAAATTAAAAGTGCTACCTTGGATTTGGGGGAAAGCAAATATAATCTTAGTGCAGCCTTAGATTTAAAATCGGGGGCAATTAACGGTAAAGTTGATATTCCTCAAGCTTATATTCAAGATGCTTTAACTACCTTGCGCTGGTTTAATATAGAAGATGTGATTGAATTATTTAATCTTCCTGATTATGCAACGGCTGCTGCTATTAAACCTGCACCTGAAAAAGAAACTGTAGATCAATCGATCGCTCGTAAATTAAATCAGCTACGCTTAGTCAACCGTCAAATTCAAGCCAACGCTGAAGCGAGGAAAGCAGGGGGAATACCTACAGAATTAAATATAGATGGTAAATATAGTGGCGAAATAATCTTAGCTGGTACAATTCAAACCCCGAAAGCTAGTTTTAAAGTTACAGGTGCAAACTGGCAGTGGCAACCAAAAAAAGCCTATCCTAATATCATAGAACCTTTGGGCTTAGTTATTGAAGAGACACAATTGATTCCTATTCCTAAATTAGAACTTATAGGTGAAGTCGACGGTGCTACAGTAAATCTAGAACAAGCAACTATTGAAGTACAAGAAGCGGTTTTATCCCTCAAGGGTAAGTTATCTCGGGATCAATTAGATTCCCAAATAGCGATCGCTAATCTTTCCTTAGATAATATTGATAGTTTTGTCGATATTCCTGTCGATATTGCAGGGGAAATAAATCTCAATGGTACAATCAAAGGCACAGCTACTCAACCACAGCTACAAGGGGAAGTTGCTTTTACCGAAGGTGCATTCAATGGTAATGTTTTACCTGCTAGAATTGCTGGCGATTTTATTTATAACGGTACTCAATTAGCATTCAATACCACCGCCCCTGATTCGATACAAGTCAATACTACTGTAGCATTACCGATTATCCCAGGTAAGAGCGATCGCCTGAGTGCTAATATTAATATTAACGAGGAGGCTTTTGCTTTATTAGATGTTTTTAGTCAAAACTATTTAAACTGGATCGAAGGTCAAGGAAATGGTCAATTACAAGCTAATGCTCGTTTAGACTTAAATAGGAAAGGTATTATTTATGATTTAGACGCTCAAGGTGTAGTTAATCTCGACTCTGCCAATATATTAATTAATACACCGTTTTTCTCCGAAGCTTTCCAAGGTACAGCTAAACTTACTCTCAATAATCAAATAGTTAATGTTGAATCTTTAAACGGTAGCTTTGCTGATAAGGATCTTGCTGCTACAGGTAAATTTCCAATTTTGACGGCGGTAAGAAATCTAGATAATCCCCTGACAGTAACTATTCCTAAAGGTGATATAGAAATTGAAGAACTCTATGAAGGAGGAATTGAGGGGAAAGTTATCGTCACAGGTTCATCTCTACAACCAGTCATTGGTGGTAAAGTTAATTTAGAATCAGGTCGAGTATCCTTACCTGAAAATGAAACTGCCGAAGCTGACAATGTTTCTAGTAATATTAAACCAAAAATTAGCCAGCTAAACATTGGCACAAAAGCAATAACTCCCAAACAGTCTGCTGTTATTACCACCTTAAAAGATTTACAGATCAACCTCGAAAAATTTAGATTACAACAAAATCCTTTATATAAATTCCAAGTAGATGGTAGTTTAATTCTTAATGGCACAGCAGATCTACCTACTAATATCAAACCCAAAGGAACACTTGTACTAACCAGGGCAGATATAGACTTATTAAGTAATAGCTTTAATGTAGCCAGCGATCGCGAAAATACAATTGTTTTTACTCCTCAAGCTGGCATTTTTAATCCTAGTATCGATGTAACCCTCAAAACAGAAATTACCGAAGTTAAAGAAGCTGATCTCACTGTTGCAGAAGCTGGATCTAATGAAATTCCCACCCCTTTTTCTAGACTCAATAACGCGGATACTATTACGGTTTTTCTCAAGATTTTAGGCGAAACAACTGAAATTTTACCTGAGTTAGGACAAGCAAATTCCTATTGCAATCTTCGTCCCAATGACGCACCTTTAGTAGAAAGCAATCAATATTATAATGCTAATGAGCTTAACCGTTTGACCCAGTGTTTTAATAAAACTGCTTTAATTAATGATGTTAATAATCAAAATCAAATTATTAATTCCTCTGCGGTAGAGTTAAATAGTATACCGAATCGCAGCCAAGGTGAATTAGTGGGTTTACTTGGAAAGAAATTTTTAGCCTTCGCTGATCAAGTCAGAAATAGTAGTCAAGCAGAGTTATTTGACTTAGGAGTAAACCAATTTGTTGTTGCACCTATTCGTCGTAGCGTCCTTTATCGAGTAGATGATACTGTAGTCAAAATTGGTAAAAAAGCTGGTTTGGATTATTTACGGGTAATTCCTAACTTTGAAGGGATAGTTGAATTAGACGAAGATACATCTGTGCGTTCAACTTACAATTACACTTTGGGTGAAGTTAGACTTCAATATGAAAAGAGATTTTAGATAAGCCTATTATTATTTATCAGCTTTAGTATTGCTGAATCTAGGTATCATTCCTAATTTTATCCTACTGAGTAGAAAAATTTAAATCTACAGCCCCTTGCTTATAATAGTTAGTTTCACGGGGGAAACCCCCGCAATATTTAACTTAAGCTTAAACAGTATATTTATCGGTTTGATACTTCAATTCAGCAATACTCTACTTATCGCTTATATCTCTAATTAATTAGAAATAGCCTTATACCGTTGCAGGTTGAGGTTCTGCTTTTGGCGGTTCACTAGTCGCCATCGCTTTTTGCACGCCTTGAGTTAATTCTGGTGAGACGTTAGTAAATAACTTCATCTGAGCATCGATCACATTTGGAGTACATTTACCTAAACTACCAGCAATGTTGCTATACAAGCGTTCTTTTTCCCCTGCATCGAGCATATTGTAGAACATTTTTGCTTGATCATAATGATCTTCTTCGTCAAGCTCAATGCGATCTGCCATACCAGATACATGATATGGTGGATGTGCTGCGCGTTTGTCTGGCTGAGGATAGGGTTCGTGAGAAGGATTATAGTTAATCTGCGAACCATTATTATCATCAACACGCATCAAACCATCCGCATAGGCTGTATTAGCTTCAGTAGCGTGAGGTTTGTTGATTGGGATAGTTTCGTAGTTAACACCTAAACGATAGCGATGAGCATCACCATAGGACATAATTCTAGACTGTAACATTCGATCTGGTGACCAAGAAATACCAGGTACAACGTTAGCAGGGGAGAATGCTGCTTGTTCTACTTCAGCGAAATAATTTTCAGGGTTACGATTTAATTCTAGTTTACCAACTTCATGTAAGGGGAAATCAGCGTGAGGCCATACCTTAGTTAAATCGAAAGGATTCCAAGGAAATTCTTGGGCTTGTTCGTCGGTCATCACTTGGATTTTCATTGTCCAAGAAGGATAATTACCATCTTCGAGCGCTTGGTATAAATCCTTAGTAGCCCAGCGAGGTTCGATCGCTTGTATTTTACGCCACTGTTCCTCAGTAAAGAATTTATTACCTTGATCAGTAAGGAAGTGGAATTTAACCCAAATACGTTCGTTAGCTTCATTAATTAAGCTAAATGTATGGCTACCATAACCATTAACGTGTCGCCAACCCATAGGCGCACCGCGATCGCCCATTAACCATAATACTTGGTGAATACTTTCTGGAACTAAAGACCAAAAATCCCACCACATTTGATCATGTCGCCAAAATTCTTTGGGGTGTTCTTTTTGTGAACGGATAAAGTCCATAAACTTCATCGGATCGCGGACAAAAAAGATTGGTGTGCTATTACCCACCATATCCCAGTTACCGTCTTCAGTGTAGAATTTAATCGAGAAACCTCTAATGTCACGATAAATATCTGAACCACCTTTAGATTTAGCTACAGTTGAAAAACGACCAAATACTTCAGTTTTTTTACCAACTTCGCTAAATAGTTTAGCTTTGGTATATTTAGTAATATCATGAGTTACTGTAAATGTACCATGCGCGCCTGCGCCTACTGCATGGACTACTCTTTCAGGAATTCTCTCACGGTTGAAGTGTGCCATTTTTTCTAGAAGGATAAAATCCTCCATTAATAATGGCCCATATTTACCGACTGTTTTCGATACTGTATTACTAGCAACGGGAATACCCGCACCATTAGTCAAGGTTTTGTTATTGTCTACCACGGTAGGTGTTTATCTCCTATGCTTGGGAAATTGCTCTGTATTCTATATCTTGATACATAAATGCTAGTGAAATATCTCAGTAGAAAGCGTCTAACTTAAGACAGATAGAAATCATTTGATACTTATGTCCCTTTGCCAATGCTGTTAATTAGAGGTTTAACAGTTGACTTAATATTTTCTCTAGCACTTTGTATTATTTTATTCAAAAGTTAATGCGCTGCTAAAATACGCGATCGCAGCCTAGTCAAACAATACATACATACTTATATCTTAGCATATAATAATATTTTCTGCATTGCTGCAATCAGCATTTAGGGTAGCTAATCTTATATGTAGCCTATATCAAACTATACAAGTGCATAAATAAACGTTGTCCCTTGCTTATGTTGCTATTGAAGAGATAATCCAGCAGCATTAACAATTCTTTTATAGTTTCTTCAACCCTAGCTATAGCTTGTTAACTGAATCCGTTGATGTATTAATTTTTATCTTAACAATTATTTATTTTATAACTATATCTATCATTAAATAATCAGTAAACTTTAATGATAGATGTTAAATGCTTATTCAACTAGTTTATAGTTATCTGCCACCTTCGCGATCCATAGCTTCTCTACCTTCAATAGGATCATAAAATTTACTAGCCTCAGCAGAAGTAGTATCATTAGGATTTAATTTTTCTAATGAATTTTCTGTAGCTTGTTTAAAAACTGATAAACCATTATCAATGGCATTCTTAGCTTGTTCAGGTATACTGCGTGTTTCCTCACCGCTATCACGACGTACGGATGTCTGGGTATCAATTTTAGCAGTTGCATCTGTTGCTGCTAAAACCCCATTTGTATTAAATAACATACCGCCTAAGAATGCTATTTGTAGTAAAAGCAATGTAAATATTCTTTTACCTTGTTGTTGTAGCTTTTTCCAATTAATCATTTTTATTTTTCTATCTCCAAATTAGGTTTAACTACTTTCTCTAAAGTTTAGCCTCCACGCATAGTTCCAGCATTATTTTCACGATTACCAATTGGATCACTAGTATCTATATCTGTGCCAACAATATTTCCACGGTCAGCCTGAGAATTGCCTTTCGATACCCAATTGCCATCTTTATCTTGCTGATAGCTATTTTTAACAGAATTCCAAGCTACTTGAGTTGCATTTTCATCACTCATACCGTTATCTGAAACAGCATTATAAGCAGCCATGAATATTTGCTGCCCATTTCTTGGTAACTTGGTAGTTATTTCTTGTGGTAAATCCTCTAAACTTTGATAACTCATAGTTAACAATTAAAATTAATTTGTTGCATATTATTATTAAAGCAAAAATTAACTTTATGCAGGATCAATCTAAAGTCTTAGAATAGATTAAGTTAAAATTATATCTAAAGTTAGTATTAAATATTTACAAAATAATGAAGTAAATCTGTTTAAATTTTAATCTTGTTTTTATAATTCTTTAAGCATAAATACTTAAAAAAATATATTTTTATATAAAAAATAAGTAGCAAATCACTTATTAAGCATCTTTGCTACTTTGTTAATAATAATCGATTTAAAATTTATATGGTGAATAATTAAATTTCTGCACCAGCTTTCGGTTCTGCACCAGCATCAACTACTGCATTTCTCAGTAAAGTAATTTGCTGTTCAAATTCCATTGCTTCAATTTGTGATAGTAATTCTGTTACTGCACCACTTGGTTGATAGTCATCAGGCATAGGAATGATTGTTCCTGCTTCCATTCCTTGTGCTAAACGATACCAAAAATATAGCTTGGTGTTATCACTTAAAGAACCGTATTCACGGGAAATAACGCTACTTTGCCCGTCGATAATTTTACGTTGTACTTCTAATTGCTCTTCAAAAGATAATTCTTTAACTTGGTTAAATAGTCCTTCTGCAATTTCATCTGAAGCTGCACCTGGTGCTGCTGGTGTTACAGATGTTCCCATTTTAGTATATACATACCAGAGTAAAGCTAATTTGTCATCAGTAGATAGACTATTGTAACTATTGAGAGCATTATCAACGCTTAAACCTGTGCTATCTGTAGCCATGTATTTTAAAATCTCCAGTGTTTATATTTTTATTAAGCTTTAAAAAATTAATAAAGCTTTAACTATTAAGTTAAAAATTTTTGAAATAATTAATAACCCTATAAAGATAGATAATTGGACTAGATAAATATTGACTATTAGATAGATATTGGCGAAAACGAGAAGATATATGAATACAAAGTAGTAAGATATTAAATATCCAACCTCAAAATAAAGCTCTATCTAAAGAGTGATTGAGCAAATGGATTAGGTGAAGTAGAAATTAAAATGCACAATAAACATGGAAGATTCTATGAAAAAAGTTTCAACTGTAAAACGCTGGATAGCAACAACCCTATTTTGTCTTTTTGCGATCGCTTTTGTTTGGCAAGGTACTTTCTTTGGCAACAATGTAGCTATGGCGGATAGTGCTGTTTATACTCTAGCTTCCAATGTAGCTAATGATGTAAAAGATAAAGTCAGTGAAGATGCAGGAAGAGCTAAAGGCTTTATTCGTGATACAGCAGACAAGGTAAAAGATGCTGCTCAAAGTAATGCTGAGAAAGTAGATGATGCAACAGGTGATAATAGTGTGATCGAGCGCAAAGCTAAAGATGATGCTGCCTTTATTACTAAAAGAGCAAATGAAGATGCAGATAGAACTCAAAAAGCAGTAGATGACACTAAAAACGTTATACAACGCACTGTTGAAGGTATCAAAGATACTTTTAATTAATTACATTTTAATAGGTCACAATTATGGGTAAACTTTTTTATTATTAAGTCCCATAGCATTTTTTAATATTACCTTAAGCGGGCATTAATTTTTTTGTCAATCAGACAAATGTTATATTAGTATCCGCTTTTTGTTTTGTTTAAAAAGTAAGCTCGATTATATACAAAATTGCCAATATTTTAATGTTTTAGGAAGAACTTGGGGAAAAATTATTTAACTTCTGTTGCTTTTTCTACAATAACATTTTGAACTTTCTGATTTGCTTGTGATCGTAGTCCTAATAGTTCCTGTGGAGATGCTAATAATTTGATTCGAGCCAAAGTAATTTTATCAAGCTCATCTAGTTGAAAAAACCAGGCTACATTAACAGTAAACAAACTAGTTTTAACTTTTCCCGTAACTTTAATTTGCTGCTGCTCATCTAATGTTTCATAAACGCCCTGGCGAGGAAGTAGTTGCATTCCTTTTGCTTCTTTAGTTAGATATAGTGCGATCGCTTCCCCTCCAATTATCGGTTTTTCAAAAGGCGCAAGTAACTTTCCTTCAGGGGCGAATAAGGCTGCTGTCTGTTGAAAATTTTCTTGATTAATGCTTAAAAAATAATTGCTAATTGTTGATTCTTCTATGCCTTGAATACATATTTGATCTGGTTGTGGAGGGCAACTCATATAATTAATAGCTGGGGAAAATTTTTATAGTTTAAAAAATAAACTAGAATTAACCTCTTTTCTTCTATCTATGGTAATGTTTAATTTTAAGTAAAGATTTCTCCTGTTGCTTGTAAGGAATGGAGACGATGATAAATCCCACTTTGATTTAATAGTTGTTGATGGCTGCCTATTTCTACAATTTTGCCTCCATCTAAAACGACAATTAGATCTGCTTCTCGAATCGTGCTTAAGCGATGGGCAATAATTAAAGTAGTGCGTGTACCTAAAATGGATTTCATCGCCAGTTGGATCGAACGTTCAGATTCGTAATCTAAACTAGAAGTAGCTTCATCAAAGACTAAAATATCAGGATCTACTATTAACGCTCTTGCAATACCTAAACGTTGTTTTTGTCCTCCAGAAAGCCTCACCCCTCTTTCTCCCACCACCGTAAGATAACCTTGGGGTAATTCGGGAATAAATTGCTCAACTCTAGCTATTTTACAGGCTTGTTTAACTTTTTCCCTATCTGCGTGAGGATTACCATAAATAAGATTATCCCAAATAGTGCCATTAAAAATATCTACATCTTGATGCACGATCGCTAATCGGCGACGATAGTTAGTAATGTTTAGTTGATGAATATCCTGACCATCAATTTTAATTTCTCCTTGATTGGGTTCAAAATAGCGAAACAATAATTTAACTAATGTGGATTTACCTGAACCAGAACGACCTACTAATGCTACCGTTTGATAAGGTTTGATTAGCAGATTGATATTTTGTAGAATTAGGCGATTAGGATCGTATCCAAAACTCAAATTATTGAATTCTAATTTTCCCTGAAATTGGTAGGACTGGGGGTTTATATTTGTGTATATAAGGTTGGCAGCATCAGATCCTGACTCTAATTTCATAAAGTCATGGAAACGTGCCATTGAAGCATAACGACGCGCAAATATTTCTGCTAATTGATTGATTGGTTCTAACTCTGCATAAGCCATACTAGACACTGTTAAGGTTGTAATAAAATGTCCTAAAGTGATATCACCTTTAACAGTAGAAATTAAGGTAAAAAGCAAGACTAAAAAAACACAAACTTGAATAATGCTACGTGACCAAGTTATTAAATGAACATATCCTTTATGAATACGATAATTGACATATTTAAATTCCCTCTCAAAGCGTTGTTGTTGTCGTAGATATTCCTGTGCCTCTGTGGCAAAAGATTTTACAGTTTTAATATTGGTAATAATTTCTGAAGTGCGACTTTCGGTGTTTTCCTGATGTTTGTCTAATAATTCCTCTTTAGTAATTAAAATACGTAAGTGCTTGAGGCTATAAGCGAGGATACCAATAAAAGAAAGCAGAAAAGCGATCGCAATTATCGGCTCTATTAGTAAGATCATTATAAAGATGCCTAAAATTCTTGCTAACTTTGGTATTAGTTGTCCTGCTATTTCAGGATATGTCCAAGTATGATTTTCAATCCCTCTGGCGATTTTTCCTGCAATTCTCCCTGGATTATTTTCGTCATAATAGCCTAAAGGTAAAGTTAAAATTTTGGCTACCACCGCCTTAAAATGATCTCGTCTGGCTTTTAGGGAAATTTCCCAATGATGCCAAACTCCTAACCAAGGTTGAATAGGGGCGCGCACTACCGTAATTATAAAAATTATTCCTAGTAATACTCCTAGTGATAACCATTTACTTTGAGGAAAATTGCCTAGTTGTTGTACTGTGGTAATTAAATTTGCTAAAGGTTTATCTAAAGGTTGGTTAGATAAAACATTAAGGATTTGCCCAATGCTATAGGGTACAATTAAATCCAAAATTTCAAATAGACTCGAAGCAGTAATACTAGCAATTGCTACTGCTTTGTATTTACTAAAATAACCAACAATATCGCCAAAAGAAGCCATGTTGTATGATTGAATTATTTATAATTGTTGATTGTTTAGTGATGTGATTTTTTTAGTTTAACTAAATTTGATTGGCTATTTCTTTTATACTGACAGCACAATATTTTAATTATTAGTCGGATTTATATGCTCTAGTCACCACAATTCCGATCGCATTTTCTACATTCTCTACATAACTTTTTAGGTCATTGGCAATTACAACTTTTCCTCCAGGGTTCGCATGGATTAGACCGACATTACCATTAGTTTGATGATACACTAAGCCTGTATGGGTAAAATCTAAACCTGCAATATTCGTTGCTACGCCTATAATATCTCCAGGTTGCAGTTGAGGATAAATTTTTTTAATATCTATGGTAGGAATATAATTTAATGTTACTGGTAAACTAGCTTCCATTGAGGCAATACACTTAAAATTAGATTCATTATTAGCAAGTTGAGAATAACTTTGGCGATGGGTAGTCATGAAGTTAAGTTTTTGATTTTTATTAATTCCTCCCAATTGCGACGTAATATTCTCTACATTGCCTCGTCGTTGATTATCTTTAATCCAATCGGAAAAATAATGTAAACGGCTACAATATCCATTAATTGAACCATTCCAATAACGTTGTGCTTCTAATTGCTGGGTGAAGGCTTGATAACCATATTGTTTATTAGTTATATTATTTGCGATCGCCAAAACTGTTTCTACAAATAATAAGCAGTCGAATTTTTGCAGAGATACTACTAGTTTTTCTTGATTTCCTTGATCTAATAATCCTGCTTGATATTCTGCACCTAAAAAATTCATAGCTACTGTTTGAACAATCTCTCCTATTGATGATTGCGCCAAATTATTAGCAACTGCCTCATTAATTATTCCTTGATAGATTTTGCCATCTTCTAAATTTGGGAAAGCAGTCTCGTTATTTATCTCAGTAGTTATGTTATTCGTCACATTTACGGCAGCAAGCTGATTTTTTTTTCCCCCAATTAAAAAAATAATTGCAATAATGCTTAAATATAAGCTGCATTTGCCTACAAAAATAGAATTTACTCGAATCATTTAATGATAGGACTAATTAAGATAACTTTTAGCCCACAGGTTAACACAAACTTTTGAATTTTAAGATTTAATCAATTTCTACTTGGTATTTACGGCTTTTGTTGATAATTAAGGATTGAAATCCAGACAATTGCCTATATTGTTGCCAAATGGGGGCTTGACTTGCTAATTTTAAATATTTTTTAGGTTCAAGATCAATTGCCTTTTCTAAACTAGTAATTGCCCAATTAACATTATTTAATCTCGCATAACAACAGGCATTTTGATACCAAGCTAAATCAGAGGCAACATCTAATTTCAAAGCTTGTTCATAACAGTTAATAGCTTCAGATAGATACTCTAGTTGTTCCCAGGCTAGACCTTGTTGATACCAACTCCAATAATCATCAGGTTTAATAGTTAATGCTTGATTATAACTTTCTATAGCAACTTGCAATTTTCCCCAACTTTGCTGTGTTTCTCCACGACGATATAAAGACCAAAAATCTTGCGGACGTAATTCTAAAGCTTGATCATAATAAGTAATTGCTGATTCGTATCCCCCTAATTTCCTCCATGCCTCCCCCATACGGTAAACTGCCCAATAGTCTTGAGGATTAGCATTTAAAGCTTGGGTAAAACAAGCGATCGCTTTGTGCTGTTGATTGAATTCTAAGGAATAAATACACCCTTGTTCATACCAAGCCCAATAGTTATCAGGTTGAATGGCAATGGCTTTATTATAACTATCTATAGCATCATCATAATAACCTAAAGCTTCTAATACGACTCCTTTGCGATACCATGTCCAATAATCACGAGGATGATAATCTAATGCACGCTCATAGCTTACTAAAGCTTCCTGATAATAACCTTCTGCGCGTAATTGATTACCTTGTTGATACCATTCTATATAGCTATCTGGTCTGCATTCTAAGGGCTGATACATTTTGTTTAATATTAATTAAATTCTGATGTTAAAAAGCGACCTACTTATATATAAACGTAATGGCGAAACAATAGTACCGAAAAAGTTAGAAATCGATAACGAAAATCTAGCCTTAGCCACTCAAATCATTAATTGTTTTCAAAATTGTTTGGGTAAAACTCAGAAAGAGTTGGATCAACGACTTTTAGATTTAGAAGGTGATAGTCCTAATTTTCGTCTTCAAAGAGGTTTAGCCCACATTCTACGTAATACATTTGCCACCTTTGAAATTATTAGCCCTCTTGAACCTTTAATACTTAGACAAAGAGTATTCTTAGAAGCAGCTAAGGTTGCGACTTTACCTGATCAACGCACTGAAACTTTAGAAGCGATCGCTTATGCCTTGACTAACCAATTTGAGCGATATGTATCTTATCAGGAAGTGGCAACAGGATTATACGCAGATTTACAAGAAAATCGCATCTTCACTGAATTTGAACCCCCTCTGCCTGAAACTTTACTGCATCGTTACAATCTTTCTCAAGTACAGGGAATTTTTTACCGTGCCACTAATGTAATCATCAATGCTTATCGTAACGATCCTGGAGAGTATAAATTACTATTTCGTTATATTAAATTATTTCAATTAATGGCTTACATTGAAGGTGATGCTGACACTGGGTTTACTCTTACTATGGACGGTCCTGCTAGTCTATTTAAATCTAGTACTCGTTACGGTCTTGCATTAGCTAAAATGATTCCAGCTTTACTACATGTTACTAAATGGAATCTACAGGCTCAACTACAAACTCGTGATCAATATTCAGGCAAAATTAAAATCAATAAATTTACTTTAAACAGCGATCGTTGCCACTTAATCTCCCATTATCCTGCGGATAAACCCTATGACAGTATGATTGAAGCTTCCTTTGCTGCAAGTTGGGCGAAAATTGAAACTTTTTGGCACTTAGAACGCGAAGTAGATTTAATTCCCCTAGCTGGTAGTGTAATGATCCCTGACTTTCGCCTTGTTCATCCAGACGGTAGGGAATTTCTACTTGAAATTATTGGTTATTGGAGGCTAGAGTACTTAAGAAAAAAGTTTTATCAAGTCCGTAATGCTGAGGCAAATAATTTGATTTTAGCCGTTTCCAAAAGATTAAATTTGGATAAGGCTGGAGTTAATTTAACTAATCTGCCTAACCAACTGGTTTGGTTTCAAAATAAATTAGATCCGAAAAATATCTTGGAAATTATAGACAAATAAATAATAAAGACAAAAGCCGCAGTAAATATTAAATACTACGGCTTTGGGTAAGATTGAACCTGGCACTGAGCTATTTTCCCAGGAGGCTACCCTCCAAGTATCTTCGCCGCGGCAGCGTTTCACAGTCGAGTTCGGGATGGGGTCGAAGTGGGACCACTGCGCTCAAAGCACCAGGAAATTCTCTCGGGTCGATGTAGATCTCGATTCCCTCAAGACTGCATAAATCTAATTGATATTTTACCCAATGATTACTAAGTAGATGTTTTACATCTCAATTAAGTCTTAATTTGAGGTCAAGCCCTCGGTCTGTTAGCACGTCTCGGCTACAAACATTGCTGCTCTTCCACCTAACGCCTATCAACGGGTGTTCTTCCCGTGACCTTACGGGATTTTCTCCCACAGAGTACTCATCTTGAGGTGGGCTTCCCACTTAGATGCTTTCAGCGGTTATCCTCTCCGCACTTGGCTACCCAGCGTCTACCGTTGGCACGATAACTGGTACACCAGCGGTGCGTTCTTCCCGGTCCTCTCGTACTAAGGAAGACTCCTCTCAATACTCTTACGCCTACACCGGATATGGACCGAACTGTCTCACGACGTTCTGAACCCAGCTCACGTACCGCTTTAATGGGCGAACAGCCCAACCCTTGGGACCTACTTCAGCCCCAGGTTGCGATGAGCCGACATCGAGGTGCCAAACCTCCCCGTCGATGTGAACTCTTGGGGGAGATCAGCCTGTTATCCCTAGAGTAACTTTTATCCGTTGAGCGACGGCCTTTCCACGCAGCACCGTCGGATCACTAAGACCGTGTTTCCACCCTGCTTGAGTTGTCTCTCTCGCAGTCAAGCTCCCTTCTGCCTTTACACTCTTTGGCTGATTTCCATCCAGCCTGAGGGAACCTTTGTGCGCCTCCGTTACCTTTTTGGAGGCGACCGCCCCAGTCAAACTACCCACCTGACACTGTTCTTCTCCCGGATCACGGGACAAAGTTAGAATTCTAGCCTCGCTAGAGTGGTATCTCACCGATGACTCCATAATCCCCACAAGGATTACTTCTTCGTCTCCCACCTATTCTGCGCAAGCGAAGCCCGAACCCAATTCCAGGCTATAGTAAAGCTTCATAGGGTCTTTCTGTCCAAGTGTAGGTAGTCCGTATCTTCACAGACAATCCTATTTCGCCGAGTCTCTCTCCGAGACAGCGCCCAGATCGTTACGCCTTTCGTGCGGGTCGGAACTTACCCGACAAGGAATTTCGCTACCTTAGGACCGTTATAGTTACGGCCGCCGTTCACCGGGGCTTCAGTCGCTAGCTTCAAAGGATAAACCTCCTGACCAACTTCCTTAACCTTCCGGCACTGGGCAGGCGTCAGCCCCTATACTTCCTCTTACGAGTTGGCAGAGACCTATGTTTTTGGTAAACAGTCGCCTGGGCCTCTTTATTGCAACCACCTCTCGGTGGCACCCCTTCTCCCGAAGTTACGGGGTCATTTTGCCGAGTTCCTTAGAGAGAGTTATCTCGCTCCCCTTGGTATTCTCTACCTGCCCACCTGTGTCGGTTTCGGGTACGGGTACTCTATCTTCATCACATACATGGCTTTTCTTGGCACTATCTTTACCACTCGCTTTCCTTAGAAAACTCCCAATCCATTCAGGGCGTGGTTATTTTTTATGCGTCCCCATCTATGCTCCCATACAGTAGTCAGGGAATATTCACCCTGTCTCCATCGACTACGCTTTTCAGCCTCGCCTTAGGTCCCGACTAACTCTTCGCGGACGAGCCTTCCGAAGAAACCCTTGGGCTTTCGGGGTATATGATTCTCACATATATTTTCGCTACTTAAGCCGACATTCTCACTTCTGTACCGTCCACATCTGCTTACCGCTAATGCTTCTCCCTATACAGAACGCTCCTCTACCACTCCAAGTATTCCTTGAAGTCCACAGCTTCGGTGTCCTACTTAGCCCCGTTCATTTTCGGCGCAGGCGCGCTAGACCAGTGAGCTATTACGCACTCTTTTAAGGATTGCTGCTTC